>MWCA01000039.1 GCA_002069785.1 Lentisphaerae bacterium ADurb.Bin242 | reverse complement strand
GCGCCTTTGCCGCCTTGTTGCCGGCGGGCCAGGCGCCGCCGTAATATTTCGAGCCCATGTCTTCGCAGAGCTTTTCATAGTCCCGGTCCGCGTCCCACATCAGCTTGGCCGCGACAAAAAGCGACTGCCAAAGGCAATCCCACTGTGCCAGGACCTTTTTCTGGCGTTCCGGATTTTTCATCCATTGAACATAGGCGTCCGGAGGGGTGATGATGTAGGAATAGCCGGTCACTCCGGCTGCTTTGTAATATTTGAGGTCATCGGCGATTGCTTTCTCGATCGGGAGATAAAAATATTCGTCCTCGTTCATCAGGACTTCCTGATAGCCCCGTTCCGAAACGCGGACTCCCGACTTGATCCATTTTGCAAAAACCTCGCGGTACCATCCGTTCAAGGCGCAGTTCTTGTCGGCGATGCTGTGCCGGTAGCAGCGCTGGTGGGTGCAGAACCCGACCTGGATTCTCGGGTCCGGCCGGAGGCTTTCCGGCGGCACACGGAAATTCTGATAGCCCCAGGCCCGGATTTCCGCCTTCGGATTGCGTTTGAGCACCTCTTTCGCGACCTCGTTTATGAAGGTGTAAAAGCGTGTCGACACATATCCTTTTTCCCGTTCGGACGGCGGATCGAGGGCGCGGCAGTGTTCGCATTCGCACCATGTCTGGACATCGTTGTTTCCAATGTGAAAGACGGCTTTGCCCTCCGGCAGATTCTTGAAGTACCGGTCCAGGTATTCGATCGTCATTTTTATGACTTCCGGATTTGTGGTGCACGGCTGCGACAGATGCCGTCCCTTGGCGTCGCTCTGCCGGATTCGTTTGCCGTTGACCAGCGCAAAATATTCCGGATGTGCTTCAAACAGCGTGTCCGGGACGATGCGCATCAGGACGTGTCCTCCATCGAAATAATAGGCCCCGCGTTCGCGCATAAACCGGCTGTCCCGCTGCGGCTTCACGGAGAGCTGGAGCCTGTTGCGCACCATCCAGTCCCAGGTATCATTCAAAGGCTTGCCGCCGCCCGCATTGACAATGCCGATGCTCCGGAGCGTAAAATCCGGCTTGAAGACTTGATCCATGACCGGGATGGAAGGAGAGGGGGACTTCGGAACGTATTCATTTTCCGCTCCCGGCGCGAACCACCGGACCCCCATGACATCCTCCAGAAAACCATAGGCTCCATAAAGAATTCCCAACGGGGTGTTGGCGGAGATGAGCAGGCTTTTTCCGTCGGATTTCAAACGGTATCCCTCGTTTCCCAGCGCCGGATCGTTTGCCGTGTCCAGCACGATATTGAATTTCCCTTCGATTGTTTTCGGGGAAACCGCGGCAGACCCTCCGGAAATCCTGTCGAGATATACTTTCAATTCTTCCGCGGCCCTTCCGACGGGAAGAGCCGGATTGTTTCCCGTCGCAATCGCAAAATCGGCGGCGCAGCATGCAAAAGAAACGATGCTCCCTGCGAAAAAGAAAAGAATCTTCCTTATTTTCTGCTTCATATTATTCCTCCTCTTGGATTTTTTGAAATTCCGTTACCATCCCGCATACTGAAGATTGGAACCCCTGTTCGGATGTCCGCTCGAGGGATAGGCATACCAGATGGACCCGCGCGCATACACGCCGCTCATCTGGGCGTATTGTTTCCCGGTTGCGCTTCCGTCGATAAAAACGAGCTGGATTTTGTCCGAATGCCAGTAAAAATAATAACTGTTGTCCGGGCATCCGCAATGGATCAGCTGCGTGGCTCCGGGATATTTGACGCTTTTCGGCTTGAAAAAGTAAACGGTCGAACCGCTTACGGTCAACTGCTGGTGTATCCAGAGGTCATAGTTCTGCGATACCGAGGCGGCAGTGCATTTTCCAAGATTTGTATTCAGATAGAATCCGGTTCCGTTGGTGATCACATTTTTATTGGCTCCGCCCAGATAGTTTCGCGGCTGCTGGCTCCACTTGTCATATCCTCCGTCGGAAGCAATACCTGTTTCGCAAGTGAACGTCCTGCTGCGTGTTTGGAGATTCGTGCTCGGCTCCTTGCCGATGTAGCCCAATGCCTTCAGATAGGAAGAGAAGGGCTTCACGGACGGAAACCATTCCCGGCTGTCGTCCGAATAGAGCGTGACGTATACATTCATCTGCTTCAGATTGTTGAGACAGGAAATGTTCCGTGCGGTCTGCCGCGCCTTGTTCAAGGCCGGCAGCAGCAGCGCCGCCAGAATCGCGATGATTGCAATCACGATCAGGAGTTCGATCAATGTGAATTCCGCGATTGGCCGGACTGGATGACCGTCTCCTTTCATTTGCAATTCTCCCGACGGCGTGTTTCCGGGGTGGGAATGGTTCATGTGCATGTTCTTCTCCTTTCCGATGAAAAAAGTTTTCAATGCGTTCCGCTTTTTTTCGCCTGAACCCGGACTGTCTTATCTGCTGACCCGTCCGACGGCATCCTCTTTTTCGATTCTGCCTTACTATATACGGGGAATTGATTAAATAAAATAGTAAATACAATGTTTTTTTTAACTAAAACGACGATTTTGCACCTTCTCTTCCGGTTGTTTCCTGTTTTGAGGTTGCATTCTCCGGAGGGAACCAGTATAGTATTCCAAAGGGTCCGCTGCCGGTTTTCAATCGGAGACAGCCCGGAACAAGGCCTGGCACATCATGAAAAAATACTCTTTCATACCCGAAGAAGCGAAAAACGACTCGCTGCAGAGTCTCGATCTGACCGCGTGTCCGCCGCATCCGACCCATATCCTTGTTTTCAAGAGAAGCGAACCGGAACGGAACCTTTTTCCACAGGGATTGAACATTCACAAAAGTTATGTGCTGTGGATCTGTCTGAAAGGACGCGGCCGGCTTCTGCTCGATTCCGTGAGCTATATTCTTTCCGAGGGCGATGCCATCCTCGTGTTTCCCGGGCAGGGGCACCTGCGGCTTGTCTTTGAAAACGAACACGTCGAATGGCTCCTGATCCGCTTCGATGCGGAATCCACCGAAATGCTGGCTCCGCTTCAGAAAAAATGCCTCCGTCTCGACCGCATCGGAGAAAAAAGGCTTTCCGAATTCATGGATTCCTACAGAAACGCGCGAAAACAGGAAACCCCTTCCAACGGTTCCGAAGCCCTTTTGCGGTTTGCACTCCTCCTCAATCATCTGCCGGACTGTATTACGGAATCATCCCCTTCGGAACCGCTGAGCGGGAAGAGCCAGCTCAGCGCATGTGTGGCGGAAGTCTGCAAGATCATGATCCAGTACAGGAACATTCCTTTTGAAAAGGTCGCCAGAAAGCTGGGAGTTTCCCCGGGACACCTCCGGCATCTGTTCAAAGAGCAGACCGGGAAAACCCCCGGTTATCTCAAGCAGGAGTCGAGGTTGCGGAACGCGATCCATTTACTTGCGCATTCCGAAATGACCATCACGGAAATCGGAGAAGCTCTTGGATTCAAGAGCGTATATTCGTTCTCGCGCTTTTTCAAGAAAATGATGGGAATCTCTCCCCGCGCCTGCCGGAAAAAAGAGTTGCGCTGAACCCGGTTTGAATTCCAGTCTTTCCGGCCTCCCGGCAAAGGGACCGTTTTTCACCGGAATCCTTCGGCGCCGGAAGCCTTTCAAATACTGGAAACGCCGCCGGAAAATGAAAATAATGGTGAAAAAGATTGATTCCGATTGGATTTTTCGATTTCCTCAAGCTATAGTTTTCCATTCGGTTCCGTTTGACTGTTTTTGAAATCCGGAGGGAAAAAATGAAGAACAGAATCGCTGCCGCACTTCTGATCGTGACGTCCGCCGTTTGCCTGGCGGACCCGGACCTGGACACGGACACCCCCATCACCATCCGAACGCTGGACGGTCAGACCTTCGAGAATGCGGTCGTCGAAGGCGTTCATCCCGGCGGAATCGACATCGGCTATGTCAATCCTCATGGCGACTATGTGCTCAAAGGGCTGAGTTTTAAAATTCTGCCCGAGGACATCCGGAAGCAATACGGCTACGATTCAGCGCAAACCGCCCAGTTCGATGCCCAGGTAAAAGCGCATGAGAAGGACGACCCCGGCAAGGTCGTGGAAGCGGAAAAAGACCGGCTGGAGCGCATCACCCGGGAAATCAAGGCGAAATTCTCCGGACAGAACATCAAGATCAAACCGGACGATTTGCGTTTCGTCATCTATGCAAAACGGGTCTCCGTGATTCTCAGTCCGGTTTCCACCAGCCTTACGGGGTGTGTGGCGAAAATCGTGGAAGTGGAATCCGGCAACCCGATCTCCGCGCAGTTCATCCAGATCGACGCCGCCGCCCTGCCGGCCGGCGTCAACTGGAGCGGCTTCATCTATCCGACCGGCCTTAAGACGCGTTATCAGGGCAATGAAATTCCGGTTTACGCCGAAAGCCTCGACCGTGCTGTCGTGTTGGCCAATCATTATCTCGAAATCTACAGTGAATATGCCGCCGAAGGCGGCCAGCCGCAGACGGGAACCGCCGTGCCGCCGGATCAGGCTCTGGCGCAGCAGGCCCCGCAGCAAACGGACGAAACCCCTCCGGGTCAGGCTCCTGCGCAGCCGCAGCAAGCCCCGACGCAGCCGCAACAGGTTCAGACGGAACAGCCGGTCTACGTCACCGACGGCGGCTATTACCCCGGCTACGGCGGTTACTATCCGGGGTACACCTATGCTTACGGACCGGGCTATATCGGCGGCGGATTTTACTACATCGGTTTCAATTATCAGCCGGTCTATTGGTGGTACCGCCGTCATTATCCCTACGACCACGGGAAGAGACGCTATTACAACCCCCGCAGTCCGAACCGCCGTCCTCCGGACAGTCCCCGGCCCGCTCCGGGAGGCGCCCCCCGGCCTTCGGGCGGTCCCCGTCCCGGCGCTCCCGCGCAGTCTCCCTCCGTTCCCGGCGGACGCCCGCAGGGCGGTCCCTACGCACCCGGTTCGGGTAATTTTTACATACAGTCCGGTAGTGGCCGGTCGTATTATCAGGGGACGATCCAGACGCCGACCCATAATATCCAGCGTTCCGGCAACTTCCGCCGGGCGGTGCCGGTCAATCGCGGCGGGGAAGGCATGTCGAGAGGGAGCGAAGGCGGCGTCCGCGGTGGAGAAGGCATGCCGAGAGGGAGCGAAGGCGGCGTCCGCGGTGGGGAAGGCATGCCGAGAGGGAGCGAAGGCGGCGGTCGCGGCGGCCGCCGGTGATCTTTGTAGCCGGACGGGATACCCTCCTGCTGTCGGTACAAGGACCTTGCAAGCCGTTTTTGTACGGGGGGTCTTTTTTTTCCCGGCTTTTTCTTTAAAGAATCAGGATAATTGCACTTTTTTTCAAAAAAAATGAATTTCGATGGAGAATTTAGAAAAAAAAGTGGTCTAAGGGATTGACATTAGAAGGATTGTGTGGTATAATATAAGGCAAGTGGTATAAAAAACGACAATAAACTTGTGGGAGGTGCTGTATGAAGAAGTTACTGGTTGCATTGTTCTTTGGAATGGGGATGCTGAATTGCTTTGCGGCATTTCAGTATGAAGTCGTTAAAAGTCCGACGGCCGGCCAGTGGAGTGACGGCGGTCCGGGCAATGGAGTTTATGGATATGCCTTCTATGTCCGTGTGACGGAAGGAACCGGAACGATCTATCTGCTGGACAAGATCAACAACGTGTATTCCATGAGCGGGAACAACGAACTGCTTTCCCTGAAAGCGGATATGGCCCATTATGGATATGTCGATAGCACCGGAACTTCTCATGCCGGCACCGGCGATACGATCACCACGTATGCGAAGCAGTATCCATACAATGAGATGGTCACTCAGACCGGTTACGCTCTCGGCGAATTCAGCGCAGGAGATGAAATCGGCGTCTGGCTGACGGTGAACGGCACCACGGGCGCGTCGGTTCTGAACAAGTCCAACTCCATCAACTCCAGCAACATGAACTATCGCGATGCCTACGTGGGTACCGATATACTGGGCAACAACCTCTTCCAGCTGGACTTCACCAGCGGCGGATCGGTTTTCTTCGGAATTTCCGGGGTGGCTTCTTCTCCCTCCGGACAGCCCCTTCCGGGAATCCTGGCCACGCTGCTTCTCGGCGGCGGGTTGATGGCCTGGCGCATGCGCCGCAAAAAAGCCTGATCCTGTTCTTGTAAAAACAGCCGTCGGAAACGCTTTGAAATATGCGCTTCCGGCGGTATTTTCTTTATCCGCCGGTAAATGACAGTAAGAAAATGAAGGGGGTTGGCGGCGGCGCGTCCCTTCTCCGCACAAACAAGGGAGAGGAATATGAAAGCTTTGATTCAATCCGTTCACGCCATGGAAATCCTCGATTCGCGCGGAAATCCGACGGTCCGGGTATTCTGTACCCTGGACAACGGCATCCGGACCTCGGCGTCCGTCCCGTCCGGGGCGTCCACCGGGGAACATGAAGCCATTGAACTGCGGGACGGCGATCCGAAACGGTATTCCGGGAAGGGAGTGCTGAAGGCGGTTGCCAATGTCAACGGGATCATTGCGCCGAAGCTGGCCGGCATGGACCCGGCGCGTCAGATGGACATCGACCGTCTGATGATTGCGCTGGACGGCACGGACAACAAGAGCCGTCTCGGCGCCAATGCGATCCTGGGCGTCTCCATGGCGGTGGCGAAAGCGGCGGCACAGTCCGCCGGACTGCCTCTGTATGTCTATCTGGGGGGGGCGGGCGCAAACCGGCTGCCGGTGCCGATGATGAACATCCTCAATGGCGGCAAGCATGCCGACAACAGCGTCGATTTCCAGGAATTCATGGTGATGCCGGTGGGCGCACCGAGCTTTTCCGAAGCGCTGCGCTGGGGCGCGGAGACGTTCCATGCCCTGCGGAAAATCCTCTCCGGAAAGAAATATGCGACCGGCGTGGGCGACGAGGGCGGGTTTGCCCCGAACCTGAAAAGCGATGACGAAGCCTGCGAACGGATCGTCGAAGCGATCGAAGCGGCCGGATACAAGCCCGGGAAAGAGGTGGCGATTGCTCTGGACCCCGCTTCCAGTTCCTTCTTTGAAAACAATGTGTACCGGCTGGAGAAATCCGGCGGCGGCTTCAAAACCAGTGCACAGATGATCGACCTTTACCAGAAATGGAGCGGAAAATATCCGATTGTTTCCCTGGAAGACGGCCTGGCGGAAAACGACTGGGAGGGATTCCGCATGCTGACCGCCATGCTGGGGGACAAACTCCAGATTGTCGGCGACGATCTTTTCGTGACCAACATTCAGTTCGTACAGCGCGGAATCCGGGAAAAATCGGGCAACGCCGTCCTGATCAAGCTGAACCAGATCGGCACGGTCACCGAGACCATCGAGACCATTTCCCTGTGCCGGAAGGCCGGCTGGGGATACGTGATCTCCCACCGCAGCGGCGAGACCGAAGACACCTTCATCGCCGATTTTGCCGTGGCCATGGGCGGCGGCCAGATCAAAACCGGCTCCGCCTGCCGCAGCGAGCGGATCGCCAAATACAACCGCCTGCTGGAAATCGAAGCCGAACTGGGGCATTCCGCCAAATTCGGAAACCCGTTCCGGCTCCAGTGATTCCCGGTTTGCGCTCAACGCAAAGAAAAACCTCCGATGCGGAATAGCTCCGCCGGAGGTTTTTCGCCTGAATTTCAGAGAGTCTTTCAGGGATTTTCCTTGAGGTCCTTCTGAACGATTGCGCCGGGCCTCAGACACACATCCGGCCAGATTTTGCGTCCGGGGTAGACGGACGAATGAATGCCGGTATGGACGTTGTCGCCGATGATGGCGCCGAGTTTCCGCCGGCCCGTGTCCACCAGCACGCCGTCCACCATGGAACGGTGGTTCTTGCCGTCGTGACGGAAGTTGGAGAGGATCGTTCCGGCGCCGAAATTGGTTTTCGGGCAGATGATCGAGTCCCCGATGTAGGAAAGATGTCCGGCCGCGACCTTGGTCATCAGGATTGAATTCTTGATCTCGACCGCCTGGCCGACGTGGCAGTCGTCCGCCAGGCAGGTGGTTCCACGGATGTAACAATTCGGGCCGACCTTGCAATTCTTTCCGATCACGGCGATCCCTTCGATGTAGACGCCCGGAAGAATCACGGAGCCTTCCCCCAGCACCAGCGTGCCGTCGACGGTGACCCGTTCCCGCACGCACCCGTCGATTTTTTCCCGGACGTCGGACAGCGCATCCTCGTTGACCGCAAGGATATGCCAGGGATAGAGAATCGGAAAAGATGCCTTGTCCGCCTCGACCGGAAGCGCTTCCGGAAGATTTTCCGTGGTCCAGGCGACTTTGCGGTCTTCACAGAAAACGATGAAGGGGCTTTCCGCGTCCTTCACCATGTCCGTCAGGGTGCGCGACGGCCAGAAGTCGGACACCGCGGTGAGGTTCCGGTTCGCGGAGACCTCGCGCCAGCGCTGTTCCAGCGCTCCGCGCAGCGTGGAACCCGCGACTTCGATTTCCAGCGCGGAGCGCCGGCAGGTCAGGGGTTCCAGAAGACGGGCGTTTCCCGATTCGACCAGAGTAAGCATCAGACCAGTTCCTTTTTGACGGTCTCCGTGAGACGGCCGAGCCAGCGTTCCATGTCGGACGCGGACCGTGCTTCGACGAGGACACGGATTTTATTTTCCGTTCCGGAATAGCGGACGTTGACGCGGCCGCTGCCGCCCAGCGCGGCGGTCGCTTCCCGGATCTGCGCCGAAAGGAGCGGAAGCTGATCGATCGGAACCCGTTCCCGGACGGGAAGGCTGACCAGTTTCTGCGGATATTCCTCCATGAACCGGGAAAGCTCGTGGAGGGATTTTTCATGCCGCTTCATGAGGCGCAGCACGTGAAGGGCGGAGATGATGCCGTCTCCGGTGGTGGCGTAATCCAGGAAAATCAGGTGTCCGGACTGTTCGCCGCCGAGGTTCAGGTTCAGTTCCCGCATTTTTTCGATTACATAACGGTCGCCCACCTGGGTGATTTCCACCTGGATTTCGGCTTCCTTCATGGCGGCCAGAAGGCCCAGGTTGCTCATGCCGGTGACGGCGATCGTGTTGTTGGCGAGACGGTTCCGGGCTTTGTAGTCCAGAGCGCAGAGCCCCATGATGCGGTCGCCGTTGACCACGCGGCCTTTGGCGTCGGAGAAGATCACCCGGTCGGCGTCTCCGTCGAGGGAGATCCCGATGTCGGCATGGTGCCGGCGCACGAGCGCGGTCATATTCTCCGGATGGGTGGCGCCGCAGTCGGCGTTGATGTTGTAGCCGTCGGGATTGACGGCGGTTGCGATCACTTCGACGCCGAGTTCGCGCAGGATCAGCGGCGCGATGGAGTAGGCGGCTCCGTTGGCACAGTCGAGAACGGCTTTGATCCCCTTGAGGGAGTGGTTTTTGATGGAGCTTTTGGCGAATTCGATATATCGTCCGCGGGCGTCGTCGATTCGGAAGGCTTTGCCGATCTTCTCCGAGCCGACAAGGTCGTTGCCCTGTTCCGCGGCCAGAATATAGCGTTCGATCTCGTCTTCGACTTCATCGGGCAGCTTGTAGCCGTCCGCGCTGAAAATCTTGATTCCGTTGTCCGTGGACGGATTGTGGGAGGCGGTGATCATGATCCCGCAGTCGGCGCACATGGAGCGGGTCAGGTGGGCGATGGACGGCGTGGGGAGGGGGCCGATCTCCAGGACGCTGGCGCCCATTCCGACCAGGCCGCTGGTCAGCGCGGTTTCCAGCATGTAGCCGGAGAGACGGGTGTCTTTTCCGAGAACGACGCGCGGAGCCGTCTGCCCCTGGGCGCCAAAAACATGGGCGATCGCCTTTCCTACGCGAAGCGCGGTTTCCGGTGTGATCGGGTAGACATTGGCTCTGCCCCTGATTCCGTCGGTTCCGAATAATTTCCCCATCATGCAAATCCTTTCAAAAAATAGAGTTCATCTCATTTAATGTAATGAATTATGGAATTCTTTCAATAGAATCCGTTTGTTTTTTCATAAAAAATTAACCGGACGGAAGACGCCGTTTTCTCCTCCTTCCCTTTCTTTCCGGGTCGCTGTTCCGGAAATCGGAATCCGGAGCTTTCCGGTCATTCGACCGACAACGGCCGGAGCCGGACGCCCGCCTCCGTCAGAATCCGCCGCGCGGTTTCGTCGATGGAATACCGTTCCCGGTAGACCACTTCCGCGATTCCGGCGTTGATGATCATTTTCGCGCAAAGGAGACACGGGCTGAAGGTGGTGTAGAGCGTGGCCCCCTTCACCGCGATTCCGTGGTAGGCCGCCTGGACGATCGCGTTTTCCTCCCCGTGACAGCAGAGGCATTCCTCCAGGCCGTTTCCGGAAGGGGTGTTGGAGGAACAGCGCGGGCATCCCCCCTCGCAGCAGTTTTTGATGCCGCGCGGAGTGCCGTTGTAACCGGTGGAGATGATCCGGCGGTCCTTGACAATGACCGCGGCGACATGTCTCCGGGAACAATTGCTCCGCAGGGCGACCACCTGGGCGATCTGCATGAAATATTCGTCCCAGCCGGGACGTTTCTTTTGAGTCGTTTGCACGGTCATGGAATGGCTCCTGTTTCAATCCTTTGCATGTTTATCCACTCATTATAACCTCTCATGGATGAAAAATCAAGCATCCGGGGCTTCCATCTCCGAAAAAGTAATGAAGAGGTAATTTTCAGGGCGGAACCCGGAACAGGACAGCCTCCCTTTGCCGTTCCGGGAGATTCTCCGGGAAATAGGTCGAATTCTTTTTCCCCGGATTTGTTTTTTCCGGCATGCGGGGATATTGTTCCGGAAACACGGGAAGGAGAAAACCATGGATTTTTATAAGAAGTTCATCGTGAATCCGGACAAAAAGGCGGATGTCCGTGAAATCGACACGTCCCGGACCTTCGGCTGGGACGACAGGGAAAAGATTGCGGCGCGTCTTGCCGGAAACGTCCGGATCATGCAGGAGCTCCAATACAAAATCTATGCGGAAAACAGGCAGTCCCTGCTGATCGTTCTTCAGGCGATGGATGCCGGCGGCAAGGACGGCACGATCAACAATGTCCTCTGGACCTTGAATCCGCAGGGATGCCGCTGCCGCTCGTTCAAGGTGCCTTCGACGCTGGAGGCGTCGCATGATTTCCTGTGGCGGATTCACAAGGAGGTTCCGGGGCGGGGCGAGGTCGTGATTTTCAACCGTTCCCACTACGAAAGCGTGCTGGTCGAACGGGTCCATGAGATGTGTCCCCGCAAAATCCTGGAAAAACGCTACCGCGCGATCAATTCCTTTGAAAAGGTCCTGGCCTCCAACGGAACGGCCATCGTGAAATTTTTCCTTCACATCAGCAGGGAGGAACAGCTCAAGCGTTTCGGAGAGCGCCTGGATGATCCGCGCAAGCATTGGAAGATCTCGGAAAGCGACTACAAAGAGCGCGAATACTGGGACGATTACATGGCCGCCTTCAACGATGCCCTCAACCGCTGTTCGACGAAATACGCTCCGTGGTTCATCATCCCCGCGGACAACAAACTTTTCCGGAATCTTGCGGTTTCCGAGATTCTCGTAAAGACCATGAGGAAAATGGACCCGCAGATGCCCGAAGCCCATATCGACGCGGCGGAAATCCGGCGTCTTTACCATCGCGCCGCAAACGGGAATCCGGCATGAGCTGAACTTCCAACGGCGGGGAAGTCGTTTCAATCTTAATCTGCTGACAAGCCCGGAAATGAAACCGGTGGAATCGATCGTTTTCAAGGGGGAAAATGCCGTTGAAAAAATCGGGTGTGTAATATTTCTTTTACATTGTTTTGGACCCCATCCGGAAAAGTGGAGATATTTTTTTCATGACCCATTGAAAAAACAGTGCCGAATCCTATAATAGCTTCCGGAAGACAAAGAAAGGGGAGGCCTTCATGGCGGACCGGGTTACAGCCAGAGAGATTGCGGAAAGCATCCGGAAACGGATTGACGGCGGCGAGTTTCTCGTCGGCGACGCCGTGCCGTCCGTCCGGAGCCTCTCGCACGAAACGGGAGTGTCGACCGTTACCGCAAATCAGGCGCTCCGTCTGCTCTCGAAGGAAAAGCTGATTTCGTCCGTTCCGGGGAAGGGGTCTTTCGTGCTGGACAGCGCCATGGCAAAGAAACATCTCCACATCGGGATCATCGACCAGTTCCGCCCCAACACGTCCCATCTGGATTTGCCGCTGCTGGACCTGATCCCGCAAACGGCTGAAACGTTTTTTTTCGGACATGGCTGCCGCGTGAGCCGGATTTCGGTCGATGAGATCATCCGGCCGGGCAATTTTCTGAAATATACGAAAGGACTGGATGGAATCATCGGCAACCTCTTCTCAGCGTCCGAGATTCTGGATCATGTGCTCGCATCCGGAATTCCGGCGGTTTCCTATCTTCAGGATTTCGTGCATGATTTTCCGGTCAGCCAGATCGTGCTGGAACATACGGCGGCAATGAATTCCCTCGCAAGGCACGTCCTGGACGGAAAAATTCCGGAGGTGTTCATCATCGCGGATGATTATTTCAACGGCATCGCGCGAAAGAATGCCTTGCTGGAAGCGTTTGCGCGGAACCCGCGGTCTCCGGTAAAGCTCACGGAAATTCTGACCGGGCGCATGTCGGTGTTTTCCGACCGGAACCTGTATGACATTGCGTTCGATCTGGTGAAGCGGCTTCCGGGCAATCTGGTGTTTTGCACGTCCGACACGATCGCGTGGCCGGTGCTCCGGACGTTCATCGACCTGAAACGGGTTCCCGGCAGGGACTTTTTCTTCGTCAGCTACGACAACTCGGAAGCGTACGGTTTCATTCCGTTCGGGCGTCCCATGATGACGGCCGTCGATTCCCGGATGACGGATGTCGGCGCACGCGCCGCCCGCCTGCTGGTCGAACAGATCCGGAACCGGGAGGATGAAATCCACATCGTGCGTCTGCCCGTATCGCTGGTGATCCGGGAGACCGCTTTCCGGCAAAGTCAATCCGGAAAAAACGATTCTCATAAAAAAACGAAAAGAAAAGGAGAAAATGCTTATGTTTTCTGAACCGAAGAAGAACTTTACACTGATAGAGCTCCTGGTCGTCATTGCAATCATCGCGATTCTGGCCGGAATGCTTCTGCCCGCGCTGAACAAGGCACGGGAAAAAGCCTATGCCGTGAACTGTATCTCCAACCTGAAACAGATCGCCGGCGCCGGAATCATGTATTCCGAGGACTACAACGGCTGGTTCTGCCAGATTTTTGACGACGACACGAACTACAGCACCTACTGGACCTACAATCTGGTGAAAAAGCACAAATATCTTACGGAGAAAAGCCTGTATTGCCCGACGCAGAAAAAACCGGTCTACAATCCGGACGGCTCCTTCCGCTGGGCGAACACCTACGGCGTCATGAAAAACGGCTACTGGAGCAAGAATGTCGGATTCTCCTACAAAACGCTCTGCCGGGTATTCCAGCCGTCCTCCGGATACTGGTTCGCCGATTCGGGATGGAACGGCTCCAATCCCGAACAGATGCAGTTCGTCATCTACAACGATTCCAACCCGGCCCTGATCAAGCTCCGCCACGGAAGCGATGCCAACGTGGCGATGCTCGACGGGCATGTCCAGCCGGTCAACCGTTTCCGAATCCGGTTCAACAACAACGGCGTGGCGCTGCCGTCCACGCATTTCGAGACGTGGATCACAATTCTCAAATACATCGACCGGAACAACGTATTATACGCCACATCCAATCACCAGCCGACTTCCCTGTGACGGAATTTCCGGAGCCGTGAAGTCTGAACTCAAAAAACAATAAGGATTCATGAACATGGGGAAAAAAGTTCTTGTTCTCCTGTTCTCCGCGGCCGGATTTTTCCTGGCGGCGGAGAACCTTCTTCTCAACGGCGATTTCGAGAAATTGAACGAAAAAGGCCTTCCGGAAGGATGGATGATCCAGGTCTGGAGGAAGCCCGGCGCCGAAGTCGCCGTCGTTCCCGGTGTGACGCCGGGCTCCAGGGCGCTCCGGATGACTTCCGCGGGCAGCGCCGGTTACACGGTGGCCGTCCAGAACCTTCTGTTGAAAAATAACGTCCGTTACCGCCTGAGCTGTTATGCGAAATGCGAGAATGTCCGTTCCGAAAAAGAGTACGACGGCGGAATTGTCCTGGTCGAAGCCGGGGGAACGGTCATCCTGTGGAACCAGCTCAACAGCAACCGGTTTGAAGGTCACTCCTTCGACTGGCGGAAGCTGGAGTTCACCACGGAAAAACCGTTGGCGCTTCCGACGGGAAACGCCCGGATACTGGTCGGGCTCCGCAACGGAACGGGCACGGTTTTCTTCGATAAAATCAGCCTGGAGGAAATCCCGGACGCTCCGAAGGAAAAAAAAGCCGTCTTCCGGATTTATCCGCTGTATCTTCAAAACAACGTCTATCACCTCTGCCGCAATTTTCCGGGCGCTCTTCTGTTCAGCGATATGCGCATTCCCTCCGAACTGGTTCCCGGGCACCGGATGAAACTTACCCTCGAACTGCCGGAAACGGTGACGTATGCCGGTTCCGGCACTCTTCTGAACGACAGGAACCGCGCCTGGCCGGAAGACTCCTTTACGGTCGCGCGTTTCGAGCGGGATGGAAAGCAATGCAGCCGGTATGAAATCGACCTCCCGGAGCATTACGTCGAGCATGCCACCTGGCCCGAACAGTGGGCGAATTTCTGGAGGGTCTACCTCAAGAGCTCCGCCCCCGCCGGAACGGAGGCCCGGGCCGTCTGGACGCTTTCCTCCCGGAAGGGAACACTGGCCTCCGGTGAGTTCACCGTCAGAATTCTGCCGGAGATCGTGTTTCCAAAGACCCCGGCAAAAAAATATGAGCTTTGCATCGGGCAGCCGTGGAACAGTAATGCCCCGGGCCGTATTTCGGAAGTGTACGCGGACTACTGGAACCGTCTCCGGAGCCGGCCGTGGTGTTTCGATCCATACCGGCTGGATTTTTTTTCAAAAGAGGAGCGCGATATTGTTTTCAAACGCTACCGGTGCGCCCGGCTGGAGTGGGCCACCAGCAGTACGCCGTGGATGAAACCCCTGCTTGCGGCCCTGCGTGGAAAATCGAACGCTTTTCCTCCGGCGATCGGCGCGGACGGCAAGCCCCGGCCGACTTCGATCAGCACATGGTATCTGATCGAGGACCCGGAGAACAGAATCTGGGGACAGTTTTTCGACGAGTTTGCCGAATGGGTGAAAAGAAGCGGGTTCGAGGCCTATTCGCTGGACTACGAGCCCGGCGCCATGAGCCACTGTTTTTCGGAAGAAAACCGGAAGCGTTTTCAAGCCTTCGCCCAATTGAAGACTCTTCCGACACCGGAGGCGTGCCTCTCGACTTTCCGGAAGCAATGGTTCGCGTTCCGGGTCGACCAGCATGCGAAAATCATCAACCGGATGGCGCAGAAATTTCATGAGAAACTCCCCGGAATTGAATTCTGGCTGTGCAGCGACCAGCTTCACCCGGACGGGACTCTCGTCGCGGAATGGTGCGGCGTGGACATCCGCAAATCCGATCCGTTCGTCGACCGCCACCAGATGATGCCGTATTTTTCGAGGACGCGTTTCTTCGAGACGATGAAACTCAATATCGCCCTGCTGAAAAAACCGTGCTTCCCCCTGATCGATCCGGGAGAGCCGTGCAACTACGGGCGTTATACGCCGGACTCGGTCATCCAGAATGTGATTGCCAACGCCGCCCTCGGCGGACAGGGGATCGGTTTCTGGCAGCATGACATCCTGGACGGCCGCCTGCTGCATGCTTTCGCCAGGGCGTTTTCCCTGATCTCCGAAACGGAAGAAGGATACTGCGGCGGCAAACCTCTGCCGGACGGTTCGATCACGGCGGAATGCCTCAATGTGCTCCGGTTCGAAACCGGGAACGATTCGGGAACTCCGGTGAAATTCGTCCTGCCGCCGCTGGACAGAAATGTGCGGGCTTTGCTGCACAGGACGGACGGCGGTTTTCTCGCGACGGTTTTCAACTTCAATGAAAAGGATTCCGTGGTTCTCAAGGTGAGAATTCCGGGCGTTGCCGTTCCCGCCTGCCGCATTCGCGATCTCGTGACCGGAAAGGAACTGTCCGTATCCGGCAAAGCGCCGGAGGGTGCTTTGATCCGGGAAGGCTTCCTGTTGGAATTGCCTCCGGACGGTCTGGGCATCCTGAAATTGACTCCGGCAAAGATAGGAGATGTCGTGAATTCCGGGCTCGAGCAATCGGCGGTCGCGGCGCACCTGGAGGAGCTCCTCAAGCGCCGGAATGCGGCGACCGGAGTGAAACCGTTCCGGACGGCCGGTTCCGCCGCCGAATGGGGGATGACGCGTCCCGATGAACGCCCCGTCATCCGGCTGGAGCGCTCCGGCGCCGTGCTCGGCCTTTCCCCCGAGACGGGAGATGTCATTTCATGGATGCCGGGAAGCACGGGAACGGATTTCGTCGGCAACGCCCGGCGGCGCGGGCATCTCGGCCGGATCTGGCTGAATCCGATGCCCGGCTGCGTCGATGATCCGGCAAGCGCCTTCGAACTTTTCGAGTTCACGAACCGGAATGGTCTGCCCGGAGCCGGGTTCCGCCGGACGATTCCCGAGCGCGACGATGCGGGCGGCTCCAACCCGTGGGCCGGACTGCGTATCGAAAAGCGCATTACCCTGCATGCGGACGGACGGAGTTTCCGGATCGACTGCCGGTTTATCAATCCGACCAAGCGGACGATCCGTTTTTCTTTCCGGATGCACAACTTCCCGGCTCCTTTTGCCGCTCCGGATTCCCTTTCCTTCGAGGCCGGGAGTCTGCGGCTGACGCCGGGCGCCCCCGACAAGGAATTCGTCGTGGTGAATGAAGGCAGGAATGCGGCGGATTTCCTGGCGGCCGGTTTTGAGCGATTTCCGCGCGTAACGGGAAAACTGGATTCGTTTACTCTTACCGTGCGGGAAGGGGAACTGGCGCGGGTGTTCCGCTTTGTCCCGCAAAGCTGCGTTGCCCTCTATTCCTGGAGCGACATGGACCGGAAGGCGTCGGTGGAGCCTGCGACGGAAATGTTTGTTCTCGGGCCGGGGAAAACCCTCGATTGGAGTTGTGTTTTTTCAATCGGGACTGCCGGAAACGGAGGGGCTGTCCGGTGAGAGAAAAAATGTCTCTTCTTATAGGAAAAGGGGAGAATCCCCGCTGACTTTGGAAAGGAAAAGTTGATTTATCATGAAAATGAATCTGAACGGTCCGTGGACACTGGAGTTCACGGACCCCGTCGCAGGAAAAGGGGTCACCATACCGGCGCAAGTGCCGGGAAATGTCCTCGGAGACCTGTATCGCAGCGGTGTGATTCCGGACCCTTACTTTGGAAACAATTCCGTCGCATTGCGTCCGTATGAATTCGTCGATTGGACGTACCGGACCGTTTTCACCGCACCCGTGCCGGAAAAAGGCGAGCGGGCGGAGCTCGTTTTCGGAGGCATCGACACGGTCGCGGAAATCTTCCTGAACGGAGAAGCTCTCGGCAAAGCCTGCAACATGTTTGTAGAACACCGGTTCGACGCCTCCGCGCTACTCCGTCCCGGGGAGGAAAACGAGCTCCTCGTGATGATCCGCAGTTCCGTCAATTATGCGCGACAGTTCGCGGGACGTCCCGGCATCTGTTCGCTTTCCTGTAATTTCGAAGGACTGTTTCTCCGGCGGGCGATGCACACCTACGGCTGGGACATCGAGCCGCGCCTGGTCGGGGCCGGGCTGTGGCGGAGCGTTTCGCTGGAAACTCTGCCGCCGGAACGCTGGACGGATCTTTATCTGGCGACGGTGCATCTTTCCGGCGAGGGGGCGCTGCTGGCTCTTTCGTGGAATTTCGAGACGGACGCCCCGGCGCTCGACGGATTTGAATGTTTCTTTTCCATGCGCTGCGGCGACCTTGTTTTCGAGCAGGCTTTTCCGCTTTATTTCGTGAACGGACTCCGCCACATGACCGTTCCCGATCCCGTTCTGTGGCATCCCGCCGGAAGCGGCGAACCCGCCCTGTACGAGGTCTCCATGGAATTGCGCCGCCGCGGAAAAACCGTGGATGTCCGCCGCTGGAAGACCGGAATCCGCACGATCCGTCTGAAGCGGACGGAAACTCTCGACCGTGACGGAAACGGGGAATTCGTGTTCGAAGTCAATGGAAAAGCCGTTTTTATAAAGGGGTCCAACTGGGTCCCCGCGGACGCGCTCCACGGAGAACATCCCGAGCGGGTTTCCCGGCATCTGGAGCTTTTCCGCAACCTCGGCTGCAATATGGTCCGCTGCTGGGGCGGCGGCGTCTATGAGGACGAAGCGTTTTTCGACGAATGCGACCGCTCCGGCCTGCTGGTCTGGCAGGATTTCATGTTCGCCTGCGAACTGCCCCCGAACGAACCGTGGTTTCAGGAGACCGTGCGCGAGGAACTCCGGAAGGTGATCCTCCGTCTGCGGAACCATCCGTCCCTTGCCCTGTGGTGCGGAGACAACGAAGGGGACGAGTTTTTCTTCGGAGAACATTCCGTTTACAAAAAACTTCCACCGTCGACGAACACGCTGACCCGCCGTCTGTTTCCGGAAGTTGTCGCCGCGTTCGATCCTTTGCGCGACTATCTCCCCAGTTCCCCGTTTCTTTCCGATGAACTCTGGAAGACCGGAGAACGCTGCCGTTCTCCCGAGCAGCATCTGTGGGGGCCGCGCGACTATTGGAAAAGCGATTTTTACAGGCGCAACACCGCGATCTTCGCCGGCGAAATCGGTTATCACGGACTGCCGCACCTGTCCAGCATCCGCCGTTTTGTGCCGGAAGAATCCCTGAACGGGCGCGCCGGCGATTCCGTCTGGAATACGCACGCTTCCCAACCGTACGGCACCCGGAACGGTTCCTATTCCTACCGGATCGGGCTCATGGAAACCCAGGTGCGCAATGCGTTCGGAAGCGTTCCCCCCGATCTGGAGACATACGTCCGGGCCTCCCAGTTCGTCCAGGCGGAAGCGTTCAAATATTTCATCGAGAGTTTCCGGTGCCGGAAATGGAAGAAGACCGGAATCCTGTGGTGGAATCTGGCCGATTCCTGGCCGCAATTTTCCGACGCGGTCGTCGATTATTATTACGCGAAAAAACTGGCGTATTACTACATCCGCAGCTCTCAGCGGCCGTTCCTGCTGATGTTCGACGAAGCGACCCGCGGCGTTCTGCCCCTGTATGCGGTCAATGACACCCGGCACGCTGTTTCCGGAACGTTCCGGGTGTCCGAGCCCGGGACGGGCGAAACGCTTCTTTCCGGGGAGTTCCGCGCGGATGCCGATGCCTCCGCAAAAATCGCGGAAATGGCTGTCGAGCCGCAAAAACGCGCGATGTTCCTGATCGAATGGAACACTGGTCCGGAAACGCGTTTCAACCACTATTTGCACGGCCCGGTCCCGTTCGAGCTGTCGATGTATGAAAAAGCGTTTTCCATTCTCGCGGAAAAACTCTATCCCGATTTTTCATGGCTGACACACCGGACCTGAAAAAAACGCCTCCTTTCCCGTTGGAAGGTTCGGGAAAAGGAGGCTTCGGAGTGTCTTGTTCCTTATTCTTTTTCGGGATGTTTTTCGAAGATCTCTTCGACTTCTTCGATTCCTTCTTTGTAGAGTTCTTTTTCCTTCGGGTCCAGTTCATACAGCAGACGCAGAAATTCCCCGACATGAACCCGTTCCTCGTCCGCGACGTCCGTCAGTACCGCTTTGACTTTTTCGCAGTCCACGGAGTCGGCCAGCTGGGTATAAAGCCCGACGGCTTCAAATTCGGCGGCGACCATGAAGCGGATGGCCCGGATGACTTCTTCTTTAGTGAGCTTTTCGCCCGCTTTTTTCGACGACGGGAGGGATGAGCAGAATTCCGGCATGGTGATTCTCCTGTTGTTGTGAGTTTCAGGTTCAAAAACTCCTTTGCACTTCCGGAAGGGGAAATGCGGCGAATTATTTTCAATATAGCCGTAAAAAATGAAATTTCAAGGGATGGAAAATCCACATGGATTTTCTGCCGGACTCTTCGAGCCTGTCATGATCTGTTGCCCTCCCGGCGTGCGGATCGTCCGGTCAGCCCTTTCCCGGACTCATTTCCCGGCGGAAATGAAGCGGCAGAAGCCCGTACTGTTTTTTGGATTCACGGGCGAAGGTCAAGCCGTATCCGGCCGCCGCCCCGATTTCCTTCACCGACATGGAAGTGTTTTTCCGTGAAAAAGAGACTTCCTTCTATAAAGTGGACGGATTGACCTGAATTTACTTGTAGATCAGGATCTGTTCGCCTTCGCGGCAGAAATTGAACTTCTCCCGTGCCACTTTTTCCGCGGCGAACGACTTGTGTTCCAGGTCGTGGACGTCGCGGATCAATTCCTGGCATTCTTCCTGCGCCTCTTTCAGTTCCTGTTCGAGATTGTAGACGGTCTTCTGCATGGCCGTGTACTTGCGGTAGACCGGCATGACCAGGATCACCGAAAAGGCGAAAATCACCGCCAGCAGAGCATACAGGGAGAGAGAAAGCATTTTTTGAACTTTGCTGTCCATGGAAAAACACCTCCTGAAGACGGCCCGCCGGCGGAAGGACACGGAAGGCGGACCGTCCGACTGTTGCGCCTTACATCTGAAGCGTCATCAGAAATTCGGCATTGGTTTTCATTTTCTTGAGTTTCCCGATGATGAGTTCCATGGCTTCGGCCGGAGGAACTCCGTTCATGGCCTTCCGGAGCGTCCAGACCCGCTGGAGTTCGTCCGGATGGAGCAGCAGTTCTTCCTTGCGGGTGCCGCTGCGCTCGATGTTGATGGCCGGATAAATGCGGCGGTCGACCAGATAGCGGTCGAGGTGGAGTTCCATGTTGCCGGTGCCTTTGAACTCTTCGAAGATCACTTCGTCCATGCGGCTTCCCGTGTCGATCAGGGCCGTGGCGATGATGGTGAGGCTTCCCTTGCCGTCGATATTGCGGGCCGCGCCGAAGAAGCGTTTCGGCTTGTGGAGCGCGTTGGCGTCGACGCCGCCCGAGAGGATTTTTCCGCTGTGGGGCTGAAGGGTGTTGTAGGCGCGGGCCAGGCGGGTGATGGAGTCGAGGAGGATGACCACGTCCTTGCCGTATTCGACCAGGCGCTTGGCCTTTTCGATGACCATTTCGGCGACCTGGACATGGCGTTCCGGCGGTTCGTCGAAGGTGGAGCTGACCACCTCGGCCTTGACCGAGCGCTGCATGTCGGTGACTTCCTCGGGCCGTTCGTCGATCAGCAGGATGATGAGTTCCACTTCGGGATTGTTCTTGCTGATGGCATTGGCCATTTTCTGCATGAGGACCGTCTTGCCGGTCCGGGGCGGGGCGACGATCAGGCCGCGCTGTCCCATGCCGATGGGGGAGACCAGGTCGACCACGCGCATGGAAATTTCGTTCGGTTCGTTCTCGAGAATGAGGCGCGTGGTGGGGAAATACGGGGTCAGGTCGCCGAACGGAATGATGTTCTTCTTGCGTTCCGGGGAGTCGTGGTTGATGGTCTCCACCTTGAGCATGGCGAAGAAACGCTCCTTTTCGCGCGGCGGCCGGATCTGTCCGGCAATGAAGTCGCCGGTTTTGACCGAGAAACGGCGGATCTGGGACGGGCTCAGGTAGATGTCCTCGGAGGAGGGCAGGTAGCTGTAGGCGGGGGAGCGGAGGAAGCCGAAGCCGTCGGGCAGGACTTCCAGAATGCCGCTGCCGTACATGATGCCGTTGCGTTCGGAGTTGGCGCGGAGAATCTCGAAAACGAGCTTCGATTTTTCCAGCGCGCCCACGCCTTCGATCCCCATTTCCCGCGCCATGATGCTGAGTTTCTCCATGGACATTTCCTGGAGCTCGGTGATGTTGACGCTGGGGGTGTTGACATTGGGGTTGTTTGGCTTCTGCTCAGGCGCCTGGGAGGCCTGGTCCGGCGGAAGGTCGTCCTGGGGAAGCCCCGCGGGGAGCCTGGACGGATTGAGGGGCTGCTGCGCGTTGTCCTGCGGATACTCGTTCCGGGGTTCGCTGTAATTGGACCGGGACGCGTCGTTCAGCGCGCTGTAATTCGGACGGTTGCCGCCGCCGCTGTTATTGTGATAGTAGCGGCGCTGGGAGTTGTCCTGATAGTCGTCATCGTAGGATCCGCGGCTGGTATTGCTGTTCGGCTGGCCCGGCTGGAAGCGGCGGCGCTGGTTGTTGTTATTGTTGTAGTTGCCGCCGCTGTTATTGTTCCGGCGGTTGTTGTTGAAGTCCTGGCGCGGATTGCCGGAGGACGGCTGGTTCCTGCGCTGCTGATTATTGTTATTGTTCTGCGGACGCTGCTGCGGCTGGGGACGCCGGTTTTCGTAGGCGGAATCCGGCTCCTGCCTGGAACGGCGGTTTTCATAGGCCGGATCCGGCTCCTGCTGGAAAGCATCATAGTCCTCCGGATTTCCGGAGGAGGGGGGAGCGGGTTCCACGTAGGTGGCGCGGATCGGTTCCGGGGCGGGAACATACCCGTCGTCTTCCTCTTCCGGCGGGCCGAAGGATACGGCGGAAACCGGTTCCGAAGAGGGAACCACCAGCAGATCCGGCTGGGCGTTCTCAAAGAAGTCCCGGTCCGGTTCGCGCGCCGGTTTTGCTTTCGGGACGGCCGGGGCGGGAGGCGGCGGAGGGGTTCCGGCCGTTTCTTTGAAATTCGGCGGCGGAGTCGTCGCTTTCGGAGCGGCCGGAGAAGCCGTTTCAGGCGCTTCGGAAGCGGGTGCCGGAACGACCGCATCCGCGGATTTCGGCGCGGTTTCCTGCGGCGGTATGAAATTCGGCGGCGAAGTCATTTCCCCGTCCGCTTTTTTGATTTCTGCGTTTTCAATATTCGGATGGCGGGGCGGCCTGCCGCGTCTTTTCGGGGCAGGAGGCGTGTTGTTGTTCTGATCCATTGGGGTACTCCTGGATTTTGTGAATTATCGAAAGTTGTTTCTGATTGTTTTTTCAAGGACGGCGCATTGTTCAAGGAGGGATTCCAATGAACCGTTGTTGATCAGCCCGTAGTCGGCGAGCTCCAGTTTCTTGTCCGCCGGGAATTGGGAACGGATCCGTTTTTCCGCATGCTCCCTTGTCCAGCCGCGGGCAAGGAGGCGTTCCATCTGGATTTCCGGGGCGGACCATACGGCCACGATCGCATTCATTTTGAAGGACCATTGCGCTTCAAAGAGCAGGGGCGCTTCGATCATGACGAAATCCTTGTCACGAATTCGGGCCATTGCCGTTTCCAGGCGGAGCAGGACCTCCGGGTGGAGAACGGAATTGAGCCATTGCCTTTCTGTTTCATCGTCAAATATTTTCTGTGCGATCCGGGCACGGTCCGGCGTTCCATTTTCCGAAATTATTTCCGCGCCCCACCGGGCCGCCAGCCGTTTTCCAAACGGGGTGCCGGCCTCCTCATAAATTTCATGGCAGATCCGGTCCGCATCCAGGCATTGCCAGCCGCTGACGCTGCTGAAATAGTTCAGCACGGCGGATTTGCCGCACCCGGGACCGCCGGTAAGTCCAATCCGTTTCAAAAGCTTTCTCCTGAATCAATTCCGGCACAGGGAAACCCCGTGACAGCAAGCCGGTTGGTATACAATAAAAATGCAAGCAGTTATTCCATGACAAGAAGTTGGGGAGAAACCGCTGATCCGTAAAAACGGTGCATAATAACGGAAAAAATAACCAAACGATACTATACTTTATCATAAAACGCGCTATATTCAAGTGAAAAAAAATCATTTTTGTCAAAAAGGAGTGAAAAAAATTCAATGAAACAGGTTCGCACCCGGGAAATCGCCTCCGGAAAATGGCTGGCGCTCAATCAAATCGAATATCTTGACAACCGCGGCGTCAAACGGGTCTGGGAATCGGTTTCCCGGAAGCAGTCCTCCGGGGCTGTCGCGGTCGTCTGCACCCTCAGACCGTCCGGCAGGCTGATCCTGGTCCGCCAGTACCGGCCCCCGGCCGACGGAATGGTCATCGAATTTCCCGCCGGACTTGTCAATCCGGGGGAAAGCCCCGCCGAGACCGCCGTCCGGGAACTGCGGGAGGAAACCGGATACCGGGGGCGTCTGCTCCGGCTGGTCCCCGACGCCTTCAGCTCCCCCGGCCTGAGTTCCGAGATCGTCCGGCTGGCCGTCATGGAGGCCGACGAGGAGAAACAGACGGACATGACCACGAATTTCGACGACACCGAGGATATTGAAACGATCCTGGTCGAAGCGGGCACACTGGAAAAATTCCTGCGGGATGCCGCTGTGCGCGGCGACCTGATCGACGGCCGTGTTTCCGCGTATTCCGTCGGGCTGAGCGCGGTCCGGCAGTCCCCTGTTTGATGTTGTGCAAATAAGGGAGGGGAAAGAAAAGAAACGTTCAAAAAGGTTTTTTCTTCCCCGGCGTTTTCATCCTTTCCCTTGACCCGAATCCGCCCTGCGGTGGCCCGGCTTATTTCGTGCCGGCTTCCGGCTTGCTGTCCTCTTTGACGACCGAGCCCGGAGCCGCAGTCGTTTTCGGGTCGGCTTCCGACGGCTTTACGGCGTCCGGCTTTCCCGGAGCGGGGGACGGTATCGGCGTCGCCAGCGGGTTTGAATGGACCGGCGGCGCCGGTTTTACCGGCGGATTGACGGGCGGAACCGCGGGAGGAGGAAGGGGCGGAGCCGGTTTCTTTTGCAGCGGCAGCGGCATTTTCGGCTGAGGCTTCTCCGCGATCTTCACGGTCATCTCCGTAATGATTTTGCGCGCTTCGGGGCTCAATGCGGCCTTTTTGAGCCATGTGTCGAAAAGCTCGACTTCCCAGGAAGTGGCGTCGGTCTGGCTGCTTTTGTAGGAGGGAAGAAGCTCGTAATACAGTTTGATCTGGGCATCGGCATTTTTCCCGGAGGCCAGCAGCGCGGTCGCCTCGAGATAGGCGGAAATGCACCGGACGAAAATATCCTTGGACTGCTTGAAGCCTTCGTTGGCCAGCAGCTTGAGGGCGTCGCTGAAACAGTTCTGGACGATATAGAGTTCCGAAAGGTTCAGCGCCGTGACCGGCTGAAATCCGGCCTGAAGGATTTTTTCATAGGCTTTGCGGGCCTCGTCGAGCCTGCCGAGATAGGAGGTCGCCAGGGCGATTCCTTCCAGGATTTCGGGTTCGTTCGCCAGTTTCGGGTTGGCGGCCAGCTTCTGGAGGTCTTCCAGAGCCTTGGTGTATTCCTTCCGCATCAGATAGATGGAGCCGCGGATGTTCCGGGTGTCGGTGTCATTCGGGTTTTCCTGGAGGATTCTGGTTGTGAGCGTGATCAGGTCCTGATAGCGGCGGGTCAGGAAATAGATCTCGATCATGTCCTGCTGATACTGCCTGGTTTTTCCGGAGACGGCATAGGCCACCTTGATGTCGTCGACCGCTTCGTCCGGACGTCCGGAACGCGCCTTGATGAGCGCCAGTTCGCGGTAGGGATAGGGGACGGCCGGGTTCCGTTTCAGGGATTCGTTGAACAGTTCCTCCGCGGCGGCCGCATTGCCCCGGCGGAGTTCGACCAGTCCCATGAAATACGGAATCAGGGAACTGTTGGCATCGAGCGTCTGTTCGCGTTTGAGCTCAACGAGGGCGGCGTCGAAATTGCCGTTCTTGAAATAGGCTTCGAAGGCGCGGTGAATGATCTTCATGACCTCCACCCGGATCTGGGGCATCCGTCCGGCGGCGGCAAAGGCTTTTTTCAGGACCTCGAATCCTTTCTGATTTTCAAACTGGGCATAATAGATCGCGCCCAGCGTGCAGAGGTGGGCCGGGTTCTTCTGGTAATCGGGAATGCTCATGATCTGCGCGGCGGCGGCATCCAGGAAGATTCCGTTGCGAAGCCAGAATTCGGCCAGGGCCGCCTTGGCCTCGGGGAGCCCGCCGTCCGCCGCGGCGCGGTAATGGCGGGCTGCGGTAATGCCGTCGGAAGACATTCCCTGCCCGAGATCGGCCATGTAGCCCAGCAGCAGGTGCGCTTTCAGGTTGCTTCCTTCATTGGCTTCCTTCTGGAGCTGTTCGATCGCGGCTTTGAATTGTTTTTCACGCTCCTTCTCGTCCCGGGTCTGAAGCGCCTTGACGTACAGGGTTTCCCCTTCCGTCATGAAGCCCCTGGCGTTGTTCGCCGCTTCTTTCTGGGGCGGCTTCGGCGGGGGGGTGTCCGTAGAGGCACGGAAAGCCGAACAGGAGCAGAAAAACACAAGCGAAAAGGCGATACCCGACGAAATCATTCTCGTAATCATACCGGTAACCTCCTTGTAAAACGGTCAAATTCTTTTTGTTTTCAACATTCCGATTCCCATGCTCAGGATGAAAATCAGACATGCGCAAAGCACAATCGTCGCTCCGGCCGCCGTTCCGGCCCACTCCTGGGCGGAGATCAGCAAACCCGCAATACCGGAACATACACCAATTATGATGGAAATCCAGAACATTTCCCCGGAACTTTTCGATAAATTTCGCGCCGCGGCCGCCGGAACGATCAGGAGCGCCGTCACCAGCAGCACTCCGACCGCCTTGACGCAGAAGATCACCACCAGGGAAAGCAGCAGGACATGAACGTATTCGTAGAATGCCACATGAATCCGGTGCGTCCGGGCCAGCTGTTCGTTCAGCCCGATCGCGGTCATCCGGTTGAAGGCGAATATCTGGAACAGGAAAAAGACGCAGGACAGCACGAACAGCGCCAGGATTTCATGCTGGCTGATTGTCAGGATGTCGCCGTACAGGAACATTTGCATGTCCCTCGCGACGTTGGGGTTCCGGCTCACCAGCGCCAATCCGAACGCCACTACCGCCGAGAAAAACACCCCGATCACCGTGTCTGACGACAGCGTGGTTTTCCGTTTCAGGAACATGATTCCTCCCCCGATCGCCAGCGCCAGCAGCGGCATCGTCACATCCGGGCTGACCGCGAAAAGAAGTCCCAGCGCCACGCCCGCGAACGCGCTGTGCCCGATCGCGTCCGAAAAGAACGACATCCGGAAGTTGACCACGTGGATTCCCGCCGCGGCCGAAAGCGGCGCGCACAGAAGAATCCCGAGGAACGCCTCCTGCATGAAACGGTATTTCATGCACTCCAGAGGCAGGAGCCCGACCCAGTCGCAGAGTGTATTCAGCAGGATTTGCATGAGCATTTCTCCCCGTGCCGGTAAAGTCCCAGGTTTCCGATGTGGAGGCCGAAGGTCTCGTGAAGCACTTCGGGCGTCAGCACCTTGGCCGGTTCCCCGGCCGCATACACTTTCCTGTTGATGCAGATCACATGGGCCGCGTGCGCGGCCACCATGGAAAGGTCGTGGCTGATCATCAGCTGCGTGAAACCGCGTTCCCGGCGGAATTTTTCCAGCAGCTCGCAGCATAACTGTTCCCCTTTGAAGTCCACCCCGGCCTCCGGTTCATCCAATACGAGGATTTCGGGCTCCTGCATCAGGGCCTGCGCCAGGAGCACCCGCTGGAGCTCGCCTCCGGAAAGCGCGCCCAGACTGCGGTCCGCCGCCTGGGAACACTCCACCGAGTCCAGATATTCCAGGCACAGGGTCCGGAATTTGCGGGGGATTCCGAAGAACACCGGCCTCCGGACGAATCCGCTGGCCAGAAATTCGATCACGGTCAGGGGCATGTCGCGGTCGAAGTTCAGCTTCTGCGGAACGTATCCGAACCGCGGCGTTTTTTTCGTGAATTCTCCCGTCCGGCTTCCGAATTCGATTTCCCCTTTGTAGGAAAGCTCCCCGAGGATCGCCCTCGTGAGGGTGGTTTTTCCGGCCCCGTTCGGGCCGACGATCGCCGTGCACATTCCGCACGGAACCGATGCGGTCACGTCTTCCAGAATGCTGACGCTTCCGATCCGCACCGACAGATTCCGGATGCAGATGGCGGTATGCGCGGCACAGGCGCACTGGTGGATGTCATGACTCATTTCACAAACACGCCTTGAATGATTTTCAGGTTGTTTTCCATCACTTTTTCATAGTAGTCGCCGGGGGCGTCCGCGGGACCGCTCGCCACCGGGTCCAGACGGACGGTTCGAATCCCGCATTCCCGGGCGAGAGCCTCCGCCGTTCGGGCCGGATACTGCGGCTCCGTGAAGATCACCGATATTTTTTTCTCTTTGATTTCGCGGATCAGTGCCTTCATTTCGGCGGCGGACGGCGAGGTCTTGCCGTCGGAGATCGCGGCGGCCACTTTCAATCCGAGCGCTTCGGCCAGATAGTCGAAAATGCCGTGCTGGGCGACAACCGCGTGTCCTTTCACCCGGGGCGCGAGCGCGTCGATCTGTTTTTTCAGCGCATTCAGTTTTTCCAGATAGGCCTTTGCGTTCGCACGGTACAGCGCGGCATGGGCCGGGTCCGCTTTTTCAAGGCCGCGGGCGATGTTTTCGACCATGCCCATGGCGGTGACCGGCGAGGCGAAGAGATGCGGATTCCGTCCGCCGTGCGTGTGTCCGTGTTCATGCCCGTGTTCCCCATGCGCATCGGATTTCTCCGCGTGTTCGTGTCCGCATCCGCACGAAGGCTTTTCCTCGAGCGTGCGAAGTCCGCGCGTCGCGTCGATGACGACCGCGTCCGGATTCATTTTCGCAAGCGGCTTGAGAATGAAATCGTCCATCCCCAGACCGTTCCGGACGACGATCAGGTTTTTAATTCCCAGCTTCCGCATGTCGGCGGGCGTCAGCACGTAATCGTGCGGACATCCCGTGCCGGGCGGGATGACCAGTTCCACGCGCCTGTCCGGACAGTTTCGGGTCAGGTTTTTCGTGAAGAGGTAGAGCGGATATGTCGTGCAGTAAACGGGCCGCGCATCCGCGGCGGACATGGCGGCCGCGCAAACGGCGGAAAGCAGAACGAACCAGAGTTTTTTCATAGACACTTCTCCTTGTCCAGGGATTTCTTCGGATGGGAGCGGGAGGATTCACGGTCGCGGCATTCGATCGAAAGACCGTCGCACCGTCCGCAGCGGCGCAGGGTATGCTCCCGGGCGAACGACTTCCAGTGCCTGCGCTGCTTTTCGTTCAGAAACCCGGCTCCGCCGCAGAGGGGACACGTCTCCTTCAAAGCATTGAAGATCGCCTCCCGGATGAATTCCGATTTATTGGGCAGTTTTTCCAGGGCGGACAGCAGTTCTTCTTCGGCCTTGAAAGTGATTACCGTTGTCTTTTTGTCTTCCCGCATACCGGCAGACTCCTTTCTTTCCACTCCGTACAGTAATATAAAGTAATACTTTTGTCAAGAAAAAAACCGGCTGGAATGAAAATTTTTATCAGGACGGCCGGACCGCGGCCGCGCAAAGGGTTCTGCGCGGATTGTAATTGGGGCCGGATCAGCTCTTGAAGTCGTATTTTTCGCCGTAGCCGTAATGCTCGATCACGTAATCGACGTCCTTGTCGCCGCGTCCGCTGCAATTGGCAAGGATGGCTCCGCTGTTCGTTTCCGAGGCGCGGCGGATGGCATACGCGATGGCGTGGGAGCTTTCAAGCGCGGGAATGATCCCTTCATAGCGGGAGAGCTTGAAGAAGGCGTCCACGGCTTCTTCGTCGGTGGCCGTCACATACCGGACCCTTCCGAGGTCGCGCCAGAAGGCGTGTTCGGGGCCGACGCCCGGATAATCCAGTCCGCTGGCGATGGAGTAGACGGGGGAGGGGCCTCCGTCCTTTTCCTGCAGAAGGATGCTGTCGAATCCGTGAAGGATTCCGCGCCGCCCGTAGGTCATGGTGGCGGCATGGTCGCCGGTCATGGGGCCGCGTCCGAGCGGTTCGACGCCGCAGAGCTCGACCGGATCGTTGAGGAAGCCGGAGAACATGCCGGCCGCGTTGCTGCCGCCGCCGACACAGGCACAGACCATGTCCGGCAGGATTCCGGTCATATCGAAGAATTGTTCACGCGCCTCGATGCCGACGCACATCTGGAAGTCGCGCACCATCTGCGGGAAGGGATGCGGGCCGAGCGCGGAACCGATGCAGTAAATGGAATCCCTGTATTCCTTCAGATACGCTTCGAAGGCGGCATCGACCGCTTCCTTGAGGGTCTTGAGCCCGGCGGAGACGGGAACGACCCGCGCGCCGAGGATCTTCATGCGGGCTACGTTCGGGGCCTGTTTGACGATGTCGACTTCGCCCATATAGATGTCGCATTTCAGTCCGAAATAGGCGGCGGCCGTGGCGAGAGCCACGCCGTGCTGTCCGGCGCCGGTCTCGGCGATCAGTTTCTTCTTGCCGAGGAAGGTGGCCAGAAGGCCTTCGCCCATGCAATGGTTGAGCTTGTGCGCGCCGGTGTGGTTGAGGTCCTCCCGTTTTAGATAAATCTGACATCCTGTTCCGATTTTACGGGAAAGGCGGTCGCAGTGGTAAACCGGGGTGGGACGCCCCTGGAATTCGCGGCGGATGCGGCGGAGTTCGTTGATGAAACGCGCGGAGCGGCAGATGGAGTTGTAGGCGTTGGTGATCTCCTCGAAGACAGGCACCAGTTCCGGCGGAAGGATGGCTCCGCCGTATTCTCCGAACCGTCCGTTTTTATCCGGGTAGTCCCTGAAATAAGTCCTGTAATCCATGTTCGTTTCTCCGTTTTGTTTTCGCGTTTTTCGGGTAAAACCATAATATAACGCCGGCCATGCCTGTTTGCAAGACGGAGTTTTTGTAAAAAAATGAATCCGCCCGTCCTTCCTCTCATTGACAAAACGTTCCTCCGGAGCTATATTTTGCCTGTGGTAATTGATAAAAAATTCAGAAAGGGCTGACATCATTATGATAAAAAAAGTTGTCGTTACAGGCAGAGGGCTGGTGACTCCGCTCGGAAACGGACTTGCGGAGAATGTCCGCTCCCTGATGGAAGGGAAGACCGGCACCGTTTTCATGCAGGAATGGGCGGACCACGGATTGGACACCCGGGTGGCGGGCGTTTCGGACCGCGAAGTCCAGTGTCCCATGTTCAATGTCAAAAACATCCGTTTCATGGCCCCCAATGCGCGAATGGCCGCGGCCGCGGCGTACGAGGCGTTTGTGGAAGCCGGACTTCCTCCGGAAAACCTCCCGGACCGCCGGATTGCCATGATCAACGGCTGCGCCGGAAGCTCTTACGAAACCGTCTATAGAAACATGTCCACCTACGAGCGCACCCGGAAACTGCGGTCTTGCTCTCCGTTTTCCGTGCCGAAAATCATGCCCTCCTGCGCGGTGGCCAACATGTCGCTCCTTTTCGGGACCACGGGGGAAAGCTATGACATCAGCTGCGCATGCACCAGCAGCGCCCTTGCGATCATTGCCGGAGCGCGCCTGATCAGCGCCGGGGAATACGACCTGGTGCTGGCCGGCGGGTCCGAAGAGCTTTCCTGGGCGCAGGCGCTCGGATTCTGTTCCATGCGCGCCCTTTCCACCCGCTACAACGACTGTCCCGGATGCGCGAGCCGCCCGTTCGACAAGGGGCGCGACGGCTTCGTGCTGGCCGACGGAGCCGGCATGGTGGTCCTCGAGAGCGAGGAGCATGCCATCCGCCGCGGCGCCGTCCCGCGGGCGGTCATTTCCGGCTATTATTCCAACAGCAACGCGATCGACATGGTCATGCCGAACGCCGACTCCACCGCCGAAGTCATGTCGAAAGCCATCGAGAACGCCGGACTCCGCCGGGAAGAGATTTCCTATGTCAATACGCACGGCACCGGCACGCCGGTCGGCGACCCGATCGAACTGGCCGGAATCCACCGCGTGTTCAGCGACCGCCGGGTCGCCATCAACAGCACCAAGTCCATGACCGGACACATGATCGGCGCCGCGGGCGCCGTCGAAGCGATCTTCACGACCCTGATGATCGAGCATTCCTTCATCAGCAAAAGCGCGAACCTGGAACAGCCCGAAGAGGGTCTGGAATGGGCCGATCTCGTGCGGGAAACCCGGCCCGGTGTGGAGATCAATCATGCCATCAGCAACAGCTTCGGCTTCGGGGGCTCCAACGCCACGCTGGTGATCTCGAAGTACAAATGGGCGACATGAACGGTTCATCCGGTCCTTTCCGTCCGAAACTGCCCCCCTGGATCCGGGTCAAGGTTCCCTGCGGGGAACAGCGCGCCCATGTGGAAGACCTGCTGAAAACCAATTCCCTGAATACGGTCTGCCGCGGCGCGCAATGCCCCAACCTCTGCGAGTGCTGGCACCGGGGGACCGCCGCCTTCATGATCCTGGGCGACCGCTGCACCCGGAACTGCCGTTTCTGTGCGGTGGGACACGTGGAACAGCCGCTTCCGCCCGATCCGGAGGAACCGGCGCGTCTTGCCGAGGCCGCCGCTTCCATGAAGCTTTCCTTTGTCGTGGTCACCAGCGTGACCCGCGACGATCTTCCCGACGGTGGAGCGTCGCATTTCGCCCGGACCATCCGTGCGCTCAAGGAGAAAATTCCGGGCGTAAAGGTCGAAGTCCTGACCCCCGATTTCAACCGGGCGGAAAAAGATATCCGCACGGTGCTGGATGCGGAGCCGGACGTCTTCAACCACAACATTGAAACGGTCGAGCGCCTGACGCCGCTGATCCGTTCCAAAGCCCAATACCGCCGCTCCCTCGAAGTCCTGAAAATCGCCTGGAAGATAACCGGCGGACGCATTCCGGTCAAATCCGGAATCATGGTCGGGATGGGCGAAACCGACGACGAGGTCGTTCAGACCATTCGCAACATCCGCGGGACGGGCGCCGGATTCCTGACCATCGGACAGTATCTCCCGCCCTCGAAGGAACACTGGAAGCTGGCGCGTTACGTGGAGCCTTCCGTCTTCGACGCCTGGGGCGGATTCGCCCGGGAAATCGGGTTCACCCATGTCGCCAGCGGCCCGCTGGTGCGCAGTTCCTATTACGCGGAGCAGCTTGCCGGGGATGGCGGCATCCTGCGCGTCAAGGTCTGATCCTCGCCGCGGCGGTTCGCAGACCATCGAGAATCTCTTTCCGGTGTTCGCCCTTGAAACGGAAGGTGGGAAGGTAGACCCCGAGCGCGCCGACCGCCGCGTTCCGGAAGGGCGTTATGACCGCGCCCGCGCCCGAAACCCCGTTGTCGGTGTGAATGAGTTCATAGCGGTCATACCGGATTTTTTCGAGCGCGGCAAGCATGCCTTCCAGGGTCTCCGCTCCGGCCCATTCCGAGGGGAGGGGAAGCCGGAAATGCGCGATCAGACGCTCCAGTTCTCTGGCCGGAAGCTGGCTGAGAATGCAGCGGCCCGTTGCGCTGATGTAGAAATTCGTGTTGACGGGAAGATTGTCCCGCACCATGAGCCCGTGATTGCTCTCGAACCGCAGCAGCGTCTGCCAGTAAAAGCCCGACTGCGCGGTGAGGATGACGGTCTCGTTCAGGTCCAGCGACAGCCTTGCCGCGTGGGGCCGGGCCGCCGCGATCAGGAGCTCCTTGCGCTTTCCCTCCCACCCCAGCCACTGGGTCCGTTCCGCCAGCCTGTATTTACAATGCTCGTTCTGTTCCAGATACCCGAGTTCGGCCAGCGTCTGGAGAAAATTGTGCACGGTCGGCGGTTTCAGCTTCAGAAGGCGGGCAACCTCGTTGACCCCCAGCCCGGTGTTTCCTTCCAGAGAGTCCAGCAGTTCGAGAACGGCAACGGCGCGTTCGACGGATTGTATTTTCTTCATGGCGCTTTCCTCATATTCCTATGGGTAATCTATCGCCCGATCCGGAAAAAGCAAGATTTTTTACGGCATTATTCGACATTGTTGAATTAAAATTGAAATATTGTCAAATTTCCAGGGACGGTTTCTTGCATTCCTTTCAGGGAAAGAGTATAATCCGGAAACATCGGGAGGTTTTGAAAATGAAGTATTTTCTTTGCGGCGGAACGGAAGCGTTCCGGATGTTTTTCAGGACAATGACCGGAGCGGATGCGGACCTGACTTTTTTTTCCGCGCCGGATCAGATTCCCCTGGACGATGCCGGCAACTCTCCGGTATATGTGCTTCTGCCGGACTATGAGAAGGGCGTGCGCCGCATCCCCGAAATGGATTTTGAACGGGTCATGCGTTTTCTGGAATGGAAGAGGAACGGCGCCCGGCTGTATGTGGAAAATTATGATGCGCAGGATTACCTTCATTCGGGACTGTCCGGCTGTCAGATCGTCGGAAGGGAACGCTTCTTTTTTCAGGAATACCTCCGGTATGACGGGGGCATCCTCCAGGCGCGCGGTTCGTATTATCACCCCGTCCTTGCCCGGAGCGAAACGCTGGCTTCGGTCGAAAACTGCATCGGGACCCATACCGTTTTCCGGGAAGGCGCGTATTCGTTCCCGGTTCTGAGCCGGTGCGGGGAGCATGGCTTCTCCGCCGCCATGAATTTGAGCGCGTACGACGTCCTTTTCATGCGTCCGCGCCACCGCTGGCGAAAGCTGTATGCGGATCTCTGGAGCGAAGTGGCCGGGCGTCCACGGAAGGCGGTCGAGCGGGCGTTCGACCGGGTGTTTCCCGAACGCCTGAATCCATCCGGGGGGACAAGTCCGGACGAAGCGGTCCGGAAAGCGCTGGAATGGCATGAGAAATCGGGGCTGCTCCGGGCTCCGGACGGTTCGCAGGGGATGTTCGAGATGATCCGTTCCAACGACCTCGGGGTCCGCTCGAATCTGCGGACGGACAGCGAACTGCTCACCGGCGCATTCTTTGCAATGGCCGGAAAGCATTGCCGTTCGGAACGTCTGGTGGAAACCGGGTGCAATCTTGCGGATTTTCTGCTGGACCGGAATATTCAGGAGCCCGGCGGGTTCTTCAAGTGGTTCGACAACAAAGACACGGTGTATTCCTCGGATTGTGCGCGGGGCGGTCTGGCGATGGTGAATCTTTACCGGTGCACCGGGCGGACCCGGTATCTGGAGGCCGCGCGGTCCCTGGCGGACGCCTTTCTCCGATGGCTGGCGAAAGACGGTCTCTGCTGCGGGCATTTCCGGATGGAGGACGGGTATGCGGGACGCGAATCCAACGACAACCCTGTTTTCTACGGAGAAATGGTGTCGTTTCTGCTTCAGTTGAGGGAAGAAAAATACCGGGCGGCCGCCCTCCGGATCATCGAACGGATCGGGGAGAAGTTTCCCGATGTGGCTCCGTTCGGTTTTTCCGACAATTTCACCTACAGCCGGTATCTGCTGATGCTCGCGTGCGCCCAGGTCCGGACGGACCGGGATTACTCCGGAAGAATCGCGCGGGTTCTTGACTTTTTCGAAAAACAGCAGCACCCGTCGGGCGGGATCATCGAGTGCGCCATCCGTCTGAAAGACCACGCCGAGGCCGGAGTCGCGATCGGCGACGGCAGCGACCGCATCGCCGATCTTCTCTACTGCAATAACATTGTGTTCTGTGCGCTGTCCGTGCTGCGGCGTCTGCCTCCGGATCATCCGGAAAGAACGCGGGCGGAACGCATGTATCAGGCCCTGAAACGGTTCCTGCTCCGCATTCAGATTCAAAGCGGCGATCCCCGTTTCAACGGCGGCTGGATGCGCGGTTTCGACATGGACAACGGCGATTACTACGGTCTGAACAAGGACCTCGATTGGGGGGCTTACGCCATCATGGCCGGCTGGATGACCGGCTTCATTCCGATCGTCTTTCTGGAAGACCTTGGAGCGCCGCCGTTTTTCATTTCCCCCGATTGATCCCGGTCCGGATGCGCCGTGTTTCCAAAAAAGGCTCATGATCTCTTGCTTTTTGGGAGAAGATGCAATATATTACGGGTTGCAATCTTCAACCAATCATAGGAGACGACTCATGGAAAAGACAACCGCGCAAAAGATTTTCGAGGCTCACCGGATCGACACGCCGGCGGAAGGTGTCTCCGTACTTTCCCTCGACAGGGTTTTCTGTCATGAGATCACAACTCCGATCGCGATCAACGACCTGGTCGAAAAGGGCAAGGACCGCGTGTTTGACGCCTCCAAAATCAAGGCGGTGATCGACCACGTCACCCCGGCCAAGGACTCCAAGACCGCCGAACAGGGCAAGACCCTGCGCGAGTGGGCCCGCCGTCACGGGATCAAGGATTTCTTCGACATCGGAGCCAATGGCGTCTGCCATGCGCTTTTCCCGGAGAAAGGCTTTGTCCGCCCCGGTTTCACCATCATCATGGGCGATTCCCACACGTGCACGCACGGCGCTTTCGGCGCGTTCGCCGCGGGTGTCGGCACGACCGACCTGGAAGTGGGAATCCTCAAGGGCGTCTGTACGATGCGCTCGCCCGAAACCATCCGCATCCGGATCAACGGCGCTCTGCGGGAAGGCGTCTATGCCAAAGACCTGATCCTGGCGATCATTAAAATGCTCACGGTCAACGGCGCGACCGACAAGGTCATCGAATTTGCCGGTCCCGTTGTGGACGCCATGAGCATGGAGTCCCGCATGACGCTGTCCAATATGGCGGTCGAGGCCGGAGCCACGTGCGGAATCTGTTATCCGGACAGGACGACGGTCCAGTATCTCTGGCCCTTCATCAAGGACGAGTTCGCCACGCCGGAGGCCGCGCTCAAGGAATACTCGAAGTGGCTGCCCGACGCCGACGCCGAATACGTCAAGGACATCGCGGTGGACGCCTCGGCGGTGGAACCCATGGTCACGTTCAACTACAAGCCGGACCAGGTCAAGCCCGTGCGCGAGATGGAAGGCACGCCGGTGAACCAGATTTACATCGGCTCCTGTACGAACGGGCGCATTGAGGACCTCCGGATTGCCGCGTCCATCCTGAAAGGAAAGAAAATCAGTCCGAAGGTGCGCGCGATCGTTTCGCCCGCCACCCCGAAAATCTTTGAACAGGCGCTCGACGAGGGGCTGATCAAGATTTTCATGGAGGCCGGATTCTGCGTGACGAACCCGACGTGCGGAGCGTGCCTGGGCATGAGCAACGGCGTGCTGGCAAAGGGCGAATCCTGCGCCTCCACGACCAACCGCAACTTCAACGGACGCATGGGCAAGGGCGGCATGGTCCACTTGATGAGTCCGGCCACCGCGGCCGCGACGGCCATCGCCGGTCACATCACCAATTCCCCCCTCTTCAAAAGTTGAGAAAGGCTGCATCATGAAAAACTTCAGCGGAAAAATTCTGTTCCTGGACCGCTCGGACATCAATACCGACGAGATCATTCCCGCCAAATATCTGACGGAGCTCACCAAGACGGCCCTCAAGCCGTACTGTCTCGAAGACCTTTCCCTGCCCGGATTCGATCCGCGCCGGGACATCGCCGGGAAAAACGTGATCGTCACGCGGGCGAATTTCGGCTGCGGCTCCTCGCGCGAGCATGCCCCGTGGGTGCTGGAATGCAACCACATCAATCTGGTCATTGCGGAGAACTTCGCCCGGATTTTCCGGCAGAACATGTTCAACTGCGGCCTGATGGCGGTCTCCCTTTCCGCCGAAGTCATCGATGACATTTTCAAGACGTTTGCCGCTTCGGACGCTTCCTGCGAGACGGATATGGAGAACTTCACGTTCACCATTTCCAATGCCGACACCCAGAAGGTGTATCCGTTCGCGATCGGCTCCTTCGACCTCGAACTGGTCAAAGCCGGCGGCTGGGTGGAATACGCGGACAGCAAATACTGAACCTTTCCGCTTCTTCTCCGTTCCCTCCCGGGAGGTTTTTTGGATAATTGTCAAATTGTACTACAATTTAAAGATTTTCCCTTGAAAACCGTTTTTTCCCGCGTTATGGTATACCCCGGTTCGAAAAACAACCGGAAGATAATTCAGGAGAGTTGCGGATGAAAATGGAGAAATGGTTCGAGAGCTGGATTAATACGGAAGACAATCCCGGCTACAGCGGTTGGCCGACGCTCATTCATGCCGGAAACGACAAACTGATGGCGGTCTGTTCCGGTCAGCGTGAATTGCACGTCTGCCCCTTCGGGCGTGTATGCCTCTATACTTCCACGGACGGAGCGAAGACCTGGAGCAAACCCGAACTCCTCTCTTCCGGTCCGCTGGACGACCGGGACGCCGGCCTTGCGGTCGCGGCGGCCGGTTCCCTTCTGATGAACTATAAACGGCCGGGCAAGGCTCCGCTGCTGCCGCTGGCGTCTGTTTGAATAAGAGGGGGAGCCTGGAAAAGAAAAACGTTCCGGGCGAAAAAGCGTCAGACCAGTTCGATCATTACGATCTCGGGCGGACAGAAGAACCGTTTCCAGAGGAAGGTCATTCCGATTCCGGCGCTGACAAACATTCTGGCGCGGCCGGATTTATGTTCATAAAGGCCGTATTCGAACTTCTTCCAATGTTCGGACGACGTCAGGATTGCGCCGAAGCCCGGAATCCGGAGCTGTCCGCCGTGCGTGTGCCCGCAGAGGATCAGGTCCACGCCCGAAAGTTCCTCGTCGCTCATGGACAGCGGAACGGTGTCCGGATTGTGGGACAGGACGCATTCGAAAAGAGGTTTCCGCTGCGCCGGAACATACAGCGGGTTTCCTCTCCGGTAGTCGTCCAGCCCGAAAAAACGGAATCCATCCCTCCGGTATTCGCGGTTGACCAGCAGTTTCAGGGAAGCGGACTCCAGCCCTTTTTCCCACTCACGGGAGGGAAACCAGGAACGCATCCGGTCCCAGTTGCCGTGAACCCCGAGCTTCTCTTTTTTCGATTTCAGGGAATGGAAGAAACGCACCACGTCCGGATACGAGGAGACGAAAGCCATCAGGTCGCCTCCGAAAAGCAGATAATCCGGCTGGAATTCTTCGCATGCGGAGACCAGATGAGCCTGGATTTTATCCATGCCTTTCCATTTCACGAAATCTGGAAGGATGGAAAAAGAGGTCTGCGGGCGGATATGAAGATCGGAAAAGAAAAGCAGTCGCGTCCCGGAAAGCGAGGCCGCTTCCGGACGAAGCGGATGCCGGTAGCGGACATGGCAGAAGCCACCGTTTCCGACGCAATCGGTTGAAAAAGCGCCCGGTCCGGCTTTTTTCCAGCTCCGGGGCTTGCTTCTCAGCGGAAGGCCGTTCACTCTTCCTGCGACAATTCTTTGGCGAGCGCGGACGGCAGCGCGGCAATGCTTTTGACCGTGACTTTGGTACCGTCGGGGAGAGTCACGGAATCACCGGGCTGTGCGCCAAGGAGCGATTCGCCGAATTTTGTTTTATACGAAACCAGGTTGCGGTCGGGATTGCCGTCCCACGCGCCGACGATCGAATAGACTTTCCGGGTGCCGTCGGCTTCCTCGAGGGTTACGGCCGTGCCCATGGAGACCTTGGAGGTGTCCGCCTTGAATTCAAGGAAGTTCAGGGGCTGGACGGTCGCCACCAGCGTTTCCAGTTCGGAACGGCGTCTCTGGAGAAAGCGTCTGCGTTCCTTTGCGGCGTCGTATTCGGCGTTTTCGCGGAAATCGCCGAACCCGCGGGCATGTTCGATGGCCTTGTTGTTCTCCGGGACCTGGATCCGTACGATGTTGTCGAGTTCCGAAACCAGCGCCTTGTACGACTTCATGGAGGTCATCGGAGCCGCCTGGTGCTTGCGGACGCCCTCTTCGCTGCCCTGTGTCGCCAGAAGCTTCTTGCCTTCGCCGCTTTCGATGTGGGCGGTGAGTTCCTGCGAATGACGGGCCAGTTTCACGAGAAGGCTCTGGCATTCGCCGGGCACCATGTTGCGCATCCGCTGGATCGAACTGATGATGGAGGGAATGTTGGAACCGGCGTTCGCCAGAACGAACTTCTGGAAATCCGCCTTGTCGAAAAGATTCTTTTTGAGTTCACGCTGGGCGGCGGCCCATTCCTTGGGCAGTCCTTCTTCGGAAAGGGCGTGGGAAATATTGGCCATGGTGATGAAATCCTGGACTTCGGCCGGATACGCGGCCCTGTTTTTCCAGATGGCGAGGATGATGTCCGAACGGAGATGGTCCGCGGCGAAAAGGGCGTCGGAAATATCGTCGATCGTCAGCGTATCGAGAATGATCGTGATGCAGCGGAGCGGCAGGATCATCGTCAGCTTGGCGATCTCGAGGCGCGAATAAAGAAGCGACGCCACCTTCAGGAAGCCGGGGAAAAGACGGACGGGCAGACGGCCCCATACTTCCAGATTTTTGAGGGGAACGGATTCCGTGATTTCGGAGGGCAGGAAGGGAACCTTCCCGCGGATTCCGGAAAACAGGACACGCAAAGTGGCGTCGTCCGCGGAATCGGCGAGCTGGGCGATGCACTCGGCCAGCATTTCCTGGTCTTTCGGCGTCATGACGGGACGAACGTTCGAGAACAGTTTCGCCAGTTTCGACGCCACCTCGGGAGTCACCTTGATCTCGGCGGGCGAGAGCGGCGCCAGCAGCGTGTGAAGCTCCAGGATGCTGCGGGCGTCCCGGAAGGTGCGCTGCCGGGGGGCGGCCGATGCCGCGGGAGCCTCGGCGTCCCACCACGAACTGAATTCATCCAGAGAGAAAAGCACAGGGATAAACATCCGCTGGAGGATTTCCCGGCCTTTGGTCTCCGACAGTTCGCCAAGGGAATAGTGATTCAGTCTTTCGCGGTAGTAGACGGCATCCCGGAGCGAACTTTTGTTCGTCGCGATGATGTTGGTCATTTCCATGCTGGGCTCGAAGAAATAGCAGCCGCCCAGCGCGCTGGAGATTGGAATGGAAATCTGTCCGCCCGTGGCGAACGTGCTGATCGCAATGGAGGCGACCACCTTGTCCACGTTGATGATGCGGCCCCAAGTCTTGGATTCAAACTGGAACACATACGCATTGGTTTTCAGCTTCTGGAGTTTGCGGATGCGGAGAGCCACATCGTGGACGCACATCGTCTGATCCCGCGCGCCGACCGCTTTCGCTACGGCGGGACTGGAAATGTAGGGGGGTAAAAATTTACGGATCGCACTGTGAAGGGCGATCCGGAAAGAGGAGGAATCCAGTATGGCGTGTTCGGCAAGGAAAAGGCAGATGGATGCTTTCTCCTCACTTTTGAAAACGGATTCGTCCCATGTGTCGAAAAGAAAATCGAAATTGGTTCCGGATTCCTTGAGAATCCTGGGGTCAATGGTTCTGATTTTGGTAAGAAGTTTTATTACGGCCGCGTCATTTTCTTCCTGGGCCGCCGCCATAATCAGGTCTTCGAGTTCCTGCTGTCCGGTAATCATTGGATTACGCTCCTTGTCTTGAGGGATTCAGTTTCCTTGTAACCTGTTAATATATCTCTTTGTCATTTCGTTTTCAATATTTGAAATCAAAAAAAAATCCTTTTTTATCGTTGAAATAATAGAGATTAATGAACTGAAAGCAGGGAAAAAAGGGGATTTTGGAAGCACGCGGGGACGATATTTTTTTGAAATTGTCTTCACATCCGGCTTGAAAAATAACGATTCACGGTTATATTATGCCCATCAAACGGCGGCTTAGCTCAGTCGGTAGAGCGATGGAATCATAATCCACAGGTCACTGGTTCAAGCCCGGTAGCCGCCACCATTTTCCAACTTCTTTCCCGTCCTGCATCATTTTGTATGCCGCCGCGATGTTTTTTTGTCTCTTTGCCGGTTCAGGCCGGAACCCATCCCCGTTGAAGGACGGCGGTCCATCGGCGTCAGCCCCGCCAGGAGAACCCCGCGAGGGATTCCGGCAGATGTTTCCGGAAATGAAGGGGAGTGCATCCGTGTACTTTGCGGAACATGCGGGTGAAATAATTCGGGTCCGGATAGCCGGAAAGCCCGCCAGCCTCCGCGACGGTCTTCATTGGATCGGCCAGCAGCCGGCGGGCCAGAAACATCCGTTTGAAAGTCAGGCACTGCATCACACTTACGGAAAGTTCCTGCCGGAAAAGAAAGTTCAGTCTTGAAGGGCTGATTCCGCTGGTCCGCGCGATGTCCCGAAGCGAAAGCTTCCGTGTGAGGTGCCCATCCAGGTATTTCACCGCCGTTTCCACCGCGGGGTGACGGAACTGTTTCCGGTGGATGCCTCCTTCCCTGCGCTTCAAATGCGCGAGCAATGCTTCCATCAGGAGATTGGCTTCTTCCAGTCCTTCCCCGGAAAAAAAGAGCTCCCGGATTTGATTCAGCCACACTTCCGGGTACGGATCTTCGGCGAGATTCAGAATCCGCAGCGACGCGTCGAATTCGCCGCCGCCCGGAATGAATCCGGCATACAATACCTCCGAACGGGGCGTATCGATCTGTTTGTGCATGATTTCCGCCGGAGTGACGATCAGGGTTCCTTTCGGACACTGAAACTCGATTCCCCCCGGAAACAAAGTGCGGTTGCATCCGTCGGTGATCAGGACGAGTTCCGGGCATTTGTGCGAGTGCCAGGACAACCGGGAAGACTGTTCGGGCGTAGAATGGTAATACCCGGCGTAAGTGACCTGCGGAGGTTGTTTTTCCATGACGGACCTTTCCGGTTGATTCGTTCAATACTATACGGCGGAATCGGCGGAAGTCAAATATCTCTTCCGGAAAAGAACAGTCGGATTATGCTGTTTTTAGATTCGTTTGTCCAGTCGGTTCCCCTTGTCTTTTCAGGAGGATTGTTCTATATTGGCTGGACAGAACACCACAGGAAAGGGATGAGATATGCTTTCAAAACGCCTCTGTGAAATGCGCCGGAAGACACGCTGCGGGGAATACCGTCCGTTCCGGATACACCATCTTCCGCCGGAGCTTGTGGAGGAAGATTACAGAAATCTTTCTCCGTATCGGGCTTGCGCCCGTTCGTTTCGGAGATATGCCGAACTGGAGACGCCGGTCATCCTTCCGGGCGACCGCTTTTTCTTCACCCGCACGGTGGACGGCAAAGTCCCTCCGGGTCCGGGGAAACGGATCGAAAACCTTTCCCCGGACTGGGAAATCCTGCTCCGGGAGGGGCTTTCCGGGCGTCTGCGGACGGCCCGCGCAAAGCTCTCCGGATGCAGAAAAGGAAGCACGGAACGCGACTATTTCGAAAGCACGGTCGAAATGCTCGAAACGGCAGCCGTTCTTTCCGGACGTTATGCCGAAGCCGCGGAGAAGGCGGGGGACTCCGAAGGCGCCCGGCTGCTTCGGAAAGTTCCGTTTTATCCGGCGGAAAATCTCCGGGAGGCCCTTCAATCGGTCTTCTTCTTTTTCTCCATGCTGCATTTGACGGGGGTGACGCTGCTGGGTTTCGGCCGCCTGGACCAGTATCTTGCCCCCTATTTCCGGAACGACCCGGAAGCCGACGGAATCAGCCGGAACGAAGCGCTCGAACTGCTGTCCGAATTTTTTCTGATGCTGAACCGGGACAGTGATCTGTACGGCATGGTCCAACTCGGCGACGACGGCGAATCCGTGATGCTCGGAGGCTGCGGACGCTCCGGCGAAAATGCCTGCAACGAGTTGACAAAACTGGTTCTGGAAGCCGCCTTCGACGTCTCCATGATCAACCCGAAGATCAATCTGCGCGTGGATTCCCGAACCCCCGGGGAGCTGCTTGTCGCCGGCGCCGGATTGACCGGGCGCGGCCTCGGTTTTCCCCAGTATTGCAACGACGAAGCGGTGATCCCGGGACTTTGCGAATTCGGGTATCCTGTCGAAGACGCCCGCGATTATACGGTGGCCGCCTGCTGGGAATTCGTCGTGAAGAACGGACGCGACATTCCGAACCGGATGTCGGTAAATCTGCCGCTGGCGGTCGACTGCGCCATTCGGAGCGCCTTGGAAAAGGGGGAGTCTTTCGAAGAACTCCTCGAGCAAATCGCCCCGGAAATCCGGAAGCGGCTGCCGGATTTTTCCCGGCCCGAAACCTTTTTTCCGAATCCGCTGTTCTCCGCCTTCAGCGGCCAATGCCTCGAACGGGGGAAGGATTTGAACGCCGGAGGAGGGGACCATTACCATTGCGGTTGTCACGGCTGCGGTTCTTCCACCGCCGCGGACTCGCTCGCGGCGGTCAGAAAATGGGTCTATGACGAGAAAAAAATTGCTCCGGCCGCATTGCTCGACGCGCTGGAACGGAATTACGAGGGATATGACGACATCCGTGACCTTTTGAAAAACCATTCTCCGAAAACGGGAAACAACGATTCCGAAAGCAACCGGTATCTGCAATTTGTCTTCAACGCTTTTGCCGGAGTGCTGGGGGAAATCCGGGATTGCGGACGGGGCGGAAGAATCCGGCCGGGAACCGGGTCCGCCCAGAACTACGCGCTCATGACTCAAATGTCCCGGCCGGACCGGCTCCGGGCGACCGCCGACGGCCGCCGCGACGGGGAATACATCAGTTCCAGTCTGTCGCCCGCACCCGGAGTGCGTGCGCGGGGGATTCTCAGCATCCTGCGGACCTATGGACGGCTTGACTACCGGAAACTCTGCAACGGAGGCCCGATTACCCTGGAATTGTCGCCGTCCTATTTCCATTCGGAAGACGCGCTTCTCAAGACGGCGCAGATCATCCGGGCGTTCGTCGAGGCCGGATGTCAGCAGCTCCAGATCAATACGCTCGATCCGGAACTTTTGCGCGAGGCGCAGAAGCATCCGGAAAACCATCGCGACCGGATTGTCCGGGTCTGGGGATGGAGCGGGTATTTCGTCGAATTGGACAAAATGTATCAGGATCAGATCATCGGGCGTCAGGCGTATGCGGGGTAATGGCCGATGAAAGGGATTCTGTTCGATATCGGGGAAGGAACCGTTCATGACGGACCCGGACTGCGGATTACGGTTTTTCTGAAAGGATGCCCGCTTCGTTGCCGCTGGTGCCATTCGCCGGAAGGACAGCGGAGCGAGCCGGAAAGGCTGCGCTTTCCTGTCGGGGAACGGCTGGCCGGCACGGTCTGGGAAGCGGAGGAACTGGCGGACTATTTGAACGGCATGAAAGCCCTTTTGCGTTCGGGCGGCGTCACCTTTTCGGGAGGGGAGCCCTTGCAGCAGCCCGGATTCCTGTCGGCCGTGCTGGACCGTTTGAACGGACTCCATACGATTCTGGAGACTTCCGGCGTTGGTGAAACGGAGGCGTTCCTGCGTTTGGCCGCAAAGGTCGACTTCGTGCATTTCGGCCTGAAAATCCTCCACCCCCTCCGTGCCGGGGAATGGACCGGGCAAAGTTCTTTGTCCGCGCTGAAAAACCTGCGTATGTTGGATGAATGCGGCGAGACTCCCTACTGTTTCCGGATGCCGCTTTTGGCCCGGGTGACGGACACGGAGGAAAATCTGCGCGGGCTCATGCGGTTATCCGGGACCCTGCGGCATCTCAAGCGGATCGATTTTCTGCCGTCGAATCCGTTGGCGGGGGCGAAATATGCCGCCTGCGGCCGCATCTTCGATCCGGGTTTCGATGTCCGGGCGAAGGGAAAGGTTCCGTCCTGGTTCCGTCCGGCGGTGCCGTGGCGGATTTTGAAGTAGCTTGCGGCCCATGCGCATGCCGGGAAAGAAGAAAATTCCGAAACCCGGGGCCCGGGATATTCCGGGCGGAAACAGAGGGCGCCCCGCCCGGAACGAGGCGGCGGTCCGCAGGAAGATACGTTGCGGATCGTGAAATTACTGGTTGTTGTAGATCTTGTAATTCCGCTCGGCGTTGATCGTGATTCCTTTGGCCGTGGCGGGATCGAAAGGCCCTTGCAAAACCACGTCCTTCACTTCCGGCTCGGTAAGGAAAACCGGGGTGAAGGAACGGTAATACATGCCGTCGATCAGGAAAGCCAGCTTGTCGCTGTCCGCGTTGGAAATGGCGAAGGTGCTCCATATTTTCTGTCCGCGCGGGGAGAGCGTGAGTTTCAGGTCGAAGAATTCGCGGTTGTTCGGACGCGGGACCAGTTCGACTTTCATGATGTCCCTGGAGTGCAGCCGGGCGTTTTTGTTGATGCACACGGTCCCGCCGAAGAAGGAATCCACATCCATCTCCAGAATGTCCGCGCGTTTGTATTTGACAATATCATGGATAGTGATGACATAGCGCGGGGTTTTGTCGCTTTCCTCCGTGATATATTTTTCCGGGTTTTCCATGAACTTTTCACAGGAGGAGGCCCCCATCAGGAAAACCGCCGTGAGCGCGACCGCAACAGAAGGGAAGATTGAATGGATTTTCATTTTTGCATGCTCCGTAAAATGGGTGACTTCAATAGCCTGTTACAATAAGCGGGGTCTTCGCCAAAGTCAAGCGGGCTCGAAAATAAAAGTCCAAAAAAATGCCCTGAAAAAAAAGACCTCCCGGAAGAGGACCGGAAAGTCTTTTTCATGGGTTCGGCCGAAGGTCATTTCTTTTTCGCGGCGGTCTTTCCGGACGGCTTCGCTCCGGCTTTTTTCGCCGGCGCCTTTTTCGCGGCTTCCTTTTTCGGTCCGGACGCTTCCGGGACCGCCCGGAACTTCGGAACCACGGATTCCTTCCGGCTGCTGGATTCCAGGATCGCCATGCAGAGCGCGAGGGCGCCGCGCCCGAACTTCCAGTGGTATTTGCCGCCTTCCGCAACCGCCTTGATGAACTCCGCATGGGAATTGGGGACTTTTTTGATGGAGGCGTATTGGACGAGGCGCGGTTTTTCCACTCCCTTCTTCCAGATTTCGATGCCTTCGGTTCCGATCGAGATGTAGCCGTCTTCGCCGTAGATCTCGAAAGCGGAGCTGCTCTTCGGGAAAGTCCAGCTCAGTTCGAGCACGGCCGAGGCTCCGTTTTGGAAGGTGAAGAGGGCCACCACGTTGTCCGGCACTTCGTGCGAGAGACAGCGGGTCTTGGCCATGATGCCCTCGACGGGGCCGAAGAACCAGTAGAGGGCGTCGGCCATGTGGACTGCGATGTCCGTGACCAGGCTTCCCTTGTATTTCTTCTGGACGAACCATGTGGCGCCGGGCGACCAGTTGACGTCCGGGCTGGCGTTGGAGGCGCGGAGACAGCGGGCGTGAAGAGGCTTGCCGATGACGCCTCCGTCAATGAGTTCCTTGATTTTCTTGTAGGGCGCGTGGTAGCGAAGCGACTGGTTGACCTGGAGGACAAGGCCCTTTTTTGCGGCGAGGTCGATCATCTTGTCGGCTTCCTCGAGGGAAGAGGCCATCGGCTTTTCCACGAGGACATGCTTTCCGGCGTTCAGCGCGGCGAGGGTCTGTTCACAGTGATACACGTTCGGGGTGGCGATCATGACCGCGTCGATGTCGGACGCCAGAAGCTCGTCCAGCGTCTTGCAGAATTTCGGCGTCAGCTTGAATTTTCCGGCGAGCGCTTCGGCCTTGCCTTTCTGGGTGTCGAACATGGCCGTCACGACCGCTTTTTTCCCGAGGGAAAGGATTTCCGGGATGTGGTTGGCTTCCGCGATCCTTCCGCAGCCGATCAGTCCGAATTTCAAAGGTGCCATTTTGGAGTCTCCCAAGTTGTCGTTTCGTTGAATATGGTTCAAGATTTCCTATATTCGGAACATCACTGTAACACCGGAAAGGCGGATTGTCAACAGCCGGAAACGAGAAAACCGTCTTTCAGTTCGACGGAGCGGTCGGCCAGCGCGGCCACGTTGCGGTCGTGCGTGACCATGACGATTGTGGTTTTCGCCTCGGTATGGATCTTCCGGAAAAGGTCCAGGATTCCTGCGCCCGTGACGGAATCCAGGTTGCCCGTCGGCTCGTCCGCCAGCAGAAGCTCCGGCGAATTGATGAGGGAACGCGCAATGGCCGCCCGTTGCTGCTCTCCGCCGGAGAGTTCGTTTGCGCGATGTCCGACCCGGTGGGAGAGTCCCACGCGGTCCAACAGTTCGAGCGCTTTTTTCCGGGCGTCGTTCCTGGAGAAATGTTCCAGCATGGCCGGAAGCATCACATTCTCGCAGATGTTGAGTTCGGGCAGCATGTGATAAGCCTGAAAAACAAACCCGATATGGCGGCGCCGGAACGCCACGGTCTCCCGTGCGGAGAACGCGGCGATGTCGTGGCCGTCGATCGTGAGGGAGCCTTTGTCCGGACGCGAGATCGTCCCGACGATGTCCAGCAGGGTGGTTTTCCCGCTGCCGGACGCTCCGACGAGCGCCACCCATTCGGCCCGTCCGACTGAAAGCGTGACGTTTTTCAGGACCTCCACGAGGGTGGCTCCGACCTGGAAGCTTTTGGCGATTCCCTCGGCCTTCAGAAAGGGGATGTGTTCGATGTTGCCGTTATTCATAGCGCAGCGCCTTCGACGGGTCCAGTTTTGCCGCACGCAAGGCCGGGATCACGCCGCCGAAGGTGCAAAGCAGAACGGAAATGATCCCGATCCAGAAAATGTCCGTCAGAATGATCCGGGCGGGAAGTTCGTTGAAATAGTAGATTTCAGGCGGGAAGATCTCCTGTCCGGTGATCGTACGCATCGTCAGAAGGATCGCCATGCGGTATTTGACCACCAGCGCGCCGAGGACGATCCCCGAAACGGTCCCGATCACCCCCACGAAAAAGCCCTGGAGGATGAAGATCCGCATGACCGTGCCGGACCCCGCCCCCATCGCCTTGAGCAAACCGATCTCCTTGGTCTTCTGGATGACGGTCGTGATCAGGGTGTTGGTGATGCTGAACGCGGCGACCAGCACGATGAAGACCAGCAGGAAGAACTGCATGTTTTTTTCGACTTGAAGCACCCCGAGGAGGCGCTTGTTGATCTCCTGCCAGGATTCGATGAAGCAGAACGGGGCGTTTCGGGCAAGTTCGCTCCGGACACGGGACAGGAATTCGTCCATGTGGAAGGGGTCCGGCGTCCACACATACACGGCGGAGGCCGCGCCGTAGTCCAGATCCAGCAGATCGGCCACGTCGCTGATGTTCATGAACAGGAAATCGCGGTCGAAGTCGTACTTGTTGAAACAGGAAATGCCTTCGATCCGGTATTCGGAGGGAAGATACATTTCCAGATTTTTCGAGACTTCGAGCCTGCCGTTCTTGCCGCGTTTGACCAGCTTGGCAAGGTTGGTCGGCGAGTGGATCAGCAGTTTCTGTCCGACGCTCAGCCCAAGGTCGCGGGCGATGATGTAGCTGACGACGACTTCCCCCCGTTTCAGGTCCGCTTTTCCGATCCGGACCACTTCGGAGAGCTTGAGGTGGTCGACCTTCCGCGCGGGATCGAACCCGATGACCACCTTCGGCACAAAGTCGTCCTCCTTCTGGAGAAGCACCGGCGAGATGATGACCGGCATGGCTTCGCCTCCGGCCTTCTTCACCATTTCCACGACCGCTTCCGGATTGCGGATCACCACACCGCTGTATTTGGAGCGGATTTGCGCATGCGATGTAGTATCCAGCAGTTTTTCGCGCATCTTGTCCGAGAATCCCGTCATCACCGCCAGCACGACGATCAGCACGGCGACGCCGAGCGCCACCCCGATCACCGAAATCAGCGTGATGATCGACACCGCATTCCGTTTCGGTTTGAAATATTTCCATGCGAGAAACAGTTCCGCCCGTATGTTCATTTTGTCTCCGGTTGTTTCTGAATCCGGAAATGTATCACGCTTTCCCTTTTTTTTCATCCCCGGAACATGTTATTTTTCAAAAAAAGGTGATATATTACCGGAAAACAGGAAATTCCAGTGACGCCGAACCTTCTTCGCAAAATCGAACTTCTCGCTCCCGCGGGCAATCCCGCCGCCGCCCTGGCCGCCTTCGACGCCGGGGCGGACGCCGTCTATGGCGGGCTCCGCAAATTCAATGCGCGCGAACG
>MWCA01000038.1 GCA_002069785.1 Lentisphaerae bacterium ADurb.Bin242 | reverse complement strand
TCGGACTGGAAAGCGAAATGGGCAAGGGAAGCTGTTTCACCGTCACATTCCCCAAGGTCGTGTATGATTGAATCCTGCGCGGCGCCGACCGGCGTCCTGGAGAAATGCAGCATCTATTTTTTCCCGGACCTGGTGACACGCTTGCGTTTGCCGAGCAGCAGGATATCCCGGAGCTGATCGCTGTGCCGCGCTGTCAGCCAACGGCTTTCGAAATTCGGCCCGTGAACGATCTGGGCAATCGCCGCCAGGGCTTTCAGATGGTGGTTGCGGCAGTCGCGGGTGCCGAGAATGACGAATACCGCCTTGATCAGACCGTCGGTGCCTTCCATGGCCGCGCCGTCCTTGCAGCGGACCAGCGCAATCTGAAAACAGCCTTCCCCTTCCAGGACCAGGTGGGGAATGGCGACAAAATGGTTGATTGCCGTGCTGCTGCTTTTTTCCCGTTCGATCAGCATCTCGTAAAAACGGTCGGCGGAAAGGCCGACTCCCGGCGCCAGTTTTTCGGCAATCGTCCGGAACAGCGTGGTGGTGCACAGGGTGCCTTTCAAATCGATCACTTCGCTTTTTTCCACTTCCAGGTCGAACTCGTCTTTGATCACCTCATCGCGGCTGTGGACGACATCCAGCAGTTCCTTTTCCAGGCCGTGACTGGTAAGATTGCGGTTGGTAATGCGTTCCAGCAGGTGCAGCAAAGCAAACTCCCGGCTGGTCTTGCGGCCGTAAATATAGAACACTACCAGACTGAATCCGATCACGATCAGGTTGATGCGCAGCGCGTGCCAGCCCAGCGCCAGGATCATCATGGAAAAAGTCACAATGCAGAAAATCTGAAAAAAAGGATAAAATGGAACCTTGAAGGTGGGACGGTAATTCAGCACCCGGCTTTCACGCAGGATAATGACCGCAAACGAAGCCAGAACATAAGAAGCCAGGATCACGGCCGACGCCGCTTTGACCAGGGCATCCAGCGGAATCTGGGCGGCAATCCCCATCAGCGTGCCGGTAATCAGAATCGCCACCCAGGGATTCCGGGTCTTTCTGGATTCGACGGAAACGAATTTCGGCATCAGGCCGTCGCGGCTCAGTGCGAAAGGATAGCGCGAGGCCGCCATCATTCCGGCATGGGCGGTGGTGGTGAAAGCCATGGCCGCGCCGATGGTCATGACGACATACCCGGGAATTCCGGCAAAAAGTTTCGCCGCATCGGCCACGGATGTCGTATTCCCGGCAAATTCTTTGGCCGGGATGATGCCGATGACGACAATCAGAATGGCAACGTAAAGCAGCGTGGTAACCAGAATCGAAATCATAATCCCCAGCGGAATGTTCCGCGCCGGTTTCACCACCTCCTCGGAAATGCTGATGGCGTGCAGCAGTCCGCCGTAAGAGATGTAAACCGCCGCCGCGGTAATCAGCACGTCATTGATGTTTTTTCCCGGCAGCAGCATCGGTTTGAACGCGCCGAGACTGATTTGCGGCAGCCCCACCACCAGGAAAAAACCGATCGCGCCGAACAGAATGATCACCATGAAATTTTCCAGATAGGCCGCCGTTTTTACCCCCAGCAGATTGCAGAGGAGGAAAATCAGCGTAAACACCGCGCTGCTGCTCCAGACCGGGATCTCCGGGAAAAAAACATGCAGGACTTCCGACATCCCGAAAATCGCAAACGCGCTTTTCATCACCAGCGCCAGCCAGCTTAAAACTCCGGACACCGTTCCCACCAGCGGTCCCATGCTGCGGGTAACGAAATAGTAGTCGCCGCCGGCTTTCGGCATGGCGGTCGACAGCTCGATCACATTCAGAATGCCGATCAGGGACACCACCCCGGCCAGGAAATAGGAAATAAACAATGCCGGACCGACATTCGGAAACACCACCCCGGGTAAAATAAAAATACCGGAGCTGATCATGGCTCCGGTTGCAATGCTGAATACGTCGAAGAACCGCAGGGAGCGCCGTAAAGTCATAATCACATTCCTCCTTCATTGTCCGTAACCTGAATAATATAGCACAGAAATGGTGACTATGCAATTCGCCCGTTCCCTGGATGATCCATATTGCGAAGGATTTCATGCGGAATAACGCCGATTTATCCCCGGAAAAAATGGAAATGCGTTTTATCGGAGAATGTACATGCGCCCGCTTTCCAATCTTTCCAGACCCGGCGGGACAAATGTCCCTATCGTAAATGCTCCGGGCGTGGAAGCTCCGGCCGGATTCCGGCGCCGTTTCAATGCGACATGGAATACACGTAAACATTGGCGCCGAGCCGGTAGGCTTCCTGCGTGATTTCCGCTCCGAACCACTGTTCGCTGACCCATCCGCAGTGAATGTCGCTGGAGGTGATGATGGCGATGAGGCGTCCCTGCCAGGTCACCAGCGAGATGCCGTTGTTCTTTCCCTGGCAATGCGGGAAGAAACGAATCTTGTAGTAACAGCGGAACAGTTCGTGGTCGAGGCCGACCCGCCGGATTTCCACCCCCGGAAACAGCTGTTTCAGGAGTTTCAGCGTGCTTTGATACATCATATCCTGGTACGGATCGTATTTCTGGTAGACGCAATCGTCTATGAAAAGGAAGCCGCCGCGCAGCAGATATTCCTTGATGTTTTTTTCCGCCAGCGGCGAGAGATTCAGGGTCCGCTGCCCGTGCATGAAAATGAACGGGAACGCGCACATTTTTTCCAGATGTTCCGCATCCACCACATTCCAGTCCGCCATCAGGTTCACGGACGTGTTTTTCCGGATGAAGTCGATCATCCGCATGTCGCCGGACGGATGCGCATGCCAGTCCCACGCCGATTCCGAGCGGGAACTGCCCTTGACGGGGAATTTCAGCCGCGCCCAGGAAACCCGGCTGCCCCGTTCCGATTCGAAATCGGAGGCCGCCGCACAGAAACATGCGCAGAAAAGCAGAAACAGATATCGCATTTTTTCCCTCCTTTACAAAAGACGGTTCCAGCGCCGGGCGATCCATTCCAGAATCAGGAGCGCCGCCATCCAGAAGAACATCCAGCCGTTATGCCACAGCGGATGAATTGTTTTCTCCTTAAGTATGATTTCCTTCCGCCCGAAACGGTCCGCCAGATCCAGCTTCGAACCGCTGTCCAGCAGCGTCACATTCGGCAGAGTTGCAAACTCCCTCAGCCCTTCCATGTCCGGCTCCAGCGTCCGGAATTCTTTTGCGATTTCCGTGGACTTCAGCGCCGAAAATGTGAAAGAGGCCATGGCTTTGCCTTCATAGAAAGCCCGGATCGTCTTTTCCGTGCCGTCCGGCTTTACAACACAGCGGAGCTTGCCGTCGAGCGTTTGAAGCGGAAGTGTCTGTTCCGTCCCGCCGGACTCCAGCTTGCACACGATCCTTCCGGGGTCCGGAATCAGGGCGCCCGGGTCCAGAGCCAGTTCCCATTCCTTCGCGTCCGGCGTCAGGTTCGGCACGATCCAGCGCGTGGTGCGGTTCTTTCCGAGCGAGAGGTAGGAAAACAGGTTCTTCCAGAAAATCTCATACGCCGGATTTTTTGAGGGCAGATTCAATTTCCAGCGCCACAGCGGATCGCAGGCCAGCACCATGCTCCGGCCGGTTCCGAAATTCTGGTAGGCCAGAAGCGGATGTTCCCGTCCGCCGGCGGTGTGGAATGCCAGCAGATTGGCGCCCGGCTTGAGGGAATCGACCGGGGCCATATCCTGAAATTGCGGAATGACCGCCATCGGCTTTCCGTCGGAAGCGTTTTTATAGAACAGCGGACTCTTCTTTCCCAGCAGTGTCAGTTCGAACGGATACAGCGGCTGCGGCTTGAACGTGAATTCTTTCTGCCGGACCATATGGGCGTCGAACTGGGTGGGAGTTCTGCCCCGGGCGATCTCGTCCAGAATCCGCTGGGTTTCCGGTTCCGCGCGGGAATCGGACGTTTCCCCCCTGGCGAACTTCACCGGGAGAAGCGTTTCCAGCGTGGAGGCGGCGTATTCCCGTGCCGCGGCCGGATTTCCGCACACGAAGAGCAGTCCGCCTCCCTTCTGCACGAAGTCCATTGCATCCGCCTCCGCGTTCGGTCCCAGCGCATTCCTTTTCAGGTTCATCAGGAGGAGAATATCGAATTTGCCCAGTTCGTCGCGGTTGGGAAACTCAACTCCTTTTCCGGTTTTCTCCGGAAAGATTCCCTTTGCATACCGGATGTCCAGCGCGATCGACGGTTCGTCCAGAAAGACATTGCGGATGAAACGGGTCCCGAAGTCGAGCGAGCCGTTGAAAATCAGAACGTTCAATTTGTCTTTCCGTTCCGTCTTCTCGATGCTCCACGTGACGCTTTCGCAGACCTTCCCTTTCAGGAGGAGACGTGCCGTCAGGAGTTCGGTTCCCGGCAGTTCGGCCGCCATGCGGTATTTCACGGTCCGGATGCCGTTGACCGGAGCGAGTTCCTGCGTGTAAAGCACTTCCGTCCTGTTCCGCAGCAGTTCGAATACGGGATTGAACCCGGCGTGGAGGTTGCCGCACCGGATCAGGAAAGTCAGGGCGTTTTCCGTTTTCGTGAAGACTTGCGAGGGCGACTCGATTTTCCGGAAGGAGAGTTCCGGCATCGACGCGACTTCCTGGTTCATGGCGACGAACACATGTTCCAGCGGAGTGGCCGCCAGCGCGGACAGGAGATCGCCGCGTCCCTCTTCCCCCGTGTCGATCCCATCCGTGAAGCAGATGACCCCGTTGTATTTTTCCGCCTCGAACCGCGGAATCCATTCCCGCGCAAGCGCATAAAAGCGGGTTTCTCCGCTGTTGGCGACATCCGGCTCGGCTCCCGCGCCGGGAACGGTGCGGAGGTTTCGCCCGAAATGGTAGAAATCCGTCTGGACGTCCGCGCGGTTGACTTTTTCGTTCCAGAAGGCGACCGCGTCCTGAAAACGGTTGCGTTTCCAGACGGAGGGTTTCAGCATGCTGCCCGACTCGTCGAACACCACCGCGATTTTCGGTTTCTCCTGGCGCCGGATCGTCCGTTCGGTTTCCATCCGGGGATTTGTCAGACACAACAGGATCAGGCAGAAAAGAAGGATTCGCAGGAGGCACAGGACGGTTTTCCGGAATCCGCCGAAATCGCGCAGGGAATACCGGTAGGAAAGAATCGTGAATGCGGCAAGAAACAGGAATGCGAGAACCAATCCGGTCCAGGAGCCGGGAAAATCCCAGTGGATGGTCTGAATGCTCTGGTCCGTCATGGAGGCGGCGTCGCGGCGGTATTTTTCCGGGACTTCCTCCGCTTCGAACACATGAATCCGGACTTCCCGTTTCAGCGCCAGAAGCAGCTTTCCCGCCAGGTCCAGGAGGGGAGCCATTTTTTCCGGAGAACCCGAAACATTTTTTCCATAACGCGTCAGCTCTTTTTCCACGGCTTCGCGTGCCTTCACCACATTCCAGTCCGCGGACTCTTCCGCGATCCGTCCCACGATCGACGACAGGTCTTCCAGAAGAGAATCCATTTCCTTGCGGACCTCCTGTTCCGCGGCCGGATCGGGGTGTTTTTTCAGATATTTCAGATAGTCCGTGTTCTCATTCAGCCGGGAGAGGGTCGAGCTCAGAAACGAAACCGGGTCCTGCTGTCCGCTCCGGGCCGCCGTCACCACTTTTTTGAGGGTTCCGAGCGTCTGGAGGAGTTCTTCCTTCTTTTTCGCTTCCGGGAGTTTGCTGTCCGGACCGGAGTCCGCCGCCTCGTTCATCCGCTCCCCGACCTTGCCCAGCCGTTCCGCATTGCCCTGCGTTCCGGTCTTGTGCTGGTTTCCCGCCTCTTTTGCCAGGTCGGAGGCCATCTCCGAAAGCTCATCGAGCGTCTGCTTCGAGGAGTGTTTTCCGTCTTTCAGCTCTTCCGAAAGATGGTCGAGCTTTTTTCCGGTCTCCTCGAGTTTCTTCGCGGTCTCCTGGTTGGAATCCTTTTCCAGCTTCTTCCGGACTTGCTCCAGGTCCGCGGCGGCCTGTTCGCCTTTGACCGAGGCGGGAAGCCGTTTTTCCGCTTTCAGGTAATCCGAGGCGTCCTTCATTTTTTCATCGCTGTTCGCAAGTTTCTCCGCGGCCGGTTTATTGTCGGAAAGTTTTTTCCTCACGGCGTCAAGTTTTTCCCGGAGCGAATCCTGTTTTTCGGCCAGTTTTTCGCTGGTGCCTCCGGCATTTTTCCGGACTTCCGAATTGAGCTGCTTCTGTTCCTTCGACAACTCGGAAAGCTGGTTGTGGGCATTTTCTTTGGGCGGCATCTCCGGCAGTTTGAATTTTTCCTTGCTCCGGAATGGATTCCCGGCAGTCTTGTCCTGACCGGGTTTTCCCGCTCCGGGCGTTTCTCCGCTGCCGCTCATGATGGCAAGGCGGATGCTTTTCAACGCCTGAACCAGATGCGAAACGGCTTTCTGCTGGCTTTGGGTGGCCGGCTCCTCGGCGTTCAGGACCGCCGGCAAAATGAAAATGAGAGAAAGAATGAATGCGTTCCGGTTCATTTACAAAGCTCCTTTCCCGATCGAACCCATGGTTGTTTTCATCTTTTCCAGCGCCTGTTCCAACTGGTTGACCGCATCGGCGGGAAGACGTCTGGATTTCGGGTCGTTGAGAAAATCCTCCAGCGTTTTCGTCAGTTCTTCCTGTTGAAGTTTTATTTTTTCCAGCACCTTGCCGCCGGATTCCCCGTGCGGCTGTTTCAGGTAGATTTTGAGCGCGAACAAGGCTTTGTTCAGACGGATTTGCAAGTCCAGCATGCCGTAAAGCATCGCAAGGATTTCCTGATTTTCGGCGGACATTCCCGGCGGATTGGCCTCCTTCAGGAAAAACGCGTCTTCCCGGAACGGCCGGACCTCCACGAAGCCCGGCTCGCTGAGGAGCTCGATCCGTTTTCCGCCGACCAGCGCGTTTCCGGTAAGGTGGAAGCTGACCAGATCGAACGGCTTCACATTCAGTTCTTCCAGCGCGAGGACCGACCCGAAAGAGATTTTTCCCTTTGCTTTCGGAGACGCCTCGGGCGGGAAGACCTTCTTGAACTCCCCGTTCACATAAACCGCCAGCCCGAGGGTGTCGAATCCGTGCGGCGACTCGCCGGTTCCTTCCCATTCGACCTCGTCCAGCGGTTTGGCCCGGCTCTCGCTTTCCGGCAAAGTCAAGGCGAGGGCGGCTTTTTCCGCGGCCAGCTCTCTGGCCCGTTCCGCCGCCGCCTTTTTCTTCTCTTCCGCTTTTTTGGCGATTTGCTTTTCCTGTTGAACAAGGGCATGCGCCGATTCGGCATTTTTCATCAGCCGGAACGAGCAAGGCAGCATCAGGAGAATCAGGAACAGCGAAAAAAACGGCCGGTAGACCGACCATGGAAGCCGGACGGACGCAAAATAAGCCGAAGCCTCGTTCGCCTGCGCCGCTTTCAGAGGATGGGCCGTCTTTTTCAGGAGGAAGAACGCTTCAAGACGGTTTTTCGAGTCCGTGAAAAGATCGAATCCGCGGATGGATGTCCGTTTTTTCTCCAGCTTGAGCAGCGTCAGGATCAGAAAACATCCTCCCGCAACGATCAGGATTCCCTTCCCGATGAGATTCCAGACGGCGCACTGTTCCGCGTTCGGGTCCAGGAGCCTTGCCGCGGTCAGAAACAGACACGTCATCGTGCACAGGAGCGCAACGGAAAGCAGCGCGAAGTCGAAGACCCTGGCGACGTAGTAACAGTAGAATTTGAATCGGAGGTTCATTATAGGGCCGTCCTGTTTGAAACCGCCAGTTCCAGCATCAGAAATCCCATCATCAGCAGCAGGAGGAGCGTCTGATAGTTTTTGATCCCGCCGATCCGGAGGTAAGCCGGTTCTTCTTTTTCCTTCTCTTTGGGAACGATGTATTTCCGGCACGAAAACGAATCCGGGAGCTGTTCCACTTCCGATTCCGCCCGGTTCGCGTTGACACTGTACATGTGACCGTTCACCGTATAATTTCCGGGAGTGCTCAGGTCGAGGTCTCCGTCCTTTGTCCGGGCCGGACGGCTGGCGGCGGTGAAGGATTCCTGCCGGGTCCGGTCTTTGGAAACATATTCGGCCAGTTCCCGCCAGAAAGCCACAAAATTGCCGTAGGTCTGGAAATTGGTGTGTTTCGGCGTGATCGGACAGGCCAGCACGAAGAGTTTTCCATTTCCCCGGACCATTTCACAGGCGGCCGGAACCATGCCGTCGAATGCGGCGAGGAGGCGGGCTTGCGCGGGGATTTTGAGCCGGGGCACGTCAAAAAACGAGATGTCGAACCAGCTGGCCGAACTGATTTTGAGATACTCCCTGAAAACGGGATGTTCCAGATGGATCATTTCCAGCCCGGCGCTGTCCAGTTTCGGGCTTGTTTTAAACGAAAAACCATAGTGCGCCAGCAGTTGTTTCATCCGGGCGGAGCCGTCGAACACGAGGACGACCCCGGTCCCGTTCCGGAGTGCGGCGTCCAGTGCGGGCGCGATCTCCCCGTCCAGCGTGGAAAGCTCGGTCAGGATCAGCAAGTCCGCCGGTTCCCGGAGATTTTTTTTCGTGAGCGTCTCCAACTGGATCGAAGACGAACGCAGGGCTTCCCGGATAAACTGGTGTTCAACGGAGAACGTCAGCCGGATTTTCGCCGGAGGCGCCGGGTTGAGCGGAAAATACCAGAAATTGTCGGTCGGGATGTCGTCCTGTTTCGCGTTCAGGACGATTTTCCCTTCCCGGGCTTCCGGCGGGAATGCAAGCGGGAACGTTTCAGTCCGTTCCCCGTTCGGCGGAAGGAGAAGTTCTTTTTTCAACATTGACTTCGAATCGAGGAACACTTCCAGCGTGCAGGATTCCTCCTTCGGGTTGAAATTCCGCAGGCGCACGGTCAGTCCGTTCAAGGTTGTCCGGGCGGAGACAATGGAACAGTTGTACGGTTTCCGGACTTTTCCGGGACGGATTTCCACATCGTCCGCGTTCCGGAGAAACGGCCGTTCCGGGAAACGCCTCCACGGAAATTTCTGCCGGTCGGTCAGAAGTACGATTTTTTTCTGTTTCGCACGGATGGCTCCGAGACGGCTGTCCGCCTGATACAAAGCGGTGGTGAAGTCCGACGGCATGGCGGAGACGGCCCGGGTTTTCTCGAAGAACGACTTCAATGCCGAAGGGTTCCCCGTGAAGTCCCCGCTGGAAAGAAAAACGTCCGTGAGGATTGCGCCGAGGAGCGGCGTTCCGGGCGTGACTTTGTTCAATTCTCCGGCCAGGGCGTCGCGCAGCAGGGGACGCGCCTTTTCGGAACCGGTGCTGAACGAGGCGTCGTAAATCAGAACGGTCGCGGACGAAGGCTCCGCCGCAACATCATCCGCAAACGGCCACGCGAACACCAGCGCGAGACAGGCCAGCGCCGCGCACCGGCAGAACAGGACCAGATATTTCAGCCAGTGGTTGCGGCGCTGCTTCGCGGCCGCGGTCTGCGCGAGAAAGAAGAACGACGGAAAAGGCTTCACCTCGTTCGGACGGTGCTTCAGGAGATGAAGGATCAAGGGAACCGCCAGAAGGCAAAGACCCCATAAATACATGCTGAACGCGAACTGGATCATGGGAATCGCCTCAAACGTTGGTTCCGGAGGGAAAGATACGTCCCCAGCGCCTCCAGCGGGACGCGGTCCGTCGTGAACAGCGAATGGCTTCCCCCTTTCGCGCGGGCGAGTCCGGAAAGCCCGGTCAGATGATCTTCCACTCTCTGGAGGTATTCCTTCCGCAGAAGATCGGGCGAAAGAAGCATTTTCGCCCCGCTTTCAAGCTCTTCCAGCCGGAGGGTGTCGCGATACGGGAAAAAACGTTCCGCGCCGTCCATGATATGGAAGAGGAGCAGTTCGCATTGTTTTTCGCGGAAGCGGTCGAAGACGGGAGCGAGCTCCTCCGGGTTCATGTAGAAATCCGAGATCAGAAGGAGGATGGAGCCGTTTTTGAGTTCTGTTTCCGCATCCGAAAGGGACTGCGCAAAAGAGACGTCCTTTCCGGACGGCTTTCTCCGGAGTTTGCCCAGCATCTTCGTGAAGTGCGGCGGAGTATTCGAGGGCTTGTCCAGTTTTTCCGGTTCATGTCCGAGCACGGACAGGGTGAAACGGTCTTTCTGGTTCCGCATCAGGAACATGAGTCCGGCGGCCAGCGCACAGGCGTATTCCCATTTCGTCAGGAGCGATGCCCCGTCCTTGAAGTCCATCGAAGCGCTTCCGTCCACAAACAGCGCCGCCGAGAGGTCGGCGTCCTCCTCGCGGAGGCGCACCACAAGGCGGTCTGTCCGGGCATACACCTTCCAGTCGATGTCCGAAACCGGATCGCCGGGGAAATACTCGCGGTGTTCCTTGAATTCCGCGTTGGCGCCCCGGAACGGGCTCCGGTGCATTCCGGCGTACAGCCCCCGGACCAGATACCGGGCGCGCAATTCCAGCGTGGGCAGAGACGCCAGCTGCGAAAGATCGAGGAAACTGCCGAAGGATTCCGCGGGAGTGTTCACGTTCCGTCCCATCCCCTTATTTCCGGAAAGCCTTGACGATCGCGCCAAGGATGTTTTCGAGCGTAACTTTCTCTGCTTCGGCGCGATAATTGAGGATGACGCGGTGACGCATCACCGGCAGCAGCGCCCGGAGAATGTCTCCGTCGGCCACGTTGAAGCGGCCGTCGAACGCGGCAAAGACTTTCCCGGCGAGCGCGAGGCACTGGCATGCGCGCGGCCCTGCTCCCCAGCGGATGTATTTTTCGGCCACCTCCTGTTCCTCGGGACGCGTCGCCCGGACGATCTTCGCCGCGAGTTCCGCCACGGACCGCGGCAGCGGGATGGCCCTCACCGCGTTCTGGAACGCAAGGAGCTCTTCCTTCGAAATGACCTTGTTCAGCGTCACGCAGGATTCGTTTGTCGTTTCGAGCATCACCCGCACCTCGTCGTCGAATTTCGGATATTTCACAGTCAGGGCGAACATGAAACGATCCAGCTGGGCCTCGGGCAGGGGATAGGTGCCCTCCTGTTCGATCGGGTTTTGCGTGGCAAGCACGAAGAAGGGTTCCTCCAGTTCATACCGTTTTCCCGCCACCGTCACCACTCGCTCCTGCATGGCTTCCAGAAGCGCCGACTGGGTTTTGGGCGGGGTCCGGTTGATCTCGTCGGCCAGCACCAGATTGGCAAAAACCGGCCCCCTCATGAACTGGAACGCACGGGTTCCGCCGTCCTGCCGGAAGTCCAGGATTTCGCTTCCGGTGATGTCGCTCGGCATCATGTCGGGCGTGAATTGAATCCGCTTGAAACTCAGTTCTGCCGTTTCTCCGAGGGAACTCACCAGCAGGGTCTTGGCAAGCCCCGGGACTCCGGTCAGCAGACAGTGTCCCCGCGCCACAATGGCGGCCAGCATGGTTTCGATCAGCTCCTCCTGGCCGAAGATCCTTCGGGAGAGTTCCTGTTTGAGTTCTTCCATTTTCGACGGAAGTCTTTTCAACGTTTGTACCATTTCTTCCATGATTCAATCCTTATTTGAAAATGCGGTTTCGGCTTCCAGCAGAATGGCGCGGATTTTCCGGTAGGCTTCGGGACTCAGATCACCTCCCCGGAACTCGGCGCGCCAGACAAGGAGATTGTCCCGGGCGTTTACGGTCAAACTGAAATCATCGCAAGCCCGCTCGAAACTCCGGGTTGGAAACGGTTTGTCTTTCCGGCTTGCACGGGTGGTGAAGGTGACGGGCCGCCCGTCGAACAGCCGGAGCGGACGCGTCCGTTCCCGGGAGACGAAGAGCGATTTCAGGTCCGCCGGCAGAAGATTCAGCCCGGACACGGAGGAATGGAGCGGACCGGAGGCGGTCATCGTGTCCGGTTCCAGGGACTCCAGCGAGAATCCCGGCAGCATCCGTGCCAGTTCTTTTTCCGCGGCGTACCGTTTCTGTCCGGGGAATGATTTCTTCTGTTTTTGAAGGAAAAGGTATTGCGCGAAACCGGTGCGCTTCGTCACGATTTTCGCATGAAGATTTTTCCCGGCGGGGTCTTTGTCCAGTTCGATTTCGGTCTGGGCGGAGTTTTTGATTTTTCCGGAAAGGACGACCTTTCGGAACTCGAACGAATGGTCTTTCAGAACAAACCCGAGCGATCCGGCGTCCCCGGGCGGGAGGTCGCCGAATTCCGTGGCTCCGTCGGTCGGGTCGAGCCAGAGGCCATCCGGAAATCCTTCCAGTTCCGGAATATAGACCATCATGTGGTTGAACTGCCATGCGGGGAAGTCCGGCTCGACCGTGCCGCCCCGTTTGAGAAGGACCCGCCAGGCGGGAACGTCCAGTTCCTTGCAGAACGCGGCCAGCGCGGTGGCCTTGTCCTTGCAGTCGCCGGAGGCCTGGAAGATCACTTGATCGATCTTCTGCGGGCGAAAGGCCGCCGCGCCGACGGGGACCGTGGAATAGCGCAGGGAATTGAGATAGTCATAGACCGTCTTGACCTTGGCGCTTTGCGTGGGCGCATCCTTGACAAGACGTTCGAGAAACTGCCTGGATTCGGGCGAAAGTTCGAGGGCGCGGTCGCTCATGCGCGTAGTCCAGCGGTGGAAGTCCTCCCAGCCGCGGAGCGTGGTCGCCACCCATCGCGCGGGCCGGGCGACTTCATCGGGGAGAAGCGAAAACGCCGGCAGGAACCCGATTTTCAGGCCGTTTTTCAGCAGTTGTTCTTTTCCCGTCTTTTGCGGAAGGATGCCTGTATGCACTTTTGCCGAGGCGTCCTGTACCAGCGCGATTTCCGTGTTGAGAACCGGAACCGGAAGTTGGAGCGGCCACTCGAAGTGGAACTCCGGCAGATGCGAAGGCGGCGGCAGGACGATGGTCGTCTGCACCGTGATCAGCGAACCCGGAATCAGCGGAAGTTCGCCGGGGGCGGCCTCCATGTCTGTAAACGTATTGTCCGGGAAAAGAATCTGGGCGGAAACCCGGCCGAAGCTGTTCAGAAAATTCCGGGATTCGTTCAGATAACAGGTTTCCCGGCATTCCGCGAGGGCGGACCGGTCCGGGTTCAAAGTCAAGCGGAGACTCCGGCTGGTAGCGACATACGGATAGTCGGAATACGGTTTTGCCGCCGCGCGGGCTTCCGTAAGCTGTTTTTTCTGGACTTCGGAACAGGGCTGGATCTTCCATTTTTTCGAGAGCATCTTGCGGAGTTCCGAGACGGTGAGATCCTCATTCCCGGGTTCATGGACGGCAACGGACGCCGTCTTCCTGCCGTCGAACGGATAGGAGAAGCGCTTTCCGTCGAGGAACATCTGTGCATTTTCGGATGCCGCCAGCCGGCTGGATTGATAAAACGCGGCGGTGAGTTCTCCGGCGCGCCCGGCCAGTTGCTCGAAGGAGGCTTTCGGCCCCAGTTCTTTTTTCGCGGCGATGAAGAAGGCGCCGTACCGCGGCGGGTTGAGCTGTCCGGGATCATCCGCCGCGCTCAGCACCCGGACATTTCCGGACGCGAACAATTCAAAAAGAGGCGCGCTTTGCGTACAGAAAAGATAGATGTTTTTTTTCGCCTTGCCGCCCAGGACCGCTTCCGCAAAAGCCGTTCCGCTCAGGCGTCCTTCCCGCGTGGACAGAGAAACGCGTTTTGTCCCGGCCGACACATGCCCGAAGAGGTAAACGGAAAGCTCGTCGGCTTCGGTGGATTTTTCGGCAAAATCACGCAGGAAACGGGTGATTCCGGAGGCGGTGGATTCCGTGAATACAGGAACCTTTTCCGCGACCAGCAGGCGTTCCAGTTCGCGGCAGTTCTGCTGAATTTCCCGTTCCAGTTCCGCCGCGCCGCCCCGCAGAGGGATCAACAGAGCGGACTGTTCGGCATACAGGGATGGAACCGCCAGGAAAATCAGCCATGAAAGAATGAATCCCCCCTTCATTTTCCCCTTTCTTTCGTATCCGAGATATGGATATGGTCCGTTTTGTAACGACATATTTACAGCAATGTAAGTTTTTTTTCAAAAAATGCAACCGGACTTTTGCAAAAAATAATATAAAACGTCCATTTTTTTAACAACTGAAAAAGAATTCCATGGGGGCAGAATAATAAATTTTTTCCGCACCCGGGCAGACTGTCCCCGATGCGAGGTTATCCGGCATAATACCCGGCTTATATACTTCCCGTCAAAGCCCTGCCAGGCGCTCCCTTCACGGAAAGGTTTTTGAAAACGACCCTGTTGTTCCGGTGAATGATCCCGGATTCGGCATTGCACTTGAGACTATTGCGAATGGAGGAGGTCTGGCAGCCTTCAAGCTTGCGGCACGGTACGGCGCGGACGTTGGAAAGTTTCTTCGATCCGAGCTTGCCGTGTACGGGGAGAAACACCGTGCCGGTTGGATCCGGCAACGCACGATTTTCCTCCTTCATAATGGCAATTTCATGGAAACATCTTCTGGGAACAGTCTATGGTTTTGCCAAGGCGATTTTGACAATCAGGCCGTAACGGAAAGCGGGCAATGCCAACGTTACCGACTCATTCCCCGCGGGAACGCAAACCCCGGCAGTTTCGCGGCCGGACGCCTGATCCAGCAGCGTTACTGCTTTGATGTCAGCGGGAGGCCGGTTGATTTTCAGAGAAACATTCTCGGCCGGTACGGCGGCATGATTGAGCAGATAGATATATTCAGCATCGGCATTGCCGCTTTTCCGGCAGGCGGCTTCAACCGTTTCGGCGCCTTTCACCTCAAACCATTTTTTCCCCAGACAGGACGTGACCAGTTTATCCAGCAGTTCCAGCTGGCCAGCGGCGCCGGGAGTGGTTTCCAGAGAATTTTCCACTTTGCCTTTGAACAGAAGCAGGTCCGAAGGAGCGATATAGATACATTCGCCGCGTCCCCGGCGGGTCACTAACGCCGCCGCGCGCTGGTCCGGATAGACGGCAAGGACTTCCGCCGTCGTCGTGGGCGTCAGCTTCAGCGCGGCCGGAGCCGGAAGTTTAGCCTCGAATTTGAGGTCATACACCGAAGACTTCTTTTCCACGCATTTTTCTTTCAGCCATTGCGGATGGCGAGCCGCCTGTTCGCGGAACAGGGGGACGGCATTGCCGTCGCAGGGAAGCGTGAACCCCTTCTTGCCGGGCAACAGACGATGCGGCCGGAAAATGAGGCTTTTGCCGTCGCCTTTTTCCACCCCGTTCACCCCCAGCAGGGCGGCAAGGCTCGGCTGCGGCAGGGGCTCGCCGTTCTCATTGAAAAACGAGGTTTCGCCGGTCACGATCAGATGCCCTCCGTTTTCCACGTAACGGGTGAATGCCGCCGCCTCGGCCGGGCTCATGCACTTGACTTCGGGAAGAATCACCGCCGCATAGCAGTTCAGCTTTTCAAGCAGTTCTTTTTCCGAATCTTTCAGCGAAAAAGGAATGGAAATCAGGTTGGCCGGAATGTGAAGCTGCGACAGGGAGTAATAGACCCATTCGGTCTGGAACGAAGCGCCGTAGGCGCCGGTCATGCGGCTCCACGGTCCCCAAAGATCATGCATGCGAAAGGTATTTTCAGAGAAATAGATGCCGACTTGCGCCGATGGCGCGGTGCGGGGCCAGTATTCTTTGCTTGCCGCGGCAAAACGCAGGGCATCGCCGAGGTGTTTTTCGTACTCCGGTTTGCCGGTAAAGATACGCCGGTCCAGGAGGAAGAGAGTAATGTCGTTTGCGCCGTGCATCAGGAATTCGAACACCTGCCGGTCGACATCGTCCGGCTGCAAATTCACATAGCCTTCGTAAGGCCAGCCGGAATCCTTCATCGCGTCGTAGTACTGAATGATCCCGGTGAAGCTGCGGTCGGGGATCATCACCTTGAACTTGCGCAGCATCATGCCGGACCACTGGAGCGGACGCCGGAAAGCCTGAAAATAGGGATCGAGCATGACCGGCACGTCGGTCGGCAGACGGGCGGGCAGCAGATTGCCGTCAAACCCGACGGAAGCTCCCGACTCATACCCGCACGGGCTCAGCGTGACGCGCACTGCTTTGTCGGGATAAAGCGTTTTCAGCGTGGCAGCCAGCGTTGCTAGGCGGTCCCAGTAGTGCGACTGCCGGAGAACCATCACGTTGCGCCAGTCGGCGGCAGTCGCGCCCTGTCGCGCGACGGGCAGCGGGCGGTTGAACTTTTCCCGGAACAGTTGCTGCAAGGACTGATTTGTTTCGAGATCGGACAGGACTTCCCGGTTCCAATCGCCATAGCCGAGAAGGGGTTCGTCGATCTCGAAACCGGCGATGTCCGGAAGACGGTCGTCGCCGATATTCTCCGAAACCCATTTCTTTACGGCGGCCTTTTGTTCGTCCGGGGGCAGCTGCCAGAGTTTGCCGTAGGGGAACCAGCCGGAGTAAACCCGGAGTCCCGCCTGCTGATACATCGCCGCCTTGCCTTTTTTTACAAACGAAAAGTGCATATAGGCGTTTTTGATGCCGCCGGTACGGCATATCTCCAGGCAATGAGGAGTAAAACGGTCATCCGGCGTGATATAGGAACCACTGTCCGCTACGGCCAGGAACGGAAGGAAACAGAAGGAAAACAGCAGGAATCGGGTCATTTTTCCACCTTATTCTATTATTTTAAATTGATCGTGGTTCGGCCGCAGCGATACCCGTCGGCAAATCCGGTCACCGCGGCCGTTCCCGAACCCGGCCATGCGGCTTCGATCCGGAAAATGACGCGGCCGTTGTCGCCGGAACGCCACGTAAGAGTCTGTTTTTCGCCGGGACGCAGAACAACCTTCTCCGTTGCGGCCGACCGTTCGAGCTGCGGCGTTATACCGGCTTTGAAATCCCGGAAATATTCCGGCCAGCCGTACGGCTTGTTCCAGGGGCCGAGAATGGGATTGAGGTAACTCCAGATCAGGATGCCGTCCACGTTCCGTTCGAAAGCGGCTTTGACCGCCACCTTGATTTCGCCCGGTTTCAGCGGCTGGGAGTTGTCGCCCGCATCATAGCCTTGCAGCCAATAATAACAGGTAAGCTTCCGGTCATGAGCGTTTTTGATGAATTTCCCGGCGAGAGGTTCGCTGCCGGCGGCAAGAGGCGAACGCGCCCCTACCGCCGCCCAGTAGACCGCCACCTGAATCCCGTCCAAGTCTTTCAGTTTCATGATGCTGCCGAAGAAATCAAGGCCGTAGAAGGGGGCGATGTCGTCGATCGTGGTAACCTGACAGGAAACAGCCGGAAACGCGGCCCGGCAAATCCGGAAGATGTCATCGATGCGGACCGTCAGCGGGCGGCAGTAAAAATCGCTCATCTGCTTCCAGGCGGCGGTATCTTCCGGCTTGCGGTAATTGGCCTTGGGAATGCCGGACGGCCATTCTACCGGGATCGCCGTCTGCCCGGCATCCATGCGAAGCGGCTGCGGCATCGGAATCTTGTATTCGGCAGTGAAAAGTTGCTGGCAATGCGGGCAGTAGCAGAACTCCCCCCAGCGGCGGGACGGTTCATTGAGAATGATGCCGTCAAGCCATTGTCCATCCGCTTTCAGGCGGCGAAGATATGGTTCCAGATTAGCGATAAAAGCCTTCCGCACCTGCGGATGGTTATAGCAATAGTCCTTGAGACGCTTGCCGTTCCACGCCATGGAACGGGCGTCGCCGGCGGCGTCCACGATCGTTTTATCGTAACCGGCGGGAGTCGGCGGCATCAGCCAGTAGACCGGAAAACCGTACCGATGCAGCAGTTCCAGAGCATTTTTCGCCTGCGAATAGACCTCGGCCTTATCATCGGCGGCCGGGAGCGCCAGTGTCACCGCGTTAATGCCGTTGGAGCGGAATTTTGCCAGGGTGGCAAGGCTGACTTCCTTCCATGGGGTCTGCATTCCCACAATCGGTTCCGCGCGGACCTCCAGCTGGAATTCGGCTTTGCCGTCGACCATTTTCGCCTCGGAAGCCGTAACCCGGACTATCCCTTTCAGGTGGCGGACCGAATCGGCTTCGTTCAGCGGAGAGGGCGTCAGGTCCGGAACCGGCGCGGCCGCCGGGGGAGCGACGGCAGGCATCCCGGCCGGACGGATTACCCGGAAATTCATTTTTACACCTTCCGACGTTTGGCCGGACGGCGCGATTTGAACGGTCACGGCGCCTTCTGTCGCTTCCTTGACCGGCTCGAACAATACCGCCAGGCGACGGGCATCCCGCCAGAACGAAAACGATTTGCCGCCGGCCGCTGCCGGGGAGAGATTGACCTTGACCGCCCGGGGAGCCACCGGCGCCGTAAATTCGACCTCCACGATTTCGGGGAACCCGGCCAACGCGGCCCGATCGGTCAGCGTTACAGGATAGTAGGTGGTGAAATGGGCATCGCAACTCCCGCTGCGGGCGCCGTTGACGGCAAACGCCCCCCGTTCATAGCGGCTGTTGCCATATTGGTACCAGAGCCTCCAGTTGGCCGTCTGGGGCGTTGGGGCGGCCGGGGCCGCCAGCTCCCAGTAGTAAGGTATTTCGGGGGACAATGCCGCCTCCATCGGGAAGTAGAGCGAACGAGCCCACCCGATCGGCGATTCGGTCCGGACCGTGGCGAGCGGCAAGGCGGCGCGGGTATTCCGGTAATTTTCCGCACACTGCCAGAGGCGAAGTTCCAGTCCGGGATTGGCGGAAAGACCGGTCCCGGCGGCGGCCACGCGCAGGAAACTGATCTTGTCGCAGGAAGGAATGAACGTCTGCCCGAATACCCGGTCGCCATAGATCGGCTTGGGGTCATTCGCTTCCCGCTGGTCCTGGTCGGGGCAATGGACGACGATCTGCCGGATCAAGCCGCCGGCATGGAGCGGCGGAAGGACGGACGCCAGAAGCGCGAACAACAGGAAGAAAGGTTTTTTCATGGTGTCAATTCTTTTCGTGAAGGGTGAACGGAATCACCACGGACGGTGATTGACCGCCGTCGGTATTGATATGCACCCGGTACTCCCTCGTTTGGCCGGGGCGAACGGGAAGTTTGAGCGGGCCCAGCAATACGGTCCGGTCATCGCTCCAGACGGGAACATACCGGGCAATGCCGTCCGGGCCGGAAAGGAAAATGGTGGTCCGGGTCCGGTCGGGTTTCTCCTGGAACCGGATTTCCAGGATTTCCGGCGGACGGGGCGCTGCAATCGCTGCATTCGGGGTGATCTCCACCGGGCGGTAAACGGCAAAATCCAGGTCGCAGCCGCCGCGTCTCTGGCCGTTCATGTAGAAATCCCCTTTCAGATAATGGTTGCCGCCGTATTGATACCAGAAATAGTAGTCGCCGGCGCCGGGGGCGTCCAGCCGGAATTCCAGCAGGTAACTTTTGCCGGGAGTCACCGGAGCATCGATCCGGTACAGATTCAGTGCACCGACCTTCACTCCGGCTTCCCGGTCGGAACGGGTCGCAATCGTGTTTCCCGGATTGCCGTCTTGCAGCTCCTTGAGTGTAATCTGGAGATTTTTCCCTTTCTCGCCCGTCTTGACTACGCGCTCCTGTCTTTTTTCGGCAGGAAAAATATTGGCGGAAAGGAAGCTCACGGTGTCGCCGTCCGGAATGAACGACTGGCCGATAGCCATCTCGCCGGTGAGCCATTTGGGGTCATTGCGGACGGCATTGACCTGGTCGGAAAAGTGAGCGGTGACGTTTACCGCCGGCGCAGCGTTGATAACACCGGATGCCAGCAGTCCCAGCGACGCGATGAGCGCCCATTTTTTCAGTTTGAACATACTCTTCCCTCCATTAAATAGTATTTGATTCCCAGTTTTCCGGTAGCCGAAGCATTCACGCTGCTGCTGTGGCCGTCGGCGAAAAAGGCGTTCAATTGCCGTTGGTGACGAAGATCGAAATAACGCTGGCTGTTGACCCATCCGTAGATATGGTAGGTTTGCGCCGACGTCAGGGAGGCCGCTGCCAGGGAATCCGCCATGACAATCTGGCGCGCCGGTCCCTCCTTGATGTAAGGAATGCCGCCAGTGCCTTGGTAGGCGCCCCAGAGCCGGACCCGGGAAGAATACTCATATGCCCACATGCCGTAAGTATTATTGAAACCGATGAATTCAAACGGCCGGGCAGTAGGGCAGACCAGAAAGTTTCTCTTGGTGCTCTGGATGTAACCGGCCTGGTTGAGGATTCCAGTCCAGGTCAGGCTGCGTCCGGTATCGTAAGGAATGGGAGCCCAGCCGTTATTGTCGTTGCCATAGAGAACGGCCGTCAGCCCCGACTGTTTCAAGTTGCCGATGCAATAGATTCCCTTGGCCCGGTTGCGTGCCTTGTCCAACACCGGCAGCAGCATCGCTGCAAGAATTACGATGATCGCAATGACGATCAGCAATTCCACAAGTGTAAAATTCTTTCTTTTCATAAGACACTCTCCTTGAATTCTCCATTGGGTTATGTTCTGCTTGCATGGCATGGTTGAGTTGAATCACGCTTGAAAAACCGTGGCTTTACACGGATGATTCCGCCTTTTGTCTCCGGCTTTTCCATTCGCAGCCGCAATCTCTCCAAAGCCAGCCGGACAGCCTCCTCGCAGGAAATATCCAGCGAGGAAAGGGACGGGTTCAATAACGGCGCCGTGTCCAGATTATCAAAACCGGTGACGCTGACATCTTTCCCCGGCTTCATCCCTGCCTCCCGGATTGCCTGGTAAACCCCGGAAATATTATAGTCGTTGGCCATGATCGCGGTAGGACGCATGGAATCCGAGCGCGTCATCAGCTCCCTGCCGGCCCGGTATCCGGTTTCTTCGGAATACCCCCCGAACAATACATTCTGCGGAATCACAGGCAATCCGTAACGCCGGACAATTTCATAATAAGCGTCGATCCGCTCTTCCTGGTCCGTCATGTAACAGTTATCGTATCCCTGCCCGTGAAGCATCGCTATATTCCGGTGGCCGAGCTCCGTCAGATGGGCAATCAGCAGCTCGATACAGCAAAAATTATCGATCAATATGGAATGGCATTGGTCATCGAACCAGTTCGGGTAAAGGTGGACACTGGGAATTTCCAATCTTCGGAGCGCATATTCAAACGAGCTTTTGGAACAGCCCAGGAGAATGGCCCCGCGGCTTCCGGAACGCAATAATTTGTCCTGAAACCCCTGCACCGTGCCCATCTCTTCATACGGAAAAATATTGATCCGGAAATGATAGTTCTTGCCGTATTCCATCAGCATTGTCAGGAGTTTGCTGTACAAAGGATTTCCCATGACACGGTCGCGAAAGAAAAAACAGAAATCGACGGGAGTCACCTGCCCGTTCAATTTCTTCGGAACGGTATCGGGAATCACGGTAAAATAACCGGCTCCCTCGATCCTCGTAATTTCCCCGTTCTCCCAAAGCAGCCGCAAAGCGCGGTCAAGCGTTGCCTGGCTGGTTTTCAGGTCCGCCATCAGACGACGCATGGGCGGCAGTTTGCTCCCCGGCGTCAATCCGGCGGTAATCCGGCAGGATAATTCCTGGGCGACGGCTTCATATTTGGGAACTGTTTCGCTTTGTTTTATATTTACCATCCGTCGATCATCCTAACTATGATGCTTTGTATCGATACATGTAATTATACAACAAAAATCCCCAGTGTCAAGAGGGGAGACAAAAAAAGTTGAAAGATTTTTTGGTTTCAGGAAATTCCAGCCAGTATCCCAATAGTTTTGTTGAGAAAACGGCAAGGGTAGAGTCCATTCTTGAATGAACTTTTTCCTTTTCTTGCAGCCGGGGGAGATGAAAGGAAACGATTGCACCGATCCGCAGCAGAACTGCCGGGAAGAAAAAACGGATAGAAGAACGACTCCGAATGGAAAAACGTTCTTTCCATGCCGGACCTTTCGAATCCATTCCAATGCACTTTCCGCCGGGACGGCGAAATCATTGCCGCGGCGGCTCGATGATCTTTCCGGTCTCGTCCTCGTAAGGGATTTCCTCTTGGGCGAGCCATTCCTTCAGGGCCGCGACCTCGGACTGAAAGGAAAAATCATACCATTTCTGCAGCAGGCCGCGTTCCGCAAGAAAATCCTTCCAGTTTCCATAAGCGCCGGAATGCGAGAAAAAGCGTTCGACGCGGCTGAAATCCGCCGGAGACAGATTTTCCGAGGCGAAGCGGAAGACCAGCTTTTTCCCCAGGCCGAGGTCATGTTTGTCCGGAATGTCGAGCCATTCGCCGGTTTCAAGCTCCCTTTCCGCCGCCTCGATTTCTTCGTGGTCGGAAACCAGGCCGCTCGGAACGATCACGATCTTTCCGAGTTCACGGTTCAGATGCGCGGATTTGTCGTCGACTCCTCCGAAGTTCACATACTCGTACGCCTCATAAATCTCGTTGAATTTCAGCATGATTTTTCTCCAAGCGGTTGAGTTTTTCCAGATGAATCCATCCCGGGAGAGATTTCCCGCGTTCCCAGTTGCCGACAGTCATAACGCCGAGGTCGAGCCGTCCGGCGAGTGCCGCCTGGAAAAGCCCGGACAGCTCTTTTCCCGCGGGATCGCCGAACGCGGAGAGTTTGCGGATGTAACTGGAGAAGAGCTTCTGGAAGAAATGCGCGCCGTCCGCGGTTTCCGACAACCGGCTTTGCGTCAGGGCAGGCAGCCCCACGCCGTTTCCCGTGTCGAATGTGCCGAGGGAGTCCCGCAGCATTCCCTGCGGAGTCATGTGCAAATCGGCATTTTCCTGAATGTCAACCCATTTTTCCTGGTCCGCCGCCATGGGCAAAAACTCCAACTTCCAAATTCATTTGCCGCAACTGCCGTAATATACTTTGTCCCATCCCTGAAAACAACCGGTTTATCAGGTTATTTTTGGATTTTCAGTTTACAAAAAGCCTTTTTTCTTCCCGAACGGGAATATTTCACTTGAATTTTGAAGGTCATATGGTATATTTATCCCGATCGGTAAGAATATGAGGGTGGATTGTGGGAAAAAAAGAACTGCAAAGTTGTAAAGAGATCGGAATGCTTATCCGGAAACTGCGTAAGAGACAGGGCATCACACAGGCACAGCTGGCCGGATTGGCCCACACCGGAATCCGCTTTATCGGCGATCTGGAAAACGGCAAGGAGACCTGCCATGTCGGCAAGATGCTGCGGGTTCTTTTCGCATTGGGTGTCGACATTCATATTTACAGCCCGTATGACAAGGATTGATGACCGATGGATGGTCTTTGTTTGAAATCGAAATACGATAAATCATGGGAACAGATACTACAATCATGCGGGTGAGAAGATGAAACGACGGGAGAGGACATGCCGGGGAAAAAAGTTACACTGCGGTCGCTGGGAGCCGAACTGGGAGTCGCGCCCGCGACAGTCCTGCGGGCTTTGAACAATCATCCGAGCGTCACCATGGATTTGCGCCGGCGGATTGTCGAACTTGCGCAGAGGCGTCATTATGCCCTGCCGGTTCATTACAAGAAACGGGTGGCCGTCGTGATTCCGGGTTTCTCCTTCGAAGGCTATACCGGAATCATCCTCTCTTCCCTCGGCCGGGAACTTGACTTCAACGGTTTTGAGACGGAAATACTCTCTGTCTCCAACCTGGAGGCATTGCATGACCAGTTCTATGCCGGGGTCATATCCACCGTCTGGACCGCCGGCCTGGAAAAGCGCTGGCCGCAGGAACATTCCGTGCCGCTGGTCGCGCTGAATGCCATGTCCAATTTCCGGGAAGGCATTTACCGTGTGACCTCCGACGAAAAACAGGGGATCATGGAAGGAATGGAGCGTCTGTATCGCGCCGGGCGCCGCCGGATCGCCTTTGTATCCACTCCGCTGGACAGCAACATCAATGCGGAAAAGCGTGTCGAAGTATTTCATGATTTCTGCCGGAGCAGAAGGATCTCGGAAAGTTCCTTCCATGAGGAAATGCATGTCGGGTACGAGCTGGAAGCCATTGCCGAAAGCATCATAGGAAAAAAAGCCGACGCCGTATTCGCCGCCTGCGAAAGTTTTGCTCCCAAACTGCTGTTTCTGTTTTCCCGCCGCGGCATCCGGGTGCCGGACGACCTTTCCCTGCTGGCTCTGGAAAACCCCGCCATCACCCCGTATACCATCCCGCCCCTGACGGCACTGACACAGGACTTCCACGAACTGGCGCGTCAATGCGTCCGGCTGCTGTCCGATCAGATCAACCGGAAAACCGGCGTCCGGGAAATTCTGGTTCCTTACCGGTTCATCGAACGGGAAAGCATCTGAATTTCTGTTTCAAATGTTTCAGCAAAAAACTTCCCGCCTCCTCTTGCCAAATCTTTTCCGGCAAGATATAATTAAAGTCATTGGAACTGTTTTGAACTCCGGCATCATGCAGATCCCTCGCACAAGCCGGAACAAATTCAAATGAGAAAAAGCAGGAGGGGCCAATGTTATCCAAAACGGTCACTGTTTTACCGGCGGGGATTTCCGGAAGAAAATCCTTTCGGGAAACCGTCATTCAACAGGAAACACAGCATATCGTCTGTCCGGGAAGAAAAGGGGGGAAGGGATTCACATTGATAGAACTCCTGATCGTAATAGCGATCATCGCTATTCTTGCCGGAATGCTGCTGCCGGCCCTGAACAGTGTCCGGCAGAAAGCCCGGGAGATCGCCTGCCTGAACAACCAGAAACAATTCGGGCTGGCAAACCATCTTTATGCCGAAGATTACAAGGATTATTTTATTGTGGCATGCTGGACCGGAACCTGGTGGATGGAACTTGCCGGCCAAAAGTATCCGTACGCGGGAAACTATAAGATTCTTTACTGTCCTGCGGAAAAAACGGTGGCATATCTCAGCGGACGAACCGGGAATCCGTGGTATGCTTCCAATTATGGATACAACGCATTTCTGGGCAATCAGTATGATGTGGTGAACAACGGCTATAAGGTTCCTGTAAGAAGGCAGTTCAAATATCCGGAACGCTTCGTCATGCTCGCCGACGGCAATCCGGCACAGCTCGGAGGGAATGTCTTTTTTTCCTTTCAGGTCAACGGGAACGAGTTCAAAACCGGAGGCGCCATCGTTTCGGACGCCTCCTACTCCATCAACTATAATCCTGCCTCTTACGCGGGCGGGACCGGTGTCATGGGATTGAGACATTCCAATCAGGGCGCAAATTTTCTCTTTCTCAGCGGACACGCCAGACGGCTTCGTCCCAAAGTGCACACCATCTTCTGGAGCAGTTTCCCGGCATTCCAGCCGTGGCTTGAAAAATGAACCGGCACATTGATTCCTCGGAACAGGCTGTTCAAGTAGAAAACAATGATCCCAACCCAATAAGGAGCCCCCATGTTTTTCAGGAAGAAATTTTTGTATGCCGTCGGTCTTGGACTCTTCACTGCGTTCAATTTCCTTTATGCCCGGGAATCCATATTCCTGAATGAAACTCCGCAGAATCTCTGGATTGAACGCGATGGTTTTGCCATGAATTTCGGTGCGAAGAAATCCAACTACATCGTCAGTTCCCTCCAAATGAAGCAGCAGGTTTTTCTTTCCAGATTCTCCTTCCTCTGCCAGACCTCGGACGGAAAAACGGAAGATGAACGGTCTGTCCCTGCGGAAAATGTGAAAGAAACCGTCCGGCACAAGGAAAAGGGAAAACTGACATGGGTTTTGGAATCCAAATGGAAATTTCTGAATCTGAAGCGGACGGTCGCGCTGGGCGATTTTCCGGGCGTCAAAGTCACCTACGAGTTTGAGGTGACCGAAGATTTCCGTCCGAGACGGCTTTATCTCAGTTTTTACATGCCGCAGGAAAAATACCGGGTCACCGGTTACAAGAAAAATTCCGTGACGCAATTCCGGAAAGCAGTGAAAAGCGAATGGTTCGGAATTCTGCGGAGTCCCCATTTCCCATACATCACCTTTTCAGACAAGGACGTCGAATACGGACTGATGATCCTTGCCGCAGATGTTTCTTCCTGGGAGCGGCTCCCCGGAATGCTTCTCTATTCCACGGTAAAGGATGCGTATTCTTCCACGGAGTTCATGTATTATCAGAATCAGGACATGAAAAAGGGAATGAAGGGAAGTTTCTCTTTTTATCTCATTCCGGTTCCGGGGAAAAACGCTGCGGTGGAAGCCGACGAGATCTATGCCAGACTGAAAGATACCATCCGATGAACACAAGGAGAAAAAGCTCATGATCCGCATTTTGTTCCTGTCCGCCCTTTTCTTCCGGCCGGTCTGTCTCCTGCTTGCGGGAGGCATTACCGAAGCAATGATCTTCCCCGTGGATTTTCAGCGGGGACTGTATTCGGTTACGGAGAACCACCCGTATGTGATCATTCCCAAAATACGGGGCGACCGAAATGCGCTGTTTGCCGATCCGCCCGGTTTCTTCATCGAACTGCCGGAGCCGGTAAAGGTGATCCGCTGCTGCACCCGTATCGGAAAACAGGAAGACATCCCGTATGTTTCTGAAGAATTTACTCGAAACGGGAGGAAATATTCCCGCTATAAAATCCGTCTGCCGAAGGCCGAACTGCTCCGGGCGAACCCCGACACATATCCGTCGTGGCGCGCCGGATTCCAGATTTATCTTCAGGCGCGCAAGGGTTCCGCGGGATTGTCTGAAAAAGTGAGCTGGGGCTACGAACAGCAGGGAAAAACCGTGCTCGAAAAAGAGTTCCTTCTGAATGTGCTGCCGGAAATAACGCCGCCTCCCTCCATGTTCGAAAAATTCCGGGTCGGCATGAATTACTATCCCAGCGCGGGACATGAAGATGACTCCATTCTGAAAAAGCAAGTCGGGTTCTGGACAGCCATCTCCCGGAAGCCGTACTGCAATTTTACATGGGAATATTACCGTTTCCCGAAAAAGAATATTGCCTTTCTGGATGAAAAATGCAATCTGTATGCCTTCAGCTGGGCATGCATTCATTCCACCATGATTCTCCAGGACAGCGACTGCGACGATCTCGGTTTTTTCGTCAAGCACAAGGTAACCCGTCCGGGCGTTCCTTTGTTTGTGGACCGCGACGGGAAAGTCAATCCGTCCGCGATCTGTCCGCAATACCTGATGACCGATCCGGAAGGACTCTTCTACGGAGATTATTTGAGACGGGCGCTTGAAAAAATGAAGAAATGGGCTCCCGGAATCGATACGTTCGTGATCGATTACGAGCCGAACGCCGACGGCGGAACCTGCGATGCGTGCCGGAAAGACTTTTCCCGTTTTGCCGGACTTTCCCAGGTTCCCTCCCGGCAGGAGATCCTGCCGGGCAAGCCTTTGAACCGCAAATGGAAGGAATACAAAATCCGGCAGAACACCATCATCATGAATAAAATCGCGGATGGTGTCCGCAAGCAGTTTCCCGGCATGAAGCTCTCCTTCTGCACCACGGAACTGAAACCGTGGAAAGAAGTTGCCGACAGTTGGGATGCCGTGGATGCCAGGGCGCTGGACGCCAAAACAGATTTTTTCAGCTTCATGATTTATTGTACTGGACTTCCCTACTACAATTATGTGAAATATTCCGTGGAAAACCTCAAGCACGCCCGTTCCCTGCCGTGGATCGACCCGTCGGAAGAGGAAGAGCGCTTTTTCGTGCGTTATTCTCCGGAGAAAATCCGGCAGAACATGATCGCCTCTCTGGCACTCGGAGCCATGGGAATCCAATTCTATCCCATGGACGCCATGGACGGCCGCCGGATGAGCATCGTCAACGATACGGCGGCCGTGCTGGCCGGGGTCGAAAAAATCTATCTCGGACGGGATATGAGCGGACAACTGAAATGCCGCGCGTTGAACTCTTCTGAAATGAAACTCTTCGATGACAAAGGCAACTTCGTCTCTCTGGAATATCCGGATTTTTCATCGCAGGTCAAAACGCATCTGCACGAAAAAAACGGAGAATACATCCTCACCCTCCTGAATTATTCTTCCGAACAGGGATACCTGAAAATCGCCATTCCCGGTTTCCGGGGCGACGGTGTATACGCAGCCGACCTGATCGGAAAGAAAGGGTATGCCGGTCTGACCGGGGAAAAGATAAAAAACGGGTTCATTGTGGAAGTTCCGGCGGAAGGAAGCGCGGTGATCCGGATTTCCGGGAAGGAATGCGATGATCCGCAGATTACCCAGGAATCCCTGGAAAACCGGGTGAAACAGCTCCGGGACCGGATGGCGGAAAAAAATCAGTTCTACCGTCCGAGACAGGACGGGGTCCGGGCGGTCCAGTGGCGCACCCTGAAAAAGAAACCGATGATAACGCTGATCCACGGGGAAAACTATGTTTCCGTCAATCCTGAAACCGGAGGAAGGGTCGAAGAATGGAGCGTCGGAAAACACACCGTGACCGGACTCCCGGAAGGAGCACTCGGACAGACCTTCTTTTTTGATCCGGCGCAGCCCGCCTCGATGGAATTTTCCGTTTCCGGTGTTTCTCTGGAAGGCCCGCTTCCTTCCATCACGCTGACGGCTTCCATACGGACGGGAACATCCGCCGTGGGAAACGACAATCCGCTGGCCGGGCTGATCCTGGAAAAACGCATCGCCCTGGATGAATCCGGCAAAGTGATCATAACCGACACTTTCCGGAATCCGACCGGCAGAACCATGCGGTTCGGGTTCCGCACCCGGAACATTCCATTCAGCGTATGGGAAAACCGGGGAATAGTGCCGCGCGTGACTTTGAATGATCGGCCGGTGGAAGCCAATGTCTATTTGCGGAAGGATGCAAAGATCGACTGGTATGCCGCAAAGGGAGCCGTCCCGTGTCCCGATGACATCTCCGTGAAACTGACGGCCGGCAAGAGTGAAATCCGTTTCGGGTTCCCCGGAGCCGCCGGAGTTTATTTCTGGAAAAACAATGTGCTTCATACGGTGGAACCGCTTTACTCTGAAGTCATCTTGGAAAAAGACGGAACCGCAAGTGTTGAACAATCTATTTCATTCACTCACCCATAACAAGAACAGAATCCCATGTTTCAAACAAAATCCTTTCTTCTCGGGGTCAACTACTGGCCCTCCCGGAGCGGCGTTCAGATGTGGCGCAAATTCGACGCCGCCGAAATCGACCGCGAATTCGCCCGGATCCGTGAACTCGGCATGGACACGGTACGGGTCTTCCCGCTATGGGACGATTTCCAGCCGATCTATGAACTCCCCGGATGCAGCGACATCTCCAGAACCATCGGCATGCGTCACGACTGGAACATGACGCCGGACCGCAATCCGGAAATGGTGGATACGGCCCTGCTTGAAAAGTTCGACCTCGTGGTGGAACTCGCCGGAAAGCATAATCTGAAACTGATCGTGGCCCTGCTGACCGCCTGGATGAGCGGCACCTTGTTCAATCCGGGCTGGAAAGGCGGACGAAATCTGTTCTCGGACTCCTTCATGCTGAAATATCAGATGCTGTATTGCCGGGCCTTTGCGCGCCGGTATGCGGGCCGCCCGGAAATCCTGGCATGGGAATATGGGAACGAACAGAACTGCGCCGATCATTGCGAATCCCCCGAAACGGCCTGGGTCTGGATGCATGCGCTGGCTGCGGAACTGAGGCTTCACGACCCGGATACTCCCGTGGGGTCGGGAATGCACGGACTGCACCATATTCCCTCCTCCCGGCATCCGTGGGGCATTGCCGACAGTGCCGACGCGCTGGACCTCCTGACAACCCATCCTTATCCGCCGTTTACGCCGGGATGTTTTCTGGAAAGCCCGACCAGTCTGCGCGCCAATCTCCATGCAACGGCGGAAAGCCGCTATGTTTCCGATCTGGGGCAACGGCCCGTGCTTTGTGAAGAAACCGGAACTCTCGGAAACAGCAATCTTTCCGAATCCCTGAGCGCCGCTTTTCTGCGGATGCGTTTGTACAGTCTCTTCGCCAACGGAATCGCCGGGTGTCTGTGGTGGTGTTCCAGCGATTTCCAATGCGCCGGCGAACTGCCCTACCGGGATGTCCAGATGGAAAACGACGGTCTGGGGCTGACCCGGACCGACGGCCGGGCAAAACCGGTCGCCCTGGAAATGAGCCGGTTCCGCGCGGTGGTGGAACAGTTCGGCGGACGGATGCCGGAACTGCGCCGGGAAGCAGCCATTCTGGCAAGCGATCTGCAGGACGACTGGCCCGGAATTTTCAACTGTTATGTCCTTTGCGTCCAGGCGGGAATCGCTCCCCGCATCGTGCGTCCCGGATATGAAGATTTGAGCTTATACAAATTGCTGCTGGCGCCGTCTTGGCGCGGTTCCATGCCGATTTCCGTACCGGCCTGGCGCGCCGTGATCGACGCCGTGAATGCGGGAAGCACGCTGTATGTGTCCGGAGAAGGAGTCAGTCTCATCCAGATGGACCGGGTCTTCGGCATTTCCGACATGGAAAAAGTGAAGATGAAAAACACGCACGAACTCGTGCGTTTCGACGGCGGTTTCGAATGTGCCATTTCCGCTGAATACCGGAACCGTTTCAATGAATTCGTTTCCGAACCGGCCGCCTGGTATTCCGATGGAACTCCGGCCATGCTGAAACATCGCTGCGGAGCGGGAAAAACCTGTTTTCTTTCCATGCCGCTGGAAAAATCCTTCTCGGTCACTCCGTTTGTGAACGAAGATTCCCCCGCGTGGAAAATCTACGCGGAACTCCGCGATATTTCCGGCTTGAAACCGGCGGCCGATCTGCCCGATCCGCAATGCGAACGCTACTGGAATGAAAACGCTCCCGGCAATGGCTGGCTGACTCTCATCAACCATCGCAGGGAAGCCGTGGAAGGGGATTTGGAGTCGGATTCGGAAATCCGCCGGGCCGGAGTCGCGGCGGGCGAGGCGGAACTGGAGGGATGCCGCGTCCGGATTCCCCCGCTTCAGGCCGCAATTCTGGAAATCGAATTGTCATCGGACTTCACGGAAACTTCACGCAAGGATGGCTCTCCAGCCAGGACGGCGGCAAGGTCCGTCGGCAAAACGAATTCGGGGCGTTGAAGCGGATGCGCCGATTTCAGGAAAGGGCATTCACAGGAATGAAACAATCACAACCGATCCTGAAAGTCGGGATCGTCAGCGATATTCAGGGACTTCCTTCCGAACATGACTGGGGGATATACAACCTCGGGCTTGCGCTCGACATCCTCGCTCAAAAACAGATCGACACGCTCATCATGGCCGGCGATCTGGCCGAAAACGGCAATCCGCTGACCTATCGTCTTTACTGGAAAATGATTCGTGACCGCTTCGGAGAAAAGATGCCCCGGCATGTCGCCTGCGAGGGAAATCACGACTGCAACCGGACGTTTCCGCAGGATTTCGCGGTCCGCTTTGCGGAGGTTTGCCGGGGACTTCATCGGGAAAATGTCAATCCCTGGCATGCCGTGATCGACGGCTATGATTTCATCGCCTTCGCCGCGTCCGATGGAATGCACTATTCCGAAGCATCCCTTCCCGCGCTTGAGGCGGCTTTGCGGAAAGCGGTGGAACGCGACCACGAAAAACCGATCTTCGTCATTACGCATTTTCCGCCCGAAAATACCGTTTCCGGCAGCCACAGCGAGGCCGGTTCGCCGGAGCTTTTGAAAGTCTTGGAAAAATATTCGCAGGCCGTTTCGTTTTCCGGTCATACACATTATCCGCTGGAGGACGAACGGACTATCTGGCAGGGAGCGTTCACGGCGGTCGAGACTTCCACGCTCGCCTACGGCTGCGCCACGGAAGAACAAGCGGTCAATACGGTCAACGGCATTCTGCCTTTTGCCCGCGAGGTCACGCAGATGCTGTATATGGAGGTTTTTTCCGACCGCCTCGAAATCCATCGGTACAATGTCGCCGAACAACGGGAAATCTTTCCGGAACAACTCTGGCGGGTAAAACTGCCATACCGTCCAGAGGAAGCAATTTATGCTCCGGAACGGCGCCTCCACCGGCAGGCGCCGCAATTTGCCGCCGACGCCAATATTCTGATGCGTCTGGATTACGGCTATGTCTATCTGATTTTCGACGGTACATGCGAGGGGGATTTTGCGCAATTTTACGATGTGGAAATTTCGGAGCGGAATTCGGACGGCGACGGGAAGACATTCCGGCAATACCGTTATATTTCCCATTTTTACCGTCTGGAGAAAAATCGGGAGAAGCGGTTGTTTTACAAATTGCCGGATGCTTTGAAAGCGGGCGGCAAGTATCGTTTTCGGGTATATCCCGTGGAATCGTTCGGCAATCGCGGAAAACCGTTGGAAATGTTTTATGAAATTCCTTCCTGCTATGTTTCCCGGGAAGGGGTTCCGCTGTATCCGCAGGAATAACTTTTTGTTTCAAAAAGCATTGAATTTTCTCCTCTGTTTTATTCCATGAAAGCCGCTTCCGCCGGTCCGCCTTTTTCCGTCCCGGGCTGAAAAGGCTGAACCGGAAATGGTCTGCTGCCGGGTTCTTCCGGACGCCGCACCTGTTTTCGTTTCCGGACGGCGGCTCAACTTGAGCACGATCGACCGTTCAAAATCCGGAAGAAGAAAGTCGAACCCGCCGTCCGGAAGCATCCCTTCCCCCGACACATCCTCCCACGGCAGATAATATTCGATTTTTATCACACTGTCATCGGCCACATCGCGAAGATTCAGGACGATGCCGTGCAGACGTTCCGGAGCCATTTCCCGGTCCAGCTCGTTTTCATATGTGTTCCATTTGTCGCGGCACCACAGCAGAAAATGGGTTCTTCCCGCCAGTCCATAGATTCGCAGATGCGAACTTTCCCGGCGGAAGGGAACATATTCTTCCCGGACCGGGTCGACCCCCGCGACCGCTTTTCCGAAACGGCCGAAATGCCACCACAGATCGTGTTTTTCCAGATACATGTCCCAGTGCCAGAATTGCCCGCATCCGGCCGCGCCCGCAAAAAACGGAGCGAAGACGGCATCGTGCAGCAGCATTCCCCGTTTGTCCAGTTGGTACAGATGGGACGGCCGAGAATGCCGCCATTCGGTCGCTCCCGCCTCGGAATGAAGCGCGGGAGCCGCCGTATTCCTTTCCCGCAGTTCCCGGACAACATCCGCGCACAGCAGATCCATGGGTCCCCGGCAGACCTCCAGTTCCGCGCCCGGATCGATGTACCGGTGCGCCTGAATGAAGTCGCTGGTGCTTTTTTTGCAGAGCCAATCATAAATGCGGTTTCCGGAAAGACTGTCGAAACTGCCGATGTTCTGCCCGGCCATGTGATGCGGGAACCGTTCTTTGAGTTCGGAAATCATCCGCACCGACCACTGGGTCCACGCGTTGAACAACGGTTCTTCCATGCCGACCGCATTGATTTCATTCCACAATTCCCAGGAAAAAACATTCGGGTTGTCCCGAAAATATCCTGCCAGATAATCGAGTTTGGCAAGGAAAACCCGGTGGGAGGCCTCTCCCGTGAAAAATTCCAGCATGGTGTCCGCTGAACCGCCAAACTTCCTGTTGTGGATTTTCTTGACGAAACAGGCGGCGCCCGGATAACTTTCCATCCCGTTGGCAGGGGCCAGCATCCGAAAATGTTCCAGTGTGATTTTGACCTTGATTCCCAGCGACCCGGCCAGGTCGAGAAGCCGTTCCAGCCGACGGCGCCGGGACTCGTCGAAAACGCCGGCACGTTCCGGTTCCAGCTCGAAAAACGGACAGCTCAGCCAGAGACGGATGTAATTGCCGCCGTTCCCGGAGAGCTTCGTCATCATTTTCCGATAGTCGGCGAATACGGCTTCTTCCCCGGTGAGATAGCGGGGAAAGCACATATTCACACCGACCGGCAAATATGTCGATCCGTCGCTGAGTTCAAAATAATGGGGATTCCGCGAACTTACCCGGACAAATTTTTCCGAAACAGAGTTCATTTTGCTTTTCCTGAATTGATTTTTCCTGATGATCCCGTTCTTCAAACTATACTGAAAAACGGCTTTGTCAACCAACTCCGCCCGTTTTCTATGGAATAAAACGGAATAAAAATTGCCGCCGTCTTGAAATATCCGGGCGGAAAAGTATCTTATCCGGAAAGGAAACTTCCCATGAGAAAAGTAACCAGTCAGATGGTGGCGAAACTGGCCGGTGTGGCGCAATCCACCGTCTCCAAGGTCATCAATAATGACTCCGGGATCGCCGCCGAAACACGGGAAGCCGTCATCCGGGCCGCACAGCGCCTGAATTACCGCATGACGCCGCGCGGAGGACAGTACACGATTGCGGTCATCCTTCCCCCGCCGGACGCCGACGGCGGCTATGAAGGGTATGTCGCCCGGCTTCTGTCAACACTGTGCTATGTTCTGTATCAGCGCCGTTTCAGGATCGAGATCGTGCTGGAGGACGACCTCGATATTCTCTGTGAACGCTGTGTCGCCGGGGGTATTTCCATCAGCTGGAAGAGGGAGCTTGCCCTGCGCTGGGCCGATCGCTTCTCCATGCCCCTGATCCGGATTCACGCACCTCCATCGTCCGGCGACAATGTGTATTCGGTCAACGCGGATTCCGTGTCCGCCATGGAAACCGTGATTTCCCGTTTCTGGAAACTGGGACACCGGAAAATAGCGTTTCTTTCGCCTCATTCCCGCGACTTCGAGGAAAAAAATGTGGGCAGGCGTCTTGCCGGGTTCCTCGGTGCATTGAGCCGCCGCGGCGTCGGAAACCCGGACCGTTATTGTCTCTGGAACATCACCTCGCTTCCACGGAATAAACTCATGGAAACGGTGCGCGGCTGGATTTCGGAAGGCGTGACCGCTCTGATCGGCGTCAATGAAAACTGCAACGGCATCCTGTATGAAATCGTCCGCAATCTGGGATGGAAGGTGCCTGAAGATATCTCCCTGGTTGTATGGGAGCGGATCGGCGTATCCGAATCCTTCCAGCCGCCTCTGACCGGAATGAAAATTCCTTATGAGGCTCTTTGCCGGACGGCGCTGGAACGGCTGGAACAGCGCCTCGGAGGGGAAACGATCCCTTCGGAAACCCGTATTCCGATCGTGCCGGTCGAGCGGAAAAGCGTGGGGCGCGCCCGCCTGGACCATTCGCCGCGCGGGTGAGACTCTCCGCGCCCCGCCCGGATTCCCTCCCGCAATTTTTTTCCTGAAACATTTGAAACAGCGCTTGACAAACTCTGATTCCGGATTATAATTACAAAACAGGAAAGTTGTAGGTATAACTTTGAAAACACAAGAGACATCCCGGTACAAATATCAGGACCTGAAGGATTACCTGATGGGAAGAATCCGCTCCGGCGCTTATCCGGATGGAAAAAAGGTGGATTCGGAGCCGTTTTTGTGCAGGAAATTCGACTTTTCGCGCAATACGGTCCGCCAGGCGGTTCAGGAACTGGAAAACGAAGGGTATCTTTACCGCATTCGCGGCAAAGGCACTTTTGTGCGCAATGCAACTCCGGTCAATTCCCGGAGGATCGCCATGATGATTTATGACACGGCCTACATGACGCATCCGGTCACCGCCAAGGTCATCTGCGGAATCGACCGGGTTCTGACGAAGGCCGGTTTCATTCTGGACATCCTTGCAAGCAAACGCAGTTTTCATGATGAGAACCTCACGCGCCTTTCCGAAGCTTATGCGGGATTCCTGATCGGCTGCTACCAGCTGGACGAACTGACCCTTCAGGAACTGAAAAAACTTTCGGTTCCCCATCTTTTTGTAAAGAATCATCCGAAGAACTCTCCCGTCGCGGCGGCGAGAATCCACTACGAACATGCCGGATTTCTGGCCGCGGAACACCTGATCCGGACCGGATGCCGCGAGCTCTCCCTGATCTATTCGGGGGAGGAGATGGCGATCTCGGCGGAATTCTGCAAAGGGGTTTTTTCCGCCGCCCTCGAATCCGGAGTCCGCCTCCGGTCCAAAAATATTTTCACCATCGATTTCAACCGGGCGGACGATATTGTAGGTACATCTTCCGAAATTCTCCGGCGCGCGGACCGTCCGAATGGAATCGTCTGTGCCGCGGACGAACTGGCAATCCCGCTCCTGAGAGAGTTGAAAAAGCACGGAATTGCGGTTCCCGGAGAGATTTCCGTGATCGGCTGCAATAACATCAACGTCTCCGAAATGTCGGACCCGCCGCTCTCGACGGTTGCTCTCCCGCTGGAGAAATTGGGAGAACTTGCCGCAGGGGTGCTGCTCGATCGGATCCTACTGGGAAAAGAGATGACTTCTTTTCTGCTGGAGCCGTCGCTGGTATTACGCAAAACGACCGGAAACGCCCTGTCCGGCGCCGCTGTGCTTCCGGGAACGGAATGAAGGTTGAATTTGGTATCCGTCAATACAAATGGAGGGAAAGAAAATGGAAAAGAGAAGAAAAGAATTCACGCTGATCGAACTCATGATTGTAATTGCAATGATCGCGATTCTGGCAGGTCTTCTGCTGCCGTCGTTGAACCGGGCCCGGGACAAGGCCCGCGCGATGGGATGCGTCGGCAACATGAAGCAGATAACGCTGGCGACAGTGCTTTACGCGAATGATTACAACGATTATTTCCCGCCCCTTTACAACACGGCGAACTTCATGACCGCATTCGAGAAATATCTGAATGTCCGCCGGGACGACATCAAGGAATGGAAAAACCAGCTTCCTTCAAAAGCGAAGGTTTATTTCTGCCCGGACGACCGTGAGAACGCGGAGACCAAGACCGCCAACCTGAGCTACTTCTGCAACATGTATGTGGGCTGCGTGAATTACTACATAGTCAATGGCATGGGAAGCGCAACCATTGAAGCAGCGCACGCCTACCGGCTGAATCAGGTCCGGACGCCTTCGGTCAAACTGTTTTTCGCGGATTATTTCCATCCGGACAGATGGGTCACATACATGGACCAGAATTCCTTCCCCTTCTACACGAGCGCCACGTTCGCGGGAAACCGGGTCGCGGCGGGGGTTTCCTTCCGGCACAACCGGCAGGCGAACTTCAGTTATCTCGACGGACACATCGCCGGAGACCGCTTCCAGAAGTATGTCGGAACGCAGAATACATCCATTCATCCCAAAAGATAGTCCGGCATCCGGAAAGGAAAGAACATGAGAAGAATTTTTTTGTGGGGCCTGCTGGCGATCGCGCTGGAAGGTTACGGCGCACCGGCGGCGGAAACGGCCGGACAGAGCATTGTCCTCCGGAATGCGGGCGCCGAATATGATTTCCGGAACGGGGAATTCCATTCCCTGACGGAAGCCCGCTTTCACGGAAAGAAATTCTGGTTGCGGAACTTCTCCCTGAGCTATCAGATGCCGGGCGACAGGTGGTTCGGGGAGAAAGGAGGTTTCTATGAGGAATACCGCATGGAGCCCTGCACCCATTCGATCCGGAAAGAGGGAGACGCCGTTACTCTGGAAGTGGCTGGAAAAGGAAAAAATGTGTCTCTGATCCGGCAATTCACGATGCGCGGGAATTCTCCCGCCCTGGAGGTGCGGATCCGGATGGATTTCCGATGTCCCAACAAGATCCGATGGATCAATCTCTGCGGAATGCCCGTTCCTCCGGACATGACCTGGCTGCGGCTCCAGACCGAGGTCAAAAACGGCGGACTGGTCACGAAAATGCGTGAGTTTCACGGCAATCCGTTTTTCGACGGGGACGGACGGAAGATTCACATGCACTGGCGGCAGTGGGGAGCATTGTCGCTCATCGGCGCATACGATCCGCGTTCCGATGTCGGCGCGATCCTGATGAATTCGCCGGAAGAGGCGCCATGGGGATTCCGCGGATGCGGCGATTATTCCAGAGAACGCGGATACCGCTGTTCCATCGGAATTTCCCCGAACAACTTTTCAAGCAATCCGGACGGAACCACTTTCATCGAGGCGAAATTCACCGTGCTCCCATTTGACGGGCCGCCCTCCCGGCTGAACGAAACCGTCATCCCCGGATTCGTGAAACGCCTGGCGGCGGTTCATCTGGTCAATGTGAAATACAAGACGGGAAAACTCCTTGTAAAAAATGACGCTTTCGCCCTCTGGAGCGACCTTGTACAGAACCGGATTTTCCGCGATGAAGCCGTCCCGGAAGAAAAGGCGGACCATATTTCGCTTTTTACCGCGAAAGACGAGGCGGAATCCTTCCAGCTGGCACTGAAGCCCGCCCGCGCATTGAGAGTTTCGCTGCGGCTGACGGCGCCCGTCGATCCGGACGGACGCCGGCTCGATATGAGCTGGAACGCGATCGGCTACATTCCCGCAAACCGGACCGGCGCAGCGGTCAACGACCTTACCATGATTGGAGACATGCCCGACGTTCTTCTCCCCGAAAAGGAGATCGACTGCGTTCCCGGCAAGGTACAGCCGTTCCTTGTCCGTGTCGGGACGCCGGCGGATGCAAAGCCGGGCGACTATCTCGGCGCGGTGGAAGTGGTCTCGGGAAAAGACGTCATTGCGAAAGTCCCGGTAAAGGTGCGCGTCTGGAGCTTCTCCCTTGCGAATCCCGCCCTGACCGCCGCCCTCGATTTCTGGCCGCCGTGGAAAACCCATCCCCGCGACGCGTGGAAGCCGATGACCGGAAAACTGGAAAAGATCGTCGTTGAAAACCGGGGCGGCGCGCGCTGGGTGGAGTCGCCGCGTCCGGCATGGGACGCGGACGGCAATCTCCGGAAGGTCGATTACACGGAATTCGACCGATCCATGGAAAAAGCGGAGACGCTTTACAAGCACAGGATTTTTATCTGCCGCGCTTTCATGCTGGGTTATGGACATGTACCGAGAAAAAACCTCTTCGGAAGCGAAACGGAAATTCTGTCTCCGCTCTGGAAAAAGAAAATCCTCTCCTTTGCCGGGGATTTCCGGCGTCATCTGATTGAAAAGAAGTGGAATGGCCGGGTTGTCATGGATTTGTTCGACGAACCCTATGAAAAATACATTCCGATGATCAATGGAACGGTTGCGCTGCTTCGGACGGTCGCTCCGGAATGGCGGTTCACGGTTGCCGGCGCATTCATGGAGGACATGAACGGAAGCATCGGTTTGTGGAACATGCCGATGGAATACTATGTCTCACAGGAGGTCATCCGGAAAATCCGGGCGGCCGGAAACGAGGTGTCCGTGTACAATCCGCCCGGATACGCCTGCAGCAATGCTCTTACCGCCGTCCGCGGCGCATATTCGTGGCTGTGGACCCATGACATCCGTTACATCTATCAATGGGTCGTCAACGACTGGAACGACTGGCAGGGGCTGAACACCGATCCGGAACAGCAAGCCTCCTGGATCATGCCCGGCGTCGTGGAGCCCCGGAGCACTCTCCGCATGGAGGCGACCCGCGAAGGAATCGAGGACTACGAGTATTTCAACCTCCTGCACAGCGAAAGCCGCCGCCTGAAAACGAAAGCGCCGGAGCTGTCCGCCAGGGCGGAGAAACTTCTGAAACGCGCCGGCGAACTGGCCTGGCGCACGAAAAACGACGAACGGATCGTCGTGGTCAACACCGATCCGGAACTTTTCGAGAAAATTCACCGGGAATGCGGAACATTGCTGGATGAAATGAGCCGTCATTGACGGGAATGACACTGAAAAGCAGAGAACATTCCCGGATGCGGGTCTCCGTTTTTGAGCTTTTTATTCCGACGGGTTCCGCAAGACTTCATGCGACCGGCGGGACAACGCTTTTTCGTTCGATGAGACGGTAGGGCGTGAAGACCTCCGCGGGAGTGGTTCCCGGACGGAACCACTCTTCCGGCGACTCCAGTTTTTCCAGCGCGAGCCGCGCACAGTTTTTGAGGAGTGTGTCGATCGTCGTAAGAGGCGGGAGCAGGAGCTGGCTGCCCGGATAATTCGAATATCCCATCACGGAAACCTGCCCCGGAATGCGGATGTTCATTTCCCGGATCAGCGTGTAAACCCGCATCGCCACACGGTCGGAATGACACAGGATCGCCGTGGGCGGGTGTGGCCCGAGAAGCCAGCGCCGGACCGTTTCCCGGATCACTTCGGAATTGTTCGGGACTTCCGCCGTCAGCGACCTGGCGGCCTCGAACCCGTTGTAGCGCAGGAAATCCAGCAGGTCGCGCCGGGTGAATCCGCGGAGCATTCCCGGGTCTTCCTCGGAAAGACGCAGGAACAGGCCCGCCACCCGCCGGTGTCCCATTTTTGCCAGATAGCGGTATGCTTCGGAAAAGGCCGCCCGCTCATCCGTGCGCAGCACCAGAAAACCGCTGGCCTCCGCATCGGACCCGAGTCCGTGCGGAATGACCGCGGGCAGATTCAGTTCCCGGACTGCCGCCGCAAGATGGGGGCTGATCCGGGTGTGACCGGTCTCCACGATCACCCCGCTGATCCGGAGCGTTTTCCGGATTTCCTCCCTCTCCCGCGGCAGGAAGGAGGTGAAAAGGCTTGCGGGGCAGCGTTCGATGGTGACGGCTTTTTCTTCCGCATATTCATCCACCCCCGCGGCAATGTAGCGGCTGGGCGTTTCGAGGTTCTCCGCGCCGTCCGGAAGGATCATCAGGTAGGTCTTCCGGCGGCTGTGTTCCGCCACGAAGGTGCCCTTGCTCCGGATCCGTTCGACGAGCCCTTCCGCTTCCAGCCTCGCCAGTGCGCTCCGCAGCGTCACATGTCCCACGCCCAGATTCTTCGCCAATTCCACTTCCCGGGGCAGACGGCTTCCGGGAGAAAGCAGATTCTCCAGAATCGATCGCTTCAACTGTCCGTATATTTGATCTTTTTTGCGTTCCATCGATATTATTCCATATTGTTTTCATTTGTTTTTATTAATTTAGTTTTTTTTTGCTTTTTTTCAAGCTTCCCATCTTGTTTTTTCAAAATGATATATTATAATATGAAATAGAAACAAATAGAAACAATAAAAAGAGGAATCAAATGCCGGGATCGATTTATCAGGGAATTACGCTGGATGGGGAAGCCGTCGAAATCCGCGTGAATGGAGAAGAAATCGAGGCTGTCTGCGCGATTCCGCCCGCGCCCGGCCTGCCCCGGCTTCTTCCAGTCCTGGTCGATCTGCAGCAGAACGGGGCACTGGGGCATGCCTACAACAATCTGAACGGCGATGGACAGTCCGAACTCCGGATCATTGCGGAACATCTTCTCCGGAACGGGGTCGGGCGCGTGCTTGCCACCTTCACCACCGCCGAATATTCCCGGCTGAAGACAGCCGCGGCCACTCTCCGCAAGGTGCTGGACGAAGACCCCGTGCTGAATTCACTTTTTGCCGGGATCTTCCACGAAGGCGTTTTCATTTCGCGGGATCGCGGCTGGCGCGGCGGACATCTTCCCGATTTCATTCTCGAGCCCGACTGGGAAAAATTCCGGCAGTTGAACCGGCTTTCCGGCGGACGCGTGCGGATGGTCAACATCGCCCCCGAGGAACCCGGTGCACTCGATTTCATCGGGAAAGCGGTCGCATCCGGAGTCCGTGTTTCGCTGGGGCATTGCAAGCCCGATTCGGAAACGATTCATGAAGCGAGCCGCCGGGGAGCCTCCATGGTCACTCATTTCGGCAACGGGGCGGCGCCGGAAATTCATCGTTTCGCCAATCCGTTCTGGGGATTCCTCGATGACTCGGCGCTGAGTCTCGGCCTGATCGGAGACGGGTTTCATCTTCCTCCGGAGATCGTGCGGACCGCCCTTCGCTGCAAGGGGCCGGAACATTGTTTCATGGTGTCGGACGCCAATATTTATTCGGGGTGCAAACCGGGGCTGTACCACCGGATCGGCGGGCTGGATTGCGTCATCGAAGACAATGGTTTCATTCACGTGCACGGACAGGAAATCCTGGCGGGAGCGTGGTTTCAGCAGAACCGTTCGATTGAATTTCTCGTGGAGACATGCCATATTCCATTTGATACGGCATGGAGGCTCTGCTCGGTGACCCCCGCCGCGCTGGCCGGGCTTTCCCTCCCGATGCTCCGTGCCGGAGACGAGGCATCGTTTGTCGTATATTCGCACAACAAAATACAAAGAACCGTTTTCAAAGGAGTCCCTCATGAACCGTAAGTCATTCACAATGGTGGAATTGCTCGTCGTGATCGCCGTCATAACGATTCTTGCCGGAATGCTCCTTCCCGCGTTGGCAAAGGCGCGGTCTACGGCGATACGCATCAAATGCATCGGAAACTTGAAGCAGCTTGGACTGGTCTTCAATCATTATGCCGATGTTTATAACGAATGGCTGCCGGCAAGATGGGTTTCGGAAAATTACAGCGGCAACCATCATGGAACGTACGGATACAGTTGGATAGACCTGCTTTCTTATTCGGGCCTGGTGAAATACGAGAATTTTTCAGTCCGCATCAACCCCAAAAACATTCTGAGCTGTCCGGCGGCATCCAAAGGAACCGGCAGTACCAATTTCGGGTTGAATACGACCCTGAGGATTCAATACATGAACGCTTCCGCACAAAGCAGAGGTGTCTGGAAAGGCGCGGATGATTTTCTGAAGAGGCATACGGTGCGGAATCCATCCTCCGTGGCAATGATCGGCGACTGCAATGAGACCACTTACCAGATAGACGCATCGCAGGCGCAGGACGACATCTATCCTCTCGCCGCCAATTTTTCACGGCATGACAGCAGCCTCAACATGCTGTTCATCGACGCCCATGTGGAGAATATGCGTAAAAACAAGGTGCTCTACTGGGCGACAACCGCCATCCGGTTCAGCAAACCATGGTTCTATTAATCCAACAGCAGGTGACGCAAATGAGAAAAACGGGATTGATCGCAGGCATGCTGTTCAGCCTGGCATCGGCCGCACAGGAGAGCTGGGTAGCCGATCCGGCCCGCGGAAGCACAGTCGAACGGAAAAAAATGGAATTCATGGGAAAAGGGTTCTGGTATCTTCTGACACCGCAATGGCACCAGCTGCCGGAAGTGAAGGAAGAAACATTTGTCAAGGAATCCGGCGCCTGGAACGTAAAATGGGATATGACTCGCCGGAATTGGAATCCGCCGAGAGTCCTGCTGCTCCGCGACCTGAAGGTGTATGCGGAAAACGGAGGTCGTGTGGAAGCGGTTTCCGCGGAGGTCGGAATCGAAGCGGTTGAACCCGGGACCAAAATATATCATCCGGAAAATCTGGCGGACGGGAAGCATGACACGGTTTGTGCCGTCAGCGGGAGCATTGCCGATCCCCGGACCCGGTTTAATCCGGTCGGCGCCGGGATTACGGTAAAGTTGAAAAAAGCAATGTCCTTGAAACGGGTGATTCTCTCTTACGGAGACGCCGGAAATCCGGAGATCGGGAACGTGAAATTCCTGGTGAACGGGCAGGAGCTGAAACCCGCCTCGCTGGAACGGAAAGAGGGAGTACTGAGCGCCATTTTCACCGATGCGCCGCAAGCGGAAGAGTTCAATATCCTCTGTGAATCGGCTCCCTGCCGGATTCAGTTGGAAGACTTCCCGCCGGAACTGTCGGAGCGGTTGCTCCGCCGTCCGTTTGCATCCCATCTCATGCGCCCGGTGCCGTTTGGACTGAAACCGGAAAATTTCGCGCGGGAAGAATCGGAAAAACTTCTCAGGAAGTATGAGAAATCCCATATAGGAATCACGTTCGCCGAGTGGGATTCGCAAGCGTTTTTCCAGTCGTGGAATCCCCGGAACATGTTTTTCAATGAACTGGTTGAGTTTTTCGGTCCGGAGCCGCGGACCCGGGAAGAGTCTGAAAAGAGCCTGCACCGGTTCTGGAACTGGCACAAATCGATCTTTTTCGACCGGATATGGGGTATGAGCGGAGCCGTCGGCTTTCCGCAGTACGGCATGGAATGGGGAGGGCGCGTGGCCGGATTGGAACTGACCAACCATACATCGACCATTCCACACCGGACGCTGCTCCGCTATACGGCGGGCGCGGGACGCCAATACGGCAAGCCCTGGCTGTTGTACCTGGCGTATTATCTGGGCAAATTTTCTCCGAACTCAACCAGGGTGGTTCCCGATCCGAAAAGCCGGCAATGGGTGGAAGGACCCGACGCGGGAATCTCCCCGTCGTTCAGCCGCAGGGTGTTCATGACCGGATATTTCATGGGGATGAATTTCCTGGGATTCGAGGCACAGCCGTGGGGACAGGCGGAAAATGCCCCGGACGGCAGTGTCCGCCTCAATGAAAACGGCAAGATCCTCAAGGAATTCTACGAATGGATCCAGTCGCCCGGGGGAATTCGCGGCGACTGGTATACGCCGATCCTGCTGCTGGTCGATTATCACCATGGCATGATGCGCCGCGACGGAAAAATCTGGGGATATGAGATTCCCATGGAAAAGGGCGATTGGATGGGGGAACATTTCCGCCGGGCCATCGACTATTACGACGGACAGGGCGCCGCTTGGAATATCCCCCCTTATAGCCACAATATGCACAATTCCACACTGGGAGACATCTTCGATACCGCATTCGGGAATCCACCTTCCGGCAAGTATCCGGATTTCGCAGAATACCCGGTGGTTATTTTAACGGATGACATCCGTATCGATCCCGAACTGTCCTCCCGCCTGGAAAAGTATGTCATCGGCGGCGGAACGCTGGTCATGAACAGTATTCACCGGAAGTTTTTTCCGACGGCCATGATGCCCGCGAAGATCCTGGAAAACACCTCTTCGGAAGACGGATTGACCATTCCGAAAGTAAACCTGAACCGGTGCACGGTGATGATGAAAAGCCGTAATGGATTGCCTCTCGCGTTGAAATGCCGATATGGAAACGGCAATGTGCTCATGACGCTTCCCGAATATCTTTTGGGAGATGACAAAGAACAGCCGACGCCATACATCGGAAAAATGCTGGAGTCTCTCCAGCGGGAAGTCATGCCATTCCAGGTGGAGGGCGATATCCAGTTCATCGTGAGCCGTCTTGACGCCTCCCGCTGGAAACTGGCGCTGATCAACAACAAGGGCATCCTGAAGGAACCGTGGGAGCGCAAGGAAAAATCCGACCCCGCGTATACCGCCAAAGTTACGGTGACTCTTCCGGCAAATGCCGCCGTCGCCGAGGTCTATCGCGGAGCCGTGCTGCGGAAGGAGAACGAAAAAGTCTTTCTGGAAGTGCCTCCCGGAGAAGTCCGGATCCTGGACATCCGCAACGCGCCGATGGCGTCGGAAAATGGTCTTCCTCTGATCGGCGAATGGAAGCTGGACGGGTCTGCCGGCAAAACAGTCGGGAAAGCCCGGGAGAAATACCATGACATCCGTTATGTGAAAACGCCTTCCGGAAAGACCGTTTATGATGCGTCTCTTCCCAAAACCGGCATCCTGGTGGAATACAATCCCGGATTCCCTCTTTGCTTCGGCGCTTTCGAATTCTGGGCGTCGCCGAACCTGAATTACACCTTGAGCGACCGGGGAGGCTATCCGCTGGCTTCCCGTTTCTTCCGGGTTTTCATGAACAACCGGACCTGGGGCCTCAATGTTTTCGATTCCATGTCGGTTTACGGCCCCCGCGCCGAACACGATGTATGGACTCATCTCGCCTTTACATGGGACGGCGGCGAATGCCGTTTCTTTGTCAACGGAACGGAATACACATCCCATGGAGTTCCGCTCAAGGTGTTTCTGCCGGTCTGGAACAATTCCTTCGAAATCGGAACATTGGGACGCGGACGGCGCACCTTCGGCGGCAAAATCAGTGATGTGAAACTTTATTCCAGGGCGCTCTCTCCAGAAGAAATCAGACAACTGTATGAAAACGGAAAAAATCAGTTCGGAGGAAAAGCGCAATGAAGAGACTCCTTTTTTTTCTTTTCCTGCTGTCCGCCGTCGACTTGGCTGCCGATGAGAATATTTTCAAGGACGACTTCAAAAGTTCTTCCTGGCGCATCGTCAATTCTTCTCAACGGGCCCCGGCTGCAAACAATATCCTGACGCTCGACACCGACAAGCCGTACATGCGTTCCCTGGCAGGAACGTTTCCATACGGAGCGAAATACCGCTTCTCGATCGACGCGAGAGGGGCCGGGACATTCAAACTGGGCGTCTTTGTCTATGGCGGGAAAATCTCGAAACTCTGGAGCGGCGAATTCCCGCTGGACGCAAAATTCACTCCTCATGAATTTACTTTTGTGCTGCCGGAATCTTCCGGTTCGCTCGGACTTATTATCCAGGGACAAGGCGAATACCGCAATGCCGGATTGATCCGCAGGATCGATCCGGATTATCGCCTGTCGGCCGTTCCGCCATACCAGATGACCTCCGGGAAGCCGGAACCCGTCACTTTTACGCTCTATTATCGGGAAAAGGCGGTCGATCATGCCCATATCCTCGAAAACGGAACGGATGCCGTCCATCCGGACTCCGGCCAGACCGCCCATGCTTATATCGACAAAGGCGACACCGCCGCTTTCGACGCCGCCGCGAAGGGTATAAAATTGACAAAGCCGGTTCGCATTCTCTATCTCGGCGACAGTCTGACTCATTTTGACATCGGGCACAACCATGCGGACAAAACGGGATATTTCCTCAACAAATACAATCCGGGCAAGGCCGAGGTATGGAACTATGCCTGCGGCGGAGATGACATCGAACGGGTAGTCCAGCGTCTGGACGGCAAGGCTCCGGGTCGTTGGAAAGACCGTTACAACGACCTCTGGAACCGTCCTTACGACTGGGCTTTCGTCTTCCTCGGCCACAACGACACCAAGGCTTCCAGCGCCAGAAACTATGCCGAAGCGGTTGTCCCTCCCGAAAAACAGAAAGTCCTGTATGAAATCTTGATCGCACGTCTCAAAAGCAAAGGAGTCGAACGGATCATCCTCATTTCCCCGACCTCCTCCAATTTTGAGCTCTGCAAGGCGCTTTCGGACAAAACCGAACGGGTGCACAACCGTTTCGGAGACCCGAAACATCTGGAAGCCTTTGCCGCCGTTTTAAAAGAACTGGCGCAAAAACACCATCTGGAATACATGGATATCTACACTCCGATGAAGGCATTTCCGGGAAAAGCCGGACTTCTGAACCCCCGCGACGGAGTTCATCTGACCGCGGCGGGACATGATTTAATTGCCCTTGAAACATTGAAATACCTGAGCCGCTCAGAAAAGGCCGGAAAGGAAATCATACCTTGAAAAAAGTCGCCATTGTCGGCTGCGGACTGCGGATGCTTGCTTTCACTGCCGCCCTCGCCGGGAAATATTCCGGAACTCATAAGATCGTCGCGTTGATGGATATCGATCCGGGGAAAATGCGGGGATTCAGCCGGGCCGCCGGACTGGACGTTCCCATGTTCACCGACTTCGACCGGATGTGCGACGGGTGCCGTCCGGACCTTCTGCTCATCGGAACCGTCGATGTTTTTCATGCCGAATATGTGGTGCGTTCATTGGACAGAAAAATCGCGTGCATTTCAGAGAAACCGCTTTGCGTCAACCTTGAACAATGCCGCCGGATTCTCGCGGCGCACCGGCGCAATCCCGAAGTCTTTGCGGCCACAAGCCATAACTCCCGCTACCGCCCGGTTGCACGGACGCTCAAGAACCTGCTGGACGCTGGCGCCGTCGGAAAGGTCCTTTCCCTCGATTACCGGGAAACGCTCGACAAGGTCCACGGGAAAAGTTATTTCCGGCGCTGGAACGCAAGACGCAAATTCTCCAATGGACTGGAACTTCACAAGAGTTCCCACCACTTCGATAAAATGAATTATCTGCTGAATTCCCATGCCGCGGAAGTAACGGCTTCCGGCGCGCTCCTTGCATACGGCGCCAATGCTCCGCACCGGTTTTCAGGGGAAAACTGTCATACCTGCCCCCATCGCACGGAATGCCCTGACGCGGCGGAGTATGACCGTAATCTTTTCGACTCGGAACTCTATACGCCGGACATGTGCATCTGGTCGCCTGAAATCGACATCGAGGATACTTTCACAGCCGGAATCCGCTTTGCAAACGGGGTGTTCGCTTCTTATTCACTTCAGGCCTTTGCCGATTACGAGGGCGAGGTGATCCATATCCAGGGGGAGACCGGACGGATCGAGGCCCGACAGCTTCACTTTTCTTCGAATACCGGGGATCTTCACAATATGAAAGCGATCCCGGAAGAATCGGTCCGGATTTATCGCTTCGGTTCGGCTGTTCCCGAAGGGATTCCGATTCAGCATGGAATCGGCTCCCACGGCGGCGCCGATGCTTCACTTTTTTCGGAGTTGTTTGCACTTGTTCCTCCTCCAACTCTTCCTTCTCTGACGGATGGCATTCAAGCCGTTCTGACCGGGATTGCTGTCGTTGAAAGTATAAAACAAGGCAGATGCATCCGGATTGATTTTGAAGAACTGAATAAATCTTGAAGTCTGTTTTTGAATTCACCTTCAAAAGTCATAACACAAAAAGTTTTTGACACTTGCAACATGAAGAAATGGAAAAAGCATGATGTTTTCAGGGGTGTGGGCGGAACGAATCGATCTGACTACGAGAGGTGGCATTGAGGCGGGGAAATGTCTTCGGGCCAGGTTCGGAAATTGATATCTCCGTGAATGACGCCGCACGGATAAATCAGTTCATTGGGCCGGGTCGAGGCTCCGTCCCCTTCCCACGACAACATCTTCACAAGCTTCCGGTTCCGGCGTCGGGTCGGCAGCAACGACCGCAGGCGCTTCTTCCAGCCCCAGCTTCTGCGCGGCCTTGAACCGTGTACGGCCGCACACGATAACGTGCTCCTTATCGACGACAATTGGACTGTGCAGCCGAATTCCTTGATCGAATTTGTAACGACGTCGAACCGGGATTCCTTTTCATAGGGATGGATGTCCGAAAACTTCATGTTCAGATTTGTATGGGATCTTTTGTGCAATTTTAATTTTCAATATTAAAATTGCTTACTATTTTTTTGATTGATGCTTGCATTTTGAATGCGGAAAAACTTTTTCCGATTGAAATCAAATCGGCCCAGACCGTTTCCGGCAGCATGTTTGACGGTTTGGCATATTGGTCTTCCCTGAATAAAACCAGCGACGCCATGCTGATTTACGGGGGCAATGACTTTTACACGAGGAACGGCGTTGCCGTCCGTCCATGTTTTTTTGTCTGACCTCCACGCGGATCATTATACGATTCAGCAATTGAATTACATATTCATCCATGAAAATAATGAATGTAAATACATATTATACAGATGTATCATCTTTCAAGTTTCTTTCAGGCGATACATGCCGTCGACAACCGCATTCACCAGCTTCAAGCCGTCTCTGGGACCCAGAAATGTGGCCTTCCCTTCATATCCTCCCTCCAGAATACAGTGTCCATGGGGGAGATAATAGGAATAGCCGGTGGAGTTGTACAGCAAAAACATCTTACGGTAAGGCGAGTGCCATTTGATTTCCAGCCCCGGTTCCGCCAGAAGCTCGCCCGGAAGTCCTACAAAGCAGATATCGTCATTCAACGATAAAAATTGCAGTTCCATCAAGACCTCGGAGCCGGTGCGCCGATATTTCCGCATTTTTTCCTCCGCCGGAGTGAATTTGACCGTCTCGATGGAAAAATTCAAGCGGGGAGTTTCAATTGCATAGCGAGCCTTCCGGGACGCGGCGGGATCGCTGCTGAACAAATTCTTCTGCCTCCGGACATTCTGCATATTTTCCAAAACCTTGTCCGCCAGAAGGCGCCCCATAGATTCGACGCCTTCCCAACCCGATTCATAATTTTTCGGAAACATGTCGCCGGCGGCCCCGGAAATAAACATGCATTCGGAACCGGTGTTTTCTTTGATGATCCTGCGGACAGCCCCGGGATAATCCGCGGAAAAGAGCAGCGACGCCTTTCCCGCCGCATGAGAGCAGAGCGGATGGGCGGCATAATTCACCACCGTATAGACCGGCATACCATTTCCGTTGAAAAAGAAGAGCATCCCGAGTTCTTTGTCGCACGGTCCGTCCGCAAACGGCAAGAGTTCTTTGAAGTGGGGAAGAAAGCAGCATTCCGCATCGGGATAAACCACGCGCCGGTTGAGGTTGGCGTCGCAATTTACTGAATAGTAATAGACATTCACCTCCTGCGGTTCGCTCAGTCGGTCAAGTCCGTGTTCCATCCACTCCATCAACTTTGCGATATAGGCAAGATCGGGATCGCAGCCCGCATGGGTGCGGGTCTGGGGGCCCGAATGGGTATGGGTGCATGTTGCCATTACCTGACTTTCGGAAATATGAAGCTTTTTCCCGCATTGTTTGCGGATTTCCGCAAGGAAGGAGGCATCGAGACCGAGCAAGTCGAATCCGAGCATAAGCGCCTTATTTTCTCCATCATCCAGCAGCAGGCCGTTGACGTAAAGCGGATCGTGCACCCCCAGGGAAATATCATGAGGCGCATATCCGGCAATTTCCGACCCGATTTCGGGAGTAATCTCCTGATTGAAAAACGATATTTTCATACCATCTCCTTACTGCATGTTTTCAGAAAAGCTGAATGCTTCAATGAGTCTTGACGTGAAGAATCCGGCATTTCCCGGGTTCAACGGGAACCTCGATTCTGTTCCCCGTGAATGTTTCGCCGGACATCAGCTCCTTGATTGACACGACATTGAGTTTGCCCAGATCGATTTTCACCATGGTTTTGGCGGAGGGATCGAACTTCTGCGGTGTCAAAGCCGTTTTCAATACGCCGTTGTTGTTGAAGAGGTAGATCCACCATC
>MWCA01000037.1 GCA_002069785.1 Lentisphaerae bacterium ADurb.Bin242 | reverse complement strand
GGCAAGCTCTGGGAAGCGTTCGAGAGTCCAACGCGCCCAATCCTTCTGATCGACGAAATCGATAAGGCCGACATCGAATTCCCGAACGATCTCCTGCAGGAGCTCGATCGCATGGAATTCTACGTCTACGAACTCGACCGCACCGTGAAGGCGAAAGTGCGCCCGATCATTGTCATCACCTCGAACAACGAGAAGGAGCTGCCGGACGCGTTCCTGCGCCGCTGCTTCTTCCATTTCATCCGGTTCCCGGACGCGGAAGATAGGAGAAAACATACTGGCAGGAATGGGCAGTTTTATATGCCGCCGGATAAACGGCAAGCGGGCCGTAGTTGGCAAGTTTCGCCCTCGGATTGACTTTTTCCAGCGCCCCGGCGGACGCTCGCAAATCTTCATGGAACCGCGCATTGAAGAAGTCCATCCAATCATAAAAACGTTTCTCCACCAATTCATTGAATATCTTCCGGGAAGGATACGTCTTTTTTTGTACGAAAGTACCGATTTCACGGGGATGGAATTTGCGTTTCCTGGCATATTCATACAGGACATCCAGCTGCGGACCGGTGTAAAACGCGCGGCAGCAAAGGCGCACCAGGCACTTTTTCTGCCACTCGGAAAGGATCGCGATGAAGTCGCAACGGCCGACAGACTCGCGATGAAGTTCGAAATCGGGATTTTCGGCGGTGCGCATGGTCAGCCATAAAAACCAGTCCCGATGATACAGCTTGTAAAGTTCCCACACCCGCTGCGCTTCCGCGAAATGCGGCATCACGCCCGCCGCGGTGTCAATGTAGTGGGCGATGTCCGAACATTCCTCCAGAAACGGGTCGAATTCGTTCGAATCCACGCCCATGACTTCCGTCGGAGCCGAATAGAGGTGCGGAAGGTTCGAGGCCCGGGGCCCGCTTGCGCTTTCGGACATGACCTCGAATGCGCGTCTTTTCTCGCCAAGAAGATGATTCCCCTGCCGGAGACGGAAGGCAAGATGATAGACGCCCGGTCTCAAATTTTTCAGTTCGAATTCCCGGGTCGTGTAATGCCGGATTTCCAGGCATGGAGAAGTTTCTTCTTCCCGGACGGACAGCGTCCGGGGTTCGGCAAGTTCTTCCAGAAAAGCATTCAGGAGGGTATGCTCCACACGGAGTTCTCCGTCCGGGAATTGTTTCAAGGTATGCAAATCAAAATGAAAACGGCAGGGTTCCCCTTCCAGGAAGAAATGGTTTTTCTTTGCAAAAACGACGGCTTTTTTCCGGAGGGGATGTTCGGGGGGAATGGCATGCAGAATCCGTTTTTCTTCCTGCGACCCGAGTTCAATCCGGATATTCCCCGAACTCAGCGATTCTCCCCGGTAGAGAATCTTCCGTTCCGCGCAGGAGTAAACGGTTTCGGACGGGCCTCCGGCAAAGGCTTTTCCTGTAACGGGCGAACAATAATACTCATATCCGCAGAAAAGCAACGAACGATCCGGATCGAAGGCGTTCGCATAAAAACTTCTCCGCAGCGGCCACGGTGGTTTTTCGTATCCGATTCCCTCCATGTAGAAATACTTGTCGAGGGGATTTTTCAGGAGGAGATTTTTTCCCGTGAGCGGCAAAGACAACATCTCTGCCGCCGGGGAAACGATCCGCAGATACGGCGCGGTCAGGTTTTCCGAATAAGTGCCGTGATATGGAAACCATGGAATCCGTTCCCGTTCCATGATCCCGCCGGAAAGCGTCACGTCGATCCGGAAACATTCTCCCAGGCGGAATACCGCAACGGTCCACAGGATCGGATCGGGTATTCCGTTGCAGCGGGTGAACGGAACGACGTCTTCCCGGAGCTTCACGCTTTCGATGTCGTCCGAAGTGATTTCCAGCGATTTCAAGTTCAAATCGCCGATGAAATGGCCCCGTTCCAATGCGATTTTTCCTTCTCCCCCGCCGACGGAAACCCGCAGGCATTTTTCCCCGTTGAGCGTCAGGCAAAGCCCCGCGCCTTTCCGCTCGAAAATAAACCGTACGTTCCGGTCTTTCAGGATTCCCGTCCACACGCTTCCGGGCACGCGGAAGTCTCTTCGTTTTCCCTCCACGGATTTCAGGTAAAGAAACAGTCTTTTTCCGTCCGAAGCGATTTCCAGGGATTTTCCTTTCCGCCGGAACGGATCATAGTCGAAATGGAGCGTAAAGGAAAAATGATTTTCGGCGGCCTGCCAGTGAACATCGAACTCGCCCCGGAGAATAAAATTCCGCAAGGAAGAAACATGCGGCAGGAGACGGTTGCCGGCGTCCAGAAAAACCAGTGCGCCGCTGCGGACCGCGAAGTCCGGATACCCGTCCGGAACGTGCTGTTCGACAGTCCAGCCGGCCAGGCCGCCCGCATCGGAAAAATCACCGGAAAAAATGGAGTTCATCATTTCGCATTCTCCTGTCCCTGAAGACTGAAAAGTTTCGTATCCGGGCCGACCGTGTCAAAGACAAGCCGGTCCGTATCCCGGAATTCCTCTCCGGTAAACAGCTCCACCACCCGGGAATACCGGCGCGGCAGAGAAAGGGTCAGGTTTTCCGCACATCCCGTATGAACCGCGAGGAGGCGTTCATTGGCAAAGACCGGACGCGGCTTCGAGGCATAAATCCAGACTCCCGCCTCCCTTGCGAAACCGCGCAGGATTTCCGGCGTGACCCGGCCGGGATCATGCACATATATGGAATTCCAGTTTCCGCGATGCAGAATTTTGACCTCTTCCGAACCGAACGGCATGCCGCAGAATTTCTCCACATTGGATTCATCCCATCTGCCGTTGTGAACAATGCCCGGACCGTAGGACCAGATCACGGTGCGTCCCGCGTTCAGCACCTGTTTTTCCAGAATTTCCATGGCTTCCCCCGTGAGTTCAAAGGGATGACAGAAAATCACCAGCTTGAAGCGTTCCATATCCAGACGGGAGAAGTCGTTGAAAGAAACGATTTCGAACGGCGCCCCGGAACGGTTCAGGTTCAGTTTCCACGGCAGATGGAAGTTGTTGGAATTGACATGAAAATTGTTGATGTAATAGAGGTTCCGCGGGTCCACCACCATGAGCATCTGCGCAGCGGGCCGGGCGGATATCCGGGTTTCCCGGTCCCATATCCCCTTCCCCTTGCCGATCAGCTCGACGGCCTTCCGCGAGTAGGAGCCGCCCCACTTGTCGAAGAACCAGAGCGAGGTCTGTTCCACCAGGTTGACGGCGATTTCCCGTTTGAGGGAAGCCGCGACCTCCTCCTCCGTATGCATCCGAATCCACGCCGGCGGAAATTCCGCTCCGTCCGGCGCTTTGCTTGAATACGTTTCATTGTCGGCTGAATTGAGCATCTGTTTCCCGTATGCATGAACGGTTCCGACAGCGCAAAGCGAACCGCTGCCGCCGCCGATGTCGCGGTCGGTCGCCGGAGCCAGAAGATAATCCAGGGAATCCGAAGCAAGCAGTTTTTCATATTCCAGGTGCCCGTTGCTGGAAAGCATGTACTGTCCCTCGGTGGTCACATATCCGTACACCGCCCCGAGCTCGACTTCCGGGCGCACGCACCGGCGCGCCTCCTTCAGGAAGAAATCGATCGTATCGGCAATGAGTTCATTGCAGCAGTGCCAGTAGTCCACCACATCGGCCTGTTCGGAAGGGTCGTAGAAAAGTCCTCCGGCCTCCTGCCGGATCAGCGGATCGATTTCGGAGTCATCATATCCGCACCAGTAGCCGGACCGGTCAAACGGGGCGGTGAAGCCGAATTCCCGCATTCCCTTCTCACGACGCCCCATCGACGGAATTTCCCGCCATTCTTTCCGATGGAGCAGACACCACTTGCGGAAGGCGTCCAGGCGGTAGAGGCTTTCCGTGCCGCGGCTCCGGTCATGCCATTCGGTTCCGCCGCCGCAGCCGAAGGCATAGGAAAGGATTCTGCCTCTGAATTTCGAATCGAGATGCGTGAGCAGCGTTTTCATATAGTCGAGGGTGTCTTCGCGCCAGAGTTTGCTCGCGGCGATGCGGCCCAGCTCGTAGTAGCTGTCGCAGCGGGCTCCGTAAGCGCCGAGATACCGGGTCCACCAGAGCGGAGTGTTGAGGTCGATGAAACCAATGAATTTCGCATCCGGGATTTTCTTCAGGATATCCTCGAACGGAGCGTCCGCGGCGGCCAGGTCATACTGTTTTTTCCCGGTCCAGACCGGGGGATACTTTGTATAGGGCGTGCCGAGAGCGTTCAAGCCGTTGGACAACATGACCGCAAAAGTATCCACACCAACCGCACGGAATTCCCGCATGGTTTCGATTTCCGGGTAGAAACTCCGGTAAGCGAAATAACGTCGTTTCATAATCTCTCCGACTTTTCCATTCATTTTGTAAAAATAAACTCATACCACAGATTCGTATCCATGTGGTAGTTGACATTCGCACCGCCGAAGAAGGAAAGAACTCCGTGAAAACCGCCGACGTTCTTCGCGCCGCAGGCGTCGAAACAGGTCAGGGAAAGACGGAATCCCCTGCCCGCTTCGGGCACAAGCGGATACAACGTTCCTTCGGGAAAGGCCAGTTCATAAACATACCCGTCTCCGACGCGCCGGATCGCGGCCCTGACTTTCGAGACATCGACGGACCCGCCCGCCGGGACATCCTTTTCACGATAGTTTCCGACCGTTCCATCCTTGTGAAACCCGAGATGCCCCCGGTAAAAGCCGCTGTGGAATTTTTCCCCTTCGCGATGACGCCACGGATAAATCCCGAACAGCAGATTGTCGTCCATCCAGAGATTCACATTCTGATACCGGGACTGCGGCGTCGCGTCCTTCACGATCACCGCCATGAAAAGAGTTTTGTCCTTCCAGACCGTATAAAAACGGCCGGGGCTTTTCATGGAATCCGGCGCGGGCTTGTCCTCGTCCAGCATTCGGACCCGTTCCAGCAGAACCGGAGAAAGTTCCTCCAGCGGCCAGTCGGAAAGGTCGCCGTCCACGACAATTTCGCGGTCCGTCCGGGGAGATGCGCGGAAATGCAGTTTTTCGCGCAGGGTGAATCCGGGCAGACTGTCCGGCTCGATTTCCACTTCCGCCATTTCATTGTAGTTCGGGCGCGCCAGGGATTTTTCAATCCCGAAAAAGAGGGTTGTTTTTCCGCCCGGCGGCACGGAGAACGGCTGTATCATTTTTTCCGGACGCATCCGGGAAGTCAGATACCGGTTGACGAAGACCGCCCTTCCGGACACCACGCCGGTTCCCCGGTTGCGCAGCCGGATTTTCAGTCCGGGGCACGGCATCGGAGACGGGTCCATTTCCGCCTCAAACGTGTGCTGAACGGTCACTTGTCCGTTCAGGATTCCGCAGAAAGTTTTGCCGTCTCCCGGAAAAACACGCACCGGATAGGTCCCCGGCTTCAAACCGGAAAGCGTGACCCGTGCGGAAAGGTCCTTTCCAAAGCGGAAAGACCGCTTTTCCGTTCCGGAAAGAAACGCTTCCGCTCCGGAAGGAGCCGGAAACTCCGCATCGAGGTTCAAATTGCATTCGAAAGGCGTTCCGGAGGCGAATGCGGCGTTTTCAAATCCGGACGACTTCATGACCGAGAAGGAAAGCTCTTTTGCCGGTCCCTCGAAAATCAGCGTGCAGGGATAACTGCTGGTCTGGATTACCGATTTCCCGTGGACGGGCACGATGCGCGTTGTCCTTCCGAAAAGATCGCGATGAAGATACGGCGTATTGCCGTGAACCACCACCGGATTTCCCGGTGTTCCGGGAAGAGGAGCCAGTCCGCAGACCGTCCGGCGGGCGTCGTCGAAGATAAAAACCTTGCAGTTGGAAAGAAGTTTGGAACTCCGGAATTTTTTCCGGTCGAAGTCACGGATGAGATTGTAGTAGACCATGGTGGAAAGCGTGGGAAAAAGCGAAGCTCCGCCGCCGCATGTCTCATTCCAGCGGAGATGCCGGTTCCCAGGCGTCATGCAAAGCTCGGAAGCCAGAATCGGACGGTCCGCAAGCTGGAGGAACCGGTAGTTGTCATACAGCGAACTGTGAGGATCGCTTGTCAGGGCATCCCCTGTATCCGGATCGGCCAGCGGATGCAAGTTCCGCTGGTGATAATAATAAATTCCGGCAAAACCGTTTTCCAGCAGGCTCCATATCCCGCGCATGGAACCGGCGGCATAGTTCAAATATCCGGGCGGCGTCCGAAGCGCGCCTTCGGTCATGGTAAACGGCGGCGCGGCCCGTTTCAGTTTGTCCCGGTAGTAATTCTTATACGGGATCACACTTTCCGCAAAGGGGAAACCCGCGCCCGCGCCATACATGTGCACATTCAGGAAATCGGCATACTTGTATAATTCGTGCTTCTCGAAATCGGCAAGGGAGATGAAGTTGATCGTAAAACCAACCTGGATTCCCGGAAAACGTTTGTGCGCCTCCCGGTACACCTGTTTCTGCAAAGGAACCAGCCGGTGCGAAAACGATCGTTCGAGTCCCCCGGGGATAACCCAGTCGATGGATTTCCGGTTGAGCCGGATATACTCGAGAATGAACTCGGCATAGGCGTCCGCTTTATAGTCGATGAGTTCCATCCCCTTGCGTCCGGCGTAAAGGATTTTTTCCTTCACGGGGATTTGGGCGCCTTCCGGAATGAACCGTGCAACATGCACCTGTTCCACATTCGGTATGTACGTCTGGACGGGAAACGGGTCCAGGGGCTTTTTCTGAAGGACGGGACCGGGGTAGACCGGCTGAAGTTCCCGCCAGTTATAGCTGAGCGATAACTCACAGGAGCGAACCGAGCCGGTTTTCCGCGTGATATCCTGATCGGAAAGCGTTTTCTCCGCACAGGAATTACCGTCGTAATAACGCATTCCGCAGCCGCGCGTCCAGAAAAAGCTCCCGGACGGATCGAGTTTCAAATCGAATGGGTAGTCCGTCACCGCATAGAAAATGGTGTCCGAGGCAAGCGTTTCCGAACCGAGAACCAGGTCGGCTCGAATCCGGTAAAGGATGCCCGGGACTCTGGCTTCTTTCGAATTCAGAACAAAACGTTTTACAAGATGGTTGTCTTTCGTGAGACCCCGTTTTTTGGCCGCATTCGATTGGTAAAACGCCGGATCGGCACAGGGAACGGCTCCCGGCAGTGTTTCCTCCTGCACGGCAATGACATTATATTCGAAATCGGTGACGGAGATCTTGAGCCCGGCCTCCTTTTCATGGCCGGACGGCAGATTCTGAATCAGTGCGTCAAACCGGAAGGAATCGTTCGTGTAAAAAATGCCGCCCACGGCGGGTGAGCTCAAAAGCAGTACCGTCTTGTTTTTTCCGCCGCTTGCGGCAGCGGCGGAGTCCGTTTCGGTCACAAGCACATCGGTCAGGTAACAACTGCCGCGCACCAGAGGCCCCCGGAAACCGAACTCCAGACACAGGAATTCCGCACCGGCGGGAAGGATGCACTCATAATATTTCCAGACAAGATTTTCAGACGTCCGTTTCCCCCACATATAGGGACTCTTGACCGAATTGTCCCATTCCGTGAAAACGGTTTTCAGGGTATTTTCGATTTTGCCGTTCTGTTCACAGGCGTGTATGGTGAAATAAGCGGCATACGAGAAATCCTGCTGCATGAGATAATTGTCCGCGGCCCAGAAACTGACCTTGACCGCTTTCCCGCCGGCGGGAATCACGGGGGAAGTCCACTTCGTGGTCCGGTCCGCCTCCGGCTCCGTGTTGCGCCAGATGCGGAGGCTGCCGGTTTGCCCCGGGACACGGGCAGCGTCCGACCATGCACAGTCGCCGGCCGGGTTCCAACCGGAAGCATCGGACCGGAAACGGGTCTCGTAAATGACTTTCGGCGGCATCGGTTTGTCGTTTCCCGGACTTCCGGAATCGGCGGAAATGAACACGGGAACCAGAAAAATCAAGGATAAAAAAAACTTCATTCAAAAAACTCCTTGTCGTTTATGGGAAATCATGAAAGCGTATTCTAAAAACCGGACGAATCCGGAATCCTTATTCATCGCCCCAGAACGGATAGAATCCAAGGTGCGTGCCCACGGCCGGATAAAGCGCGGGAAAAGCCCTTCCGCCGGGCCCCGGTCCGCTGATAGAGCCGCTGGAAAGAACCTGCGAAAGAACCAGTTTAGCGGGATAGTTGTTCCGGTAGGTGGTCACATGGCCGTCCATCCAAAGGGCGTTGAAAGCTTTTCCGTGAATATTGTAAAACCGCTGGGCGCTGTATTCAATAATGGACGCAGTCGCATCGGCCATGCCGAGCACGGACGCCGTTTTCCGGATGCGGTCGAATTTGACGCTGGTTTTCGGAGAAAAGGCAATGCTCGGCGTCGTAAAAACATGACCGTTTCCGCCATAACTGTAATAGGCGACATCCAGCGCGGAACCGGTATAGTACCAGGGGCGCATAGAGGCATCGGAAGCGAGAAAACTTTCGTTGACGAATCCGGGACAAACCAGCACGCTTCTTTTCTTATATACGGAAGACTGGCTGAGCCGAAGTTCATTGATCAATCCGAAAATCAGTCCGCCGTTCACTCCGGACGCAGTAAACTTGGTCATGGGCACATAACCGTGATTGCCGTCCGCATAAAAGACAATGCCCGTTCCGAAAGTTTTCAAATTGTTCAGACAGGAAACCTTTTTGGCGGTCTCCCGCGCATTGTTCAACGCCGGCAGCAGCAAAGCGGCAAGAATCGCGATGATCGCAACAACGATCAAAAGTTCAATGAGCGTAAAAAATCTTTTCCGGAATTTCATGACGGCTCCTTTCTTTTCTTCTGTTGACATCAAAAATCATCGGACTATGAAAATTGTTTCGAAATTCAAACCGGGTACGGAGGTGCCCGAACCGTTCCGATGGAAAACCCTTATTGTATTCAGATCCGTTCATTTTCTGTTTTTCCCTTCCATTGGGACTTTTTGATTCCGGGCGGCACTGGAAATATCCCGAATGGTGAATTCCCCGGAGAGCGGACTGTCAAAAAGAATTTCATTCATCGGAGAAGCATCGGAAAGGGCGAGACATTTTCCCGCGGCGGCCGCGGCAATTTCCCGAAAGGGAACCGCGTAAAAGGAAAGTTCGGACAGGAGGGTCCGGTTCAGCTCGAAGTCATCCGCGCAGCCGACCAGGGAAATATCCCGCGGAATGGAAAGTCCGAATTCCCGGAAACGTTCGTAGGCCTTGAAAACAAGAGTATTGGAACTCGAAAGAATCGCGGTCGGACGCTGTTTCACGGGAAGTTCAAAAATTTTTTCGGCACATTCCTCGCCCGGATACGGATTGTCCGGTCGGCTGAAGTTCACCGGATACACCGTCAGATTCACCGAAGCTTTTCTGGCCTCTTCCATACATCCCCGGTAAAAGACAAACGAATTGTGTCCAAGGCAAGTATCCAGATAATTGTCATAGATCTGGAGGCCGATCCGGCGGTGTCCGCGTTCGGCAAGAAGCCGGATTCCTTTTTCCCCGAGCGCAAAATAATCGCGCCCGATGTAGGGGAATTCCGGAGAAATCCTGTAAAATATCTGAATGACAGGCACCCCGGAAGCGGCAAACTGACGGTATATCTCAAGATTATTGCCCTCCTCCGAGGCAAAAGGAACGGTCAGGATCGCATCGAGATTTCTGGACCGGGCCACCTCCAGGCTGTGTTTTTCCATTTCCAGCGAATCGGTCGAATAGACAATAATGTCATATTGATGCGCATAGCAGATTTTCCGCAGTTCATCCAGGATTCTGGACTGGATATACCAGCTCTGGTTGCTGAAAAAAAGTCCGATCAAGTATGATTTGCGGAACTGAAACCCGCGCGCGATAATATTCGAGTGGTAGTTGTTTTCCCGCGCAATGGCACGGATGCGCTCGCGGGTCTGTTCGGACATCCGGGTGTTCGAGCGTCCGTTGGACAAGGCCACGCTGACGACCGCCGTGGAGACTCCCGCCTCTCTTGCAATGTCCTTGATCGTTATATTCCGTTTCATAGACGCCTCTGATGAATGCCTGATTAAACGTGTCATCAATTATTATAAAACATTTTTGATAAAAATCAAGGGCAAAATAAAAAAAAGAAAGAATTTTTTCAAAAATCACAGACTGTCTTCATATTGCCGGGATCAAATCTGAAACTCCTCCGCCGATCCCAGTGGGCTTTTCAGCGAGCCTGTGCCTTCAACCGTGAGAGTGATTCCCTCTTTTGAGCAAGCGGCACGACTTCCGAAAGGAAATTACACCACTTACGGGTCCCGTCAGCAAGAGACGCCTGTCCGACAGCTGTAAACGGCGGAATCATCAAGATATTTGTCCAATATCAATGGTATCTTCCAGCGCCTGCTGAAACTGGTCCATGCGGTCCGGTGCAAGTGTACGAAGCTCAAGACGGAACGTTGACCGGAGTTATGAAGTCCGATCCAGTCAACTGCCTTCATTCCCAGTTCTATTGTCGTCCGGACGACCTCCTCAGGCGATACGGCTCCGAGGAGAAAAGACATCATACAAAATTTCATATGAGCTCTTTCTGCGTTTTCCCTCCGGCAAACCGGAGGGAAATACAAGTATATTTTAGTTGTTGCGTTTTTCTTCAGCTTCCATGGAAGGCATACCGGAATCAGGTATTGCCGCCGGGGCAAACCGGAAGTCGTCGATATCGATCGACCTGCTGCTGTTTAGACGAATCCACAGTGCGTTGGGCTGCTCATGGACCTCAATGGTTCCGCTGACGGTAGTCCATTTATCCGGAGAATCGACGTTGAAAGTTACCCGGTTCTTTTTTTCGCCGGAGGAGGATTTCCCCGACAGATAGATGATGACTTCGCCTTTTCCTCTGACTTTTAAAGAGACATCAGCATTTTTCAGTCCTTTTGGAAACGCTTTCTGGTTGGTATGGACAAACTGGCCGAGCATGGCGGTGCTTTTTTTCGGAATCAGACGCAGATAAGTCTTGCCGGATGGAGGATTGTCCTTCCTGATTTCCGCATCTGCATCCGTCGTTTCATTATAATACCAATAGCTGGCTTTTCCGCCGAAGAAATTCCATGGATGTTTGGAATTCGCAGGTCGCTTCCAAGCTCCATATTCCTCAAAATCGCCATTGCGGAAGATGGGACCTTCCTTGCCCATAACGACTGTCCGATAGAGGTCGAGAGCATCATGGAACACACCGTTGGCAACGCTGCTGATCTCCTGTTGACCGCCAGTAAGATCGGCTCCGCGTCCGATATTGATTTTCCACATGTCGCCTGTTTTCACCGTCCCGCCGAGTTTATCCGTCGGAATGCGTATTTCCAGCGTCCACTTTTCAGGAGAGTCAGTGATCTTGTATTCTATGGAAGTTGTGAACGTCTTATCGCAATTGGAGGCAGAAGAAGCGAGAGCCTGATAAACTTTTCCATTGGCATTGAGTGCAAGCTGATAATATTTGCTGTTCAGTGCCGGCGGACTGATGAAGAATTCCAAATGTTCGCCGGAGAAAGGATTTTTCGAGGCTTTCAGAGAAGCGCCCGGAGCTTTCAGCGCCTCTACGCCGAAATAGATGTTGTTCTCATCGAAAAGGATGCGTCCGTAAGTCTGGAGTACGGCATCCTTTTTCCCATCGCTGGCAAAGAGTTTGAAGCCGGTAATATAGCCAAGCCCGTTTTTCCAGTCGTTCTCATCAAGTTTGCCGTCGATGACGATTTGCCCTGTACGGTGTCCGGCATTGTATTCGCTTTGACGATTTCTGCAATAGTCTTTGTATGCTCGCACCCAATCGGATTCGAAGTAAGCGCGGTCACGCTCAATACGACGGGTACGGATCACATCGCCACTGACAGCGGCAGATGCCTGATCCAGAAGTTTATAGATGGAGGCTGGAAACCCGGGACGTTCGAAACATCTGCCGATGGTCTGATCGGGGAATTCGTAACCCACATGAATCCCGGATTCATACAATGCGGCAATGAGTTCGGCGCGGTATTTTTTCATAAAGGGCCATGCCGCACCGTAATACTTTGAATTGACATACTCATAGACCTTATCGTAGTCGTCGTCGATATTCCAACTGAAATAGGCATTCATCCAACAGTGCTGCCAGCGGGCGACCCAGTTACCGCCGTCATAAGGATATTTCATCAGCCAGGGATTATCCCTGTATTTCTTCATATTCGCTTTCCATTCGGGGATATCGAACATGGTACTGCCGGTGAAAAGATAACCCTTCACATTGTGCTTATGATAAAAACGGAGGTCCTCAATCCAACTCTTTTCCATGGGAAGGTAGGTATTGAGGCCGCACATCTGATTGAAATACTCAAAAGATGTGGCTGTCATGGCTGCCTTATGCCACTCCTCAAACATCTTTCGGAAAGGCACGTTCATGGGACAGCGCGGATCGGTGAGCGAATGGATGTAGCAGCGGTGATGGGGACAGATCGCGACCCTGACCCGGGGATCGGGGGTAATGCCGGCAGGCGGATAACGGTAAGTCTGATAAACAAGAGTCTGTATCTGGACATTCGGATCGTCCTTGCGCATCTCTGCCGCCATGCGATTGAGGAAATGCCACCAGCGATTGCCTTCACGATTGTTTCCGGTAGTATCCAAGGGAAGATCCAGTTTCCGGCAGTTTTCACACTGACACCAGCGGGTATGGTCGTCATTGGAGAAATCGCGGAAAGAGTCGCCTTTCCCTTTGAAAAGCTTCATGGATTCAATGGCGTTATTTGCCATTCGTTTGAGGACCTCCGGATTGCTGGTGCATGGCTGGCAAACGATCTGCCCGACTTTCCATGGCATATTGCCGGAATCTACGCGTTTGCCGTTGCAGAGTCCAAAATATTCCGGATGTTCCTTGAACAGTTTATCGTAGTTGTCCTTGCCCAGGAGAAGCCCTGTCATATCGTGTCCGCCCCTGGTGAAAATAGGATCGCATTTCCAGAAATGGGGAAGTGTCCAGCCATATTCCCCATGTGCAACGACCTGTTGTCCGTTCAGCACCAGCCACTCATTTTCCGTGACTCCACTGGTGAAATAACGGCGAAGGGTAAAATCCGGATTTTTTACAAAAGTTCCTTCCGGAATGCGGAAATCCGGGCTCTTCGGACAGTATTCGGCTTCAGGATCGCCTACTTTTCTCCCGGGATAGAACCAAATGACCCCACCGTATTTACCGAGAAGATGCGAGACCGCATAGATTACACTCCGTTTTTTGTTTCCCGTAACAGTAACACCGGTTTTATCGGCGGAGACAATGTAACCGTCCTCCACGATCTTTCCTGCATTTTTGTCTACAGAGGCATTTTTCACCATGTTCGTAGCGGAACGGGTCCCGATGCGGACGGGAAGCATCTCCGGTAAGGGAGCAGTTCCAATGACAAGTTTTGCACCCGTGATTTTTTCCACATAGTTCACGAATGTTTCCGCCGCGAATTTTTCCGGTGCAGAGGCATCGGATGCAAGGACAATAGAGGCTTTTGCCCTGCCGTTTTCCACCAACGCAATGTTTTCGGCAAAAGATTCAGCTACACTAAAAAGCATCGCGCTGAAAAGAATCAGGTATTTCATTTTGCCTCTCCGGGAGTCGCTGCCGAAGACGCCGGGGCATCGGCAACGGGAGTGAAACGGAAATCGTCCACGTCTACAGCGCTGGTGCTGTTTATGCGGATCCAGAGAAAGTTGGGCGTTTCCGGAATGCCGAGGGTTCCCTTGACCTCAAACCACTTATCCGGGGAATCGACATTGACGGTCAATCGGTTGCCGGAAACAGCAGGTTTGCCGGAAACGTAAATAATGACTTCGCATTTTCCGCGGACTTTCAGGGAGACATCCGCTTTTTTGAGTCCTTTCGGAAAATTTTTGAGTCCATCGATAAACTGTCCGAACCAAATCGTTCCTTTCGGAGAGCTCATACGGAGGTAGGCTTTGCCTGAAGGTGCGCCGTCTGTCCGGATTTCTGCGTCAACAGTCGTGTTTTCATTGTAATACCAATATCCGGCTTTCCCGCCCTTGAAATTCCACGGGTGTTTGGAAGTTGCGGGACGGGTCCATGGAGCATACTGCTCAAAATCGGGATTGTTAAAGATGGGCTGCTGAGTTGTGTTACTTTCAGCGGCGCCGCCTTCGATCCGGACGAGGGCAAGGATGGCGGTAATGATGAGGACAAAGTGTTTTTTCATTTTTTGACTCCTTTTCCAGCTTGGTAAAGCCATTTCAGAAGATCGGCTTCCCATTGTTGATAACTCATTTTTTATGCTGCAATACTGTTTGCTGCATCAGATACGGCTTGATTCGGAAAAACATGAAAATTAAATTTTCGAGTGCGCACCTCCATTCCCCGCACGACTGTATTTGTTTATGCCACAAGGCAAAATACATTGTTTCCGGGATTATCTGCTTTTCCCGTTCCATGGCCAGATTTCTGTCTGACCACTCCTTGTGCAGACCAGATCACCGGTTGTCGGCTTGATCTCGGAAAGCTTGACAGACTGCACATGACCGTCAAAGAATGCAAAATTGGTTTTCGTCATTCCATGAACAAAAAGAAATTTGTAGGAAGTATAATTGGGAACTTCACCGAGATTTGCAAGAGCCGACGGGTTCTTGAGTTTTCCGACATTGATGAAAACGGGTTCCTGATAAGCGGTCAGGTCCGGGGAAAAAGAAAAAGACACTCCTGTTTCCTGATACGGATTGACACGCCATTTCCAGTTGGCAAAGAAACCGTAGGGAGAAGCGATGTTACGACTGATGGTCAAGCCGGAAATACGAGTTTCTTTTGAATAATCGCGGGCCTGCGCCGGACACTGGCTGATCCCCTTCCATTCATTATATTCCGCTTTGACATATCCAAGAAATTTTCCGGCTCCGGCATAATGCCCCTGACGGGGAACCTCCATGAGCATCAGGGAAAGCCAATTGATGTTTCCATCATTATATTGAAAAGAAGTCGTATTGAAATTTACCACAAAGTCTCTGTAATCCAGCGCATACATCGTAAAACCGCTTTGAAACTGCCGGATGTTGCTGCAACAGGATATCTGCTGAGCTGCCGCTTTCACCTTCGACAGCGCAGGCAGGAGCATGGATACCAGAATCGCAATGACTGCGATTACAATAAGAAGTTCAATCATTGAAAAATATTTCTGCCTCATCTTGGAAATCCTTTCTCTGTTTGGTTAAGCCGCAAAACATCTTCGCAGTCCATTTCCGGTTTGTATGTTTACTCGATTTAGCAACCGAGCTGTTTCTGACTGATCTATTATTCGGCAACCTTTATGTGCTGTTCTGCAAGAAAGTTATTTATATGGCTTTGATGCTTCTCCGCTGTTTGTTATCGCGGTCGCTTTTGCCCCGTTGTTGCAGCAGATTCCCGGACAATCAGTTTTGGTTTAAGAAGGTAATAACCGTCCGCATCATGTTTCAGTTCCGTTTTCCCTAAAAGGATCTCCACGGAAATTCTTCCGCGCTCTGTCAGAAACTCATCAAATGTTGTCAGCGGAACAAACGCCAGATCCGAATAGGCAAAATTTCCGAAGCCGATGAGCGACAGTTCTTCGGGGAGAGCGATCCCGCGTTGCGCCGCCGCCCGAAAAACATAATAGGCGATTGCATCGCTGATGCAACAGATTGCGGTCGGACGGCGTCCAGCAGGAAGATCAAGAAGGCAATCTACATTCTCTTGAAAATCAAGAGTTGTGTCTGCAAATCCTTTCGGAACTTTCAAGCCTGCCTGCTTCATTCCCTGTTTGAATGCTGCAAGATATTTTTTCTTGTAAAGCATTTCTTCGTTGACGGGACCGCTGACCACGGCGATTCGACGATGTCCGAGTCCGGCAAGATATTCCACGGAAAGAGCACCGGCACAGGCAAAATCAATATTCAAAACTGGAAAATCAAGTAATCCGGATTCAAAATGAAAAATGAGTTTCAGAGAATTTCTGGATGCTAACTGCGCTGTTTGTTCCCTTTTTTTCCGATCAGTGCTGAGAGAAATCACATAGACGATCCGGTTTTCAATGATGCTGGAAATCACATTCTCCACATGATTGTCGGAAAAGATTTTGATATCGAAGCCGAACGCCATGGCTGCTTCAATGATGCCGTCAAGCATTTCCGGGCGTTTGTTGGAAAACGGTGTAATGACCGCCAGGGTTTTGACGATCCCCGTCCGCGTCGAAGCCGCCAGCATATTCTTATGATAGGAAAGTTCTTGCGCAACGGCAAGAACCCGTTTTCTGGTCTTTTCAGAAACCCGGAATCCTTTTTTTTCGTTGAGAACCGCTGAAACGAGAGCTCTGCACACATTCAAACGCTCCGCAATATCCTGCATGGTCACAGCCATTTCATGTTTCTCCTTTTCTACCTTAACTTTATCTTCTGTTTACTCGATTTAGCAAAAAGTATAGCATCAAATCTGCCTTTGTCAAGATGATATATTTAAAATCAATGGATATTTTTCACTTTTCAAAAGAAGATACCGCGCCGGATATTGCGTTCCATCGGCTTGACGTCCTTGAAACATAAATGATCTTATGCTATATTATGCAGTTTAACTCCTCAAAGGTATGCCCGCTGATGACAAAGAAAATGACAGCACAGTTGCCGGAAGCCGGTTCCGGAAAAAAATTGCCCAACCGTCAGAAATTTCGGGATATGTTCCTTTGGGCTTTGATTTCGGTTGCATTGTTGTTCATTGCTTTGTGCGGGATGTATATGCTGTGCGGCAAAACATCCTCGAAAAGGAATATCGCACTATCGGAACTGGTTCGCTTGACCGGCCGGCGTCATGACGTGTCATTCAGCACGAGCGGCTCCATTGTACAGAGCGTCAGCGTGTCCCGTCGTTTCAATTTCTCCCATTTTGTCCGGAACCTCCTGAAAGAACAAAATGCCTGCGGCGATAAAGTTGGCATGCAATGGCAGCAGGATTTTACAGTCCACTGCCTGCTGCTTCGAAAAAGTCCGGCGGCGGAACCTGTTGATGGCATGTTTTATCCAAACGGCGAATATTCCGCCGCACTCCAGATCTGTACAACGTTGAAAAGCATAAACCCGATCCGGGCCGGGCCGGGTTGCTGATCCTCCGGAAATCGGCTCATTCTGTTTATCCGGTTCTTCACCAGCAAGTGCTTTGCTTCCATCCTGAAGCCAACGGAAGGATTGCTTTTCCGTTTCAGAGCCCCGCTTCGAAGTCATTTTCCCAATACATCAAATACAGACAACAGAATTACCTTTTCCCATGCATGAAGCTATGCGTTTTCCGTGTCTGTATCTTTGTCACAGTACAAGCCCAGTTTTCTCAAAAAACAACAGGATTCGATAATGAAAAAGATCCATTTTATGCTGACCGCTTTCCGGGACGGTTTTCAATCCGTTTTCGGGGCCCGTGTTTTTTCCAAAGATTTCCTTCCCGTGGTGGAAGAAGCGTCCAAAGCCGGAATCGAACATTTCGAAGCGGGCGGAGGCGCCATCTTCCAGGCTGCGTATTTCTACTCCAATGAAGACGCCTTCCTGGTGATGGACAATTTCCGGAAAGCCGCCGGGTCCAATGCCAACCTTCAGACGCTGGCGCGCGGCATCAACGTGGTCGGGCTGGACTCCCAGTCCCGGGACATCATCAAGCTCCATGCCCAGCTCATGAAGAAGCACGGGATCACGACCATCCGGAACTTCGACGCGCTCAACGATGTCGACAACCTGATCTACAGCGGGGCGTGCATCCACGAAGCCGGCCTCAAACACGAAATCTCCATCACCATGATGGAACTTCCTCCGGGATGCATCGGCCACACGGTGGATTTCTATGAGACCGTCCTGAAACGGATTCTGACTTCGGAAATCCCCTTCGATTCGATCTGTTTCAAAGACGCGTCCGGCACTTCGTGTCCGCAGAAGGTGCACGACACCCTCAAAATGGCGCGCCGGATTCTGGGCAAGGACTTTCCGATCGTATTCCACAGCCATGAAACGGCCGGGTGCTGCGTGCTTGCCTACCGGGCGGCCCTGGAAGGAGGCGCCAGCCAGATCGACCTCTCGATCGCGCCGCTGTCCGGGGGGACCTGCCAGCCGGACGTGCTGACCATGTGGCATGCGCTGCGCGGAACGGATTTCACGCTGGACATCGATCCGGACCGGATCATCAAGCTGGAGGAAAACCTCAAGGAAGCGCTCAAAGACTATTTCATGCCTCCGGAAGCGACCAAGGTCGAACCGCTGATCCCGTTCTCCCCGATGCCCGGCGGCGCGCTGACCGCCAACACCCAGATGCTGCGCGACAACAAGCTCATGGACCGCTATCCCGAATTCATCGCGGCCATGGGGGAAGTGGTGGTCAAGGGCGGCTACGGGACCAGCGTCACGCCGGTCTCCCAGTTCTACTTCCAGCAGGCGTTCAACAACGTCATGTTCGGTCCGTGGAAAAAGATCGCGGACGGCTACGGCAAGATGGTCCTCGGCTACTTCGGCAAAACGCCGGGCAAGCCCGACGAGGCCGTCGTCAAGATCGCATCGGAACAGCTCCAGCTTCCTCCGACCACCCGCAACCCGCTGGATGTGAACGATGAAAACCCTGCCAAGGGGCGCAAGGCCGCGCAGTCCATGCTCCAGGCCAACCAGCTTCCCGCCACGGATGAAAACATCTTCATCGCGGCCACCTGCCTCGAGAAAGGCATCGCGTTCCTCAAGGGCGAAGGCAAGATCGGCGTCCGCAAGAACGTCCCGGCCAAGCCCGCCGCGGCGCCGGCAGACTCCGGCGCCATGGTGGTGGTCATCCATGGAAAAGAGTTCCGCGTGGAACTCGGAAATGGAGGCAACGCGACGATCAACGGACACAACATCGCCTACTCCATCCATCCGGAAAACGGCACGAAGACAAGCAAGACAACGCCGTTGTCCGCAGCTTCCATGGGAAGTTCGGACGACAAGTTCTTCGAAGTGCATACGCCGATTCCCGGCGCGGTAATCCGCTTCCTGAAGAAGCCCGGCGACAAGGTCACGACAAAAGACGCGATTCTGATCCTGGAAGCCATGAAGATGGAAACACCCATCATGGCCGGGCATGACGGCGTCGTCGCCAGCTTCGAAGTCACGGAAGGAATGCAAGTTCAAACCGATGCGCTGGTGGCGGTCATCAAACATCCGTAAGGCAGAAAGAATCACTATGAATTTTAATTTTATGGAAGTTTTCCAAAGCTTCAAACTCTTATCCCATCAATGGGATAATGACTGGAAAATCGTGGTGGGACGCGTTGCCCTGATCTTATTGGGAATTCTGCTGGCCCACCTAGGACGCAAAGGGATGCTGGAACCGCTTCTGATGATCCCGATGGGGCTCGGAATGAGCACCATCAATGCCTCCATGATGTTTTTCGATCCGATCAACATGGTCAAAAAAGCGCCGGTGGATCCCACCAGAGTCGGGACGCTGTTCCTGGATTCGATCGAAGCGAACAACGACAACCTGATCACCCTCTGCCAGGTGGACTGGCTCCAGCCCGTCTACACCTTCGCTTTCAGCAACGGACTGATCGCATGTCTGATCTTCATCGGCATCGGGTCCCTGCTGGACGTCGGATTCATCATGGCGCGGCCTTTCCAGAGCATGTTCATCGCGATCTTCGCGGAACTCGGCACCCTGGTGACTCTCCCGATCGCCATGCTCTTCAAGGGAATGACGCTCGGGGAAGCCGCCTCCATCGCACTGGTCGGCGGCGCGGACGGCCCGATGGTGCTTTTCGGCTCCCTCCAGATGGCTCCTCACCTCTTCGTCCCCATCACAGTCGTCGCCTATCTGTATCTGGCTCTGGCTTACGGAGGTTTCCCGTACATGGTCAGGTTCATGGTGCCGAAAAAACTGCGCATGATCGAAATGCCGAAAGAGAAAAAGGAATTCCAGGCCACGTCCGCCGAAAAGCTGATGTTCTCCATAATCACATGCGTCGTGCTCTGCTTCCTCTTCCCGGTGGCGTCACCCCTCTTCTTTTCCCTCTTCCTCGGAATCGCGATCCGGGAATCGGGACTGGAAAAATTCCGCTACATTGTGAGTGAAATCATCCTGTATGGATCCACCCTCACGCTCGGGCTGCTTCTCGGAATTCTCTGCGATGCGAAAACCATCCTCAATCCCGAAGTCCTGCCCCTGCTCATCCTCGGAATCCTTGCCCTGGGACTTTCCGCCGTCGGCGGATTGATCGGCGGGTATATCCTGTATTTCGCGACCGGCGGAAAATACAATCCCGTCATCGGAATCGCGGGCGTCAGCTGCGTGCCGAGCTCGGCCAAGGTTGCGCAGCATGAAGTCTCCTACGTCAATCCGAAGTCCATCATCATGCAGTATGCGCTGGGCGCGAATATCTGCGGCGTCATCACCACCGCGATCATTACCGCCGCCTACATCTGCCTGACAAAATAAGAGGAGTCCTGCCATGGCACAAGCGATTCATATCATGTTCATGACGCTCATTACCACCGTCATCGTCGGTTTTCTGGTCTCTGTTTTGATATTGCTGCTCACAAAACTGATCGGCCTCGGCCGAAAAAGCCCGGAGCAGGAAAAATCATTGCAGGAGGAAGAACTTGAAACGGCGCTGGCTCTGGCCGCCGTCTTCGCGGCAAAACAACCGAAGTAAAACGGACCTTTTGCTTCGTCCACCCCCGGGGTGAATCGAGCCCCGGGAATGTCCGAGCCAATCCGGTTCCTCGTGAACCGGACGCTGAAATGATACAGGTCCGGAAAGCCGTCCCGGAAAGATGGAATTTTTACGTTTGCTGAACCAGTATGTATGGGGAACGCATGCCGACCGCAAATTGCTCCGGCTGCGTTCGACCGTCCGGAAAATCAACGCGGAAGAAATCGCCCTTCAAAAGCTCACGGATGAAGAACTGACGGCGAAAACCGAAGAATTCCGGAACCGTATTTCCGCCGGAGAGAACCCGGATCATCTCCTGGTCGAAGCCTTCGCCGCAGTCAAAAACGCCTGCCGGCGCATGTGCGGAACGAAACTCACCGTCTGCGGAATCGAAACGGTCTGGGACATGATTCCCTACGATGTCCAGATCCTTGCCGGAATCGTGCTTCACCGGAGCGGAATCGCGGAAATGGCGACCGGCGAGGGAAAGACGCTTGCCGCCGCCATGCCGCTGTATCTGAACGCCCTGTGCGGAAAGGGCGCCCACCTGGTGACCGTGAACGACTATCTGGCTCTCCGGGACTCCGAATGGATCGGCAGCATCTTCCGTTACCTTGGCTTGACGGTCGGCTGCATTCAGACCGGACAGTCCCCGGAGGAGCGCAAGGCCGCCTATGCCTGCGACATCACCTACGGGATGAACAGCGAGTTCGGCTTCGACTATCTCCGCGACAACGGCATGGCAATGTCCCGCGAAGAAATGGTGCAGCGGGACCTTTTCTTCGCCATCATCGACGAGATCGACAGCGTGCTGATCGACGAAGCCCGCGTCCCGCTCATCATCGCCGGAGAAGAGGAAGTTCCGCTCGATCAATACGAACGCTTCAAAACCATCATCCGGAAGCTGACGGAAGCCCAGAAGAAACGGATCGACAGCTTCCTTCACGACGCGGCGGAACTGCTGCGGAACGACGGCACGGCGGAAGAAGGAATCCGGCTGCTATTCCTGGCGCGTCTTGGAATGCCCCGCTACCGTCCGCTGCATAAAATCCTCGAGGATTCCAATTTGCGGATGCAACTGGACCGCTACGAAGACCGGATGCGCCAGATGCTTGCCGCGACACAGTTTTCCGAGCTGAAAACCAATCTGTATTTCATCGTGGACGAAAAATACGGACAGATCGAGTTGACCGCCCGCGGATTGGAATTCTTTGAACATCTTCAAGAAAATCTCTTCGTGCTGCCCGACCTCGAAAAACAGATCGCGGCCCTCCGGAATGACGAAACCGCCGGCGAACCGGAAAAGAAAAAGAGAATCGAAAAAGCCAGAGAAAATTACCGGCTGCAAGTGGAATCGATCCATGATTTCCGGCAGCTGATGCAGGCATATTGCCTGTTTGAAAAAGACATCCATTACATCGTCGAATCCGGGAAAATCCTGATCGTCGACGAGCACACCGGGCGCGCGCTTCCCGGCCGGAGATTCAGCAACGGTCTCCACCAGGCGCTGGAGGCAAAGGAAGAGGTCCGGATCGAATCCGAAAACATCACCTATGCATCCATCACGCAGCAGAACTATTTCCGTCTGTATAAGAAACTCGCGGGGATGACCGGGACAGCCTCGACGGAAGCCTCCGAATTTTTCCGGACGTACAAATTGGAGGTCACGCCAATCCCGACAAACCGGCCGGTGCATCGCCGGTTGCATGAAGATCAGGTTTTCCGCACCCGGAGAGAGAAGTTCCACGCGATTGCAGACGAGGTGGCCCGGCGTTTTGAAGCCGGACAGCCGGTGCTGCTGGGAACCCCTTCCGTCGAGGACTCCGAGACCATCAGCCGGATTCTCCGGATGAAAAAACTTCCCCATCAGGTGCTGAATGCGAAACAGAACCGTCAGGAGGCGGAGATCGTCGCCTGCGCCGGACAGAAAGGAAAAATCACCGTCGCCACCAACATGGCCGGACGGGGGACGGATATCCGGCTCGGTCCCGGGGTGGTGGAACTGGGCGGTCTGTTCGTCCTCGGCAGTTCCCGGCACGAGGCAAGACGGATCGATCTCCAGCTTCAGGGGCGCTGCGCCCGGCAGGGCGATCCCGGGGAGTCCGCATTTTACGTGTCCCTGGAGGATGATTTCATGCGGCTGTACGGTCCGGAGAACGCGGTAAAAATATTTGCCGGGAATGAAGAACCGTCCATCTCCTGCAAAAGACTGGATTCCATCATTGAAAAGGCGCAGAAGAAACTGGAGATGCATCATTACGCCATCCGGAAACGGACCCTGGAGTACGACGATGTCATGAACAAACATCGCACCGTCATTTATTCCATCCGGCGGAGTATCCTGTGCGATGACAACGCCGAAAAGGTCCTCGACGAAATTCTCCTGAGAAGAGCGGATTTCTGGATCGGCTCCCGCTCCCGGGAAAACGATGAAACCGCATCGGACAGCCGTCTTTCAGCGATCATTTTCGAGGAAAGCGGAATTCGCATTCCGGATTCGGAATGGAAGGAAAGCGGCCGCGATCCGGCGGAAGTGATTGCAGAACATCTCAAAACACAGTTTCCGGCATCGCTGGACGAACTGGACGAACCGCAGAAAAACAGGATGGTCCGTGCTCTGCTCCTCCAGGCGATCGAGCGGGAATGGGTGAGTCACCTGAATGCCATGGAACATCTGGTGGACAACATCTACCTGGTGTCATACGGACAGAAAGACCCTCTGGTGGAATACAAGAAAGAAGCGTACATCCTGTTTGAAAGGCTGATGGATTCCATTGACGAAGGGGTGGTGTCCGCCCTGTTCCGATCCGCACCTGTTTCTGCCCGTTTCAGTAACGGACAGGATCAGCTTGTCCGGAAAAACCTCAAGAAATAGCTTGCGGGAACGAGTACGGCCGGACATACCGCCGTCACGAAAAAGAAAGGGATTTCCGGAAAGACGCGCAGGGCGCCGAACCGGAATCTCCGCTTCCTTCCCGTTTCTACTTTTCCAGCCGGTCGGTGAAGAAGAGACACTTCTTCGGGCAGACTTCGACGCAGTATCCGCAGAGGATGCAGCGGAACCGTTCGAAGCGCCATTCCTTTTCCGGCTGGCGCTTCACCTGAATGGCGTTGGCCGGACACTTCCGGGCGCAGGCTCCGCAATAGATGCATTTTTCCCCGTCGATGGCAAGCTTGCCGCGCACGCCGGGGAACGGTTCGCGCTTTTCCGCCGGATAATTCCGGGTGGACGGCCCCTTCACCACATGGATGACGATTTCTTTGAAGATGGAAAACAGACGCATATTACCGCTCCGTACAACTGATGCAAGGGTCAATGGACAGAATGATCATGGCCACATCCGCCAGTGCACAGCCCTTGATCATGTGCAGCAGCGGAGCAATGTTCGCGAAGGTGGGAGTCCGGACACGGATCCGGTCCAGCTTGTCCGTTCCGTTCGCCCGCAGATAATACAGGACTTCGCCGCGCGGCTGTTCGGCGCGCACCGCGACTTCCCCGGACGGATTGCCCTTGAACGGCGTTTTCAGTTCCGAATCGGGGAGACGGGCCAATGCCCGGCGCACCAGCGAAATCGACTGATGTAACTCGTTGAGCCGGACCTTGGTCCGCGCATAGCAGTCGCCGTCCTTTTCCACGACCGGAGAGAACTCCAGTTCGCCGTAGGCCGCGTACCCCGTCATCCGGAAGTCATATTCCACTCCGCTTCCGCGCAGGGTCGGGCCGACGGCGCCGTCCGTGAGCGCCTGTTTCGGATCGAGGCAACCGACTCCGACCAGACGCGCCTTCACGCTGTAGTCGTCGAGCAGAACCGGCGCCAGAGTGCGAAGTTCCTTCTCCACGTCGCGGAGTTTCCGGAGAACGAAATCCGCCTGCTCCCTGGTAATGTCCTTGCGGACGCCCCCAATGCAGCAGGTGCCGAGCATCACACGGGCGCCGGAAGTGTATTCCATCGCGTCCATCACGTGTTCGCGTACCCGCCAGAGCTGGTAGAACAGGTTTTCAAAACCGAAGGTGTCGGCCAGAAGGCCGAGCGCCAGCAGATGGCTGTGCATCCGGTGCAGTTCGCTCCAGACCACGCGGAGATAATTCGCCCGGGGCGGAACGGAAAGGGACATCAGCTCCTCGATTCCCATGCAGTAGGTCATGGAATGGATGAAACTACAGATTCCGCAGACGCGTTCCAGAAGATACACGTCCTGAACGAAATCCTTCTGCTCGGCCAGTTTTTCCAGTCCGCGGTGAATGTAGCCGATCACCGGCACGGCGGAGATGACCTGTTCGTCGCTGATTTCCAGCCGGAGCTGCAAAGGTTCCGGCAGGACAGGGTGCTGGGGACCGAAGGGGATCAACATGCTCATTTTTTTTCTCCTTCCGCGGATTTTTCCATAACGTCGACCCCTACCCCGGGCACCTTGCAGAACGGTTTGACCGGGGCGTCCTGCGCCAGAAGGAAGGACTTGTTGTAGTCGATGACCAGATCCGTCACCGTAATGCCGAACAGGTCCTGAATCTCATTTTCCACCAGCAGGGCCGCGAAACAGATCCCGGAAATGCTGGGCAGGGATTTTTCCTTCGGCAGCTTCAGCAGAAAGGTATTGAGTTCGAAATGATAATCGAAATGGTAATAGATATCGAAATGCGTACCGGCGTCCACCGCGGTCATTGTCACGAAACGATAGCCGCGCGGCATCAGAGACGCAATTTTTTCGAGGAGATTGCTCAACTCGAGTTCTTCGTTGACTTTCAACATTTTTCCTCCTTGTTCACGGGGACAGGCGCCGGACGGACGCTCTTCACCGGCAAATCCGGGGTCTCGGATACGCTGTCGGCCCTCTTGCGGGACAGAATCTGAACCGCCTCCAGAATTCCGTCGAGCATGGCTTCCGGCCTTGGCGGGCATCCCGGGACGAAAACATCCACCGGGATCACTTTTCCGGCTCCGCCCAGCACATTGTAGCAGTCGGCGAAAATGCCTCCGGTCGCAGGGCAGACGCCCATCGCCACCACGACTTTCGGAGAGGGCATCTGGTCATACACGTTTTTCAGCACATGCCGGTTCCGGTGGTTGACCGAACCGGTGACGACGAGCACATCCGCATGTTTCGGATTGCCGACATGGACAACGCCGAACCGTTCGGCGTCATAGATCGGCGTCAGGCAGGCCACGAATTCAATGTCGCAGCCGTTGCAGCTGTTACAGTTGAAGTGTACCACCCACGGTGATCTTGCAATCGCTTTTGTCATATTGTTTACTCCCAAAGCCAGATTAAATTTACCAGAGCCAGCGACAGGGGAACCGTCCACATGTACCGGAGCACCCACGTGGGTGTCAGCCTTGAAAAGGCATTATCCAGCAGGATCAGGCCCATGAACCCGCCCGCCGCCAGCAGCAGGGAAAACAGAAGGTTCGTGTGCCAGAACGCCATCATCAGGCCGAAGAAAAACGCCACTTCATAGCAGTGGGCGATTTCGATCAGGCCGAGGAACGGTCCGGAATATTCCAGCGTAATTCCTTTGACGATTTCCTGATGCGCGTGGTGCGAAGTGGCCAGGTCGAAGGGAGATTTTTCCCATTCGATGGCCACCACGCAGAGGAACGCCAGAAAAAGCAGCGGCATCGAAAGCAGCAGCGGACGGTCCAGCTTCAGCACGGATTCCCCGAGAAAACTGTTGGTCTTCAGGTTGACCGCCAGGATCAGCAGCAGAAGAATCGGCTCCAGCGCCAGCATCAGCAGAATCTTCCGCTGGCTTCCGATCCAGCTGTACGGCGAGCGCACGCTCATGCCGCCCAGCACAAGGCAGATCACCGAAAACGCCTGCACGAAAAGTACCATCAGCAGATCGCTGCCTTGCGCCAGCAGGACCACGGCCACCATCATGAAGACCAGATGCAGCGTCGCATACACCGTCTGGGGCCGGTGCAGCGCCATCGGCTCCTTGCCGAACAGCTTGATGATGTCGTAGAAGGGCTGGAGCAGCGGCGGCCCGAAACGGCCCTGCATCCGGGCGGTGATCTTGCGGTCCAGCCCCTGTAAAAGCCCTCCCAGGACCGGAGTCAGAAGCAACAGCAGTATCGATGAGATATAGGGATCGTGACGGCAGAAATTGAAAACCGTTTGAAAATTCATTGTCATATTGCATCCTCTGTTTTTCCGGCCGGTCAGCCGATGATTTTGATTGTGGTTCCCACCAGCACCAGAATGATCAGCCAGGCCGTAAAGGTGATGAATCCGCTCATCCGCTTTTCATCGATGATCCCGCGGAAATAATAACTGCTCACGTGGGAATGTTCGATCTTCCCTCCGACGCTGTGGAAATCATACGACTTCAATTCCTCGTTCTTTTCGATGTCTTCCTGCGTCACATTCTCCCCGCACACGAACGGCAGGGTGACCCATTTGCGTTTGAAGCGCCGCCAGACGATCAGGTAATGAAGGAGGATTCCCAGCAGGACCGCACAGAAAATGCCGGTCGCGGAAAAACGGCTGATGTCGTGAAGAGACTGGCCGCCGTGCGACATCGGGAATACGGTTTCCGACATCGGAATGAACACGTTGGTGAAAATCCACATGGCCAGCAGACCGGTAATCAGCACCATGACCGCCATGATGCCGAGGGAGAACTTCATGGCCGGATCGATTTTTTCCTGAGGGAGGAATTCATGATATCCCGAATGCTGGACACGCCCGATCCACTTCGCCCAGAAAAAAACGGTCAATGCGCTTCCCAGCACCATGAACACCAGGAGGAACGGGGAACGGATCGTTGCTTCGATGGCAAGCCATTTGCTCATGAGCATCCCGAACGGCGGCAGAAGCATGGACATCATGCCGAGCAGGATCACCACCGAGGTAAAGGGCATTTTGAACATGAGCCCGTCCATGTCCTCCACATCGCGGCTTCCGATATTCCCTTCGATCCTTCCCATGCAAAGGAAGAGAAGCCCTTTGGAGAGCGCGTGAAAACTGATGATGGACAGCCCCGCCGCATACGCGAGAGGAGAATCGATTCCGGCGCAGGCAACGACCAGTCCGAGGTTGGAAATCGTCGAATATGCCAGAATCCGCTTCCCGTTCTGCTGGGTGCAAGCCAGAAGAGCCCCGCCCAGGAACGACAGCGATCCGGCAAAGGCCACACACATCATGATCCGGCTGTCGCTTGTGAATCCGGGCGTGATGCGCATGACCAGATACACGCCGGCCTTGACCATGGTCGCCGCATGAAGCATCGCGGAAACCGGAGTCGGCGCCACCATCGCGCCCAGCAGCCATGACTGGAACGGGAAAAGCGCGGATTTCGTGAATGCCGCCATGCACATCATGACCGCCGCCAGAATCGAAATATGTCCGGAGTGAAGCAGTTCGTCAAAGGTTTCGCCGCCGGTTTTGAACTTCAGCAGGAAGATCCCCAGCATCAGAGCCGCACCGCCGAAACTGTTGATGATCAGGGCCCGGACAGCGTTCAGCCGTCGGGCGTCGCCGCCGTCATGGCCGATCAGGGCGTAACTGCAAAGAGTGGTCGCCTCCCAGAAAAACGAGAAAAAGGCCAGCTGGTTCGACACCACCAGTCCGATCATGAACCCGAGGAATCCCAGCAGGAAGAAATAAAACCGTCCCTGTCCGCCCGCATCCGGAGCGGAGGAATGATGATGCTTCATGTATCCGAGGGAAAAGATCAGAATCGCGGGCCCCACACAGCAGCTGACCAGCAGCATGATCCGGCTCAGGTTGTCGATCCGGAAAAGCTCGAAAGAACTTTCCCCTCCGCCGCCGACCAGATGTGTGGCGATTCCCAGAAGCAGTTGAAGCACGCCGAACAAACCCACCCATCCGTTCCGGATCCGGACGGCGATCCACAGAATCACCAGAATGAGCAGAAATTCCAGCATGTCTCCGACCCGCGCCCAATAACCGGGAACGGTCAGGCTCCACACTTCGCCGGAATGTCCGGTCAGGCTCAGCGCAACCGCGGCAATTCCGCCCGCCGCAATCGCCACGGACGACAGGATCACCAGTCCATCGCGCAGCCGGTCCCGCCGCACGAGTCCGGCAAGAGCGCCGCCGAGAAGCGGGACACCGATCAGAGAGAGAAGAATCCACGATACCATTACTGATTTCCTCCATTTTCTATAATAAGATGATTCAAATAGGCAAACCATTTCTGCATTCCGTCTCCGGTCCGGGCCGAAACCGGAAGAATCTCCACGGACGGATTGACCTTGCGGATGCTGGCTGTACATTCCTCCGCATTCCAGCGCAGCACTTCCGCCAGATCCATTTTCGTCAGAACGACCAGCGACGCCGAAGCGAACAGAGCCGGATACTTCACCGGTTTTTCTTCGCCTTCGGGCGTCGACAGCAACGCAATTTTCGCATTCTCTCCCAGGTCGAAGGCGACGGGACAGACCAGATTTCCGACATTTTCAATGAACAGAATCCGCGTCCCTTCCGGCACGGATCGGGGCAGCGCCGCCATGATCTCTTCCGCATTCAGATGACAGCGTTCGCCGGTCTCGATCTGTGTCACGGCGGAAGTGTACCGCCTCAACCGCAGAGAATCGGCTTCTCCATACTGGTCCCCGACAATCACCGCGCAGGGGGTGCCCTTCCCCGAGAAATATTCCAGCGTCTTTTCCAGCAGCCGGGTTTTGCCCGACCCCGGCGACGAAATCAGGTTCAGGGCAACGATTCCCTTCGCCGCCAGCCAGACCCGGTTGGCCGCCGCCGCCGCGTCGTTCGCGCTCAGAATCGCCTGTTCCAACTTTACCGTAACCGGCGGTTTCGCATGTTCATGAGGGTCTTCATGGACATGCGTATACACCGTGCCGTCCTCCCTCACATGCGTGTGAGAATGAGAATGGACATGGCTTTTGCCGCAACCGCAATCTTTACACATTTTTATTCGACCTCGATACTTTCTATCAATAATTCCTGACCATTTTCCCGTTGAAGCGCCGGCTGATGACAGTCCGGACACTCCATGATCCAGCGGTCGCGTTCGACCATCCCGCCGCAGTTCCGGCAGCGGTGGCGGAGCGGCGCGACCGCAATCCGTATTCTGCAATCCTTTACTTCCGCGACGGCGAATTCCAGCGCCGTCCGCCATGTATATTCCAACGCGTCCGGATCGATTCCCGCCAGACGCCCAACCCGGACGTTCACCGACAGGATTCGTCCGCCGTGCTCTTTCTGATACTTTTCCAGACTCCGCAGGAGCGCTTCCGCGATCGACAGTTCATGCATGGCGCACCTCCTCAGCAGATCCGCGGCATCTGTTCGCCCGAGGGAAGCGTCAGCAGTCTTCCGCCTCCCCATTCACCGGCAACGATCATCCGTCCGTCCCCCGGCGACAGTTCCCCCAGGTCCGCCGCCAGCCGTCCGCATTCCAGCTTCCGCCACGCTTCCAGGATCGCCTCCGCTCCGGCGGCCTCCGCCACCATCACCAGACGTCCTTCGCAAGCGGAAAACCAGCTTTCGATCCCGAACATTTTTTCCAGCGTCCGGACCGCGCCGCTCCGGGGAAGCGCCTCGCCGTCCAGACGGGCGTCGAAGGCGTCTCCGATAATCTCGGAGATCACACCGCCGACCCCGCCGCGGGTGGCGTCGCGCATGAATTTGACCGCATTTCCCGCAAGCGCCAGAGCCGCCCCGACCACTTCCGTCAGCGGCGCGCAGTCGCTTTCCAGCCCGGGCGTCGCAATTCCATGCCGCGCCGCCAGAATCGTGAAGCCGTGCTCCCCGACACCGCCGGAAACCAGCAGACGATCCCCCGCCGAGAACCGGGAACGTCCCAGCTCCAGCGCCGGATTCCGCACGCCGATGCCCGCCGTATTCAGATAGATTCCGTCCGCCGCGCCGCGCGGAACCACTTTCGTATCCCCGGCGACAATCTCGACTCCGCACTCCAGCGCGGCCGACTTGACCGAATCCAGAATCCGTCCCAATTCCTTCCGGCGGAAGCCGTCCTCGATGATCAGGCTCAACGTCAGATACCGGGGAATTCCGCCCGCCACGAGAAGATCGTTCACCGTGCCGACCACCGCCAGCTTGCCGATGTCCCCGCCCGGAAAAAAACGCGGTGTGACAACAAAGCTGTCCGTAGTGACCAGCAGTTCTTCTCCGCCCGGCACCCGGGCGGCATCCGGCAGACCGCGCAAAGCGCCCCCGCCGAACCGCGGGAGAATCTCTTCCGCAATCAGTTCATTCTGCAGACGGCCTCCGCCGCCATGCGCCAAGGTGATTATATCACGGCTCATGCCAACCCCGCTTCCCGATAGCGATAGGCCGCCTGACAGGCCCCTTCACTGCTCACCATGCAAGCTCCGACGGGATGTTCCGGCGTACATTTGTGTCCGAACATTCCGCAATTCTCCGGCGACAATCTTCCCCGCAGGACCTCCCCGCAGCGGCAAAGCGGCGACTCCGCCGCCCGGACCCGTTCGATGTTCCAGCGGGCAAAAGCGTCGAATTCCCGCCACTGCGGACGCAAGTTCCAACCGGCTCCGCCGACTTCGCCGAATCCGCGCCAGACACTCGGAGCCGGTTCAAAGAACTTTTCAATCAGTCCCAGCGCGACCGGATTGCCGCGGGGTCCGACCACCCGGGTGTAGTTGTTTTCCACCGTTCCGTTTCCCGCCGCAATCAACCTCAACAGCCGCAGAAGGGAATGCAGAATGTTTTCAGGCTCGAATCCGGAAATCACCCCGGGAATCCGCAGTCCCTCGAATCCGGCTTCCCCGCAGACCGCCGCCACATGGCCCGGCAGCAGGAATCCGGACAGCCCGTTTTCCCCTTCTCCGGAAACCAGCAGTTCCAGCACGGGACGCAGCCGTTTGAAGTCGCTTAAAAGAGAAAAGTTTTTCACCTGACGTTCCGCGGCTTCCGCAAGAACGCCCGCGGTCGCGCTCAAGGTCGGATCGAACCCCACCGCCGCGAAAACCACATGCCGTTCAGGGTGAAGCCGCGCATACTCCAACGCCTCTTCCGGCGAATAAATCACCTCCGCAGCCGTCGTCTCCGCCAGCGTCCGGCGTTCCGGCGACGCGCCCGGAACAGGAAGGAGATCGCCGAAAACCATCAGCATCACGCCCGGCAAAGCACCGGCTTTCCGGGCTTCCTCGATGAACCCGGCACCGGAGACGCACACCGGGCATCCCGGCCCGGAGATCAGGCGCACATTCTCCGGCAGAAGACTCCGCAGTCCGGCTTGTGCGATCGCATTGGTATGGCTTCCGCACACTTCCATGATGCGGACGGGCTTTTCATATCCCCGGACCGCTTCCGCCAGCCGTTCACGCCAGAATTCCACCTGTTTCGAATATTTCATACGTCGAGTCCCGCTTTCAGTTCTTCCAGGAGACGCAGCTGTTCGAACGCCCTGCCCTCGTCCAGTTTTTCGATGGCATATCCGGCATGGATCAGCACGAAATCCCCCGCCGCCGCATCCGGCAGCAGACGCACGCTGATCCGCCGCCGCACTCCGTCGAATTCCGCCACGGCGTGTTTATCGGCATCCACTTCCACAATCTTCATGGGCAAGGCAACACACATAAATCTTCACTCCTTTTCCGAACGGATTCTGTATCCGTCCCCGTCCGGCCGGAAATCCAGCCCGGCCCAGACAAGCTGTCCGACGGCGATCGCGCCGTCATTGACGGGCAGTTTGACCGGCAAGAAAGAAGCGATGCCCCGGTTTTCCAACAGATCCCGAAGCATCGCTGTAAACAAGCGGTTCTGAAAAACGCCCCCGGCCAGCAATACGGGAAGCCGGGGAAAGTCTGCGTGTACCGTCTCAATCATGCTGACAGCCGCTTCCGCGAGTGTGCGGTGAAGAGAACGGGCCGGAGACGCCAGACGTCCCGGATTCACGATCCAGAGTTCCCGCCAGTCCACCATCGGCAGACCGTCTTCACGCGAAGAAAGCCGGAACGGCAGAACCGTTTCATTCCCGGAGGCTTCCTGCCGCGCCGCGTATTCCAGACGCATCGGCGCCTGGGCCTCGAAGCTCATGATCCCGTCGGCCAGTCCGAGCCAGGCGACCGCCGCGTCGAACCAGCGTCCGGCGCCGTGCGAGGAAGGAACGTTGATTCCGCTTTTACACTGAAAATAGACCTCTTCAATCAGTTCCGAATATTTCGGAAAACATTTTTTCAGCACTTTTTCCTCCATCCCTCCCTCATACATCCGGGCAACGTACTGACGCAGCGGCTGACGGATCGCAGTCTCGCCACCGGGAAGAGGCGCGGGACGGAACGTTCCCAGCCGCCGGCCGCCGTTGCCGCGGCTCACGTACAGCAGTTCCGCGCCCCAGAGCGCGCCGTCGGGTCCAAGCCCGGTTCCGTCCATCACCAGCGCCAACGCCTCCTCCCGTCCGGATTCGGCCAGCGCGGCCAGCGCGTGCGCATAATGATGGGGGACTTCGATTTTCGGTATCTGAAGGCGTTTCGCCAGTTTTCCTCCGGCGACCGTGCTGGAATAGTCGGGGTGAAGATCCACGGCGACGGACATCGGTTTTTCCGGGAGAAGATGCAGAATCCGCGCAATCGCCCGGTCACAGGCGGCCGCCTCTTCGGCATGCCCGAGGTCCCCCTGGTGCGGAGCCAGATAAGACCATGGTTCCGGAATATTTCCGGCGGCCGCGAAAGTATTTTTTTCCTGCGCGCCCATCGCCAGGACGCAATGATTCAGTTTCAAATCCGGAAAGATCGCGGGAGCGTACCCACGCGCACGTCTCCACAACTGGATCTGACCGTGATTCAGTGCCGCAAGAGAATCGTCATACCGGAAATGAATGGCACGGTCATGCGTGAGAATACCGTCGGTTGCCGTCCCCAGCCGGGCGACGGCCTCCTTCGTGTCGAGCGCGGGCGGGAAACCGGAAAGATTGCCGCTGGTTGCGACAAGGAGCGGGGAATCGGTCGCCTGAAGCAGAAGATGATGAAGCGGCGAGGCCGGAAGCATGAATCCCGCCTCGTCCGGGGCGTCCGGAGAAATCAGGTCGGCGTTGAATGCCGCCCCGGCGGCGGAATCGCGCCACCGGAGCAGGACGATCGGAGCCTCCGGCGAGGCCAGCAGGGATGCCTCTTCGGAAGAGGCGGCGGTCAGGTGTTTTGCCGTCGCAAGGTCGCGGACAAGAAGGGCCAACGGCTGTCCGGGGCGTTTCTTGATCCGGCGCAGACGTTCGAGCGCCACGCGGCTGCGGCAGTCGGCCAGCAGCTGGAACCCGCCGACCCCTTTCATGGCAATGATTCCGCCCGTGTTCAACAGCCGGGCGGCAAACAGCAGGGCGTCCTCCCCGCTTGCGTTTTCTCTTCCGTCCGGGTCCAGGAAACGGAGAACCGGACCGCAGGAAGGACAGCTGACGCTTTCGATTCCGAAACGGCGGGCTTCCGGGGAATCGTATTCGGCGGCACACTCGCCGCACGGCGGAAAATCCTTCCACGCGGTAGCGGAACGTTCGTAAGGCAGGGACGAGATGACGGTGGCGCGGGGGCCGCAATCGCCGCAGGAATTGAAGAAATAGCGGTAACGGCGGCCGCCCTTTTCATGAAGTTCCGCCAGACAGCGGGCGCACGGGGCGCGGTCGGCCAGCGCAAACAGATTGAGCGCGGGAGGCTGGACAGGGTGCTCCACCGTAAAGCCGCCGGCACGCGATTCCGGAGCAATCGGACACGAGGACTTTCGGATTTCCGTAATCCGGGCGGCAGGCGGCATCGATTCGGACAGCGAAGCCGCGGCCCGATCCAGCGCGGGTTCTTCGCCCTGCCAGACAATGTCGACGGAATCCCCCCGGTTCACCACCGAACCGGTCAGTCCGAAACGCCGCGCCACCCGGCAGACCGCCGGGCGCATTCCCACTCCCTGAATCACGCCGCGCAATTTTATTTTCTGTTCGTAAAGTTTCATTCCATTTTCAACCCGCCGGCTCCAATCGGTTCCGTCCTGAAACGGAAGGGAGAAATCCTTTGATCGCGTTCAGCTCCCTCTTGTATTTTTTCCATATTGTTTCCATCGGGTTCTTTCTTCATCATAAATTCCGCTGTCCGGGAAAATCCACAGTCCGCGGGAAAATCCGATCGGTTGAAAATCCGGGAAAAGGGAGGATGCTCGCACCGATTCGGATTCAGAAAGAGAAACGGCAACACTCGTACATAACCGGTTCTTTCCGTGACTTTCTGAAGTCGGACCAAGGCTTTTTACTGCCTCAGCAGGAGGAAGGCCCCGCCCGGACAGGCAAGGCGGCCCATAAAATATTCCGGAAGGGAAAACAGGGGATATCGCGTTGACGCCAGCAGGAACAACCCCCTGCGGGGCGAAGCCCGGAAACGGACCTCGGTTTGCGGAGCGGGTACGCCATGGAAAAAGAATGCCTTTCCACCACAGCTTTCCCGGAATGCGATTCAATTCGCATCCAGACGGCGGATTCGGAAGGCTTTACCGGATAGAACCGCGCTGTTGTTTCGAAGGACGCCGTCCGGTACTCCCGGTTCAGCGTCGTTTGGGAAATATGCACCGCCATTGCCGCACCGGCCATGATAAAAGAAAAAACAACCGCCAGGCATGCATATCTTTTGATTTCAGGCCATATTGAAAAAAGGTTTCCAGACCTTATGACATGTTCTTCATTAACCAAGAACAGGACTCCTTATATTACCATCCGTTATCCACAAAAAATACTTCAAACGCTATTGTATGGAATGCCGTTAAAAATTTGTCCATCCTGAATCCGGACAAGGTACAAAATTCGCAACTCTGTAAAAATAGATCAGACAAATAATGAAAACACGCCCCGGCTCGAAGCCACCGGAATCTGTCCCATCCGTATAATTCAGGTCCAATTTCAACTGCGGATGAGAGATCAAAAAGCACGCGTTTTTCCTGGAAAATCCTTATTGTAAACATCTTGTTCCATAGCGCCGGGTCCTTTCAGAACGATTCCCGTTTTCCAGAGGGATCAAGATAAACCGTATTGTTTGTTTCAGCCTTTTTTCATCTTGAAATACCGTATTCTCAAGAAGACCTACTTTCCTTCCGATACTATATCACATATCTGCCAATATTCAAGGGCTTTCCTGAAAGAAGCAATGATTCCATCCCTTCTTTTCCGGGGCTTCCGATTTCCAGACCTCTGCTTCAGTCCTGAAAGCAGCAATTTTTCGCGTTTTTTCAGGGAGACAAGAGTATCGGCGGTCCGTCCGGCAAAGTACAGTCTTTTGCAGTTTTTATTCCCCTTCCGTGACACTTTTCCCCGGAAATTTCCAAAAAAAAGATTTTTTCTTTGATTCGGCCCTTGACAAAAAAATAATATAGTCTATAATTAAACTAACATCCTGCTATTATCGACAAGAGCAGAGAAATGAATTTTCTGCTATTACAGATAAGAGCAGCCGGACTGAAACTGGATGGAGAAGAAAAAGTGAGTGATATTCTGAAATACAATCAGGCGAAGGTTGGAATTTTCCAGCTGATTTCGGAGAAGAACCTTCAGATCGGCGAACGTATTCCGCCCGAACGCGAACTGGTCGAACGTTTCGATCTCAGTCTCATTACCCTCCGTCGTGCCATGCACGAACTCGAACAGGAAAAGATCATTCGCCGCGTCCCACGGCAGGGAACCTTCCTCAACCGTCCCATCCGGAAGGTTCCCGTCCTCGGAACCATCCTGTATATCCGCATCTACAAAGAAGAATACGGCGAACGTTTTTCGGCGGACGGACTGCGTCCGCAAGTGGAAACCGTCATGAAGGAACATCATTTCAATGTGATTTACCGGAATGCAATGCGGCCGGACCTCGAGCTTGCGAAAATGGCCGCTTCCTGCACGGGAATATTCGTTTCCGGGTGGCTCGACGACGAATGGCTTGCCGTGCTTCAAAGCCTGGGGCGTCCTCTCGTGGTCATCGGGGACAATCCCTATTCCGAAAAACTTCCGACCGTCACCTTTGACTTTGCGGAAGCCGCGGAACTGCTCTATGACGAGCTCCTGCGCCGGGGATGCGATACGATCGGATTCATTAACGGCGGCGATACGTATGTCCCGGCGAAATGGATGTATGTCGGATTTCAGGCGGCGGCAAAACGCGCCGGACGCCGCGTGCCTCCGGAAAGTGTCATCTGGAGTTCGCAAACGCGCATCGCGGATGATATTTCCGGATTTCTGGCAAAGAATCCCGATCTGGACGGTCTGCTCGTCGAATGCGGTGAACTCGATGCTCTTCTCGCCGCCCTCTGGCACACCGATTATCCGCGGAAACTCAAAATCGCCGCCATTGTGGAATCCCGCGACATGGTCCGCCCCCTTCTGCTGCTTCCGGACGCCATCGTTGCCCAATTCGAAAAAAACATGGTTCCCGCCGCCGCGGACATGATGCTCTCCCTCCTGAAATCCGGACGGAAACCCGCCAGCCTGCGACTGCATGCCTTTGTCACGACCCCGAAAAAAGCCCATGAAAACTTCATTGCAGAATATCGAAACAGCCTTTCAAATCCAAAATATAAGAATTCATGAAGGAGGAACGGAAAATGAATCCGAAACACAGGACGGGAAAGATGATTCCGGAAAAAAGAAGATTCACATTGATTGAACTTCTGATCGTCATTTCCATTATCGCCATTCTTGCGGGATTGCTGCTGCCGGCCCTGAACAGGGCGAAACAGAGCGCACAGGGAATTGCATGTATCGCTAACATGAAGCAGATCGGAACGCTGGCCGCACTGTATTCAGCGGACTACAAAGACTACAACATCCCCGCAAAATTCCAGCCGATCGGAAGCTATCGTTTTCAATGGCTGCTTTACCTTCAGGCCAATCCGACGAAATACAGCTTCGGCTATGCCACCTACAATACAGTGGTTCGAGCGACGAAATGGCTCCAGTGTCCCACCGATAAAATTCCTCTCTGGTACTCATCCTACTCGGCACACAGCTTTTATGATTATGCGGCCAATGCCACCATCTGTCCCACGGCAGGCAGCGGCGCAACTTCGTTTCCGGACAACCCGGCGTACCGTCTCTATTACCATAAGGAGCCGTCCTATACATTCCTCGCGGCAGACAGTTTTTATCATGGCCAGGCGGAACACTATACAAACTCCAACAATCTGGGAGATGTGTATACCTACACGGGCAACAATCCATTCCTCGCAATGCGTCATAGACAGGCGGCCAACATGGTTTTCCTCGACGGACACGTGAAAGCCTGCCGGAAGGAAGCCGGCAATCAGGCACAGAGCAATGTCGTGATTCCCGATGTGAAAAGGAGTGTCAAGGTCGGATATGCCACAGAACTCTTCTGATTTTCCTTATAATTCCAACTCCCGAGAGGTAAATATGAACTTGAAAAAATCTCTTCCCGCACTGATCCTGACATTTGTTCTTCCCGGACTGTTTGCCGCCGGGGAAGACAAAATTCTCCAGGAACGAACCTTGCCGACAACTCCCCCGATGTGGAAAAACGGACGCAAGGAGAATAATTTCACCCTGAAGGAAACGGAAACCGAAGTTTCCGGAAAAAAAGTCAAGGCATTGGAAATCACTCTGCTGCCCGGTCAAGGAACCGGTGCGGAAATCTGCTTTCTCTTCCGCCCTGCGGTCAACATCGGAGAATGGACCGACTTCGAGTTCGACGTCCGGATGGATTCCGGAGAACCGGTCAATGGCACCTTCGGGCTCGTGGAGCAGGACTGGAAAGGATCGTTCAACCGTCCGTTTGTAAAGTCATCCACGATTTTCTGGGGGAATGAATCCCTTGTGGACCGTCTCGCCCTGAAAAATGCCGTTTTTCATTTCGCGAGCTGCGATATGGCATCCGCACAGTCCCGCATTCTTTCCAATCTCTGCGGACAGCTCCGTTTCCGGTTCGATGTCAGCCGTTTGAAGCATCCGGCAAAAGTGACTCTGGCAAACATGCGGTTCGTCGTCAGGGAAAACAAATATTCGGCCGAATACAAAAGGTTCCGCGACTATATCCGCAGCTACAAACCGGACTATTCCGACAGTTCCAAATACCTGCTTCCTCCTGAAACGAACCGCCTTGACCGCCCCGTTGCCGTTGTGAAAAACGGCAAAGCGCTCGGCTCCATTTCCTACCGTCCGCAGGACGGCGTGGTGGTCCAAACCGCCGCCATGGAATTGCAGAAATGGATCGAGGCCCTGACCGGAGCCAGGGTCCCGGTCACCGACAAAATCGACGACGGCTTGATTCAGCTTGCGGCAGGCAAGGATGCTTTCGGAGGAGCCTTTGCCGACGCTTACCGGAAACTCGAAGGGCGTGACGGCTTTGCAATCCGGGTCCGGGACGGCAGAATTCAACTCTACGGAGCCGAACCGAAAGGGACGATGAATGCCGCTTTTGCCCTCCTCGAGAACAATTCCGATCTCATCTGGGCGCGTCCGCACAAAGAGGTCGGCACGGTCTTCACCCGATCCCCGGATTTCACCGTGGTATGGGGCAATAATGTCCTCGACAATCCCGGAAGCCCGGATCGCGGATGGAATGGTTTCGTCGATCGGGAATGGATGGCTCGCAATCAATGCAATATTTTCAACGGCGGAGGCGGAGGCGACATTTCCTGGATGAATGCCGAAAAGCTGAAGTACGGCTGGCATGTGGTCCGGCATCTTTACGGGCACAACATCGGCCATTTCGTCTACAGCAAAAAGTATTTCAACGATCACCCGGAATACTACTCCCTGATCGATTTCAAAGACCCCAAGACTAAAAAAGTGATGCGGACGCGTCGCGCCTGGCGGCAATACTGCCTGACCAATCCGGAAATGAAGAAAGTCTTCATAGAAAACGCTCTGGAGATTCTTCGCAAGGCGCCAAAGGAGACACAGGTCCTCACGATCGACATGGACGACACGCTGGAGATGTGCCTCTGCGGGAAATGCACCGCTCCGGTCACGCTTCCGGCCGGACAGACCGTCACGATGGACGATCCGGATTTCCGTTCCACGCAGTATTTCCTGTTCCTGAACGATGTGATGAAGGCCGTCAACCGGGGATTCCCGAAAATGCAAATCAAAACGCTGGCTTATTTCTGGACCCTGATTCCCCCGCGCTGCGAAGTCGATCCGAACATCCGGCCCGAGTTCGCACTGTATCCGAGGCCGAATGACAAGACGCCGATTTTCGCGCCCGAAAACCGGCGCTATCTCGGGTATCTCGAGGGGTGGGCGGAAAAAGCAAAAAACATCGACGTCTACAACTATCACGGTCTCGGACTTGATTTCCCGCGTCCGCTTTCCGAAGTCAACGCATGGGACTTCCGCGTCTTTAATAAACTCACACGCGGCGTATCTTCCGAATATAAACACAACGGAGACAGCGACAAGAAAGGCTGTCCGGTTCAAATGTGGGATTATTCCGCTATCGAGTTCTGGGTCCAGACACGCCTCTATTGGAACCCGGACCGGGATGTCGAACAGCTCCGGAAATACTTCATCCGCCGCACATTCCGGGAAGCCGCGCCCGCCATCGAAAAATTTTACGGCGCTTTCCGGGCGGACTGGCTCCAGAAGCCGAACCGTTCGTCCATCGGCGCCAGCGGACCGGGGTCCACGGAAGGATATATTCTGAACGTTCCCGGCCGGGAGGAAGCCATGCGCGGATATCTTGCCGAAGCGGAGTCGTTGGTGAAACATCCGGTCGCGGCGGAACTGGTCCGGCGCCTGAAGGCCGCCTTCGAGGACAATATCGCCAAAGCAAAAGCGGCTGCCGAAAAGAAAAAAGCCGCCCGGGCAAAAACAGGAAATGAGGGAACCCGATGAAAAAGAGTCTCTGGCTTCTCATAACGGTGTCCGTCATTGCGGTCGCGGCGGAGCCGCAATTTCCGTATGATGGAAAAATGAAGGAATGGAATGATTTCATTCAGGGTTACAAGCCCGATTATTCGGACAGTTCGAAGGATCTGCTTCCTCCGGAGATGAACCGTTTTTCGACCCCGTTCGCGGTGGTGAAGGACGGCCGGGCCGCGGCTGAAATCGTGGTCTCCGATACGACGGGACTTCCTGCGGAAAAGACCGCGGCGCTGGAGCTTCAGAAGGCCGTCGAGCAGATCACCGGAGTCAAGCTTCCGATCACCCATATCTGGAGCGGCGCTCTCGGGAAAAAAGGCGCCCGCAACCGGATCGTCCTCGGGAAAAGCTACCGCGCGAATGATGCCGTGCTGAAGCGTCTCTCCAATTCGGACGGGTATGCGATCGAGCGCGACGGAGACAAACTGTATGTTTACGGATTCAACAGCAAAGGCACGCTGAATGGAGTGTTCGCTCTGCTGGAAAACAATACGGACATCATCTGGGCGCGACCCCATGCACAGTTCGGAACGGTATTCACCCGGAAGAAGGACCTGGATTTCGTCTGGGGCGACCAGGTCGTTGAACGGCCCGCCTCGGTTTCTCGCGGCTGGAACGGATACGCCGACCTGGAGTGGATGGCCCGCAACAAATGCAACGGATTCTATGGCGGAGGCGGCGGCGACATCTCGTGGATGAACGCGAAAAAGATTGAATACGGTACACACGAAGTCTTATATCTTTTCGGACACAATATCGGCCATTTCGTCCACGCAAAAAAATATTTCAAGGATCATCCTGAATACTATTCTCTCGTGAACGGCGAACGGCGTCCGTGGCGGCAGTATTGCTTCTCGAATCCGGAAATGAAGAAAGTCTTCATCGAAAATGCGCTCGAATTCCTCCGCAGGGCTCCTGAAAACATCGACGGCATGCACATCGATATGGATGACACATGGGAAGCATGCGAATGCGAAAAGTGTCTGGCCCCGATCCGGCTTCCGGATGGAACCACCCTCCCGAAGGAAGACCCGGCCTTCCGTTCCACGCAGTATTTCCTTTTCCTGAATGATGTCGTCGCGGCCACGAAAAAAGAATTTCCAAACGTATTCATCAAAACGCTCGCGTATTTCTCAACGGCCATCCCGCCGAAATGCGCGGTCGATCCGATGATCCGCCCGACGTTTGCGCCGTATGTGCGCGCCAACGACAAACGGCCGATTTTCGCGCCCGAAAACATTGTATGGCTGAAACGTCTTCAAGAATGGCGGAAAATCTCTCCGAAAATCGACTGCTATGAGTATTACGGCCTGGGACTCGAATTTCCGCGTCCGCTGGCCGAAGTGCGCGCACGGGACATTCCGGAGATGTACCGGCATCTGCTGGGAATGGGCTCGGAATACAGGCATAACGGCGACCGCGACACCCCCGGCGGCACGGCCTCCACCTGGGACTATTCCGCAATGGAATTCTGGGTGCTGACGCGTCTGCTCTGGAACCCGGAACAGAATGTGGAACAACTCCGCAAATATTATATCCGGAGAACCTTCCATGAGGCCGCGCCCATGATCGAAAAGTTCTACGGAACAATCCGTCGCGAATGGTTCAAAAGTCTCCGCGCCTCCACCTGCGGCGACAATCCGGTCGAACTCACGAAATACATCCTTCAGGAAACCGGAATGGAACAGGAACTGCGGGGACATCTCGCCGAAGCGGGAAAAGCCGTGAAACATCCGGTCTCGGCGGAACTGGTCAAACGCCTTTCCGATCGTTTCGAGTTCTATTGCAAAGCCGCATCGGAAGTCAAAACTCCTACTCTTGCGGTTCCGCTGCTGCGTCCGGACAGCAAGCCCGGATTCGATCATGAAATCTGGAACGGAGCCGCAAAGATCGATGACTTCAAGAAGGCTTACTCTCAGGGGAAAATCCCTTCCGCACACCGTACGGAGGCATTGCTTTTCCACGACTCGAAAAATCTTTACATGAATTTGAAGTTCTACGATGCCGACATGAAAAACCTGAATTGCAAGACGCCTCCCGCCGGAAAGAAAAATGAATTCATTCCGGAAAGCGACCATGTGGAAATATTTCTCTGCGATCCGGCCAACCCGGGAATCTATTACCTCTTTTCCGTCGATCCGAACAACGTCACGTCCGAGCTCAAAGGAATGGACCACTCCTGGAACGGCAAATGGGAACGCTCCGTCCGGAAATTCGATGACCGCTGGGAAGTGCTCGTAACGATTCCGCTGTCAACGATTCATGCCGACGCTGCCGGAGGAAATCTTTTGCGCGGGACGATCCTCCGGGAATATCACAAGCACGGAACGGACAAAAATTCCAAACGGGAATACAGTTCCTGGGGCGGCGCCAATCATCACCAGACGCTGACATTCGGAACCCTGAATTTAATGAGATAGGATGAAATTATGAACGAAGTTTTTCCCGGTGGAATTTTTGCCGGAGAGAATGAAAACGGTCTCCAGCTCGGAAATGAATTTCTGACGCTGTTTTTCTCAAAACGGAACGGCCAGCTTTCTGCGGTCGCAGCCCCGGACGGAAACCCCGTTTTCGGAAAACCGGATGAAATGTTCCAGAGTGTGAAGATCGCTTCCGGAGGCAAGCTCAACTCGTATCCTCCGAAGTTCAAACACTTCTATTCGCTTGAACCCGAAAACATGGACGAATCGGGCGGCGCGACCGTCTTTCGCGGCTGGTTCTCCACACGGCTTCCCTGCGGCGTCGAATTCATTGTGGTCTGCGAGGATCCCGACTGGCGCATTGAACAGATACTCGAGTTCGAAGTCCGGCAACCGTATGTCCGGATCGACTGGAAAATCACCAACAGGAAAAATACAGAGGAACGGCTTCGCGCTCTGACATTCCAACTGCCGGAATTGACTTTCGAAAAACCGCTGATCAGTCTTCCCGGCGCGATTTCCGTTCCGGATTCCGAACCGGAAAAAATGCCTCCGCTCACGTACTGCAAATTCGGCGCATTCGCCCGGAATGAAAACGATACATTCTGTGCAGCGGCATGGACGACCGACACTGATTTCATGAATCTCAACCGGTGCTCGCAAAAAGACGGACGGGTCTTTTTTTCACAGGAACACCGCTGTTCAGGTGATCTCGGCAAAGGCGATGCGATCCACTTCGGTTCGGACTACATTCTGCTGTCCGGAGGATCGCTGAACAATGCGATTGAATCCTTTCGCGGACATTACCGCGATAAGGGTCTGACCGACAGCACGCCCCGTTCGCCTGTCGCCCGCGATGCGGTCATCTTCGAAGCCAACGTCGGCGCAATTCTTTTCGATCCGGACTTTTCCTATTGTCCCTACCCGACGCTTGCGGATTTCCGGAGCGATCTGCCGCGCCTCCGATCCCTCGGCTTCAACACGATTCAGCTCATGCCGAAAATGCCGTTCCCGTGGTACACCGTGACGCAATACGATGACTTTCACGGCACCTACGGAGGAGAATCCGATGAAGAGCTCAAAGGATTCATACGGAACGCGCATGAACTCGGCTTCCGTTTTCTGTTCGATATCGTACTGCACGGCGCAGCCGATGCACAGTCCAGCCGCAAGGGAATCGAACGTTATCAGGTCCGCAACCGTCTATTCGCCGCCGGCCTCGCCTCGGGGGAAGTCAACCCCTATCGCAGGGAACATCCGGACTGGTTTCGTTATGATGAGAACGGCGGCATTTCATTCATTCACACGTGGAGTCTCGACTTCGATTCGCCGGAACTTGCGAAACTATTTACGGATCACCTGAAACAATGTGTCTCCGAATACGGATGCGACGGGTTTCGTTTCGACGCCCCTTACTGGGGATGTGAACCGAACTGGCGCAAAGGATATCCGCTTTTCCCCGGCGCCTCCTTCTCGCGGAACGTGAAACTCCTGCGCGACGCCAAAAACGAACTCCTCCGTTTCAAGCCCGGCCTGCTCTGGTATACCGAACACGAACACGCCGAATGGCGCGCCTTCATGGACATGACTTACACCTATGAGGAAAGCTGGCTCCTGTGGCGTCCCGCCCCCGGACAGAAGCTTCCCATTTATCAAGGGGTGATAGACGCTGCGAAAATGGCCCGCTGGTTCGACTTGCGGCGGCGCGTCCTGCCCCGTTCGGACATCGTTCTCCAGCACCATATCGACAGTCACGATTCCTGGTGGAACGAGGCGGATTCCGCGTTTGCACGTGACAAGTTCGGGCGTGCGGCGGCGCGTCTTCTGAATGTCTTCTGCATGTTCATCGACGGCGCGTTTCTCGGTTATGCCGGCACGGAAAAAGGCGATGAGGATTTCTTTCGGAAAATGCTTGCAATCCGAAGGGAAAATCCCGTTTTCACGCTCGGCTCCTGCGACTACCTGAAAATCGGTTCCGGACACCCGCGCGTGCTTGCTTTTTTCCGTAAATACCGGGAAGTGGAATCTGTCCTGCTCTTCAACTTCAGCGAGGAAACTTCCCTTTGCAGAATTCACGGGGCGGAATGCCTTTCCGGAACCGTTTTACGCGATCTTGTGGACGGAACGGCGCACCGGCTCGCGGATGAACTGAAACTGGAGCCGAACGGACTCATGATTTTGTCTGCGGAGAAATGATTCCATGCTGAAACTGCTGATTCCCGAAAACAGCGGCATCTTTCAGATCGCCGCGGACGCCTTTGCCGAACTCTGGCGCAAAATCACCGGAGAATTCCCGGAACGGACGCAGTATCTCTCTCCGGAAGATTCCAGGGTAATCGTGTTCGGTTCGGATGCCGTGAATCCCTTCGTCCATGAAAAAATCATGGAGGGACTTTTCGACGGATTCCGCATTCGCTGCGGTAGCGACGATTACCATCTTCTTTCCCTCGAAAGGGACGGCCGGGAATATCTTTTCCTTGCGGGAGGACGTCCGCGTGCGCTGCTCTATGCCGTCTACCGCTTCTTCGAGGTCCGGGCCGGCGTCCGCTACTTCTGGGACGGCGACCGGATTCCCATGCGGAACCATCTTGGCATCGGGGGGCTCAATCTGGCGGAAAGTCCCCGTTTTCAATACCGCGCCATCCGCTATTTCGCCCACCGGGGCCTGAAGCGGTTTCAGGCCGAACACTGGGATTTCGACGACTGGCGCAAAGAGATCGACTGGCTCCTGAAAAAACGTCTGAATCTCTTCATGCTCCGGATCGGACAGGACGACCTGTTTCAGAAGGCGTTTCCGGAAATCGTGAAATATCCGTCTGCGGACAATGTCGAATTCCACCCGCGCTCCTATGACGACCGGAGACAGTTCCATTCGCTGGAATACCGGGGCGAATTGCGGAAAAATATTCTGGAATATGCCCGGGCGCGCGACCTGATGCACCCGGAAGACTGCGGAACCATGACCCATTGGTACAGCCGGACCCCGCCGGATTTTCTGGAAGCCGTCCAGCCGGAGTTCCTGCCGCAATGGTCCGCGGATTACGGCGAGAAGAGCGGCCGGGTCTGGGACTTCCGCATCCGGCGGAATATGGAAAACTATTTCAGACTGACGGAAGCCCATATCCGGCACTACGGGTCGCCGGAGATTTTCCATACGATCGGACTGGCCGAACGGGGCTGTTTCCTGGACCGCCGGAAGAATCAGAAGCTGAAACTCCACGCCTGCGAATGTATTGAAAGAGAAGTCCATTCAAAGTATCCGAACGCGCCTCTCCTGATCGCCTCCTGGGATTTTGTCGCATGGACGAATGAAGAGGTGCGGGAACTGATCGCCCGGCTCAATCCGGAAAACACCGTCCTCTGGGATTATATATCGGACACGTATGACAAGGTCTGCAATTTCACGAACTGGAATGTTATCGGAAAATTCCCCTATGTGTTCGGAATCTTTCATGCGTTCGCCGCCAGCACGGAGATTCGCGGAAACTATGGCGCCATGGAGCAGCGTTTTGAAAAAGCTCTCGAAGATCCCATGTGCAAGGGCATGATCTTCTGGCCGGAAAATTCCCACGCCGATCCCCTGATGCTGGAATATTTCACAGCGAATGCCTGGGACGGCGCTCACGGAAATATCCGTGAATTCATCGGAGAGTTCTGCCGCAGACGCTATTCGCGGCAACGGAAGGCAATGAAACGGATCTGGGATGAAATGCTTCCGCTGATCCGGTGCGGATGCTGGCGCTGGAACCGTCAGCGGGACTGTGAAGTCTACCCCGACTACGCGTTCACGATTGCCCATGCGCCGAAATATCTCTGCGACCTGACGCCAGAATCGCTGGAGCGGAACCGTTTCCTGAGCGGTGAACTCAAAAAACATTTGCGCCGGGCCGTCGATACCTTGAATCATCTGGCGGAAATCGGTTGGAAAAAAGACGAGTTCCTTTTCCGCGACACAGTCGATCTGGCCCGTACCGCCATCGGGCGCGCAACCAATTATGCACTGGGCGATCTTACGCTCCGCCTTGAAGCCTGGCGTCTCGGCAACGTCGGAAAGAAATTCATCCTGAAACAGCTCGACGCCATCGGAAAACTGCTCTCCATCGAAGCAGACATTCTGGAATCGCACGGAGACTTTTCCCTTCATCTTTCCTTCCGCGAGCTGGAGAAATCGGGTCCGGTGAATCCGGAGTTCGAAAACACACTCAAAGGCAATGCGGAAAACTTTTACTGCCGCTCGTGGGTTTACGAACTTTTCCGGGCGTGTTATCTGCCCGAATTCGAGGCATGGCGCGGCTGGATCGCGGAGAAACTGGAATCCGGAGACAAAACACCGTGGCAGAAATCGGACAGCCTCGGCGCAAAACTCAAAGAAATAGAAGACCGATTCTATGAGACCCCGCTGCAAGACTTGGCTCCCGACACGGAAAAAGGAGTTCAGAATCTCTCCGCCAATCTGCGCCTGGCTGCCGGTTGCACCGCTCGGTTCATGGAAGGATAGGAGGTTGAAATGCCGCTCCCGGAACGTGCATAGAAGGAGTTCAACATGATTGATTATGCAAAGATGACGCGAAATCTGTTCCGCGACAATCCGTCGCTGGAAAAGCGGATCGCAACTGGAATCGAACAGAACCGGAAGGGAGACTTCCTCTTCAAACTTGTCGACCGGACCGGCATTCCGGTTCCGAATGCAACCGTCCGCTACAATCTGCTCCGGCATGAATTCAAATTCGGATGCAACGCGTTTCTCCTTGACGCGTTCGATTCCGATGAGAAAAATGAACTTCATGACCGGATTTTCGCCGATACTTTCAATCTTGCGGTCCTCCCTTTCTACTGGAAAGACCTCGAACCCGAAAAAGGACAATATCGCTACAGCGCCGACAGCCCGAAAATCTACCGTCGGCCGCCTCCTGACCGCGTTCTCGAATTCTGCCGCCAGCATCATATCACGCCCAAAGGACATGTCCTCTGCTGGCATCTTTTTCTGCCGGAATGGCTGGAAAAAGATCCGGAAACGATCCGCATCGAGCTCGAAAGACGCATTCGCTCCCTTGCGGAACGGTATGGCGATTCGATCCGAATCTGGGACGTCGTCAATGAAGCGGTCGGATACGATGGAAAAATCCCCATGCCGCAGGATTTCGTACGGCTCGCATTTGAACTGGCAAACCGTTATTTTCCAAAACACTGCAAGCTGATGTACAATGACAACAATTGGTCGTATTCCGCTGAAAACACGCCTCTTTACAGGCTCCTGCGCCGATTGCGGTCGGAGGGGTGCCGACTGGACGGGCTGGGCCTCCAATACCACATGTTTGCGCACGGAACCGCTGCCGAAAACCTCGCAAACGACATGCTTGATCCTGAATACGTCTTGAAGGTGCTCGATCTCGACGCATCCGTCGGTGTCCCCATCGACATTTCTGAAGTAACAATCCTCGGTAGCGACGAACTCAAAGACGGAGAAAGCGCCCAGACGCAGATGCTGGATCGCCTTTACCGCCTGTGGTTCAGTCATCCGGCCATTAAATCGATCATCTACTGGAATCTCGCGGACGATTGCACCTTCGTGCGTCCTGGCTGGAATGAAAACATCTTCAAGGGGGGCCTCCTCCGCCAGGACCTTTCGCCCAAAAAAGCATTTATCACCTTGCAGAATCTTCTCCGGAAAGAATGGCACAGCGCGGGCACATTGGAATATTCAGATGAAACGGTCAACACATTCCATGGATTCTATGGGGAATACGAACTGGAAATTCAAGGACCGCATGGACACTGCGTGAAAACCGTGCATCTCCGGAAATCCGTTCCGGCAGCCGAATCGGTGATTACGGTTGAAACAACCGGTTGAATGCCGCGCTCATTCGCTGCACAGCACCCGAAAAACCGCGCATTTCTGAATGGATGCGACGCAAATCGGATCTGTCCCCTTTTATGGGTATTTTGAGGCTGGGAATGGTGCACCCGGCGGGAGTTGAACCCACGACCTTCTACTCCGGAGGCAGACGCTCTATCCAACTGAGCTACGAGTGCGGAAAAACAGATGATACTATACAGCATCATTCCTTTTTTTCAATTTCATTCCCGTGAAAAGTTTGAAAATAAATGGAACTTCGCCGGAACCGGAGAAACCGTCAAATCGAAAATGAAGAGAGGAAGTTCCGGACGGACAGGCACCATTTCAACCGAAACAGCATCCGGACCCGATTCATGTGTTCAACAACCGGGTGACATGAACGGAAAAACTTCCCAGGAGGAAATTCATCGAAGCAGACAAGCCCGGTCCCGTTTTTATCCGCAGGGATGGAAAAAGGCATGCCCCTCCGGAAATATTGCGGAGAAAAAACAAAAATCTATTTGCCGGAAGCGCCGGACAGCTTGAGGAGTTCCCTGTAGTATTCCAGGCGGCGGGTAGCGGCCTTTTCCTCCGCCGTTCCCTTGCGGAGCGCCACGGCGGTTTCCTGGAGACGGCAGGCTTCCGTGAAATTTCCAAGGGTGGCGCGAACCCGGGCCAGTGTTTCGCAGGCGATCGCATGAAGCATCGGATTCTCTTCCGTATCCTTCTTCCCCAGGCTGTTATAGGCTCTCAGCGCAAGATTCAGCTGGATTTCCGGACGCAACAGTCCGTAGGAGGCATTTTCCACGATGAAAGCGATGGGCTGGACCAGTTTCTTTTCAGGAAGAGGGAAATCCAGTGAGAATTTTTCCACAGCCAGGATGAAACCGTCCGCATCGCCGCGCCCGAGCAGAAGGTCGAGCTGCATGAGACGGAGCTTGATATCTTTCGGGTTCTGCCCGCAGATTTTCTGAATGAACGCGGGAGTCTCGTCCGCGCGTCCGGTGGAATTCAGCGCCAGAAGTTTTGCCTGAATGGCGATCCGGTCCGCGGGCAACAGGCGGAGAATCTTATCCGCGTTGGAAGACACCACGGCGGAAAGTCCCGACTGGATCGCCATCTGGAGTTCCCTGCGGAGCGCCTCCACTTTGCGTTGCGTCGAAAGGGAGAAAGAGCCGCTGCGGACCTGCTCCGCGACCATATCCAGTTCGGTGGGATGCCCGCTCCAGACCACTTTCCCTTCCCTGGCCAGAACCGCGTATGGAAACAGAGATTCCGTTTCCGCCAGTTTCCTGCGGGTTTTCAACTCCTGATCCGCCGCCACGCCGATGATGAACGGAAGATTGTCCTTGATGAACAGATCCGTCGGTTTCTGTCCGTTCATGGCGATCGCGGTGATCGAAAGCTGCTGCTCGGTCTGAATGGTCTCCAGCATCCGGAGAAGCTGCGAGGCGTCTTCCGCGGCGGAGTCGAACAGCACTACCGCCGTGAGCTGGTTCTGAATGGGCAGCGGCTTGAAATACCATTTTGCGACCTCGACTTCCGGCATTTCTTTTCCGGCGTCGATGGCCGGCAGACAGAACGGCAGCAGCAAAACGGACAACAACAGGCGTTTCATGAAAAAATCCCTTTTTTTTCAGACAGGCGCGCGGAATTCCCGGACGGACCGGCTCCTTTCGAACGCGCGTGCGGTTTTGAACAAACGGTCTTCCGCAAGGCTCGGCGCGATCAGCTGGATGCCGACCGGCATGCGGGTGCTTTCCTCCATTCCGGCGGGAAGACTGATCCCGCAGTTGCCCGCCAGATTCAGCGCCGTGGTGAAAACATCCGAGAGATACATCTGCATCGGATCGGATTTCTCCCCGAAACGGAACGCCGTCGCCGGGGTGACGGGCGTGAAGATCACGTCGCATTTTGCAAAGGCATCGGTGAAATCCTTGCGGATGAGCGTCCGGACTTTCTGGGCGCGGACGTAATAAGCGTCGTAGTATCCGCTGGAAAGCACATAGGTGCCGAGCATGATCCGGCGGGTGACTTCGGGACCGAATCCCTCCCCGCGCGAATCCAGATAGGTGCTCAACAGGTCCGTGGCGTTTTCACTGCGGTATCCGTAGCGGATTCCGTCGAAACGGGCCAGGTTTGCGCTGGCTTCCGCCGGGGCGATGATGTAGTAGCAAGCCATCGAATATTTTGTGTGAGGAAGGGAGATGTCCACGAAATCCGCACCCAGGTTCCGGAGCACGGTCATGGATTCCTCCGTGACTTTCTTCACGCCGGGGGCCACGCCTTCGACCTCGAAATATTCTTTCGGAATCCCGATCTTCATTCCTTTCAGGGAGGCGGACGGGTCCTTTAACTGTGCGGCAAAACCGCCTTCCGGCGAGGATGCCGGCAGAGTGGTCGTATCCCGGACGTCCTGCCCGGAAATGAGGTCGAACAGGATGGCCGCGTCCATGACGTCCTTGCTCATCGGGCCGATCTGGTCGAGCGAGGAGGCGAAGGCCACCAGTCCGTAGCGGGAAACGCGCCCGTAGGTCGGCTTGAGTCCGACGATGCCGCAGAAGGCCGCGGGCTGGCGGATC
>MWCA01000036.1 GCA_002069785.1 Lentisphaerae bacterium ADurb.Bin242 | reverse complement strand
CCCCCCCGCCGGAATTTCAAAAACCATCGGAAGCAGTTCCTTTTCCGGCAGCGGAGGCGGCGGATATGCCGCAAGCTGTTTACAAGGCACGGTATTCAGATATATTTCGAAGGCAGGCTTTTCTGCCGGTGCAAGCGCCAGGACCACCCGCGCGGAACGCCCGCCCGCGGCTCCCCCGACATTCAGGCGCACAGGAACGCAGACGCCCGGCGACACAGCCGTCGGAGGCAGCGGATAGGATGTGCCCGGTATTCCTTCCACGATGCATTCGCGAAGAGTCGCGGGGTGCCGGCGGGGCAATTTCTCAACCATAGCACGGTCGCTCATTCCGGAGAACATTTCCCGCTGTTTTTTGAAGTCGTCGTAGCCGCTGAAACGCATCATGTGGTTGAACAGATAGATCGCATCGGCGCCGCGATAATAATAGGAAGAAGCCAGTCCGGCATCCACTTGCGGATTCGCGGGCAAAGAAGCGCAAAGCCCGCTGGACACCTGACACTCCAGACACGGCGCAAGCACCATTCCCGGCCGGAGCAGCCGTTTCCACAATTCAATGGGAAGCATCGCGTCGCTGGTGGCAAAATAGGGAGACGGTACAACCATATCGACCAGGCTTTCCTCCATCCACTGAAAAATATCCATGCCGGCATACAGCGCTTCTTCCGGATGCGTCGGGACCCGCACGCCGATCCGGATTGAATGGCCTGAACGTTTCGCGGCAGCGTCGGCCAACTTCCGTACGTCGCGCATAAATTGCGTAAGAACGGGACGTCCGTTCTCTTCGAATCCGGGTTTGAAATGGAAAGGACTCCGCATCCAGTCCAGTTCGAAACCATCCATCTCGAACCGTTCAAAATATTCTTTGACAAGGTTCAGGTGATGTTCGTAGACTTCCTTGCGGGCATAGTCGAAACATTGCGCAAACCAGAACGAACTGTCGGTTTTGTAGGCCGCGCGACGGAATTCGGGATGATCGTGCCACAGGGTTGCGTGCACGATATTTTCCGGTTCGGAAGCCCAGTGCACATCGTTCATGCGCATGGAGATCCACATTTCGACGTCTTTTTCGCGGCAGTATTCATAGCGGACCTTGTAAGGGTTTTTCACATTCCGGAAAAGTTCGCGGGCGCGAAGGCACAGCGACTTGACGTCATGCCCGAACGACATTCCGACTTCCCGGCCCCGGAAATAACGTTTGCCGTCAATCTCTTCGGAAAGTCCCTCCCAGATCGGATCAAAGGTTTTACTGTCGAACATGGCACGCATCGCATTCGGGTTGAAAAGAATGCCCCGGACACCCTCCGCTGCATAGTAATCGATCTGCCTGCGAAGTCCCGCCTCATCCATGCTCAGTTCGCCGCCGACGGCGGAATGATCGAATTGCGGCATTACGTCCTTGAATTGGAAGTCCATGAAGAAATTGGCAAAGTCATCGTTGATGAAAACTCCACTCATAAGAAGTTCCTTTCCGGTTTTACACAATATATTTCGCGCATTCTCCCTTTTCAAACGGGATGAATCAAAGCCTTCATGATTCTTCCGGAATCCGTTTTCATCCGGGAGCAAAGTTTCCCGATTTTCCCACGGAACAGGGCTCCGGCGTCAGTCATCACTGCGGCCCAGTGGAGACGCCGATGCGCTCACCGTTCGGAACTTTCGGCAAACGTGTCAACCATGATGCCAGCTTTGTGCGCCTTTTTACAGATTTAGTCGATGACTTTTCCGACTTCCGGCTCAAAACTCAAGTAAGAATAATTGAACGCTCCGATGATAATCAACTTGATTACATGACGTCCCGCCGGCAATTCGATATTTTTCAGAGTGGACTTAAGTCCGCCCCACCCCGTACCACGATTGTTCGGCAGATCAAAGGTTCCGAGAAGCCGGTCGTCATCCAGAGTCATCAACATGCTGCCTCCGTATCCGGCAGGAGCGCCATAATCCATCGTTACAGTATATTTTCCCGCCTTTTCAATATCGACCGTCATATTGACCCATTCCCCTGTGACGACATTGCCAATCCACTCTCCGGTAGCGTCAACTCCTTCATCCAGACGGAACTTCTGAAGTTGATTGACATTCACGTTGTCATCCAGATAAGCGATGCCGTTCCCGCCCTCGTCATAGAAGCAGGGATTGATTTTTCCGGGGATGGCCTGAGCCTTGCCTTTGTAGGGAGTGGATTTTTTTTCAGGCGGCGTCATTTTCAGAACCACTTCACTGTTGGCGATTTTGCCTTTCGCGTCCTGTGCATAGATCGAATATGCGTGGAGCACATTTTTCAGATGCGGAACTTCCCGGGAACGTCCCGTATGCATGTAATTGGTCCCTGAATAATACTTTTCATCGATGGATACCGTGAATTTGTAAGGCGGTTTATCCTTGTAGTCGATCAGGCATCCGCTGTCAAAGAGATAGACCCCCTTGATCGGAGTTTTCGTCTTTGCATTGGGAGTAATGTTGGCTTCGATGTCGAACTTTTCGCCCGGATTGACAAATATCTTCTGATCTTTTCCCGTCAAAGTGACCAGAGGGTCCTCGTTGTGCGGATAAGCATAAACTCTTACATAATCGACTTTGAACGTATCCGGAAACTTACCCTTGTTTTCAATGGGTTTTCCCCAGCCATACTGTTCACGGGGACTGGCATGAAAGCTGACATTCAGCGGTGCAAATCCAATTCTGTGATTGAGAGCATCGTAGGTGACGGTCTTGTGCGGACTGTGATTCGCCGAACCGGGAATTGCTTTCCCGTTCATGTAATAGGTAATTTCAAACGGTGTCCACTTGCAGCCAATCGTATAGAAATCTTCCAGGGAACCCGGGATCGTTGAAAGATAATTCCAGCTCTTCATGGTTCTACCCACAAAACCGTGAAAATTGTGGTCGAGCCTTGGCCTTTCCGGGGTTACGTAATAATCCTCGTAGATATCGATTTCCATGCCGTCGAGAAAGGAATTGCCGGTCTGTCCGCCGTAAAGCCAGAATGCGGTGCTCCAGCCTTCGTGGCGGCGGAAACGCAAGCGGGCTTCAAAATATCCATACTGAAAGAATTGGTAAGAGGAAAAACCGGCCCCCTTATAGGAAGTCTTATCGCCTGTCCTGGTATCGATTACGTTGACCTCAAGGATTCCGTCATGAACCCGGATCGCTTCTGGTTTCCCGCTGGTGATATACCATTTTGTACGGTCAAATTCATTACCTTCAAATTCATCGTTGAAAATCAATTTCCACCCCGCTTTCTTCGGATCGAAAGTCTTGTCAACATGGATGTCCATCGGAATCAGTTTTTTGATGACATCCGGCATCGCATATCCGTAACAGTAGTCATCGAGGATGACCTGCGCCGGTTTCTGCCCGAGCGATTCAAGTGTTGCGGAAGCAGTAAAACTGCTGTCATTGAGTTCGGCAAAAAATTTACTTTCTCCGTTGAAGTGACGGACTGAACTGTCCACTAGCGTTTCCAGAGAAAGTTTGTATTCCCCTTTTCCATTTACTGTAAACAGAATGTCCGCCGGCAGCAGAGCGACCTGATAACGGAAGGTATCGACTGTTTTGCCATTATCCCGAATGGTCATAGTCAATTCCTTATCCGCTTTCTGGGAGATGATTTCCAGAACACAGGATTTGTCAGTTCCGAACTGGGCATAGCAGAAGGAGAGTTTCGCATCACCGTATCCGGTGCTGCCGAAGTCTTTGATACGAAGAGTGGTTCCAAAATATTTGCCGGAAGCGATTTTCGGCATGACATATTCGGTTTGGGACAATCCGAATTCCAGTTTCGGAGAAGCTGTGTACATTGCTTCCCGGGTCGGAGAAACCAGGGCAAGATTCGCCTGTCCCTGAATGATCCGGGGATTTCCCGGACGAGAAATATTGCTCTTTTCAAAATCGTCTTTGCAAAGTTCTTCCACGATGCGAAGTTTCTGTCCGACACTGCGAAGATCGTTCGGCCCGCCCATTGCCAGGATGGAACTTCCTCCGCCGGTAATATATTTTACAGCAAGGATATTTTTACCCTTTTTCAGACGAATTGTTGTTTTGTAGTCCGTGATTCGTGGAGGATGCAGCTCGTTGCCCTTGGCAAGAGTATCGATCACGGGTTTTCCGTTGAGATTGACTTGCATCCACCAGTCGGCTCCCGCGCCAATCATGTAATCTTCTTCTTTGTCGGTGTTGATCTCCGCATAAAGCCATGCACAATTTCCGGCACCGTGTTTCAAAGGACCGGGTTTTCCGAAATCGGGCGCAAAGTCATGTTCGTTTCCACTGAACTGGACCTTGCGGCTTTTGACTTCGTCGAGCGTCGCCGGGATGTTTTCAAGCTCCGTCGGGGACGGCTTGAATTCCGGGGCCATCGGCAGAAAAGCAGTCCAGACATTCGGGAAAGCGGTTGTTCCGGCAATCTCGGCAATCCGCTCGACCTTGATGGAGCGGATAAAAAGTTCTGCGCCTTTTTTGGCTCCGAAAAGACAGATCACGCTGTCCGTCGGTGAGGTATCGGCAAGATTTCTGATGTGAAATTCGATCCGGACTTCTTTCCATTCCCCGGGGATGGGAAAATGCTTGACGCCGATGTGTCCCATCCATTTTTTGCCACTGTATGCCTGAACGGTAAATGTGCCTTCTCCCCTGCCCTTGACGTCCGCAATAAGGACGAATTTATCTCCGTCGAGGACTGGATGGAGTTTATAGCAGTCAAACCGGCATCCGCTTTCTCCCTGAATGTCGGTGACATGCATGATTTTCTTCCCGTTCTCTGTGAGATAATTTACCTTCGGAAGAGGTGTAAACGCTTTGATCTTGCTGATATACCAGCCGCTTGGAGCATTTTCCGTTGGATTAATGTGTTCAAAATCGATAATGGATGTTTCCGCCGCGGCAAGAATCATGAAGGATGATGCTGCCAATACCATGCCTCCTGATAAAATCTTCATCTTCTGTGTCCTTTCTTTATGGGAGATTACTTGATCCCGTCTTTGCCCAAAAGCAATCCGGAATACATGTTGTTCCATTTTTGTGCTTCGCTGCGCAGTCTGCCATACGGAATGTTTTCGGCATGTCCGTCGCAGAATGCTACATTAGTGGACTGAAGGTGTCGTCTGGTTGATATCCCCTGACCAGCGTTGTCAACAGTGTAATTCCCACTGTAATTTTGACCGGAACAATCAACGGGCGTCGTGGTAAATCCTCCTTGATGGGCATAAACTCCGGATTTGACTTGTTCCGAATCCAGCAACACCGCTTTTCCCGAAGGTGCTTTGATGTCGCTCCATTTTTTCGGAACATACGAATCGAAGGTCATCCCCCAACCCGCAGAAGGTATGAAACCGCCGATGATGCCTCCCGGCATCCCGTAATGGATACTCCCCAAACTTTCCGGAATGACATTCATGGCCGGACACTTGTAAATTCCATTTTTTCTGGGAAACATTCCCTTGCCCTCCGATTCCGGGTAGTAGGCGGCAGGGTGGCTGATCGTGAATGGGAACCACCCTCTCATTGTAAAAGTCCAGGGGGCATTGGCCGGACCGTCTACTCCGCGGGAAAGTTTGGTATTTGCCGAGATGATATAAGGCACGATCACATCGCTGTTGTCAAGCCCATAATTGATCATGCATACACACAACTGTTTGATATTGCTCATGCAATGAATCCTCATGGAAACAATCCGGGCTTTGTTCAACGCCGGCAGCAGCATCCCCGCCAGGATCGCGATGATCGAAATCACGATCAGGAGCTCAATCAATGTAAAACGATGCCTCTTTGAAGAATTCATGGGATCCTCCGCTTTTTCAATTTTTCCGTTTCGGATTGAAGATCAAATTTTTTTATTTTCTCGCGGCATGCGGCGAACAGGGCTCCGGCGTCGGTCGTCACCGCGGCCCAATGGAGACGCCGGTGCGCCCACCGTTCGGGATTTTCGGCAAACGCGCCCACCATGACTCCGGCTTTATGCGCCTTTTTACAGATTTCATCGATGACTTTTCCGACTTCCGGGTCGTCGGGCGACGCAAATTTTCCCATCGACCCGGACAAATCGTAGGGGCCGATGCAAATGCTTCCCAGATGTTTCACTTTCAGGATTTTGTCCAGATTCCTCACCGCGTCGACGTGTTCGATCTGGGCGATGATGAAGGGCTCCTCCTGCGATTCGCGGAAATATTGCTCCCTGGACTTGGCGCCGTAGTTCACCGCCCGGCGAGGTCCGCATCCGCGAGTGCCTTCGGGCGGATAGCGGCACGCGGAAACCACTTCCAGAAGCTCGGATTCCGAGTTGACCTGCGGGACAATGACGCCCGCCGGAGCCAGGTCACTGACCGTTTTGATGATTCCGAATTCATTCCACGGGATACGCACGAACGGGGCGCAGTCGGTGCCCCGCAGGGCCAGGATGTGATTCGGCAGTTCCGTGAGCGTGATCGGCGAATGCTCCATGTCGATCCAGGTGAAATCGAATCCGGCGTCCGCGGCCAGTTCGCTGACGGCGGGATCGTTGAATGTGATCACGATTCCGGCGGCCGGGGTGCCGGAGAGGGCTTTTCTCTTGAACTTCTCGAGATTGTTGATATTCATTTCATAACTCCGTAATGTTGCGTTCTCATGACGGTCCGGCCAAGCTCGGCCCTTGCCGAAACGACTTTGCCCGCCGCGACATCCTCTTCGGTGAAAATGGAAAGCTGAAGGGAACCGTCGGTCCGCTTGTGGTCATATTGAATGAAGATGCGTCCGTCGGGATGCTGGAATCCGTCGGGATAACTCACCCCTTCACGGTTTTCGAAACGGAAAGCGCCGTACCAGGTTTTCGCCCCGTCGTCGGACAGCCAGGCGGTGAGGTTGTCGCGGCAGGGCGGTTCGCCGGGCCGGCGGTCATGCCGGACCATCAGGAAACGTCCGGATTTCAGGCGGCACGCGAACAGGCGCGCGGGCGGATGGAGAAGGGAGGACGGTTTCGGCTCGGTCCAGGTATATCCGCGGTCGAAGGATTCCGTTTCGGCCAGCCCGTAATACGTGCGCAGATACATCAGCAGGGAGCCGTCGCCGCGTTCGAGGATGGACGGCTCATCGAACTCGCGCTGTTCCGCGATCGCACCCCCACGCCGCTCCCAGGTCCGGCCGTTGTCCCGCGAGGCGAAAATCCAGGCTTTCCGGAGAGGGTCGAGTTCCTTCGTGTAATCGCCGTCATATTGGTCGTATTCCCACGTCTGGCCCTCAAACCCGTAGATGCGGCGCCGAGGCCAGAGCGAGATTCCCATGATCCACGTGCCGTCGGAAAGAATCTGCGGACGGTTGAGGCTGACGCCGTGCCATATCCGGACCGGCACGCTCCATCGCGGATCGGCGGAATCGGGATTTTCGCAGAGGGAATACCAGGTGCCGCTGCGGCCGTCGAACGAACCCATGCGGTCGTCGAAAATCCACCATAGACGCCCGAGCGGATCGTTCCAGAATACGCCGCAACAGTGGCTTCGTTTGAACCCGTGCGGAGAGGGTTCCGAGGCGATCCGGAACTTCGGATGGGTCCAGGTTTTACCCTCGTCGTCGCTCCACGCCGACATCAGGAAAGCATTTTCGTTGTCGCCCCCGGCGGTCCAGGTCACCCAGAGACGCCCGTTCCGGGTGCGTTCCATGCCGCCGCTCTGGATGAAACAGCTGTTTTCCGGCCACAATGCGGGATCGTCGACCGGCCGGATCAAGGGCGGGACCAGCGTATGCGATTCATCGGACTGAAGATTTTTTTCGAGTTCGGAAAGCATCGGCGGGTTCCTCCGGTTCACGTGGGAATGATGTGTTCGCGAATGAGCTTGAGCAGGACACGTTTGTCCTGACGCCGGATCGCGTCCAGAATAAGACAGTGGTTTTTATATCCGATCCCGGTCCATTCTTCGGACATGAAACGGGTGCGGTATTTTTTCCGGAAAGCAATGGAAAGAATGTTGGAGAACAACCGGACGGTCTTGTTGTGAGAAGTCTCGAAAAGGAGGGCATGGAACTCGCGGTCGAGTTCCTCGAAACGCGGAATGTCGGAGAGACTTTCCTTCTGGCGGTCGAGATTTGCCTGAAGCGCCTCCAGCATGTCCGGCGTCATCCGCTGGATAATGTACGGGACCAGCGCCGTTTCGAGGATCAGGCGGGCCTCCCGGATATCCTCGAAGCCGAATCCGCCCATCCGGAGACAGAAGGCGACGGTGCGGTCGAGTTCCCCGGCCGGCAGGGAACGGATCCGGGTCCCGCGTTTTTTGACCCGCTCCAGCAACCCGAGTTGCCCGAAATGCTGGAGAATTTCACGGATGTCTCCCCGGGAGACCCGGAATTTTCCGGCCAGCTCCAATTCCCCCGGGATAAAGTCGCCCGGCTCGAAATTTGAACCCAGATATTCCTGAAAACGGAGAATCAGATTTTGCTTTTTCATAACACAATGCCTTCATTATGTTGATTTATCTTTCCTATATGTTAACATATTATTTCCAGAAATCAAGTCCGATTCCTTAAAAAAACGATTTTTTTTCGGAAATCCAGTATGCAATCAACGGAATTTTTGCATGAACGGCCCATAGCCGGCTTCTTGTGAAAATGCCGGCTTTTTCAAGTTGAAAAGAAAGCAGCCCGCAGGGAAGACAGCACGCCGCAATGCCCCCTGTGCCATCTTCTCTTCCGCATGCGGCTTATTTCACGGGGTCGACCTTCACGTCGTCAACCTCGATATATCCTTTTGCGGCGCCCTGCTGGATGAACAGGACTTTCGTCTTCGCATCGCCGGGACTCTCGATGATTCCGGAGACTTCCTGCCATTCGTCGGGCTTGAGAGCCATACGGAGCGAGCCGAAGCTTTTTCCGTCGCAGATCAGCCTGGCGGCGGCCAGTCCCGTGCCGCGCGCCTGGAAGCATACGCGCACTTTCGAAGTGTCCTTGCCGGCGATGTTGAGTTCCTGCCGGAGTCCCACATACATTCCTTCGATTCTCATGCAGTTTTTCCCGGATGCGGGGTTTTGGGTCACGACTGCCGCCGTGCCCGTCACCTTGCCGGGCGTCGGGTGCAGCGCCCATCCGACGGGAAACTCCGCGCTGGCGATCACCCATTTTTCCGGGCACTGGGCCGGGCTCGGCGCCGCGAGCGTTTCAAAACCGCCGTTCAGGAGCAAAGCACCTTTCGGATCGGGGGGGATGGATCGCGCTGCCGCAGATGCGGGCCGGACCGTAACGGCATGGGAGGGGACTGTTTCGCCGTCGACATTGAAGAGGGTCAGCCTTCCGAAGCGGATTTCCTGATTTTCCACGGGGACGAGTTCGAAAATATACGGAATTTTTTGCGAACTCGAAAACAGGATGCCGGTGAGTTTGAGCGGAGGCCGCATTGTCCCTTTGCCGTCCCATTGCATCGAAAACCATTGCGCGGGTTTTGCATAGCGCCGGGTGAGCGCCATGGAGAGGAAACGCCATCCGGTGAAGTCAAACTCGTTTTCATAGAGCCAGTTCAGCGATTCCGAACCGTTCTTCCGGTCGCCGTTGGAAATGAAAGTGTTACCGCCGGAATCCGTGACTTCCCAGACAAGACGTCCGCAGCTGCCGTTTCCCTTGACCCACAAGCCGATTCCGTCGGCGTTCGCCGGCAGGTCGATGGGTTTCTTGAGCTTGAAGAGGGAGTAGCCTCCGTGGTTCCAGGAATCCTTCGGAAGCTTCGACAGGTCGAACCGCACCGAAACACATTCGCCTTTTTCGGGATCGTTGACATCCGCGATGACAGCCGGGACCAGGTTCGATGCCTGGAAATAGCGTTCATGGAAGGGGCGTCCGTCGATGTGCGGTTCGGGTTCGGTGTCCCGGATGAAGTCCCCTGCCTTGAACTGGAACGACGCAAGCCGTTTTTCCGGTTCGGGCGGCGTATCGAACGACCGGACGAGCGTCTTGAATTTCAGGATTTTGTTTTTCGTGATGAGGTATCTCATGCTTTCGCCGGCTTCGAGAGTGATTTTGCCGTTTGCGGCATCGAGTTTCGACGGACGCCCGAAAAGGTCTTCGGAATCGATTGCGCCCGTCCCTTCGACCGTCAGTTCGCAGAGCGCTTTTCCTTTGGAGGTCCAGAAGGCGTAGATGTTGTTTCCGTCTTTCCGTTCGAGTTCGAAAAGGTAAACATCGAGTTCACCCGGGACAGCCCGCTTGAATTGGACGCGGTCGAGAATGCGCGTGGCGGTTGCGGCGGCGACATACACGGGTTTCGGCTTGAACTGACGCGTCAGGAGGGAGGGAGCCCCGTATGTCCTGCCGTTGTTGTATGCCGTGCCGGTATCGGTCACCCCCATCAGCGGGATGAGGCTGTATCCGTAGGCGTATGCCGTCAGGACATCCCGGATGAGCCACTGGGCCTGCCGGACGGCCTGTCCGTGCGGCGTGCTTGGACCGAGTTCATTGAGGTTCGAAGTCCGGCAGGTCCACTCAAATGTGGCGGTGACCGGTTTGTCGAACTTTGCCAACCGGGCGGTTTCACGCAGGAAATACGAACTGCCGGCGGGATTCCATGTGCTGAAAGATTCGGGCCAGGCGATCCAGGAGCCGGGCGCCTCGCAGCCGATATAATCGATCAGGCCGGGATCGAATCCGCGGGCGGCGAAGGCTTCGATCATGCCTTGCGCCCAGCAGCTGTTTCCGAATACGATTTTGATTTGCGGATAATATTTCCGGTAGATCCGGCAGACGGTTTCCGCGCATTTGATTCTCGCCCGCTCGATCTTTTCGCGTCCGGCGTCGAATTTCGCGGGTTCCCTGCCGAGCATGAGGTTGGGCAGGAAGGGATATTCGCGCGGATAACTTTCGTGGAAAAGCAGCGCCTGACGGCAGTTCGGAAAGCGGCGGAGGAACCTGTCGATTTCATAACGGTAGTCGTTTTCCATCTTGCGCCAGAGTTCCGGATCGTCGGAAAGAATTTTCTCTTCGGTGAAAATGTTTTTCCGGATGCCGTCCGGGATCTGGCAGAAAGTGATCTTCCACGGTTCGAAAAAACTCTCCTCGATGTCGGTGGAAGGCGCGAAGGAATGGATTCCCGCCTTGTACAGGATCGGGCCTATGATTTCGGGATCGGGACAGAGCTGATGGCTGCTGCCGAAGAACCACACGGAATACGGCGACCCGGCGCGACCTTTCCGGGTGTCCGGCGGCAACAGGGCGGCGGCGGTCTTGTGCGTGGAAAAGACCTTCCCCCCGCCGGACAGCGTGAAATCGACGCCGAACCAGCCTTTGGCGGAGGCGGCAACCGGAATTTCGAGCTTGTGCGTTTCTCCTTTTTTCAAATCGAGAATCAACCGATCCGAATGGACTTTTTTACACTCGACATCGGCAATATCCCAGGCAAGCTGGAATTTGCCCGGAACCCGCGCCGTTACTTCCACCGGGATACGCGGCTTTTCGTCATTATGGAAGACATTCCCTTTTTCCGCCTGGAAAACGCGCAGATTGGCGGGAACTTTTTCAAGGGTCACGGCGTAGACGGCCACGGCGGAACCGATTTTCGGGCTGACGGCGCGGGGACCGGGTCCCTGGAGATCGATGTCCAGATAGTCGCGGAAGGGCAGCATCGCGTGCGGATCGTCGTAAATGATGTCCTGAATGGCCCCGTGGTCGAGCATGAGTTCGACAAGATAGACGGGCACATTCTCCTTCCGGCCGTCGAATTCGAGCTCGGCGGCGCCGACTTTGCGGATGCCGCCGGACGGAACGCTCAGGTCGGCTTCGGCCGTCGGGATGTCAAGCGCGGCGCGGCCGTACCGGGCGTAGCGGGTCATGGCGAGATTGAAAACCGGTTTGTTTTTCCTGTCCGGGATCGGCGAACAGAGAATCCACGCGCGGAAATATTGTTCGGCCGGGACGGAGAAAAGGAACGAGCTCGGAAGACCGTCGAAGGCGGTCCGGGTGAGGTCCGGACTTCGGTAGCCGGTTTTTCCGCCGGAAGCCGCGGCGGCGCGGAGATCGAGCGCCTTTGAAACATCGGTCCGGACGGGTACGGGGAGAGCCGAATCGAGTTTCAAGTTTGCACGGAGCCCGTGCATGGCGCGGATTCCGAGGTCGATCTTTTCGAAGTCCGGCGCGGGGGATTCGGGCATGGAAAGGTCAAGGACTTCCTCCGCCCCCCGCAGGCGCGCCGAAAACGACACGATGGGAGCGCCGGGAATCTTTCCGGCATAGGAGCCGTTCACATAGACGGAAGTCCCGTTGTCCCACGGCTCAAGCCGGAGATGGACGAGGGAACGGGACGCCGCGGGACATGCGTTCAAATCGATCTTTGAAAGAGCCTCGTCGTCGAGTTTTTCGAGGTTCGGTTTTATGTAAAGGCGCTGAATGGGAAGCCCTTCGAATTCGAGGCAGGAATCCGGGAGCTCGACCTTTCGCTGCGGCAGTTTCAGGGCTTTGTTTTCCGGACGCTGCTGAGCCTGTTTCATGACATTCATTTTTATCCACGAGAGAACGCCGTCGGATTGAATGATGCGGAGGTCTATGGGAGATTTCGGAATGAGCCAAATGGAAACCGGACGTCCGGGCCGTGGAACGGAAAGATCGCAGAATTTCCAGGCGGCCGCCGAATTCTGCCGGTCCAACCGGATGAAATTGCCGTCGGCCGCCGTTTTCGCGGCCGTTTCAGCTTCGGAAAGGCCGAGAAGCGCTCCGGCCGGGATGAAAAGGAGCGCTGCCAGCAATTTTGTCCGTGTTTTCATGGTCTCTTATCCTTTGAATTTGACAACCGGTTATTTTATTTCCTCTATTCGGTGTTGAATGGACCATTTCACTGGGCCGGCCGGACTGTCTTTTTCGCCGGCGGAGGAAGTTTCTTGAGCGGAGAAAAATTATTTGTGATCATATCTTCCGGCAGGTAGTTGTAATTTTCGAGCGAAGCGTCCACCACCTCTCCGTTCCTGTTGAAATGGTAGACATAAAGGCAACAGTTGACGACATACGCGGGATAATGCGGAATGACAAGCCTCTTGTCCGTCATTCTCTTATTGATTGCAATGATCAGCGACGGAAGGGTCGAGGAGTGCCCGACGAGCAGAATCTGCCCTGCCGGTTCTTTTTTCAGCAGGTCGTCCAGAAACTTTTCCATGCGCGCGTTCCGCTGTTCCGCCGTCGTTTCATTGGCGATTTTCCAGAATTCGGGGAGCTCGACCTCTTGGACCATGCCGGGAAAACGTTTCACGAGTTCCGCAACGGACATTCCTTTCGCCGGGGCCTTGCGGTTTCCGCCGCCCTGGAGCCCCGGTTCCGGGATGATCCTGATGGACGGGCCGATGGCTTTGGCGGTGCAGACGGCGGTCTGCATGGTACGGTAGCATGGCGAGGCAAAGACCTTTCCGTTGAACCCGAGCTTTTTCAGATACTGCCCGAGAAGCACACACTGCTTTTCCCCCAGCGGCGTGATGGAGTCCTCCCGCGGGACACTGACTTTGCCGTCGATCAGGTCCCCGCATACATTTTTCCCGCGATCCGCTTCCGGCCAATTCGCCCTGGCGCCCCGTTGCGCATGGCGCGTGACGTAAAGTTTCAGTACTGCATCCTCCCCCAGAAGAACACCGCATTCCTGAACAAGGAACAGAACGAGCATACCGAACAGAATTCTGTGGATTGATTTTCTCATATACTATCCTTCGAGCCAATTTCAGACGTTTTGGCTCTTTTTCGTTGAAAACTTATTTTTTGATGCGGCAAGCCCGTCCTGCCGCTCCGAACCCGGTTTTTTTGAAAAAGCCGTCAAAACCTTGTTTTTCGAGTATTTCCCTCCCATTCCCGGATTTCCGGGACTCTGTTTGTTCCTGGTTTTATCTGAACGCAAACTTTTTCGTTACAACCTGTATGAAATGTCAGAAAACCGGGATTCCGCCGAAGCGTCCGCCATCCCAGCAGACCGTGCGGCGTCCGGGCGATCCGTAGTCGAAATAGTCCAGACTGCCGATGTTATAAGGGTAATGCGGATTCACGACTTTTTTCTTGTCGCAGGAACCGTCCACGCGGGCGAACACGACAACTCCCTTGTGGCGGAAGGCGTCGGGGATGGCCGAATTGTTCGTACGGGTTTGGACATTGATGTTGCCGGTTTGCAGATCATAGGTTTTGGTATCCAGGGCAAGATACATTCTGGAGGGATATTTGATCTCGACAAGCCGCGCGTTGGTGCCCAACGTCGATGCTTTTCCATTGGCCATGTCGGAGCCGAGCGCGGTATAATTATATCCGTATGAAAAATAACTGCTGTTGGCCGGAGTGTCGTTCGGGCGTTCGTAGGGCATCTTTCCGGCTTCGTAAGTCATCGCGGAATCAAGCAGCACTTTCCATTGCAGGTATTTCGCATCCCAGAAAAGAAAATGCCAGTTCCAGCCTTTGTAGTTGCACTGGGTGGAGAGTCCTCCGGGAAAAATCTCCCTGTTGTCGGCAAGATAGAATGAAAAGCCGATGCCGATCTGTTTCAGGTTGCTTGCGCAGCTGGTCGTCCGGGCCTGGTCGCGCGCTTTGTTCAGCGCGGGCAGCAGAAGACCGGCAAGAATCGCAATGATGGCAATTACAATGAGAAGCTCCACAAGAGTGAAGTCGGGTCCTACCCGTTTTTGACTTTTCATTTTCGACTCTCTTTCTTTACTATGAGCCAATTTCAAGCGTTTTGGCTTTTCTTGTTAAAAAACTTATTTTTGACGCGACAAACCCGTCTTGCCGTTCCGAATCCGGTTTTTTCCTGAAAAAGCCGTCAAAATCCTGTTTTTCGAGTATTTTCCTCCATTCCCGAATTTCCGGGGTACGCTTGTTTTTGGTTTTATTTCAATGCGGACTGTTCCTTAACCGGAGAAACCATTCATTTTTCATGGAACGAACCGGAACGGCAGCCCATCCCGGATTTCCCTCCATAGGATGTCTCTTCCATTTATTTCATTGCACTGATTTTGTTGAAAATGCGGCAGACCTCCTGCACGGGAACATGCTGTGTGGCGAAATTCGATTCATTCTGAATGCTGCGAAGGTCCGGACAAGCCAGAAGTTTCGGCATGAGTGTTTTCCAGTCGATCGTCCCGCTTGCGGTGCCCGGCAGCACATGGTCGTCGCCATATCCCGAATTGTCATGCAGATGACAGGTGACAATGTAGGGTGAAAGTTTCTCGACGGCACGGTCTTCAAAAACAATTTTGCCGCGCCAGACGATTTCATGGAAACTGTCCTTGTACCTGGACGGGTCTTTGTTTCTGCCCGCCATGTAGTTCGCATGGCCCGAATCGTAACAGCAGCGGATATACGGGGAATTGAAATGCCTGATATATCCGATCACCTCGTCCGGGGAGTTCACCGGTTCGAATGAATTTTCAACGGCGAGGACGATTCCGAGTTTTTCGGCGACAGGCAATATTTTTTCAAGGGTGTCAAGCGCATTCGGACGGAGCACGTCGAAATCGAAAGGATCGGGACGGCGGCACCAGGGCGCGGCCCCCACGTGGACCGTATAGGTTTCGACGCCGAATTCCGCGCAATATTCGAGAGCCCGTTTGTGGTCGGCGATGATTCCCTCGCGGCGGCCGGGGATGTCTAGGTCGTAGTCCGGACCGGCAAGCCCGTGCGCATCGGCGGTTTTCAGTTTCAGTTTCTTCATCTGTGATCCAAGCCGGACGGCATACTCCGGCTCCCCGAGCATCTGAATAAGCTGGCGGCTCATCAGAGTGATGTATTCGGCGCCCGCGGCGGCAAACTCGGCCATGAAATTCTCGATCAGCTCGTCCGGCACGATATTCCATGCGGTAAAATGGGAAACACGCACATTGCGGTTGTTCATGCATACCCCTTTCCAGTTCAAATTCCGGTCTTGCAACATATTATAATGTAGTTTCTACTTGATTCAAGAAAAAAAAGAGGTATATTTTTCATTAAAAGATGTATATTCTGATACTTTTCGGGAGTGCACATGAAGCCGACCTTTTTCGACTGGGGATTGACTGCGGAACGTCCATTCGTCGTCCGGTTCCACATTACCAACCACAAATACATGTCGAATATGGATTTCGATTTTCACAAGTCCATGCATCTGAACATCATACTCAAAGGCGACCAGGGCGTCGACGTCGGAACCGACGCGTTCTGGCTGAAGAAGGGCGAATGTCTCCTGACAGCACCGTGGGAACCGCATCGCGGCGGCCGGAGCAAGACCGGTTCGGCGGTCTGCATGGTTGCAATCAGCCTCGATGAGCTTCTCAAACTGCTCTTTGCCGGCGGAGAGAAGCTGACCGCCTTCCTGATGCTTCCTCCGTCGACCCGGATCGACTTCATGCGCCGGAAAGGCCTGATGCGGCATTCCAGGATATGCGGGGAACGTTTGTGGAGCCTGAAAGACGAAAATTTTCTCCGCAGCTGGCAGGCCATCTTCAATTTCTTTGTTGAGCTGTTATCCGCAATCGACGAAAAAGAACTGCCGAGGCAGCCTCAGAACGACTACATAAAACTGCGGCCGGCTCTTCAGATGATCAATGCCGGAAGCGGCCGGCTCATCACGGCAGCCGAAGCCGCGAAAGCCTGTTCGATCAGCATCAGCTATTTTCGCATTCTTTTCAGACAGGTTTTCCGGCGTCCGTTCGCCTCGTATGAGCTGCAGTACCGGCTCAATGGCGCCGCCAACGATATTCTTAAATCCCGGCTCACGGTCAAGGACGCCGCCTATGAGTGGGGCTTTTTCGATACCAGCCACTTTACGAGGACTTTCAAGAAGGTCTATGGAATCCCGCCCGGCCAATACAAAGCGGGAGAAACGGCGGACAAAAAGGAGATGTGAAGGGATTTCAGCTTTATAAAAATACGCGGGGCGGACAAAAGGTCCTTTATGCGGACTATTCCTGCCCGTAAAGATATATTGCGACAAGGTCTTTCGGCGGAATAACCATCTCCATGCGGACAGGATCCGCAACCGTTTCTTTTGACTTCCATACGATTGCCCGGCAACCAGGAGGAAGTTTGAGATTTTCAATTGTCACCGGACGTTCTGTTTCGTCCTCGTTAAACAGAAGGACGAGACGTTCCGTTCCCAAAACCGGCTTTGTCCGGAATTTTTCCGGCAAAACGACATTTTCCCGTTGGAGCACCAGCACGAAAGGATATTCAATATTCTTCGATTTCAGAAGCGATTCATCTCTTTTTCCATACAGGAAAAGAGGTTCATATTCCGCGATGAGCCGCGTAGCTTCTCCGATATAGTAATGCATTCCGCAGACCGGACCGCCAAGCACTCCGAACCAGAGTATGCCGCCATGAAGGGAAGCCGCCATCCGGATGAAAACCGATTTGAAAATGGACGGCTCCATATACGATGTATTGGATGCAAGAAACTCCTTTTTGTAGTCGTCACGACCGGTTTTTCCCGTATAGAACGGAACCATCTGTTGACCGACGGCGACTTCAGTTCCGGTTGCATTGTGCAGCATTCCCATGGCATAATCCATATGATTCTGAAGCCGGCTGTCACCCGGCCCATTCCCCGGCTCGCCCGGATTGACAATGTCGAGGGAATGCCTGGAGCCTTTCCAGAAATCCTCCTGGGAAGTCTGCGAATAGATTACCAGACGTTTCCCGAGTTCCGAAGCGGCGATTCTTGTAAGTTCCATGATCTTTCCGTCAAGTTCAGTCCGATAAACCGCCCATTCCCGATAGTAGTTTTCCTTTATCGTTTTGTCCGTCAGTTTCCGGCCGCCGCCAATATTGAACCGCTTTGCGAAATTTTCAATACAGCGCTTGCAAAAACAATATGGATGGGCTTCGCCCCGCCACGGCCAACCCTCCCAGTTGATCCAGAAGGCATCCGCCAACGGTACGGCGGCAAGCAGATATTTTCTGAAATCCGCTTTGACGCATCGGATGTATTCTTCGCGTCCTGTTGTCGAAATATAGGTTGGACAGAACATGTAGTTCCACCATTTGTCCGGCTTTCCGAAAGAAACTTCTCCACCGAATCTGTGCGCCTGTGCTTCGGGACGGGCGCGGAGATATTGATAGAGTTCGCCTTTGAAAACATGGCTGCCCCAGATCGGATACATGGCGGTGGCAACCCAAATGTTCATCCCGAGTGCGTTTGCCTTTTCCGCTGCAAGACTGCGTTGGAGTTCGAAATTTTTACCGTCCGAAATCCAGGTCGGAAGATTCACCGTGTTCATTCCGGTTTTCGCCAACTGTTCAAGCAGTTTCATGTAATAGGAATCGGAAACCTCCATTCCCCACATTCGACAGGCTATCGTTTTAAATTTCTTCGGCATTCTCCCGTTTATTTCAGGAATGACCCGGGACGGGAGATACTGAACAAGCTCAACAAAGTTGCCGGCGCGCCTGAAATATTTGATTTTGAATTCCATCCCTTTTTTCAAAATATCGGACGAAGCGAATTCCAGCGGGATATAAGAATATTTCGTTTTTGTGCTTTCCGCGGCCTCGTTTCCATAGTCAAGCGCATAGCGGACAGTTCCGTTTTTTCGGACCGCATCGATTTTCCGGGGGGAAAGAGAGGTGTCTTTCGATTTCGCCGCAAATTCAAGAATTCTGATATTTTCCGGAAACTCAAAATTGACTGTGAACGCCGGCAGATTCCACGCAAGAGGCGAATAGATGGTAATCCGCATTCCGTCAATCGAATTTTCACTGAACAGCCACTCGCGGCACATGGGAAACATGCGTTCGTTTCCGGTGTGATCCCTGTTCCAAAGGAGGATCTGGCGGGCGAATTTTCCGGCTTTGAATGAACCGCGTGTATCCGCATCAGCCATTTTCCAGGAAGAGTCGTTGAACGATACGGTCTTCCATCCGGGCGCGGATGAAACATCATCGGAAATCCGCCAGCAGCCATTCGTTTCCGGATGTCCTTTCATCTCGAGCTCAATCTTTTCTCCGGGAACGGTTTCCATTGACAGCACGTTCACCCCTTCGGGGATATTGAATTTCATCTCCGCCGAAACAGGAACCGGGATACCATTCAAATAAAAATTTTTGATTGCCGAGGGATTTTTGACAGTAAGCGCAATCTCCTTCCGGGCCGTTCGGAGCACCTCGTCCAGTTTCTCCCACTCTTTCAGGAATGCCGTATATTCCACCGGTGTGACAAGTTTTGACGCCTTGTCTTTCAGCATTCTGTAATCTGCAAGATTCTTCCCGTCGGGCGTTCCGTATTTTTCATATTTTTTTTTGAATTCCATCTCCGAAAGTTTGAAAGACTCCTTGACTGTTTCTCTTTGCCAGACGGTATAGTTTTCATTGATTGCCTCGTCTGTTTTCAGGACATTGACAGGAGCGGTCGAATCATGGAAAGTAAGATATGCAAATTTGGACTTGTCCCCGAACCCTTTTGCAAAGGAGGAATGGGTCAATGGTCCGCCTGAAAGGTTGCTCCTGCCGATGTTGAAAAAGTAATCCTCCCCGAATTCAAATTTGGCTTCCCGCGACAGAAGTTTGTCCAGGGGGATTGCGGCATTCATTCTCCAAGAATCGGGCCCTTTTTCGATGGAAACCGGGTAACGTTCGCTCGAATTTGCACGATACGACGCGCCCAGGCTGTTGAACACAAAATAACTTTGCGGAACCGCTCTGTCATGCGTAACGGCGAATTCCACCTGATCGTCATAGCGGAGTCCGTCACGGTAGAGAGCGGGGTCCGTGACAATTCCCTCCATATCGGGTTCATCGCAAAGGATTCGCAGATAGAGTTTTTTTCCGTCATGGGCGAGTTGAAACGAGGTCTGATTCCTGACTTTCTGTATGGCGTCATTTTTCAGCAGGACAAATCCCCTGCCGGTGGGAATATCCTTCCACAGAGACGCTTCTTTGCCGGTTTCGGATTCCGGAACAGAGGATAATTTATAGACAGGATAATAACGGTATTTTGCATACATCGCCTCACGCCCGGAGGAACGTTGTATTTCAAGTTTGAGGTTGCGGATTCTGAAATTTCCCTTGCCGACGAACGATACAGTCGGCACCACGGTGTCGGGAATCACATTCTTGATTTTTTGGATTTCGACAGAAATCCGGAAGGTTTTGAAGGTCTCGCTTTTACCGGCCGAACCGTATATTTCTCCCAGAAAGCGCGTTGTCCCGTAGGCATACGCACCGATTCTGATTTCACCGGTTCCAGCCGTCTCGCCGGAAAAAATGAGGATGTCGCCGGGCAGAACGGAGAGTCTCTTGTTGCCGGCGATATCGAAACGGACTATATTTTCCGAAGTCGACACGTCGAAAGAGCGGATTCCATTGCCGTCCGGCTCGGATATGCTCATTTTCACATCGCTTTTTTTCTTCCCGAGATAATTTGCCCACCAGCCGCGGGGCGGCATATTTTCTTTGCCGGCTGACTGGAAATTTCCGTTCAGATCGATTTCTTCCGCAAAACCGGCGCGGGGCAACAGCGCGAAACATAAAAATAACAGCAGCCTGACCATGAAAACACCTTTCCTGTTTGTCCGTCGTATACGGCGATGTCAGCGGAATATTTCCGAATCGTTTACAGCCGCCGTTTCAAAATGATGACGCGTATATGCCCCGACATGCCCGTCGAAAAAAAGAAGATTTCCGGCGTTGTTATGACGTCTGCCGGCCTTCTGGCGCACGCAAGCCGGCTGAATATGGGTATACCACGGATAACAGCAGCTCCATTGAAGAGAATTCGTTTTTTCATTGCCTTGTTCGCCAAGCAGAAGTATCCTTGAAAAATTCTTGAGAAGAGACTGTTTCATACCTGCGTTCGGACAGAATGTTCCGCCCGCATTCGCCACGAAACGCGAATTGATTCCATAGGTTACACGATTCAGATAACCATTCGGGTTCACTTCCGAGGGACAGCGATACACAGAGGTCTGTTCCAGTTTTTTTCCCCAGGCTTCATAACCGACATAACCGGCGCCGGTTATTCCCGTCCCGTAGGCTCCGCCTCTGCACCATGAGTCGGCAAGAGCGGTCAGATTATAGGGCAGGCTGTCCTTGAAATCCGATGCGTAGAGAATGAAAAAGGTTCCCAGCGTTTTCAAATTGTTTTTACAGGCAATCCCCCGTGCGCTTTCTTTTGCCCTGCCGAGAACAGGAAGAAGCAGGGAAGCAAGTATTGCGATAATCGAAATAACGACAAGAAGTTCAACAAGTGTAAATCCCGGCTTGCCGACGGAATGCACACGTTGTCCTGCCATGCCTTTTATCTTCAATGTTCCATTCATCCTGACCTCCTCATTCTCTTTATCCGCATGCAAAATGATCCTGTACGGTTTTACCTGCCGCATATAGTATATCATAAGAGCCCGGAGTTTGCAATGATGAAAAATGGTATTATATTAACTTATTTTTATAACAAAACATACGATCATGAGCCTGCTGCCCAAAAAAACATACTATAAGAAGCGTTTCGTCCGGCTGCCTTTCGTGGAGGAGATCTCGTGGCATGATAAATTCATGATGAACAGGTCCTCTTTGAAGCTGCCCTTTCTGCTTGTTTATGGAGAATCATCCATACGAAGCGGCGGAGAAGTTCAACACCTGGACTATCAGGGATACTCCTTCAATCTTATTACTTCGGGCGAAGGTATTTTCCATTCAGGAAACCGGTCGATCCATGTTTCGGCCGGTGACCTTTGCATCGGGAAATATCTGCAGCGGCATTCCCTGACCGCGTCCTGCGGGAAACGCATCACGAAAAATTATGTCGCCATCTACGACAATCTTCTCATGACGCAGTTTGAGGAGGAAGAGATCGTCATTCACCGGTGTCTGGATGATTTCGCTCCGCTTTTTCTGAAAATAAAGACGTTGTTCATCGAAGAAGAGGAGGGTGTGGATACGCGCAAGCAGTCATTGCTGGCTTATGAACTTATCTATTCCGTATTCAGCAAAATGCACGAATCAAGAAATGCCGATGAAGGAGAGTTCAAGCAATTTCTGCATCGGCTTACCCAGAACCTGAAAAAAGAATATACCCTTGAACTGATGGCGAAAGAATACCGTTGTTCCGTCCCTTCGCTTCTTCGTCTGTTCAGAAAATATTGCGGCATGTCCCCCATGCATTTTCTGAAAAAAGCACGGCTTGAGCATGCTTCCATGCTTATGACCCATCCGGACATTTCAATCAGAAGCGCAATGCTGCATTGCGGATACAAAGACCAGTCTTTTTTCACTCGCGAATTCAAAGCCTTTCATGGAGACACACCCCTCCATTACAGGAAAACAAAACTGAAGAATCTTTCTTCCGACGGTTTTCCGGAGTCATGACAGAACACCTTCAGGAATGCGAAGAAATTCTCCCTTGCGCCGTGTCATAATTTATCCGGCGCAATCATCCGGAAAAGAAAGCTCCCGGTCGATTTCCGCTTGCAATGCGGAGGGAAGGATGCTATCTTATCCCCCGTGTGTCCCGAATCCCCTTTTATAATATTTATGGAAAGGAATCAATTTCTATGAACGACTGGGAAAACCAGAAACTGACCGGAATCAACAAGCAGGCTCCGAGAACCGCCACGGTCCCGTTTGACGACAAATCCGCGGCATTGTCGTGCGAACGGACGCTCTCCCCCTACTTCAAACTTCTGAACGGCGCCTGGAAGTTCGCCTATTTCAGCACACCGAAGGAAGCCCCGGAAGATTTTTTCGAGGAGGATTTCGACTGCGGCGAATGGGAGGACATCGTCGTCCCGAGCAACTGGCAGATGAAAGGATACGGAAATCCCCACTATACGAATTCGATCTATCCCTTCCCGCGGAATCCGCCGTTCGTGCCGTCCGAAAATCCGACCGGATGCTATATCCGGGAATTTGAAATCAATGACGACTGGTCCGACCGCCGGATCATGCTCCGTTTCGACGGCGTGGACTCCTTCTTTTACGTGTGGGTGAACGGACAACTGGCCGGAATGAGCAAGGGCAGCCGCAATGCCGCCGAATTCGACATCACCGACATCGCCCAGCTCGGCCTCAACCGCATCACGGTGCAGGTGCTCCAATGGTCCGACGGCACCTACCTCGAAGATCAGGACATGTGGTGGCTCAGCGGCATTTTCCGCGACGTCTCCCTCACCGCCCTGCCGGACGTGGATATCTTCGACGTCTTCGCCAAGCCTCTTCTGGACAAGACCTGTCGCAACGGAATCCTGGATGTGGAAGTCGAATTGCGGAATTCCGATGACGCGGACCTGAAACACCGGATCATCGAAGCGGAGCTTTTCGACGCCTTCGGCAATCCGGTGTTCTCCAAGCCGCTGGAAGCGAACGTTGCGAAGAGCGGCAAAAAGCAACCCGTAAAAACGTCGCTCTCCGCCACGATCGAAGGCGTTTCTCCCTGGAGCGCGGAAACCCCGGTCCTTTACACGCTGCTTCTGGCGCTGAAGGAAAAGTCCGGCAAGGTGATCGAATACAAAGCCCTGAAAATCGGCTTCCGGACCGTGGAACTCAAAAACGGAAACATGCTGGTCAACGGAGTTCCGATCATGCTGCGCGGCGTCAACCGCCATGAATTCAATACCGATCTCGGGCGCGCCCTGACACGCGAGGCCATGATCGAAGACATCCTGGTATTGAAGCGGCACAACGTCAACGCCATCCGCACCTGTCACTATCCGGACGATCCGAAATTCTACGATCTCTGCGACGAATACGGTTTTTACGTGCTGTGCGAAGCCGACCTCGAAACCCACGGGTTCGGCTATGACAAAGGCAAAAATCCCTCCATGTGGCCGGACTGGGAAAAACCCTTTGTCGAACGGATGCAGATGATGGTCGAAGCCTTCAAAAACCATGCATCCGTCATTATCTGGTCGCTCGGCAACGAGTCCGGCTACGGCGTCAATCATGTGAAAATGGCCGAATATGCCCGCAGCCGCGACAATACGCGCCTCATTCACTACGAACGCGACGAAAAGGCCGACACCGCGGACATGGTTTCCCGCATGTATTCCACGCCTCAGGTTTGTGTGGATCTGGTCAAAAAATACTGCCGGAAAAAACCCTTCATCCTGTGCGAATACGCCCACGCGATGGGCAACGGCCCCGGCGGTCTGGAAGACTACTGGCAGACCTTCTTCGCCCACAAGGAAATGCAGGGCGGGTTCATCTGGGAATTCTGCGACCACGGCATCCGGACCGAGAACGAGGACGGCTGCGAATTCTTCGCTTACGGCGGCGATTTCGGCGACGAACCGAACGACGGCAATTTCATTACGGACGGGCTGGTCTTCCCCGACAAGACCCCCTCCCCCGGCATGATCGAAGCCAGGAAAGTCTACGCACCTGTCCGCTTCGCCGCAAAAGACCTCAAAAAAGGCATCGTAACGGTCTTCAACCATTACGACTTCCAGACGCTGGAACACCTGAACGTGGTGTGGAGCGTGAGCGAAAACGGCATCCCCGTCCAGACCGGAATGCTCGCCCCGCTGAAAATCAAGGCGCGCACCGGCGAAGACGTCCGGATTCCGTTCGTGTTCCCGGCCAATCCGAAAGCCGGCGCGGAGTATTTCCTGAACCTGACCTTCACCCTCGGCATGGATACGCTCTGGGCGCGCTCCGGCCATGAAATCGCCTGGGGACAATTCGCCCTGCCCGTGAAAACGTCTCCGGTGAAAATCGTCAAAACAGGTCTGCCGAAACCGGAAATGGACGAGGATTCCCGGTGCTTCTACATCGCCGCGGACGAGGCTTTGATCGAATTCAACAAGACCACCGGAATGATTTCCAACTGGCTGATCGACGGCATCCCCCTGCTGGACCGCGGTCCGCGGCTGAACATCTTCCGCGCTCCCACCGACAACGATCTCGGGAGATACGCCGGTCTCTGGAAGGACTGGAAAGCGGCTTATTTCCATCAGATGCAGCACCGTGTCGAATCCGTGGAAGCGGATACGGAAAAGAGGACCCTCCGCGTTCTTTCACGCATGGCGCCTCCGGTACACGATTACGGAATCGAGTGCGAATACCTCTACACTTTCCTGCCGGACGGCGGGTTCACACTGGAATTGAGAGGAACGCCGAAGGGCGAAAACATCCCCTGTTTCCCGCGCCTCGGATTCCAGCTGTTCCTGCCGGAAGACATGGATCGCGCCCAGTGGTTCGGCCTTGGCCCCGGCGAATCCTACCGGGATACGAAGGAAGCCCAGCGGGTGGGGCTCTTCAAGGCCGGAGTGGACGCCCTGTACACGAAGTATGTTTTCCCGCAGGAAAACGGCAACCGCAGCGAAATCCGGCGGGTCGCGTTCTATGACCTCCATACGGCCGGATTTGCCGTGGCTGGCATGGATACGCTGTTCAATTTCAGCATGCACCGTTTCACGCCGGAAGCGTTGTTCGAGGCCAAGCATCCGCATGAGATCGAATACGCCGAAAACCTCTGCGTGAATCTGGACTGGATGCAGTCGGGAATCGGTTCTTCCTCCTGCGGGGCGCCCCTGCCGGAAACATACCGGGTCCCGGTGAAACCCTTCCGGTTCGGCATGAAGTTCCATGCGTTCCGCCCGGGCGAGCTGAACGACAATACGTTCTTCACCATGGTGTAAGCCTTTCCTGAATCCGGACGGAAACGGGCTCCGCGTCGAAAGAGGACGCGGAGCCCGTTTCCTTTTTTTCACGGAACGGAATTCCGGCGGAACCGGACGCCTCTGCCGTCAACTTTGGCGGATCCTACTATTTTTTTAGCCGTTTATCATGGACAAAAATCACTTTTCCCATTATAATTATGCTGAAACAATTCAACCAAGGAGTTATTTCATGAAAAAATTGTTCTCCGCATTCTTGAGTTTCATCGTTGCCTCTTCGCTCGGCGCCGCCGTCTCGAACGCAACGCTGATCCGGCTGTCTCCCATGCCGGAAGCCCCGGTCATCGACGGCAAAATCGCTCCGGACGAATGGAAAAACGCCTCCACCACCTTCGGCGGCATATCCGCGAAAACCGGTCTCATGACCTACCGGAAAAACAACTTCCGTTTCGGGTATGATGCAAAAAACCTCTATTTTGCGGTGACCGGCGAACAGCCGCTGGCTCCCCAGAAGCTCACCGGCGACGACACGGTTGAATTCCGCATCCTCCCTCCGGGGAAGGAAAAACCGTTCATCATCCGTTTCGATTCCACGGGAAAGGGCGCCATTCCCGCGGGAGTGAAAGTCGGCAGCGGTTTCGCGCAGGACCTCCTTACGTGCAACCAGGGAAAATGCTGGACAGCCGAGGCGACGGTTCCGCTTTCCGCACTGGGCATCGACCAAATCAGGGACGGAGAGGCCTGGGGACTTCAGATGATCCGCCACTGGTCGAGCGATCCGGAGACCGGATATTGGCATCAACCGAAAACAAATGGGGAACTCGGAACATTTATTCCGGATGCCAAAGCGCCCGCCGTCAGTTTCGACGGTTTCGGATACCATGCCTATGAGGCGACCGGCAACTATGCGTGGAGCTACCGCGCGGAGAATCCGACGGCGTCCGCGCTCACCCTCGCCTCCGGCTGCTATATGGTCGGAATCGACGGAGCGGCCACGCTCGACATCGAAAATCCAGACCTGATCGGCAAAGCCGAAAAGAAGCCCATCGGCGGAAAATTCACGGTCGCTCCGGGGAAGACCGAAAGATTCGACCTGTATCAGATGGCTCAATTTCCCGGCCAGCCGCGCCTGCTGTATTCCCAGGTCAAAAATGCCGCGACCGGAACCGATTACTACAAGCGCGCCATGTTCTGGGATGTGGGAATTTCCCGAAAGGCGGCGGTCTATGGCAACCGCCTCGGGCTGCCCTATCTCTGCGCCGGTTTTTATCCTTCCTACGGGAACAGGCTCCGGGTAGCTACGGTCTTCGATTCGAAGCTGCCGTGCGTCATGGCCGTCATTACCGTAAAAGACGCGAACGGGAAAGTATGGAAGACCTTCAAACGCGCCGATTTCGGGCGTCCCATCTCCGATTTCGAGGAAGAAACCGTTCTGCCGGACCTCCCGCTCGGGGAATACACCGTCACGCTCGATGCTTCCGATGCGGACGGCAAGCATTACACCCATGAACGCACGTTCGCGCTCCGCAAATTCCCCTGGCAGGGACTCAACATCGGCATGGAACGCGTGATCATTCCGCCCTTCAAGCCGCTTCAAGTCGATCGGTCGAAAAATGAAGTCCATGCGCTCCTGACCGGATACCGGCTCGGCGGCGCGCTTTGGAACGCCGTGTATGCGGAAGGGGAAAACATTCTGGCGGGTCCGGTTGAATTCCGGCTGGACGGAAAACCGTTCGATCCCGGAAAAATCCGGCTGGTCTCCGCGGAGAAAGACCGCGTCCTCTATGCGTCCGAGGCCTCAAAGGGCAACGTGAAACTCGAACTGGAACAGGAATACGATTACGACGGGTTCTGCAAAGTAACGGTCAAAGTCATTCCGCAGGGCAAAGTCAAGGTGAACCGCTTCGAACTCCGTATCCCGCTGAAGAACGAAGTCGTGAAATATTATGTTCCGCTCGACAAGGCCGGAGCCCGCGCGAAGGGTGCGCCCGACCTGACCGTTCCCTCCGGCGAGGGCAAACTCGAAATGAAAGCCTGCGCCACCCCCGCGGGACGCATCGAACATTATTTCTGGTTCGGCGGCATTTACAAAGGCATCTGCTGGATGATGGATACGGCCCGCCATTTTTCACTGGACCCGAAACTGGCCGCACAGCATCTTTCCCGGGAAAACGGCGCCGTCACGTATACAGTCGATATTGTGAACACTCCCGTCACCTGGGAAAAGCCTTTTGAACTCGTGATGGGATTCGAGCCTACTCCGGTCAAGCCCCAGCCGGAAGGCTATCGCCGGACCAGCGAATGGATGTGGGACTATCCTCCCGCCAGGGGCGCCGATTTCGCCGGGATGGCTGCGCCTTACAACATGGTCAACAACATGTTTTATCCGCACGGCACCATTCCCAACGGAGATATGAGTTATTACCAGTTCCTTTTCCAATGCCGCAACAAAATTCCAACCGAACAGGAACGCCGGAAATTCGCGGATGACTACTTCGCCCGCAACGGCGAATGGATCGCCCGGAATATGCCGCTGACCGACCCGTCGGTGCTGCGCAATATGCTTTTCGACAAGCGCAAATACGGGCAGAAATATTTTCTGCTCTACCAGAATCCCGCATTCTATTCTTCTCACTGGCCCGAGGCGGAAATGTACAAGGCCGAATGGCTCCCCTGGGATTATCCCGTGGACGATGCCGCCAATGAATACGTCGCCACCCATACGAAGGAATACATCGACAAGCTGCTCTATGAAATGCGCGGACAGGCCCGGATGGGCTACGACGGCATGAACTTCGACTGTTTCCCCCTTGGCGGCGGCTTCAATACCGTGATCGGCGCGGGCTACCGCGCCCGGCCCGGCAAGGTTCCCTTCATTCACAATGGAAACATGCTCCAGACAGCGTGTTCCGGAATCGTCCCCGGCATGAAGCTTTTCGGCTGGCGCGAACTGACCAAACGCACCGCCACCATGCTGTATGTGGAAAACAAGCTGACCTACGGATTCCCCTGGGTCGAGCTTCACGCCACCCATTCCCTGTGCGTTCCGGTCACGGCTTTCTGTACGACCACCATCACCTGGGAACGCGGCAGCGGCGGGGGAGAATACCAGACCCGTTTCCCGGAAAGCTACATCCTGGCGGATATGGCCGGCACGCAATCCGGCATCATCCCGCGCCCGATCGTATCCACCAAAGGGGCGGTCCCGGGCGTTTCCAAGGCCGATGAAATCAAAACGATGATTGCGGTGTCTTTCGGGTTTGCACTCATGAACCACTGCGACCAGGGAGTCGAACGCAACCATGAAAATTATGCCGTCGCCCGCGATGCCGTTTTCACCTTCGGCTACGGCGCTCCGGGGGTCAAGACTCTCCCGTTCTACGGCAGGGAAAAACAGCCGGTCACATGCAATGCCGCAACGATCCGGATGACCCAGGTTGTCCGGCCCGACGGCAAGGCGCTTCTCATGATCGGCAATATGGGCGGCGCGGTCAAAGCCGACTTCGATCTCTCCGGGCTCGGATACGGCAAGTGCAAGGTCACGGATGTTTTCACGGGCAGGACGCTCGAAGCTCCTTCCATGGAGATTCCGCGTCACGGGTATGCCCTGCTTCAGGTCGAAAAACAATAAAACGCTCCTGCGGAAAGGAACAGGATATCATGAAAAAACTCACCGTTTTGTGTCTGGCTTTCTCCTCGCTCGCCGCATCCCTCGTGGCCGCGGAAATTCTTTACGACAAGCCGGAAAGCTGGATGTACGAGGGGCGGAAAGAAACACCGATCTGTAACAATGGTGTTTTCACCCTGAAAGGTCAGCTCCATTTCTTCGGAAAAGAGTTGATTGCCGCCGAACCGGGAAAAAATTACTCCGTCACGGCGGAAATCCGGAATCCGAAAGAGGAAAAACTGCCGGGCATCTGTATCGCGGTCGTCTTCGTCGATGAAAAAGAGCAGCTTATTCCCACCCGCGAATACCTGACCATGCCCGGCACGGAGACCGAGCTTGCCGCGCCTTCCGGAATGACCGACACGGTCCTCACGGTCAAAGCCAATCCGCTCTGGAAAAAAAACCATTACTGGCATTTGGTCGTAGCGTTCGATGTCAAGGAAGACGGCTCCGATCTTCCGAATTCCAAAGTTTCCACAAACATCACGGATTTCAAAACGGAAGGCGACACTGTCAAAGTCACGCTGAGCAAACCGCTTTATACGGAATTCCCGACGGGTACGAAAGTCCGGCTTCACCACAACGCTTCTTTTTACCTGCCCTGTCCGGAAGATGCCTGGTACAACTTCGCCGGAAAGGAATGGAAAACCATCGGCGGAAGCTTCAAAGTTCCGGCCAATGCAAAGAGATTCCGTCCCGCGATCATTTATTACGACAAACCCGACAGCCCGCGGTACTTTGAAATGCGAAACTTCAAACTCACAACCCGATAACGGTCACCACGCAACAGGAAAATCTTCAATGAGCACAAAGATTCAAACCGCCGCCTATTACTTCCCGAACTACCACGTCGACCCGCGCAATGAAAAACACCACGGGAAAAACTGGACCGAATGGGAACTCATGAAGTGTGCGCGTCCCCGTTTTCCGGGACACAACCAGCCGAAAATTCCTTTGTGGGGATATGAAGATGAGGCCGATCCCGCGGTCATGGCAAAGAAAACCGATGCCGCGGCCGATCACGGAATCGACGCTTTCATTTTCGACTGGTACTGGTATGAAGGCCCGTTCCTCGAACGCTGCCTGAACGAAGGGTTCCTCCGGGCCCCGAACCGCAACCGGCTTCAATTCGCGCTCATGTGGGCCAATCACGACTGGAAGAACTTTCATCCGGGCGGACGCGATACGGAAAGTTATCCCGTCGATTTTCCGTGGAACACCACCCGCGACACCATAGGTCCGGTTTGGGACCATATCATCGAACATTATTTCTCACAGCCGAACTACTGGCGCGTGGACGGGCTTCCTTATTTTTCCATCTATGCCGTGAACCGCTTCATCCTTCAGATGGGCGGCATCGAAGCGTGCGCGGATGTTTTCGCCATGTTCCGTGAGAAAGCAAAGACGGCCGGATTGCCCGGTGTCCATCTGAACGGAATCTGGTTCGACATCCTCGATACGCACCCGGCCTGTTCGGCCTGCCCGCAGAGCGAATGGGTCTCCCGCCTCGGCTTGAACAGCTACACCAGCTACAACAACGTCTGTACGGGCAAGATGTGGTTCGACGGCTCTTTTCCACGGGTGGACTACCGCAAGTGCGCCGAGGAATACCTGGCAATCGCCTCGAAGGCGCAGAGCACGCTGCCCGCTCCGTATTACCCGGTCGTAACGGCCGGGTGGGATTCCTCGCCCCGCTGCATCCAATCCGAAACCTACGAGGCCGGCGGATATCCGTGGATGCCCGTCATGGAGGCAACGCCCGACGATTTTGCGTATGCCGTCCGGCGCACGCTCGAAAATCGGTCGAAGCGTCCCGGAAAAGAGCGAATCTTTTTCATCAACGCGTGGAACGAATGGACCGAGGGCAGTTATCTCGAGCCCGATACCCGTTTCGGGATGGCATTCCTCGAACAGCTTGAACAAGGGAAAAGAGAAGTCGGGAACAATACAAAAAAATAGAACAAATATGAAAAAGGAGAAAACTCTTTATGACTGCAAAAACTCAAACAGCCGCACATTATTTTCCCAATTACCATATCGAGCCACGGAATGAAAAGCGCCACGGCCGAAATTGGACCGAATGGGAGCTCATGAAGTGTGCGCGTCCCCGTTTTCCGGGACACAACCAGCCGAAAGTCCCTTTGTGGGGATATGAAGATGAGGCCGATCCCGCGGTCATGACAAAGAAAATCGATGCCGCGGCCGATCACGGAATCGACGCCTTTATTTTCGACTGGTACTGGTATGAAGGCCCGTTCCTCGAACGCTGCCTGAACGAAGGATTTCTCCATGCAGCGAACCGAAACCGTCTCCGGTTCGCCCTCATGTGGGCCAACCACGACTGGAGGAATTTTCATCCGGGCGGACGCGATACGGCGGGTTATCCTACCGACTTCCCATGGAGTACTACGCGCGACACGGTCGGAATAGTCTGGAATCACATCATCGAACATTATTTTACACAGCCGAATTACTGGCGTGTGAACGGACTCCCCTATTTCTCCATTTACGCGATGAACCGCTTCATTCTTCAAATGGGCGGTGTCGAAGCGTGTGCGGATGTCTTTGCACTGTTCCGTGAGAAAGCAAAGACGGCCGGATTGCCCGGCGTTCATCTGAACGGAATCTGGTTCGATATTCTCGACTCGCATCCTGCCTGTTCAGCCTGTCCGCAATCCGAATGGGTCACCCGTCTGGGCTTGAACAGTTATACCAGCAGCACCTGGGCCTATACGGGCAAAGTCTGGTTCGATGGTTCTTTCCCGCGGGTGGACTACCGCAAATCCGCAGATGAATATCTGGAAATCGCCCGGAAGGCCCAAAGCACGCTGCCCGCGCCCTATTACCCGGTTGTAACGGTCGGCTGGGATTCCTCTCCCCGCTGCATTCAGTCCGAAACATATGAAGCGTGCGGATATCCTTGGATGCCTGTCATGGAGGCAACACCGGACGATTTTGCATACGCCGTCCGCTGTACGCTCGAAAACCTGTCCGGGAGGCCCGAAGGGGAACGGATTTTCTTACTCAACGCATGGAACGAATGGACCGAGGGCAGTTACCTCGAACCAGATACCCGTTTCGGAACGGCATTTCTCGAACAACTGAAAAGAGAGAAAGGAGTCTTCGTATGAAAATCCGTTTCAGGCCGCAGAAATGCGGGAAGTTCACATTGGTGGAACTCCTCGTTGTGATCGCGATCATTGCGATTCTGGCCGGGATGCTTCTGCCTGCGCTGGAGAAAGCACGGCAGATCGCCAACAGCATTTCGTGTAAAAGCAATCTCAAAACGATTACCCTCGCTTCACTGATGTACTCCTCGGATTACAATGAATGGGTCCTGCACGGGAACATCAAGGAACTCGTAAATGATCATGAAAACCACGCCTATTATGTAGTCCTCTCCGGAGTCAAATGTGCCGGCGACAAAAGCAAACTTTACGGCGGATATGGCTGTTCGTTCTACGGAACGGGCAAATCCAAAGGTACGTTTTTCTGTCCGCTGGAAAAGGGACCGGTCGGCAGCGGGTCCGGCAGCGTCACGTGCACATCCTATGCGTACAACGGATGGCTGAACGGGAGCCGGGCCGACCGCGACGGTTCCGGAAAGTATTTCCCGCGCAAACTCAGTGCGCTGTATGAACCCACCCGGACGTTTTATGCGGGAGACAATGCCATAACGGCAACCTACAATGCGATCCAGACCGGCTGTCTGCGCTACTGGCATGGAGCAGTCGACAATTTCCGCGGCTACGGATATGAGCCGCCGGCAGGCATCCGGGGCCAGGTCAACTGCGCCTTCATGGACGGACACGTCGATGACCTGACCTATCAGGAAACATACACATGGCCTCTTCCGAAGGCGCCTTGCCCTTCCATCAGCCAGAACCACCGTTTCTTCTTCTACGGATATGACTACTACAAACGCGGGGAAGGACAGTAAGACCGTTCTTGCAATGTTCTGTACTGGAAAAATCTGAATCGGATAGGATTATCGTCGCATGAATAAATCTTTTTTTCCGGATCGCGATGAAAGAGTTATCGATTTTCTCACTCCCGTCCGCATCGTTGCAAGTGAAAAAACGGTCGGGGGAGACATTCTGCTGCGCCCCTGCGCCGGTCAGGCGACCACCCGGACGGGAGACGAATGCATTCTTCAGCCCGGCGGATGCATCCTGCTCGATTTCGGGCGGGAAATTCACGGCGGACTCTGCCTTGTCACGGGGGATTTCCCCCTTCCGAACCAGCACCTCCGCGTGACCTTCGGCGAATCGGTTTCGGAAACAGGCTCCCATCCCGACTACAAGCACGCGATCCAGGAGGGAACCGTCGAACTGCCGCCCTATGCCGCCACGGATTTCGGCGAACTCGGGTTCCGGTTTGTCCGGTTGGAAAATATCGAACCGGAACGTCCCGTCCGTCTGTGCGGGCTTCGCGGACGCTTCGTTCACCGCGACCTCCGGGCGTTGGCTTCGTTCGAATGTTCCGATCCTCTGTTGAACCGGATCTGGGACACTTCCGTATCCACGGTCGGACTTTGCCTCCAGTCCTTCGCATGGGACGGAATCAAGCGGGACCGCCTGGTCTGGATGGGCGATCTCTATCCGGAGCTTCTGGCGGCGGGAACGGTTTTCGGACGGCTTCCGGTCCTCGAAAAAAGCCTCGATTTCCTGCGCGATGAAACCCCGCTTCCCGATATGATGAACGGGTGCGCGACCTATTCAATCTGGTGGATTTGGGCGCATCACGCGTGGTTCCGCCGTTTCGGTGCACGGGAGTATCTGGAAAAACAGCGCGAATACCTGTGCGGACTGCTCCGCCTCTTCGCCGGGATGGTCGGTGAACACGGAGAAGTCCGCTTCACTCACGGATGGCTGCTTCTCGACTGGGCCACGGGAACACGGGAAGAAGACGCCCCCGCCATCCGGGCGGGCTGTCATGCGCTCCTTCTGATGGCTTTCCGTCATGGGACCGAACTCTGCCGCGAACTCGGCGAGAACGGCTGCGCCGCCGAAGCGGAAACGGCCGCCGCAAAAATGGCCTCGTTCGTTCCCCCGCTCACGCCGAGCGCCGCCGCCAACGCCTTTCAGGTGCTGGCCGGACTCCGCGACGCCGGGACGGTCTACGACCAATGCTTCGCTCCAACATTGCCGCACGGTCTTTCCACGTTTCTCGGCTGTTTCGTGCTCGACGCCTGTGCATCGGCCGGACACCGCGCCGAAGCGCTGCATCATCTCCGCGCTTACTGGGGCGGCATGCTTTCGCTCGGCGCGACCACATTCTGGGAACATTTCGACATCGACTGGCTGGAAAACGCCGCCCGCATCGATGAGCCGGTCCCGCCGGGAAAACGCGATGTGCACCGCGACTGCGGAGAAGGATGTTACCGGAGCTTCCGGCACAGTCTCTGCCACGGCTGGGCTTCGCTTCCCGCCGAATGGCTGATCCGCCAGATCCTCGGAGCCTCCGTCCTCCGCCCGGACCATGTTTCCGTCATGCCGTCCCTCTGCGGACTCGAATGGGCGCGGGGCGTCGTACCGACTCTGTACGGCGACATTCGCATCGAAGCCGCTCCGGACAAGGTTGCCGTTCATGCGCCGCCGGAAGTCCAAATCACAAGGGGAACGCATGCTTCCGGACGGATGCCGGAAGCCGCTCCGTGAATCGGCCCGTTCAACCGCCGTATCCGAAGCCGGGCTTTCCGAGAAGGGAGGACAATTTCACGACGCCGTTGCGGCGCTCGTAGAGGCCGGGATGCGCTTTCTCGTATTCGAGCGACGCCTCCGGATAGAACTGCGACGCGTTGCACTCGACGCCCAGGATCGTGCCGGCGTGCGCCGCCAGCAGAACGTGCGGGATTGTCGCCAGCATCGGATTCGTCAGGTCCTGCACCATGAGTTTCATGCCGTGCGCCTTCGCCCAGCATGCGGAAAGAATCGCCCCGGTCTGCGTCTTGCACACCTTGAGCGCGACGCCCGTCCAGCCGAGCTCGAAGCCCAGTTTGACGAACCGCCAGTCGTGCGCGCTCTCGTCCATGAAGAGGTCCTTGCGCGCCGAGACGCTGCGGACGTCGATCCGGTTCGCTTCGAGGTCGTACGGGAACGGCTGTTCCACATACAGGACGAGGTCGGAAACGGCTTTGTGTTCGCATTTCAGCCGGTCCAGGATGTCGTTGACATAGCGCGGTTCCTTCACCAGACAATTGAAATCCGGCGAAAGCGCGACGCATCCATATTCAAGCGCGATGTTTCCGACCTCGACCATCCGGGCGTAATCCCATTCCGGATCGCGTCCGGTGAGCTTGATTTTCAGACACTTCAACCCGTCCCGTTCGATCCATTTTTCGAGCGAGACCGGATACCCGTCGTCCGGTTCGTTTCCGGTGCGGTCGGACTCGCGCAGAAGGTCTTTCCCGCCGACCAGGTGCCAGACCGGCAGCGTTTCCGGGACCTCTTTCACGAAGAAATCCGCCGGGTATTTCCCGGCGAACATCCCATCGCGGAAGAACCAGTCCAGATCGTGCTCCATATATTCTGCGTTGTACGTCGCATACGTCGGAACCTTGCGGGCGATCCCGAAGGCGTCGTGCGCGGCGATATCGAACGCCGAGGCGCAGATCAGGGCCGCCAGATGCGGCATGTCCACCTTGTTTTCCGCATTGAACTCTTTCAGAAGAAGCGGCAGTTTCGAGTCCAGGAATTCGGCTCCGGCCGTCATCGGATGCAAGGGGGAAGCGGTCCACCGGTCCGCCAGGAAACGGCAGAACCCGCACATGATTTTTTCGCGGAAGGCAAACGAGAGTTCCGACGGCCACGCCCAGCCGACCGAAAGCGGCGTTTCGCCGCGTCCGACCGCCCCGTATGCCTCCAGTTCCACATGCGCGATCTGAATCGAATCGAGGGTCTCCGCCCCGAATTTCAGGGGCAGACGCATCTTGACGGGCAAAAAGTTCAGCTTCATTGTTTACCGTTCGAAATAAAAGGGTTTCCCGGTGCGGGCCGATTCGTAAATGCCGCAGATGAATTCGATCGCGCGGCGGCCTTCGCGCCCGTCGAGGAAGGGCCTGCGCCCGTGAAGAATGGCGTTGGCGAGGTCCTCGATCTGACGTGCGTGACCGTCCTTATTGATGTTCATCGGGGCGCGTCCGCCCGCCGCATTGGTCTTGCCCGGGGAAAGCTCGTTCATGATCGCCTCGTCCTCCGGCAGGGGATTGGCGAACTCCCAGCGCGTAATATTGTCCTCCTCGAACGCAACGGTGCCCGTGCTGCCGGAGAATTCGAGGCGGCGGGGGAACCCGGGCGCGCACGAGGTGCTGACCTCGATCGTCCCGAACGAGCCGTTGCGGTATTTGACCGCGGCGCAGAGATTGTCTTCGACCTCGATACTGTGCGTAAGAGTTCCGGAGAACGCAAACACCTCGCCCGGCGCGCCGTTGATGTAGAGGAGGAGGTCCATCATGTGGATCGCCTGGTTCATGAGCGCGCCGCCGCCGTCGAGCTTCCAGGTGCCGCGCCAGCTCGAACCGCTGTAGTAGGCGGTGTCGCGGAACCAGCGCATCTGGGCGCTCGCGAGCACCATCCGCCCGAAACGGCCCGCCTGCATCGCTTCCTTGACCATTTGCACCGGACGTGAAAACCGGGTCTGGAAAACAGGCGAAAGAAGCACATGGTTTTCGTCGCACGCCTGAATCACGGCGTCCACTTTTTCGAGCGTGATTTCAAGCGGTTTTTCGCAGAGGATGTGTTTCCCGGCCTTCGCCGCCGGAATCGCGACCGCGCCGTGCATCCCGGACGGCACGGCGATCGTCACCGCCTCGATATCCTTGTTCGCCAGAAATTCATCGAACGAGTCATAGGCTTTGCAATGGAATTGGTCCGCCAGCTTTTTCGCGGCGTCGGAACGGGCGTCGTACACGCCCACCAGATACGCGTTGGACAGTTCCCCGATCACCCGGGCGTGAAGCGCGGCGATCATTCCCGCGCCGATGATTCCGAATCCGACTTTTGCACTCATCTCAATTCAATCCTTTTTTTGTTAAAAAATCGCAGTTTCAACAATCCCCGCGGCTCATTTCAAGGATGACGCCGAGCGCGCGGTCCGGATGATCGATCAGGAGGTCTCCCGCCTCCGCCACGTTTTCCAATTTGATCCGATGGGTGGTCATGGGATCGACATGGAGCCGTTTTTCCGCGATCAGCCGGATGAGTTCCCGCGCATTCCGCTGCGTCGTGAACTGGACGAAGGCCGGGGGATAGTCCCTGCCGTATTCCCATGCGCGGTCGTGATACCCGGCTCCGGTCCGGGAAGACGCCAGAATGTCCAGATTTCCCGAAGCCGCCCCGCCGTCCACCGGGACCCGGCAGCCGCCCACCAGAACAATGCGTCCCATCGCGTGTCCGTCCGCCGAAACTTTCATGCACTTCTTTACCTCGTCGAAGGCCTTTTCGCCATTGCCGCCGAAAGCGAAGAGCGCGAAATCCAGTCCGTAAGGCGATGCGAATTCTCTGGAAAGGGAAACGGCATCCATTTTCATGAAATCCGTCACGTGCGGAATTCCGCACCGATGCGCGATTTCCGTGCGGGAGGCAATGGTTTCCCAGCCGAGCACCCGCGCGCCGGAAAGCCGGTAGAGCTGGGCGGCGAGATTTCCGACGATCCCGAGGCCGAGCACCGCGCCGTATTCGCCGAGCTTCGGCTCCGTGCGCCGGACCGCCTGAAGCGAGGTCGCCGCCAGCGAAAGATACGCGGCCTGTTCGAAGGTCACGTCGTCCGGGATCGGCACGACCAGATTCACCGGGACCGCGGCGTAATTGGTGTGTTCGGCGGCGCCCGCGCCCATGGCGGCCACGCGCATCCCGACTTTCAGATTCTTCACATCGCCCTTGACCTGAACGATCACGCCCGCGTTGGAATAGCCGAATGTGATTTCCCCGGCGTCCGGGTCGGGATTCTCCCGGCGTTTCCGCGCCAGATTCATTTCCGTTCCGGGGCTGATCAGCGAGGCGGAAACGCGAATCAGAACTTCATTTTCTTTCAATTCGGGAACGTCCCCGACAACGGTTCCGAGTTTTCCGTCCGGGAGGATGACCGCGGTGATTTTTTTCATGACAGGGCCTCTCCAACATGATTTTTACAAAATACTATATCATGAAAACAGGGTTTGTAAATAACAAAATAACGAAAAAATTTATCAGTTTGAAGAAAAACCGTCCATAAGCCCTTCCTGTTTTTCACGCTCTTTTTCCGGCAAACCGTGCTTCCGATGTTCTTCTCCGCTTTTTTTCATTTTTGCCGGAGATCATGAAAACGGTTAATTGACAAAGTAAACGCACGTTTGTCTGACTAAAATCAGCGCCGTGGTATCGGAATTACAAATTACTACGGAGCACTTTGTATCTTTCTTCATGACTGCCTTGTAAATGTTGCCAGGACTGAAATCCGAAAGGGAATACAGATACGGAATGGGTGATTCGAACTTTGAATGAAGATATTGTCTGGACGCACGAATTCGATAATGTTTTTCAATTTGAAGAGGCTTTGAAACGATGGACGAAAGCCTATAATGAGGAGTTCGCGCATTCTTCACTGGATATATGACTCTCTATGAATATGAAAGGTGGGTTCATGCAGCGACAGTGGCATGAAAATCGAATCGTTCGGCATTGCGTTACTCTCTTGAAATGTTCCATAACATTTTTTGCCGGTTATACGTAATGCAAACCTTGAAAAAAGGGGAGCATTACATTCCATAAACTTCATCTATTTCCGTAATTAGATGTATTTTAGATGTGTCAATGTGTTTTTGCGATATAATTTTTAAGATTCAATCATTCGCATATTGATTTTAAGGAGATTGAACATATAATTAAAAAACAGCAAAGTTCCAGTTACATGAGTTATGGTGTAATTATGATTCAGACCGAAAAACAAAAATATATCCAAGATTACATTCTGCGTCTGATTAAAAACGGCATGCGTTATGGTGATGTCTTGCCCAGTATAAAGGAACTCTCCATCCGCCTGAGTGTCAGCCAGATGACGACTTCGCGCGTGATGGGCCATCTTGAAGCAATTGGCGTATTACGAAAAATTCATGGCAAAGGAACGTTTGTTGGAGGACATGAGCTGCTGCAACAGGGATTGCCGGAACATGTCCGATTGGAGAATCGCAACGGCAAGGCTGTCATCACATTTTTATCACCTTTTCCGCATTATTGTCCCGGCATGATCGATTATACACGTGGTATTGAAGCAGCGATAGATCACAGCCAATATGTCCTGTTCAATCGTCATGTCTATATCAATAAAGTTCACGAAGAGGAAGAGTTGAAAGACGCGATTGAAAAATCCGCCGGAATCATTCTGATTTCCTCTTATCCACCCGCCATGCAATATATCATTTGCGATATCATCAAGAAAAACTATCCGGTTGTGTTATTGGATCGTTGGCCTGGACAGTTGCTTTGCCACTCAGTAGCAATGGATCATACCGCAGCGATTGAATCCGGAATGAATGAGTTCTATCGCAACGGACATCGGCGGATCATCTATCTTGAGGGAAATGACTTTGGTTATTCATCTACAGCGGCTCGAATTGAATCCTATCGGAGTTTCATGATCCGGCATGAGCTGGAACCCGTTGTTTACAAAAATCCCCAGAGTGTAATCAGAGATATTGCAAATTTTCCCAAAGAGAAACCGACAGCGGTGTTTACCAATTGTGATTCCATCGGCTATGAACTGGCGGATATACTTGGACGGAATGGACAGAAAATTCCAGACGATATCTCCATCATCGGTATTGATGACGACGAAAAACCGGCCAACTGTCCGTGCCGGCTGACCAGCATTGCCCAGCCTAAATACGAACTCGGCGTCAAGACCGTGGAATTGTTGAATCTGCTGTTGGCGGAAAGCCCGCCCGCTTTCATCCGTTATTTCCTTCCCGGAAAGCTGAATCTGCATCAGAGTGTAAAAAACATCACAGACAAGGAGAATGGCAAATGAGTACGCCAAGCAAAGCTGGCATGTACAAGCTGAACAATCCAGCGCAGGTAAAGGTTAGCCACCGGCCCGGAACGGAACCACGGGCATAGTGAGGTAACGAGCCATGTCGAGCCATGGGAAAGGCGATTTATCAGCCGCAACTCAAGTGAAGGTATTGAGCCTCAAAACATTCATCATCGCACGAGGTCAGGCGTTTCATTTCACTGAAGCCGGAATGGAATTGCGCGTCAAAGGCGAGCGCGACTACGGCATGCCGGGGTCTGAGTCCGTGGCGGGTAAATCAACTGTAATGTCGGAACTTGGGAGATCCAATCGGTTCTCGGGAAACGAGTACTGCGCAGAAGCCGGAGAGGCGACGAGACGGAATGACCGTTTGGAAGTCGGACTAGCTCATAGTAGAGGAGTAGCTATTGGAAACAATAGCGAGGAGATTTCGCTCCACTTGAAGGGGCTGGCGGAAGAATGCTGTGAGAAGGCCTGTACGGTTCCGTTCACTGTAGCGGATATAAGGCAAGTAAGGACACAACTCACGTGATGCCATACATGGAAACGTATATGGTGGAAGTTCAACTGAAGAGCCGTATGCGGGAAAACCGCAAGTACGGTTCTGTGAGGGGCAGTAGTTTATACCTCTCATGGTTAGATATTGTGGCACTCTGCATATCGAAAGAGCGGAGCAACAGAGAAAACAAACTTATTCTAAAGGAGATATAAACTATGCCTACTCGACAAATATGTCATGCGAAATTTACTCTTGTTGAATTGCTCATTGTCATCGCGATCATCGCAATACTGACATCAATGCTACTGCCGGCATTGAGCAAGGCGAAGGATAAGGCATACAGCATCAGTTGCATTAACAACATCAAACAACTCGGCAACGGGGTAATGTCGTATGTCAACGACTGGAACGACTGGCTGCCGCGCAACGGGGGCTACTACGACGCGGAAGCCACCAAAGCATCGCCGTCGTATGTCGAAATGATCGCGCCATACCTCGGTTCTTCGAAGTTTGCGAATACTCTCGAATGGCGGACGAAAACCAAGGTCATCTGGTGTCCGGCAATGCTGGCGATTGCGGTGCCGGGGTTTGACTATGCGCTCAGCTACCGTTCTTACGGCATGTCGCTTTCCATCTATTACTCCAGTTCCAATATTCAGCACAAAATGGCGGAAATGAAGGGGAGCCCGTCGGCGCGGTTGATGTTTGCGGAAACCTGGGGGGCGGGGACGCTGCCGCTGGGTAAATGGCGTTACGGTTATGCTTATGCGCACCGCAGTTATGTTTACGGCAGACACGCCCGCTGGGGAACGGCGGCGCTTCAGAATGCGGGGATGTGCAATACCGCTTTTCTCGATTGTAGTGTTCGCCTGGTCAAAACCGAGCTGCTGTCGAATTTCTCAAACCATCAATCAATGCCGTGGGACGAAGACCTGAACGGCAAATAACCAGAGAACCGGAATGAAAAATATTGTATTGATCATGATGTTTGTATTCAGCCTTGCCGGCGAAGAAATTTCCGTGCCGTGGGGCGACGGCTTCGAGAAGGGCGATGTCAAAGATTATTTCCAGCGGAAACTGACCCACGCTGCCATTATGAAAGGCGTTGGCGTCGACGGTTCCAAAGCCCTGGTGATCGACCCGGAAAAAGCGGGCCCGGAAAAGACCATGGTCCGCGCGTTTATGAAGCAAATTCCGGTACAGCCTTTCGTCAAATATAAATTCAGCTTTATGGGGAAAGTCGAAGGGCCTGATACGTTTGAAAACAATCCGCTGATGGAGCACATATATTTCGATGCGGCGCGCGGCAGCAAAGGCAAGCCGCTGCCCGGCTGGGAATTGTTGTTTACCGATGAAAACGGCAAAAAAATCACGTATGGCTCGCCGTTGTCCTCGGTAATGGCGCACAATGGCTGGACGCGTTATGAGGAGATTTTTTATGCACCGCTGAACAGTAAAGAGCTGCAAATCGTATTTCATAATTTCATGAATATGAAAAATAAGCTGTTCATCGACGATATGAAACTGGAAACCATCGACGAGGGTGCACTCAATATCAATCCGGATTTCCGGTATGGCATTTACAACTACTCGGGCTATAGCCCGCGGAACGCGCGGATTGTGGAACTGGAAAAAGGAGTATTTGCCATGGACGCCTCTCCTGATAACAGTTTTTCTTCGACCCATATCCCGGTCCGGCCGGGCAAAGAATACCAGCTTACCGCGCATTTGAAAAGCCTCGACAAACGAGTCCGCATCACGGTCGGCCTGATCGATATCAACGGCAAGTCCCTGAGTCCGCTCAAAACCAATATCGAACTTTATCCGCCGAACCGGGAGGAAACAAAAACCATGGTTTTTGTGGCTCCGGAGAATATCGCTTATGTAACTTTGCACGGCAGAAACGGCATTGTCAAATCATTTAAACTCAAAGAAAAATAACAGGAGACCGGCTTATGAAATTCAAAAATGTATTGTGCTCAATTGCATTGCTGGCCGGATATGTCATGCATGCCAATACTCTGGTGGAATCCAGGCAGCCGAAGGCCGAGATCATTCTCCCGGCCGACGCCCACCGGGTGGAAAAATTCGCCGCCGATGAGCTGCAAACCTGGCTGGAAAAAATCACCGGCGCAAAATTGCCGATCTCGGAGAAAAATGCTTCCCGGCCGGAATTGCCGGTCAAAATTTACCTCGGCAAGAGTTTTGCCGGGGAATTTGCTAAGAATTTGCAGGAACTCGGCACAACCGACGGTTATGCGGTGCGAACCCGGAATAACAGCATTTATATTTTCGGCAATATTCCTAAAGGCACCCTGAACGGAGTCTACGGTTTCCTGGACCGGAATACCGATCTGATCTGGGCGAGGCCGCAGGAATTCGGGATTATTTATACATCTCTGGATACGCTGGTCCTCAGACAGGGCGACTGGCTGGACAAGCCCCGCTCGCTGGCACGCGGCTGGCAGATTTGTTACACCCCTTACGATGCGCAAACGGAATTGTGGTGCGCCAGGGTGATGACCAACCGCAATCCGACCCATGTCGGCAAAGTGGATTCCTATGAACGTTCATTGAATGCCGGCATGTTGATCAATCCTTTTCGCGGGCATAACCTGAAGCGGTTCATGCCGCAAAAATATTTTGCCGAGCATCCCGAGTATTTCTGCCTGGTGGACGGCAAGCGCCGCGAAGACGTCGGTAAATACCAGGTCTGTTTTTCCAATATGGAAGGGGCCGGGGTTTTTGCTTCCGAAATCATTAAGCAGGTGAAAACTTCAAAGCATCAGGTGGACCAGATCTTTATCGGCATTCAGGACAACTGGCGTGTCTGCGAATGCGAAGACTGCCGGCGCGACATTAAACTCCCGGACAGCGGTATATGCACCGCCAAAGATGAGAATTTCCGTTCGACTCAATACTTCCGCTATTTGAACCGGGTGGCGGAAGTCGTCAAGAAAGAATTTCCGGACAAAAGGCTCTCGACGTTCGGCTATTTTTTCACGGTCATGCCGCCGGCGGTGAAGGTGGATGACTACATTGATATTTTGTTTTGTCCGGCGGTGAAAAATGACAAGTATTCAATTCTTGAACCCGCCAACAAAAAATGGAAGGACCGGGTGGATCAATGGTGCAAAATGAGCTCGAATTTCGGCTGGCGCGAATATTACGGCTGCGGCTCGGATTATCCGCGGCCGTTGGCGGAAAAAGCGGCCGAAGACCTGCGTTATCTGGAGCAGCTCGGTTCCCGTATTTACTATGCCGAATATATACCGGATAGTATCGTCGGACCTAACCGGCGGCGTTGCGATTATGCCTGGGACGTTTCGGCCATGGAATTCTGGGTGCTCTCGAAATTGTACTGGAACTCGCAACAGGACGTGGAAAAGCTGCGCGACGAATACCTGAACCGGGCTTATCACAAAGCCGCTCCGGCCATGAAGAAATTCTACGGCATTTTGCGGAAATCCTGGTATGACGATCCGTCGCCATCCACGCTGTCGGACAATCACTATAAATCGGCGGTTCATTACATTGTTCAGAAAGGCCTGGAAGAACCCTGCCGGAGCGCTTTGGAAGAAGCCGCCAAACTGGCCGATACCCCGAATATTCAAGAATTGGTCAAACGTACCCGCGAACGCTTCGAGGACTGGATCAAAAACGCGCCGCTGTACAGTTCGCCGGAGTTATCCGTGCCGCTGGTCGCGAAGGCCGCCAAAGCGGCGACTCCGCAGTCTGAAATCTGGGACCAGGCCACCGCGCTGGAAGGTTTCAAAGTCATGGGCAAACCGAAAGCCGATTCGAAATACGCGACCACGGTCAAGCTCATGCACGACAATGCCGCGTTGTATCTGCTTTTTGAATGCCATGACGGTAATGCCCAAAATCTCTATGCCCGGCAGAACATCGGCGGGCGGGAAGTATGCCCGGCAGGAGATCATATCGAATTTTTCCTCGATGTCAATAAAAAAGGAACGCTTTACAACCATTTTGCCGCAGATTTCCAAGGGATGAAATACGATGGCTCCGGTTATGACGAAAGTTGGAATTCATCCTGGAACGTTAGCGCCAAAGCGGAAAAAGACGGCTACTGGATCATCGCCCGGGTTCCCTTCAAAGATATCGGTTACGATCCTGCCGGCGAGGCCCCGCTCAAAGCGATGTTTTTCCGCACCTTTCATCACGATCAGAAAGACGGCAAACGCGAAAACAGTTCATGGGTCGGCGGCATGGTCCATCAACCCTCCGGTTTCGGCACACTGGTTATAGAAAAAGAAAAATGAAATTACGTAAAGAAACAGCATGTTACCGGGCATATCTGCCGCTCGATTTACCGCCGGAAGCAGATTTTGCGTATCGCAATAACAACAACATGGTCGCCCATCTGCAAGGCAGCAACGTCTTCCCGGCCCGCGTCTTCAATGGCGATTATCCGAGTCAAGATATGTTGGTCATAGGCGATATTTATTCCAAACGTTTTATGCTGATCGGAGCCTTGACCGCGTTTCGTTCCTTGACGTATCTGACACTTCATCGACGGGGCAAATTTACCGGCGTTACAGTTGAACAGCCGCACATCAAACCGGATGAAACACCTGAGGAAATTTTGGTTTTAGAAGGCGATTCGTGGCAGGATTTGATGATTCAATATGCCGATGCCGCCGCAAAAAAAATGAGCGTTCCAAGAATTCAAGCGGCAAGAAACTTTACGGCATATTGCACTTGGTATTATTACTACGCCGGGGTCTCTGAGTCCAATTTATTGGAAAATGTTGCCGCCTTGACGACCAACCGTTCGAGATATGCGGCGGAGTATGTGCAAATTGACGATGGCTACCAGCCGTTTCAAGGGGATTGGTTGGAACAGCGCCATGATTGGCCTACTCCCCTGCGGGACATCGTCGCAAAGATTGGCGATGGCGGAATGAAGCCGGGAATCTGGACGATTCCTTTGATGGCTTCCACGGTCAGCCGGGTATTTCGGGAGCATCAGGATTGGTTCGTTCGAGACGGGACCAACCAACCCGCGCTGATCCGGGGCTGGTCCGCACCGCCGGACACCCATTGGGGTTGCCTTGACGCAACCCGTCCAGAGGTGTTGGATCACTTGGTGAATGTATTCAATACATTTCGTTCATACGGTTTCGCCTATTTCAAAATGGACGGTCTGGGACTTGGCCTCATGGAGGGAATACGCCAGGATTCGGCGGCAACGCCGGTTTCCGCCTACCGGCAGGCTCTCAAAGCCATACGCGAGACGGTTCCGGATGCGGTATTGCTGGGATGCGGTGCCCCATTCATGCCGACACTTGGATTGGTTGATCACTGCCGGGTCAGTTATGACACCTCTCGTTATTATGAAAATCCCCGCCCGGAACCGGCAAATGGGGACGATCTTTTTAGAGCCGATATCAAGACAGCCATTCATGTCCTGATGTCGCACTGGTGGAAGTTCGACCGCTGGTTCCGGGCGGATCCCGATGCGCTGATGGCACGCCAGGACAACGCTTATTATTCTTACGGCGAAGCTAAAATGTCGATATTGACCGGTATCCTGACCGGAGTATGCACAACCAGCGATAATTTTAACACCATCGATGCAAACCGCCTAGCATTGCTTGAACGCGCGGTTAAATACCGTATCCGTAATGCTCATCCATTTTCCTGGACAACCGGTTGTTGGCCGCAGGTATTCATTGGCAATTTCGATGACGGACGCAAAGCCGTCGCTATTTTCAACGATTCGAACCAGATTATGACTTATCATTTTCAGGAGTATGGTCTGCCGGAGCAATGCGAAGAACTGTTGGATGCGCCTTCAATACGCAAATTCAAAATTGTTCTGCCGCCGCACGACGCGGCTCTGCTGGCGGAAGTGGGGAAGTCTGAATGACCGATAAGGAATTTTTGTCGACAATCAAACGGGCGAGGCATTTTTGCGAAGTTACCTATGGGCGGCAACTTTCGAATGCCCATACGCTTCAAGCCGAATACGCCATTTCGGGTAAAAACACATCGTTTCAGGACCGCCGGCAACTGAAATACGTTCCGGTCTCGGTGGGAGATACCTGGGGCAACGCCTGGGATCACGGCTGGTTTCATTTGACAGCCGAAGTTCCCCGTGAACTTTGCGGACAACAACTTGCACTCCAGCTCAATTTTAATGCGGAAGGTTTATTGTTTTCGGCATCGGGAAAAGCTCTTTCCGCAATTACCTGCAACAGTATTTTCCTCGAAAACTGGAGCAAGGAGTTCATTCTGCTTCCGGCTGAAACCTCCCATATTGATTTATGGCTTGAAACCACCGCCGCATACATCAATGGAACATCGTTGCAAAACACGCTGGAAACAGGCTTGCAGAACTATAATGACCATCAAGCGGTTATCCGGAAAATGCAATTCGGGATTTGGAACTTGCCGTTGCACACGCTCCGGCATCGTATCGCCTTATTGACCGATGCCGGAGCTTCGTTTGGCTTCAACCACAAATCCGTAAAAATCATGGAAGCCGTAAAAAGGGCCTTGGCAATGTATGCCGTCAAACCCGGCATGCCGGAACTGGCAATTCGGGAACTGGATGACATCATACATGCCCGCGGAGATTCCCTGACGGTTGCCGCTTATGCGGTGGGACATGCCCATATTGACCTTGCTTATTTGTGGCCGGTTGCCGAATCCATCCGGAAAGCCGCCCGTACCTTTGCCAACCAGCTTGATTTGCTGGAACGCTGTCCTGAATACATTTTCGGAATTTCCCAGCCACAGCTTTATCAGTTCGTCAAAGAATATTATCCCGGCATATATTCCCGGATCAAACATTTCGTGCAGGAAAAGCGATGGGAACTCCAGGGAGGAATGTGGTGTGAATCCGATACCAATCTCCCCGGTGGTGAATCGCTGATCCGCCAGTTTCTGTATGGTAAAAATTTCTTCATGGATGAATTTGGGATCGAGGTGAAAAACCTGTGGCTGCCGGATGTGTTCGGTTGTCCGGCCTCACTTCCGCAAATTATCAAAAAATGCGGCTGCAATTTCTTTTTGACCCAAAAATTGTCATGGAACGACACCAACGTATTTCCGTATCATTCATTCCGGTGGCGCGGAATCGACAACAGTGAAATCATCGCTCATTTCCCGCCGGAAAACAACTATGCCTCAATGTTGAATCCAGGCTCCTTATATAAAGCCGGACAGCGTCTTGCGGAGGAACCCTGTCTGGACTCATTTCTTTCGCTTTATGGCGTCGGCGACGGCGGCGGCGGACCGACCGAAGACCATGTGGAAAACGGCAGACTGCTTGCCGATTTCCCGGATATCCCTAAAGTCCGGTTCGAACGGGCAGATTCCTTTCTGGAGATGTTGGCAATGAACCGGGACAATCTTCCGGTATGGAAGGATGAATTGTATCTCGAAAAGCACCGGGCAACTCTGACTACCCAGGCATTTATCAAAAAAGAAAACCGGATTCTGGAAAATTTGATTGTCCAGCTTGAAATTCTCTTCGCCGGGCAGTTGAATTATCCGGCAGCGCAATTCGATAAAATGTGGAAATTGCTTTTAGTCCATCAATTTCACGACATTATTTCGGGTTCGTCCATTCCCGGAGTTTACGAAGATACCAGGCGCGATTATTCCTTGCTTCGGGATGAATGCAATGCCTTGCTGAAGAATTATGCGGAATCATACCTGACTCCGAACGCACAATCCATCACCCTTTACAATACACTGCCGCAATTCTGCCGCTATCTGCTGCCCCTTCCGAAAGATTGGAGTTCCTGCAAAAATACTTTGTGTCAGAAACTGCATGATGATACGGTTTTCGCTCAAGTTGCAATTCCACCAAATTCATCCTTGACCTTGCATCGCTCCGATATACCGCCGGCTGCCGGAAATTCCTCGGAAAATTTGCTGGTTCTGGAAAATGAATGGATGCGTTATGAATTTACGGCGGATGCCCGTCTGGTTTCTGCCTTCGATAAAGAGGAATCCCGTGAAGTCCTCAAATCTTCCGCCGCAAGTAATCTGTTTTCGCTTTACGTTGACTGGCCGCAATCCTATGACGCATGGGATATTGACCCCGACTATGAAGGAAAATTCATCGAACACCAGACCGGTATTTTATTTCGCCGTTTGCCGGACGGGGCAGTGGCAAAATGTATCCGGTTCGAAATGTCAATCGGCAAGTCAAAAATCATGCAAACCGTTCGTTTGGGAAATGACAGTAAACGGCTTGACTTCATTACTTCCGTGGATTGGAATGAAGAACACCGCATGCTCCGGGTTGCTTTTGAACTCGACACCCGCAGCGAGTTTGCATCCTGTGATATTCAGTTTGGATATATTCGCCGCTCCACCCGGAGAAACACTTCCTGGGAAAAAGTTCGTAGTGAAGTCGCCGCCCATCGCTATGCCGATATTTCCGATACCGGATATGGAGTGGCGCTGCTCAACGATTGCAAGTACGGATACAAACTTCAGGAATCAAACATTGAACTCAACCTTTTACGTTCTCCGAAATATCCCGACAGTTCCGCAGACATCGAATATCATGAATTTACCTATGCTTTTTTCCCGCATAAAGGGGATTTGATTGGCTCAACGGTGATGGAAGAAGCCGCGCAGCTCAATTCCCCGCCGTTGGTATTTTACGGATTTCAAGGAGAAATCAATCCCCCCTGTCATTTAGAAGACCATCATGGCATAAAACTCAGCACCATGAAAAAAGCGGAAAAAAGCACGGATTTGATTATTCGTCTGGTGGAAATATATGGGAAAAATTCTTCGGCAACCCTCGTTTTTCCGGAAGACATGCAGATCAGCGAATGTGATATGATCGAATGGCATGAAATCAAAAAATACCCGGTAATGAAAAGAATATCACTGAAGTTCAAGCCTTTTGAAATCATAACCTTGAAATGCCATATATCAAAATCAGCGGGATAAGGAAATGAAAAATTATACGCTTGAAATGCCTTATGGTAAGATCGTTTTTCGCAGACAATGCGGCGGCTTTCCCGCTGAAATCGAGGTTCGGGATTTCGATGGCGCATTGTTCCATCTTATACACAACATGCATTCATTTCTGTCCCTGAAAACGGAAGACGACACGATATTCCATCCGTTCTGCGATTCGGCCTCCCCTTTTTCGAATGGGACAAGAATGGTTGCAAAATGCTGGAATTTTCCCGCATTTCCTGGCAAAATTCAGACGGCCAAAAACTTGATAATCTTTTTCTCTCGTTGAAATGGGAATTTTATCCGGATGGTGTGTGTTTTTTTGTGATTTGTTTTTTTTATTTTTCCATACTGGCAGTTCTTTGCCTGAAAGATTTAAAACTTTCCGTTCCGTTGAATTTCTATGATGTCAGGTGAGACGCTTTTTTCCCTTCCTTTTTTGTGGGGTATACCATCATTTTTGTCAGACTAAACGCATCCCTCCCCCGGGGGAGGGATGGTGACAAGAACTTTGGGCTTTCTCACCCTAACAGATCAATAACTTTCCACAAGACCACTTTTGTCAGACTAAATGCACCTCCCCCTTTTTGTCAGACTAAATGCAGTTGGAGATTTGGAGAGGGGCGTTTACTTTTTCAATTACCACAATTACCAAAACTCGAAAAAAAAGTCGAAAAGCCCGGAATTCCGTCTTGCAAAATGAAACGGAATGGTTATATTAAGGGCAATGGTGACGCGCGTTACTAAATAATCAGCAATCATGGATGGAGAACAAAAATGGTGAAGTTCGGTATTATCGGCGCCGGGCGTATGGGCAATACGCACGCAAGTTATCTGGGAACCTTCGACGGAGCCAAAATCGCGGCGGTTTACGATCCGAAGCCGGAAGCGGCGCAGGCCATGCATGACAAATACGGAGCCGAAATTTGCGCCGGCCCGGAAGAAGTCGCGGCCGCGGCGGACTGCGTAGTCGTGTCCTCGCCCACCTACTGCCACCAGGACGGAATCCGGGCGGCCATCGGCGCCGGAAAAGTGCTGTTCTGCGAGAAACCCCTGTGCCGCGACTTCACGCTGGCCGATGAAATGCTGCAACTCGGCAGGAACTATTCCAAGCTGTTCGCGATCGGGTTCGTCCGCCGACACATGTTCAAGACGATCAAGTTCAAGGAACTGCTGGAGCAGAATTTCCTCGGAAAACTCCATTTCTGCAATGTGGATCTCCCGCTGGGAGCCTATAAGCGGATGCCCGGCGACTGGTTCACCGATTTCGACAAGAGCGGCGGCGTCATCATCGACATGCTTGCGCACCACGTCGATCTGGCAAACTGGTTCTTCGGCCCGGCCGCCCGCGTCTACGCCCAGAGCGACATGCTCGATCCTTCCCAGCCGCTTCCCGCCGACCATGTCGCCTCGGTCGTCACGTATAAAAACGGAGTCATCTGCAACTACATGTGCAACTGGCAGCGCTTCGGCCGAAGCGCCGAACGAATGGAAATCTACGGCGAAAAAGGCGCCCTCGTCATGGACGGCGGTGCGAACCTGACCTATTATCCGTCCGGCGGCGAGAAAAAGGAAATCCAGGTCGGACCCGTGAAAGCCGACGGCGCCGGCGTGGAGGAAGTGAATGTGGCGGACGGATACGGCTGCCAGATGCTCAACCTTTTCCAGTACATGAAAGGCGGGAAAAAAGTGTTCCCGACCGTGGAGGACGGCTACAATTCCCTGATGGTCGGCAAGGCCATGATCGAATCCGCCCGGACCGGAAACGTCGTGCAGATGTAATTCCGGATTCCCCTTCCGTGACGGCATTGACAATGCGGCGGCGGCAGGCATCACCGCGGTGATCCAACCGGGCGGCAGCATGCGCGACGCCGAGGTGATAGCGGCGGCGGATGAGCACGGGATGGCGATGGTGTTTACCAATATGCGTCACTTTAGACATTGAAATATTCAAAAACATGGAACGCTGATCAAATCTGAAACAGCGGAACGTCAGATTTCATAATGGCTGAAGGTATATCTGCCCTTAATCCGTTAAATCCGCTTTTTCCGTGTTCTATTTCTGTTTTTTGAAGTTTGACTTGGAAAATTGAACCGAGGTGAAAATATGAAAGTTCTTGTTGTCGGTGGTGGCGGCCGCGAACATGCCCTGGCCTGGAAGATAGCCCAGTCTCCGCTGGTGAAAAAGGTCTACTGTGCCCCCG
>MWCA01000035.1 GCA_002069785.1 Lentisphaerae bacterium ADurb.Bin242 | reverse complement strand
ACTATTCCTTTCGTGGCCAGAACCGCTTTCTGCCAGTTTTCGACGTTTTCACGGGAGGGAGGAAGAAGTTCCGGCTGTTTTTCCGCCAGAAGCGGAGAATAATCCCGGAAAAATGCCAGGAATCCGCCGCCCGCCACCAGGAGCGCCGCCAGCAGAATCAAAAACGCCGCGACACGGTTTCTCACCAGGGAATCATCCTTCATCCGTTCACCGTCACCTTTCGTATAGCGGTTCCAATATAAGCGGGAAAATCGTCGGCGATCCACCCGCGCGAACCGGCGGGCGAAGCGATTTCCGCCATCCATCCGTGAAGAAATACAGCGCACCGGGCCGCCTCATACAAGGAAAGACTGCCGTCGGCAAGCATCGCTCCGGCCATGCCGGACAGCAGATCGCCGGTTCCGGCCGTGGCCAGAGCGGGGCATCCGCTGAGGTTTACCGCGGCGTCTCCGCCGGGATCGGCAACCACGGTGCGGTTTCCCTTGAGAACGACGACCGCGTTCAGCTTCCGGGCCAGCGCCCGGGCCTGTTCCATCCGGGAAAGCGTCCCGTCGATTGAAAAAGTCCCGGCCAGACGCTTCATTTCGCCCGGATGCGGCGTCAGGACCACCCGCGCGCGAATGCCGTCCGTCCATTCCGGATGCGCCGCCAGAAGATTGAGGCCGTCGGCGTCCACCAGGACCGGAAGCTCCGTTCCAAGCACCAGCGATAGCACCGGAAGCGAGCTCTCCTCCGTTCCCATGCCCGGCCCCAGCACCACGGCGGAAGATTTCGCCAGCAGGGAATGGAGCGTTTCGCAGGATTCCCGTGTGAAAAAACCGCTCCCGGAATCCGGGACACGACGGACCATCAACGCTTTCGGCGGACTCGAATACACCGGCGCGGAGGCCGGAAGCGCACAGGTGACCAGTCCGGCTCCGGTCCGCAAAGCGGCCTCTCCGGCCAGCAGCGCGGCGCCGGAATACTGGGAACACCCGCCGATCACGAGAAGATGTCCGCGGGTGTTCTTATGAATGTCGAACGGTTCGCGCCGGAGCCACGCTTTCACATCCGCCTCCGTGGTGCATTCGACCGTATCCTTCAGTTCGTCCACATATTTCCGGGGAATGCCGATGTCCAGCACGCGGAGACGTCCGCAGTGACGCGCTCCGGCCGGAGTGAGCATCCCGGTCTTGGGCTGTCCCATGGTGAACGTGATATCCGCAACAACGGCGTCCGGATCGGCTTCGCCGGTATCGGCGTTCAGCCCGGAAGGGATGTCCAGCGAAACCACCGGATGCCCCGAACCGTTGACCCGGCGGCACCACGAGCGGATCGGCTCGTGCAATTCGCCCTGGAATCCGGTCCCCAGCAGACCGTCGACAATCAGGCCGTACGGCAGATGGAGATCATCTTCGGTCAGGCTGTAGGAGATGCGCGGCTTGATTTTATCCGGCAGGGCTTTGAACATGGTCAGGGCGTCGCCGGAAAGCTCCGATTCGGGAACGGCGCAATGAAGAAAAATCTGGCAGTCGGTATTGGCAAGCATGGAGGCGACCACGAACGCATCCCCGGCGTTGTTGCCTTTCCCGGCCAGGATCAGAACGTTTCCCGCCGGGATGTCGGACTTGAGGAGAGCCGCGCGGTATTCCATCACCGCGCCGGCGGCAAGCGCGCCCGCCACCCGCATGAGACGTTCGCCCGGAATGCCTCCTTCCCGGATCGTGCGCTGATCCAGAAAACGCATCTGGGTTCCGCTGACAGCTTTCATGATGGAAAAATATCCTTTTTCAGTTTGGGATACTGTAACCCGCCTGAACCCGAAAGTCAAGTTTCCGCCCGCTCCTTCCCTGGAAAATCTCCGCCGGGCTTCGGAAGGGCTCCGGGCTCGACGGCCACGTTCCAGAGGCATTGCCAGATGGTTTTGAGGAGCACGAAGAGTTCGCGGCTTTCGATGGTGATGGCATAGTTCTCCTTGAGCGCGGAATGGATCGCGATTTTCTCATCGTAGAGATACAGTCCGGCGACATCCTCGCTGATGGGCGTCGGAAGGTAGCGGACCCGGCGGAGGTTGTGCTCTCCGGGCTGCATGTAATCCTCGTCGCGTTCGCGCGAGGGATTGCGGATGGCGTTGGACCAGATCCCCCGTTCGATGCGCCGCTTGAAATAGTCGCGGAGATAACGTTCCCCGTTGGTCTTGAACATCTCCTGGACGGACCCGAAGTAAAAATACTCCTTGGCCTTGACATTGAGGAGCTCCTCGTTGACCGCCTTGATTCCCTCCGCCCCCTGATAGAAACGGATGCGCGGACGCTGTACGCCGCCGAGATACAGTTCCCGCAAGCCGGGCAGGATGGAGCCGAGCGTGCGCTGGCGGCGCGCTTCCAGTTCCAGAAAATTGTCCGGATTCTCCGCCGTGAAACGTTTTTTCTTTCCGAGGAAGCTTTCCGAAACCAGTCCCCTTGCCTTGAGGGAATCGAGCACGTCGTAAACGGTCGGATGCTTGAATCCGGTGTTTTTGGCCAGCTCGATCGCCGAGGCCGACCCCAGTTGAAGCAGCGCCAGATAGACTCTGGCCTGCCGTCCGGTCAGATCGAGATTCGACAGTTCTTCAATCAGATTCATTTTCAGCCTCTCTCCAAACGAAACGGAATCCGCTCTGTTTGGTTGTAAACGGTCTTAATATACAGGACGACTCCCTCCCAATGCAAGCGGGACGAGCTTGAAAATTCCATGATTTTCCCGGAGCGGTGTTCCATGTTTCATCCTTTCCGGCGGAATATGCTTCCAAAACGGCGCATTTTGCACGGAAAACAGAGACCCCTCTAAAATGTCGTAAAAAAGCGACATCTTTTATTTGCATATTTTTCAGTTGAAATAATCCTTTGGATGGATATAATATAGTTTGTTTGTAATTTTTCAGCGACATCACCCGAAAAAAGGCGCAAAAGAATGAATTATTACGATGTTTTTCCGAGAATGGTTCCGGCGGACCGGTCTTCCGAAATCCGGATTCGTCCCCGTTTCGAACATGCCGCATTTCCAAACCCCGAACGGCTGAATGTCTACAACGTTCCCGTGGACGGATACTATCCCGACGGTTCCCACCGGAACTACGGTTGGAACGAAAGCACCCGGCAGCCTCTCCAATGGCGTCTTGAAGACGGCGTGCTGGTTGTAAACGGCTGTTTCGCCGGGGAACAGGAACAGATCATCACCGCGGAAATCACCGACGAAAAAAATCCGGCCGTCAAAACCACGCGGGAATTCCGCATCTATTCGCTGAAGGAAGACCTGTATGCGCTCCGTCCGTTCAAGGGGGACTTCCACATTCACACCACGCGCTCGGACGGCAGGGAATGTCCGGCATACGTCGCCGCCCACTACCGCCAGCACGGGTTCGATTTCATCGCCGTCACCGATCACCGGAAATATGAACCCTCGCTGGAAGCAATCGATTTCTGGAAGAGATTCGACCTCGACTTTCACCTCTATCCGGGCGAGGAGGTTCATTCTCCCGACAACCCGGTCCACATCATCAACTTCGGAGCATCCCGGAGCATCAACGACCTGTATCGCGCCGACGAGGAAAAATACCGCCGCGAAGTCAAGGCGATCCAGGACACTCTGCCGGCGGCGGAATCCGGGCTGAATTCCTTCCCGGTGGCCGCCTCGGAATGGGTTTTCGACCGCATTCGCGAGAACGGCGGACTTGCCGTCTTCTGCCATCCCTACTGGTATGCGACCCAGAACGTCATCTGCGAAGCCCTGACCTCGGCCGTCTTCCGCCGCCGCAAGTTCGACGCCTTCGAACTGATCGGCGGGTTCTACAGGCACCAGTCCCGCTCCAACACCTACCAGGTGGCGCGCTGGGCGGAAGAGCTTTCCCGTGGAAACCGTTTTCCCGTGGTCGGACTGAGCGACTCGCATGGCACCAGCCACTTCGAGGAAGGCAAGGACAAAACCTTCACGGACAGTTCGGACCGGGATCTTTTCGACTGGCATTTCACGATCGTGTTTTCCGCCGGAAACAGTGTGCCTTCCATCGCGGAGGCGGTCCGGAACTTCCGTTCGGTGGCCGTCTGCCGCTACGGCGGCGAACGCCCGAATCTTTACGGGGATTTCCGGATGGTCAAATACGCGGACTTCCTGCTGCGCGAATATTTTCCGATCCAGAAACATCTCTGCGAACCCGAAGGAGCGCTGATGCTCGCGCATCTTGCGGGCGATCTTCAGGCGGAACCCGCGTTGAAGGCGCTCAACGGCAGGACCGCCGCCTTCCGTGAGGAAAGTTTCAGGAAGGGGTAAGATGTCGTTTTTCGCATTTGTATTGATCTTTTTTTCCGTGTTCCTCCATGTCGCATGGAACATGATTTCCAAGAGCACGAAACCCTCGATGGCGTTCTATGTCCTGATGTCGGCGACCGCCTCCGCGATCTGGTTTCCGTTCTTCCTCCTGTCCGACATCCGCCTGATGGAACTCCCGTGGAAGTTTCATGTCTTCCTCCTTTCCAGCATTGTCGGGGAAGTGCTGTACGTCCTCGGGCTGGCGCGGGCCTACCGCTGGAACGACATTTCCCTGGTCTATCCGGTGGTGCGGGCGCTTCCGGTGCTGATGATCGCCGCCGTGACGATCCTTTTCGGACTCGGGAAAGTGCCCGGCATAATCGCTCTTTTCGGAATGGTCCTCATCACGGCCGGTTGTTTCCTGATGCCTCTCAAAAAGTTCTCGGACTTTTCTCCGAAACACTACATCAGTTCGGCAATCGGCTTCATTCTGCTGGGGGCGGTCGGCACCACCCTGTACACCATTTTCGACAGCAGCGCCATCAAGCTGATCCGTGAAGCCGCCGGCCGGATCAGCATCCTGGACACGCTCGGATATCTCTTCCTGATCGAGTTCGGGCTCACTCTCGGGGAACTGATCGTAGTGGCCGGGAACCGGACGGAACGGGCGCTTCTCAAAAAAATGTTCTGCCGGACCCTGTATCCGGTCATGGCGGGCGGGTGCAGCTCGACCGCTTATGCGCTGGTCCTGTTCGCCATGGGATACGTCACCAACGTCAGCTACATTCAGGCGTTCCGGCAGATGAGTCTGCCGGTCGGGTTCTTCGCCGGGATGCTGATCCTCAAGGAAAAGGGAACCGTTCCGAAAGTGCTGGGCATGTTCCTGATCCTGACCGGGCTCCTCTGCGTCTCCCTCGGCTGATCCCCGGAAAATGGTCATCATTTCCGCATTCTGAAAAATGGTTCTTTTTATTCTGCTTCAGGCACAAAATCCAGAAGAAGCGGGGATATTCTGGACATATGTTCCACTCGTTTTTTATTCCAAAGAAATAGTTTGATTTTTACTATCGAATGAAATACATTAACAAGAAACAGAATGAATGATTGTTTCGTTTCCTTTCTTTATTTCCGGAAAGATGTTTTTATGATAAAATCAAGGTTCAGGCGAAGAATAATTTTCGGGGGATCGTTTGCCCTTTTCTGTATCGTATTTTGTCTCTGGATCATTTCGATCCGGCATGAAGTCCATCGGACACGAATTCTCCGAATCCATGAGATCAATGATACCCCCGTTTCCATCTCCGTAAGATTGGAATATTATATGCCGGAAAAGGTCAATCCCGACAGAATATCCTATGTTTGCCGTCCTGTTGCAGCCAATCCGGTTTCTTCCGGGAAAGACGTGTCCCTTCCATTTGCGGAGAACACGCGTACCGACAAAGAGCCCTGGACGCTGTTCTACAGTCGCTCAGATCATTCCCTGTATTTTTTCCGGAACCACGCTTTCCTGGGAGGGTTGTTTTTTATTCCGGGATATTACCGGATTGCTTCGCCGGAAACGAAAGAAAAACTGTTGAGAATTTTATGCGATTGACAGGCAAAAAAATCATCCGATTTCTTTTCATATCAATGGGGACTGCAATCACTCTGTTTCTATTGTTCGCCCTCTACTATCAAGTGTATGAGATTTATCATTACAGGAACATTTCCGGAATTCATGTAACCGCCGTAGACCGGAAAAAAACAGACTTGAACATTCCGCTGAAAAAAAGCCGCAGACTTGCCGCGCATGAATGTGTAAAGATTCCCATTCATGCGGAAGACGGACCTTATTGGGCGGAGTTCAATAAGCCGGATGGAAATTTACGGATATTTTCCACCCGGTATACAGCCTTTGGAACTTATGTGGTTCATTCCTGTTTTGAAATCTCCGATCCGACGGTAAAAAGAAAACTGATGGATTTGATCGAAGAAACACAACATTCTGAAAAACATCCGGATGATCAGAACTGAAATTGATTTTTGACGTGGTTCATGCTCTAATTCATAAAGGATAAATATGTTATCAACTCTCTGTAAACTTTTGTATAGACCCGATCTGCTGGCGGCTTTGACCTGCGGATTTGTTGTTGCCGGCATTTACTTATTCGCAACCCGAAAAAAAACTCTTATGCCGTCCCCTTATGTTTTCTACAGTATATGTCTGTTTGGCAGTATGCTCGGCTTTCCTTGGCTTTTGAACAAACAATGGCATTGTGCATTGTTTCAATCTGCAGTATTGTTCTTTTTCGTCTCAAACCCACAATATTTCTCTCCCGTGACAGCCGTTTTATTTTTTTGCTTTTCATTGATTCCTGTCATTCTATATACAAAGAAAAAAAAAGAATATTTCATGTCTCTTTCCATAACTTCCGCTGTAATCTCGCAGATACTGTATGTAAATCTTCTGTTCTTGCCGATTGGGTAACATAAAATTTTGGAGATCAATGATACCCCCGTTTCCATCTCTGTAAGATTGGAATATTATATGCCGGAAAAGGTCAATACCGACAGAATATCCTATCCGGAATTCATGTAACCGCCGTAGACCGGAAAAAAACAGACTTGAATATTCCGCTGAAAAAAAGCCGCAGGCTTGCCGCGTATGAATGTGTAAAGATTCCCATTCATGCGGAAGACGGACCTTATTGGGCGGAATTCAATAAGCCGGATGGAAATTTACGGATTTTTTCCGCAAATATTCGTTCTCCGCGAATGAACCGGATCATTCCGGCAAAGGGAGAAAAATGGTTGCGGCGCAAAATTTTTTCAAAAAAGTTCAGTCGTCCCCTTGACAATATTAACTGTTAATGTATAATTATAACAAAGGAGGCTTCCGAAATGGCGGAAAAATATTCATACGCGTCGATTGCGCGGGAACTGGGCGTTAGCAAAGCGCTTGTTTCGAGCGTCCTGCGGAATACCAGCGTGACCACGGGGTCCAGTAAGAAGACCAAGCGGCAGATTCTGGAACTGGCCTGGAACAACGGGCTGCGCCTGAACAGCAACATCGGAATCGTGATTCCCCGGGAAGTCGCGCAGAACCAGATTCTGTATTATCACGGACTGGTCGGCGTCATCGAAAAATGTTCGGCCTTCGGTTACAACCTGACAAGCATGATCGTCGACGAACATTCCGCCCTTCCGGAACCGCTCCGGAATCATGAGGTGAGCGCGCTTCTGTTCTGGAACGATCTTCCGGAGGAGTTCGCCCATTTCGCCGCCGGGGAGAAAATGCCTTTCGTTCTGCTCAACCCGCAGGGAAAACACCCGGAATGCGATGCGGTTTCCTTCAGCGATTACGGCACCATGTTCAAACTTCTCCGGCATCTGTATGAGAACGGCTACCGGAAGTTCCATTATCTGCTGGAAAACAATGAAATGAGTTTCAACTGCAAGACTTCGAAAGCATTCAGGAACTTTTCCAAACAATATCAGATCGCGGCTTCGATCCTGTCTCCGGAGGGAAACGACCGCGAAGCCATTCTGCCGCAACTGGAAAAACTGGCGGAAAAATCGGACGGGCGGACCGCCTTCATTACCTTCACCCGCTTCTACACGATCAAGATACTGGAAATGCTGAGCCGGGCCGGGAAGCGGATTCCGGACGATGCCGGTGTGGTGGGCTCCCACCTGCTGTCCGAATTCTACAATCCGTCCCTGACCACGATCGAATACCCCTTTTACGAAATGGGCGCAGCCGGCGTCGAAATGCTGCACGAAAAATGGGACGCCCGGCAGTATGTTCTGGGCCGGGAGAAAATCATAGAAGGCAGGATTCTCAAAAAAGATTCAACGGTTTCCACTAACAGAAGGAATGAAAAACATGCGTAAGTATTCCATGCGCGGAGAATTACCGGAGAGGACGTGTCACGGTGAAAAGAAACTTTTCACTCTCATCGAACTTCTCATCGTGATTGCCATCATCGCCATTCTGGCGGCCATGCTGCTTCCGGCGCTGAACAAAGTGAGGGAAAAAGCAAAAACCGTCAGTTGCGGCAGCAACCTGAAGCAGTTCGGCACGGTTTCGAATCTTTACCTGAACGACTACAACGACTGGGTCATGCCTTCGCAGGTCATGGGGAGACAGTGGCTCTCCAATGATGTTTTCAGCTATGGAACGTACGGAATCAAGATCCTCTTCAGCGGCGCCAATGTCTACAAGACCAACGGGAAGGCCGCGACCTGCCCGGCGAATCCCGCCCGATCCAGCGGATACGTCGTCAATTACCAGAAGAACCAGAACGCGGGTACACAATATGCAACCGGAACTTTCGGAGCGGCGTTCATCAAGTGCATGAAAATCAAAACGCCTTCGACCTTCTGGATGTTCAGCGACGCTCCGGAATACTATGAAAGCGCCTCCTATCCCCGGAGCATCTCCCCGACAGTCGGTTTTGCGCTGTGGCGGAATGCGACGGACGCCTTCTATCTCCACAATCTCGGCGGAAACGCCGTTTACCTGGATGGAAGCATGTTATACCGCTTCCCGCGTCAGACCAAGTAAGAAATAACACGAAAGGCTCTTCATGAACCGGACTATTTCAAGACTTTTCACGGCAATCGCCTGTCTCTCCGCCTCCCCCCTGTTTTCGGCAACGGTGAAGGACGACTTCCGGAGCGGTTTCACGAACTTCGCAAAACCCTCCTCGGCGTCCGTGAAAATCGCGGACGGAATTCTTTCCAACGACACCCCTTACAGCGGATATACCGCGCTGAACGCCGACGGAATCGGAGACTTCCGGCTGAGTTTCGAACTGAAACTGGCGGACCGGAAGCTCAAGGAAAACGGACAGTTCAGCATCGAGGCGGAACGGGGTTACGGGGTATGGCGCCTGTATTTCATACGTTATGGCAAAACCTCGAAAATCACGTCCAAATTCTTCGAGAAAGGACGTGACAAGGCGATTTTCGATGAAACCTTCGACCTCGATATGCCGTTCGACTCCTGGATGAAGATCGGCCTCGAGGCGTCGCGGACAATTTTCAAGCTGAAAGTGAACGGACGGGAATACGTTCTCGGAACCGCCCCCGGGAGCGGGAAAATCACTTTCGGCAGCTACCGCCAGCCGTTCGCCATGCGGGACTTTTCCATCGACTACAAGGCTCCTGAAAAGATTCTGCCGAATCGGCTCCCGAACAGCAGTTTCGAGTTTGCCTCCAACGCCGATGTCCCGGACTACTGGCGCGGCTTCGGCGAACGCTACCGCACACTGGGCTTTCCGGGAGAATTCAGCACCGCCGAAGGACGTCAGGAATTTCTCCGGAAATTCCAGCTCGATTCGAAGGAAGCCTGTCACGGACGGAATTCCCTCCGCATCCAGGCGCCTTTCCATCTGATGAATCCGTTGGCCGATCCGCCGCCCGGAAACACTTCCCTGGTGTTGTCCTGTTATGTGAAAAGCGACCGCGAAAACGCGGAAATCCGCCTCGGAGTCACCGGGGATTCCCTGAAAAAACCGCTCCTGTCCGAACTGTTCAAGGTCGGGCAGAAATGGCAGAGGATCGAACTGCCGCTGGGAAGTGTCAAGGAGAAAATTTCCGTGTTCGCCCAGCCTCAGGGCGAGGCGGTGTTCTGGCTGGACGCCTTCCAGCTGGAGGAAGGAAAACAGGCCACGGAATACGCGCCCTGCTGGCTAGATGACGGTTTTGCCCTACCTTACGACGTCAATAAATTCCAGTGCGCGGAAAACGTCAATGCCATCCGCAGCCGCTTCTCGCCGCAGGTTCTCGTCTCCGGGTCCGCCCCGGAAATCGCGGAAACCGCGCTGATTCCCTCTGATCCGTCAAAAGACCGGTTCGACCTGAAAGTCCGTCTTGCGAACCATGCGGAAACGCCCGTATCCGGAATCCTGACCGGCGTCATCTCCGGCAAAAGCGAAGCGGAACAGCTGAAAACGGCCGGATTCGCCTTGAAGCCCGGAGAAAACGGCGAAGTTCTGCTCAAGGACTTCCGGATCGCCGATCCCAAGGTCGCGCTCCAGTTGAGCGCCGCCGACGGCTCGGGAAAAACGCTCGGGCAGGTCCGGACAATGGCCGATGCGCCGCCGACGATGCGTCTCTATCCGGAATATTCCAGCTACAGCACGGAAAAAGAGGCCCGCGTGGTCGTTGAATTCGCCCCGTCGCTGCTGCCGAAATTGAAAGGCGGAAAAATCGAAATCACCGCCTTGGTGGCCGGATATCCGGCGTATGCCTGGACAAAGAATGTTTTCCCGCTCGATGCGCCGGAAAGCAGGCAGATTTTCACGATTCCCCTGAAAAAACAGGCCGGGGAAAAATGGTTCACGCTCACCGGGACATTGTACGGCGCGGACAATAAAGTCCTCTGCCGGAAGAATGCGGAGCTCCTGACCCGCGACGCGACCGTCCCCGATGTCCGGATCAACCGGATCAACCGCGGCGTGTATGTCGACGGCAACCCGTTTTTCCCGCGCGGCATCCAGTGTCTGAACTTCCGGGAAAAACAGCTGGAATATTACAAGGCCTGCGGGTTCGAAGACCTCCAGTATGTGAGCCACTGGCTGAAATCCGGAGAAAGCGTGGAATTCGCCGCGCTCTGCGGACGCATGGGGCTGAAAACGGTGGCGTTTCATGTCTCGCGCCCCTTCGCGCTCTCCCCGGCGGAAATGATGAAACGCCTGCGGGACACCCCCGCGCTGGTCGGGATGATCCCCAACGACGAAAGCGCCGATCCGATCGTCCGTCAGGAAGCCGCCACGGTCAACCGGGCGGCGCCCGAACGGCTGGTCTGGGTGAATCATCATTTCATCTCCTACCGCGCGTTCGCCGAACGGCTCGAAGAGATGCCGGGAGACGTGCTTTCCATCGACCGTTATCCGTTCATCCGCCAGCCGCCGTGCAGACCCCAGAACACCATGGACATCTATTCGATCGAGCAGTGTCTCGAAATGATGGACCGGGACGGACGGCGGGAACGGAAACCGGTATTCCTCTGGCTCCAGGGGGCCGAGGGTTTCGCCAAGGAACCGACGCCGGAGCAGCTGACGTTCCAGGTGTATATCGCGCTGGTCAACCATGCGATGGGATTCGCTTATTTCGGCGGCATTCCGCAGAGTGAAACCGTCTGGCGGAAAATGATCGAACTCAACCGGGAAATCCAGGCGCTGGTCCCCGCCCTGTTTTCGCTTGAACCGGAGCCGGAAGCGGTCTGCGACAATAAAGAAATCCGCCTGCTTGCCAAAAAGACGGGCGGCCGGATCACGGTCATCGCGATCAACCGCTCCCTGGAAAAGGTCCGCGCCGGAATCAAGCTGCCGGGCCTGTCCGCCAAAGACGGAATCGAGGTGAAATTCGAGAACCGCCGGATCGCGCCCGACGCCGGGGGAAGCTGGAGCGACGAGTTCGCCCCGCTTTCGAGACATGTCTATGAATTCTCAATGTAAGAAGGGTTCGCCATGAAGAAATGTATGATTGCCATCGCAGGAGTGCTGGGCATGCTTGCCCCCGCGTCCGAAGTCGAAAATTATCAGGTCAACGGCAGTTTCGAGTATGCCGCCAATCCGGACATCCCGGACTGCTGGACGCCGTTCGGACGCCACGCCCGTTCGGCAATCGGAGTTCCGCCCGAATTCCTGTCGAAAGAGAATATCGAGGCGCTGGTGAACCGGTTCGTGATCGATGAAACCACGTCCGTGCACGGAAAAAAATCGCTCCGAACGGAAGCCCCCTTCTTCATCGGCGGCATATCCGGCAATGTGGAACCGAATCGCGACTATACGATTTCGGTCTATCTGAAAAGTTCGCGCCCGAACATGGCGGCGGAACTCTCCGCGGTCACAAACGACCGCCAGAATCCTTATCGGAGCAAACGTCTTGACGTCTCGACCGAATGGACCCGTTACGAACTGAATCTGCCCCGGTATCCCCACAACAAACTCGCGGTGCTCATCACTCCGCTCGACACCGGGAAACTGTGGGCCGACGCGGTCCAGGTGGAAGAGGGCCTGAAAGCGACGGCGTTCGTTCCCTCCAAATTCGACGCCGGGTTCACCAGGCCCCAGCCCCGGATTCACATCGGAACCGGACGCAATCAGAAAACGCCTTCCGTCACGCTCGGAAAAGCCCTCGCGAAACCGCCGGTCATCGACGGCGTCATGGACGACTGCTGGAAAAGTGCGCCTGAAATGACCATGAATACAATCATGGGCGCGCCGTCCGAAGTCCCCACCCGAATCCGGGCCGCATGGGACAAGGAAAACCTGTATCTGTTTTTCGACTGTTCCGATCCCGCCGGCAACAACGGAAAAGGGGAAAGCATGGAAATCTTTCTGGACCTGCCCGGAATCGGTTCCCCTTATTACCAGTTCATCTTCGACCCGAAAGGGCGGAAACGGAATTACCGGGTGCTGGACGGAAAACATGAATGGACCTGGCAGGGCGACTGGCAACTGGCGGTCCGTCCCCGTACCGGCGGATGGACCGCGGAAGTCGTCATCCCGCTCAAACAGTTCGCCGAATTCAGCGAGATCGACTGTCTGGAAAAAGTGAAAATGAATTTCGCCCGCAACTATCCTCCGGGTCCGGAAATCCACCTGAGCTGGGCGCCTGTCAACATCACCTTCCTGGAACCGGAAAAATTCGGAACCGTCTATCTGGGGGAGAAAGCCTCGGAAACGACCTCCGTTTCGGCGGTGAAGCTGACTCCTTCCGACGCCGTCGATCATCTTTTCTCCATTCGGTTCAACCTTTCCAACAACAGCCCGGAAGAACGGACTTACACCGTCTTCGGCACGCTGGAAACGGCGACCCAGACCGTCCAGAGCAAAACCATCCGGGTGAAAGTCCCGGCAGGGTCCGGAACGGAAGCCGTCCTGCCGAATTTCAAGATCGCCGACAGCCGCGCACGCATCGGGCTGGCCGTCCTGAACGAGGCCGGCAAAACCGCCGCGCAATGGCGGGGTTATCTCGATACGCCGCACGTCCTGGAGATTTTCAGTGAATATTCCTACTATACTCACGAGAAAACCGCGCGCATCGCGGTAAACAGCGCCGCGCCGGAATCCAAAGGAGGGAAACTGGTCCTGAGCCTGGTCCTGGAACCGCTCCCGGCGGTTCTGGAAAAACGGGAATATCCGTTCGACCCGGCAAAGCGTTTCTATGAATTTCCGCTGAACCGCCCGGCGAAGTCCCACACCTATACGATCCGGGCTGAACTCTTCGACGCCGCGGGAAAGAAAACCGCAGCTTCCAGATGCGACCTGCTGAAGCTCGATCCGCACCATACCGAAGTCAAGGTCAACCGGATCAGCCGCGGCATGTACGTCAACGGAAAACCGTATATTCCCTACGGCTATCAGGTCTGGCTGCTCAATGAACAGCAGCTCGGCTTCTACAAAACGCTCGGACACGACTACATCTGTTACACCGGCCACTGGGGGGACCTCGAGACCAACCGGAAGTTCCTGTCGGTCTGCGAACGGCTGGGGCTGAAAGTGATGAACTTTTATGCCGTCCGTCCCAATGCGGAAGCTCCGGCCAAAATGCTCGGGCTTCTGAAGGACAGCCGCGCGCCCGTCGCGGCCATCCCGGTGGACGAATGCGTGGACCATCTGGTCCCGCGGGTCATTTCCGAGTCCAAATGCGCCAATCCCTATCTGGTGACCTACCGCAACGACAATATCGCCGGGTACCGCTACTGGCGGAACCGTCCGGACGGCCTGTTCGGCGATGCCTTCTCCATCGACCGCTATCCGCTGATTCTCCTCCCGAAAGGACTCCCGCAGACCCCGAGCATGATCTACTCGTTCGAACGGGTGCTGGAACTGCTGGACGAAGACTGCCGGCGGGAGCGCAAGCCGCTGTTCATCTGGATGCAGGCGGCGGAAGCCCAGTCCAAGGAACCGACCCGCGACGAACTGGTGTTCCTCCATTACATCGCGGTGGTGAACCACTGCATGGGATTCACCTATTTCGGCGGAGTTCCCATCAGCCGTTACGCACGGGAAACCATTCTCCGCCTCGACCGGGAACTCAAGACCATTCAGCCTTTCCTTTTCTCTCCGGAGGACGATGTGAACACCGGCTTCACGGATGAAGCAAGCCGGGACGGCCTCCGTGTCCTGGCGAAAAAACTGGAAAACGAATTTTTGGTCATCTGTATCAACCGCACCACGGATTCCCTGAAAGCCGGGCTCGCCCTCCGGGCCGTCACCGGCGGGAAAGACGCGCAGGCGGAAGTCCTTTTCGAAGGAAGAAAAGTCCCCGTGCGGAACGGCGTGCTGCAGGATACTTTCCCCTCCTTCGGCCGTCATGTCTACAGGATTGCAATGCCGAAACAGGCCAAGTGAAGCAGCGGAGTGAAATTTGAAATCATGAATTCAGCAAGATCGGAAGATGAAATGATCCCGGTGAACGTCTGTTTTGTCAGCGGCGGACGCCGCGTCCGCGCGGATGAACTGCCCGGAGTCCGCCTGAACCTCCGCCGGATATCCTCCGGCGCGGGAACGGCGGAAATATTCGAATTGCAGTTGGAAAACCACGGTTCCGCGCCGGCGCCCGTTTCGGGCGTCGAACTGGACTTCGACACGGCGCCGCTTTTCGGGAATCCGGACGATTCCCTGCGTTTCTACAAGGAAGGGCTGACCGTCGTGGGCGTTGCCGGGTCCGGCGGAAAGGATGACTGCGATTTCGCGCTCGATCCGGGCTTCCTCCGCTTCACGGTCTCCGATCCGTCCGGATACCGTTGGGACGAGAAAGGCGTCTTCTGCGCGGAACAAATCGGCGTCCTGCGGAATATGGACACCGGAGAGTGCATGCTGGCCGGTTTCGTCACGGCGGAAAAGTTCTTCTGCCGGATTCGGGCGGACCTCCGGAACCGCCGCTGGAGCGCGTTCGTCGATACGGAAAACACTGTCCTTGCCCCCGGCGCCGCAATCACGCTCGAAACCCTGATGCTCGCCCCGGGGCGCTGTGCGGAAACCCTTCTGCGCGGCTACGCCCGGGAAACCGCCGTCCGCATGAAAGCCGTTCCCCTCCGCCCGAAAAATCCCTCGGGCTGGTGCAGCTATTATTACTACTACGGCAGGGAAACGGAAAACGACATTCTCGAGAACGCCCGTTTCCTTGCGGAACACCGGGACATCCTGCCGGTGGAATACATCCAGATCGACGACGGGTGGCAGCGAGCGCGCGGCAATTACGTCGAGTCCGACCCCGTCAAATTCCCGCACGGCATGAAATGGCTCTCGGAAGAAATCGCGGCGCTCGGATTCAAACCCGGAATCTGGGTAGCTCCATTCCTTGTGGCCGAAGATACCGATCTCTTCCGGAACCATCCCGAACGGCTTCTGCGCGACCGGAACGGAGCCCTCCTGCGCATGGGCGACTGCTGTTTTCTGGACACCACCCGTCCGGACTCGCTCGAATGGCTGAAGGAGTGCTTCCGGACGATCCGGAGCTGGGGATATTCCTACTTCAAGCTCGATTTTACCATGGTGGAGACCTGTTCCGGGGCGGTCTATTCCGACCGGAACGCCACCCGTGTTCAGGCGTTCCGCCGGGGCCTCGAAACCATCCGCGAGGCGGTCGGAAAAGACGCGTTCCTCCTGGGGGGAACCTCTCTGCTTGTTCCCGGCGCCGGGCTGGTCGACGGCTGCCGCATCTCCACCGACGTGACGCCCTTCTGGTGCGTGCCGGGCTTTACCCCCGAATCCCCCGCAATCCCCAACGTCTGCCGCAATATCGTCAACCGGGCGTATATGCACGGCCATCTCTGGCTGAACGATCCCGACTGCCTGATCGTGCGCGAACGGCACAACCGTAAAAAATACGATCATCTGCCGCCCCTGACCCTTGCGGAGTCCCGGATGCTGGCAACGGCAATGATCCTTTCGGGCGGCGCGCTCTTCCTCGGCGACCGTCTGGCGGAACTCCCTCCGGAACGTCTGGAAATGATCCGGAAAGTCTTTGCGTTCTCCAACGGCGTTCCCGCATGGCCCGTGGACCGCATGGAATCCCAAATCCCCCGGATCTGGTTCCGGAACGGAGCGGGCACACGGGATTTTCCGCATCTGCTGGCGCTCTTCAACTGGGACGATTCCACAACCCGGATTTCCGTGGAGCCCTCCGCCCTGAAGCTGGAAACGGAAAAGAATTATCCGGGAGAAGACGTGTGGGACGGCGGACGCGTCACTTTCTCCGCCCGGACGCCTTTCACCGTATCGCTCGAACCGCATTCCTGCCGGTTCTTCACCTTATACCCGGGAGACTGATGAATCATGCCGAACGGAGAAGGTCACCGAATTCTCACGCACGCCGCGTTCGAGGCTCTGCCGGAACGCGAAAAACAATGGCTGAGCCCGGCCGCCGAACGGCTGGAAAAAGAATATTGCATGTTCGGGGACGACTATTTCAAGCATCCCGCGCGGATCGGTCCCTACATTGTCCTGCCCGACGGCCGTCTCCCGATGGACCCGTGGGAGATACGCCATTTCCGGAAGGACGGCCCCGGAAAGGATTATTACACATGCGGCTACTACAAACTGATGCGCGACTCTTTCGAATATTTCGCGGCAAAGTGCATCGAATGCGCGGCAAAAGAAAATGTCGACGATTTCGCCCGTTTCACCGGATCGCTGGCGCATGTGGTGGAGGATTGCGGAGCCCCGCCGCACGCGGTCGGCACGGAAATGGGTACGGACATGAAGTTCCTGAAGATGCTTCATCCGTGCGCCGACGCCGGGAAGATGGCCGGACAGTTCCATGCCGCGCTCGAAAACAGATACGCCCCGCTGACATTGCGTTACACGCCCGTCCTGCTGGGGACGTCCCCCTCCGAAATCTCCTTCCGTATGCTGGAACGCTTTACGGATATGCTCGAAAATTCGATCTCCCGCATACTCCCCCTGCTGGACGCGTATTACAGCAATGACGCCGAGCGCCTGGCGGAACTGCTGAGCGAATGCGGCCGGGTCTCTTCCGAAATCATGGCGGACTTCATATACACGACGCTGGCTGTCGGACACAACCACATCGGGAACGTCGGAAGGGAAGCCCTTCGCACCGTTTCACTCGGCGGGCTGACGCCGTACGAACGAAACGCCTGGAGCCCCTTCCCCTATCCCTATGCCGAAATCAGGAACGCCCCGTGGAGCCTGAACGAACGCGGCGTTCCCGTTCCGCTTTCGCTTCTCAGGGAGGGACGGGAAATCATTTTCGAGAAAGGCTTCGGGCTCGGCCCTCCTTCCGAAATGACGTATTTCCTGCCCGCCGGAGTGTATTCGGAGTTCCGCGCCGCAGTGGGAATCCACAGTCGGCTCGGCTCGAAAACAGGGATGGTTTTCCGTGTCATCGGAGATCGCGGGATACTCGCCTCGGCGGAATGCGGAACGGTCAACGATTCCCGTGAAATCCGCTGCAGCATTTCCGGCGTGAAGGAACTGACCCTGAAAGTGGAACTGCCCGGCGGTTCCCCCTGGCTGAGCCACTCTCATGCCGTCTGGGGCGACCCGGAACTGCGGAAAAACTGACTGTCCGATCCTCTCCCGGAGAAATATGACTGTAGAAGTCAGTACCCCATCTGAACCGGAAATATACCCGCACCGGAAATAAGGACGACCGGGTCCAGCAGGGTGAATTTCTTCCCCGAACCGAATATGCCGCAAATGCGATATTCGCCCGCGGGAAGAGACGGCAAGTCAAAGGAAAAGGTTTCGACGACGCCGGGAGTCAGAGAAGGAACTTTGGCGTTGCCGAGGACGATTTCACCGCCCTTGGACGAGGTCAGGATAATGGAAAGCGTATCCGCCGCGACCGGACGGGCGCCGCACAGGAAAAACCGGATTTTCGAATCCATCACCCGGCAGTCGATGCCGGTGTCGCCGCAGATTTCCTTCAGGTCCTCGAGGCCTTGAAAAATCAGGTACTCCACTTCCAATGTTTTTTCCGCACCGGATTTCAATGGAAACGGACTGAAAATGATTTCCATCGTGTGCACCGGCGAATTCCCCTGCATTTTCCAGGCATAAAGGAAACCTTCCGGCAGAAGATTCTTCATGTCTGTCCGTACCGCAAGAATCAGGGGGCTGGCGGTATTACGCCGGGCGATCCAGTTCCGGGCCGGAGCGATTTTCACCTCCTTGGCGTGCACCGCCGCGTCATCGACGAAGATACGGTCTCTTTCCAGACGCTGAACGCCGTACTCTCCGATCCGGTCCACGCCTCCGCGGCCCGGTATCAGAACATCGTCCATCCGTTCCGGATTCAGCTGCATGACCCCATTTTCCCACGGAATGACGGTGCACTCTTTTTTACCCGGGTTCCGGAACGTCAGAAACAGCTTCAACATCGAAGAGTTACGCTCCAATCGAATACGGCGTTCCAGAGTAACGGGAGTTCCCTGATAATAGCGCGCAGACAAAACCGTTTCACAGAGATCCGGACCACTGCTTTCTCCCTGAACCGTAAAACGGCTGCACAGCATATTTTTTTCTTTCCACAGCCAGGTGCGGCTTCCCGCGGCATTGGCGGAAGCCTGATCGGGCAGCAGATCGATTTTTCCGACGGAATACTCGAACGGTTCCGTCAGGGAGGCGCCGGTCGGACGGTATTGCAGCGACACGACAGCGCCGCAGACGGCGGGCACGACTTCCGCACGCAGATAACGGTTGCTCAGCACCCGGCTTTCCGTGCCGGAAAGTTCGGACGGTTCCAGCCGGCATTCGTTGTAACATCCGGTCAGCGCCAGCAGCGGGAGCAGCAGCATTCCATATTTCATCGCGCCGTCTCCTCGAAATATTTCCGGCAGGGAAGCGTTTTGCCGAACATGCCGAAATGAGTCAGCATTTCTCCGCTCAGGCCCATCACCCACTGGAACGGATAAAGATATTCATACTGGCGGTCCATCACTCCGAACAGTTCGTTCAGGAGCCGGCCGGCCTGCGCCGGGTCCGCCGCTTTGACGATCAGCCCGCCGTCCCTGCTTATGGAGATGCCGTCCGGAACGGAAGCGCTTCCCGGCAGACGGTTCCGTCCGGCCATCAGGGTCACGGTTCCCGCGGACGGATTCAAGGTCTCCGCCGTCTCGATTTTCGCCGACGGGGAATTCTGCGCGATCACTTTGTTCTTCCGGCAGAAATCGAAATATTCATTGAAACGTTCCGCAAGGGTTTTTTCCGCTCCGTCACGGGGAACTCTGACAGTGAACGCCACTTCTCTTTTCGCGTTGGTGAACGGGAATTTCAGGATGGCCTCCGCGGGGAGATGAAAGACCGTCGAAACATAGACGATCTCGACTTTCGCCCCGGGAGCAAAGTTCACGGGAGAAGTCCGGCTGCCTTCCAGGGAAACCGGCTTGCCGTCAAGAGTGACCTTTTCCACCCGGAATCCCCTGACCGGACGCAAAGTGAGTTCTGAAACGAACCGGTCGCCGCCGACATACTCCAACAGATGCCGCCGGCGGTTCAGCGTTTTTTCCGAGCTCACCTTCCAGATCTGATTTTCGCCCGTCCCGCGCACCGCGGCGACAGCCTCATAGATCACGGGCACGCGGGAAGGCAGAACGGCATCCACTTCGGAGAAATTCTTTTCAACCCGGTTCAGAGTGACAGCCCTGTCGCGCATTTTGCGGTTGAATAGGAAGGTCCGGGAAGAGTCCTCCAGCACGGCATTGTCGAAACGGATCTTCCCGGAAACAGTCTCCCCGCCGGAATTGCCGAGGAAGAAAAATGTCTCGACGCCTTTTCCGTAACGCGCCCGGTAGGGAACGCGCATTCCTTCTTCCAGGACCATGGGGATTTCCGCCTGCCATCCGGCCCGCATCAGTTCGATCAGTTCGGGGAAGACATAAAGCTGCTGCGGATTGCCGCGCTGCGTCAGCTGGGTTTCCGTCAGGCCGTATTTGAACTGGTTCATGATGACATAATCACTCAGTTTCGGCATGATTTCCTGAAAATCCGCCGGTGTCTTGCCGCGCCAGTCCGGAACAACTTCCTTGAACATGTAGCCGTGACCGTGCACGCAACCGGGACGCGGCCCGATATACCAGCGGAGAAGCGGCATCCAGCGGTTAAACTTGCCGAGATTGAAGAACGGCGACTCCACCATCACATAATCGCCCTTCAGATAGCCGTTGATGAAAGCCGTCAGTTTCCGGTCGGGTTCGGGGTTGATGTTATGGATGAAATCCACTTCATGATTGATCGCCACGCTCTGGTCGATGAACTTGCCTTCCTCGTCCCAGGCGCGCCCGGGCAGCGGCTTTTCGACCGCCGGCCCCCGATAATAAGCGCCTCCGTAGGCGCAATCCAGCGCGAACCCGGGCAGGTCGAGATCCTTCGCCAGAAGAACCATATCCTCCTCGAACACTTTTGCAAACGATGTGCCCATCGGAAAGACACGGATTTCCTGATCATGATGCGTGGACCAGTTGTTCAGGATATACATGACGCTCTTATCGTGGACAATGGCGTCCGGATATTTCTGCTGCGCCAGATTGTATTCGCACCAGGTGCCCGCCACGGTATTGTAGAACATCAACCCGAATTGGCGGGCCATCTTCCGGAAATTATCCTGCCGCCATTGCGTATATTCCGCCCGGCCGATTTTTCCCATATCCAGCTTTTTGCCGAACTCCGTCTTATCGGCGCGGAAGGGATTTTTCGGGGTATAGTCCCACAGTTCTTCCCGCATCCACATGTCTCCGGCGCGGCGGAAGGGGCAGTAAGTCCATTCCAGGGTAATCCCCAGGCGCCGGCTGTTTTCCGCATCGGGCATCTTCCACCAGTTTTCATAGCCGCCGTGGCTGCCCCACACATAGGGATTATCCTGCCCCATCACGACCGCCCAGCATTCGGGGAAGGCGTCGTAATACTGCTGGATGATCGCCTCGGGAAGCCCGTAGGCCGTATCCGCGCAGCCGACGGTCTGCCGGAAACGGACCGTCTCCCGGGGAGCGGCGACCAGGCGCAGGGAATACGCCAGCTGCTGTTTTGCCGGATCGAGCGATCCCGCCGTATAGCTGACCGGATCGAACGGCACACTGCCGGTAAACAGGGCGCTGTGTTTTCCGCCCGAGGCGGACACGGGGAACGGCATGGTCGAAGCCCCGACATGTTTTTCCACAAGCCCCTTGATTCCGCGCCTCTCCAACCGTTTCCCTGCCGCTTTCTCCGTTTGCCCGAATCCGTTCCAGAAATACGCCAGCACTTCCGGACGGTCCGGCTTCAGGCGGAATTCCGGTTCCAGCCAGAGTTCGCGGTCCGTCAGGTTCGTCAGTTCGGATTCCGCAAGGATCATTTTTCCGCGCGGAGAAAATCGGATCTTCCAGGAAAATTCGGGAGTCCGGTAAAGCAGCGAGAACTCATTCTGCCCGTCCGTGATTTGCGGAGACTCCATCGCCTGCGCCTTTCCGGAAGGTCCCGCCGCGACGAGCGTTTCCAACCGGGCGCGGGTCCACTCCCCGCCGGGCTTGACCGGAGACACCCGAAGCGTTCCGTTCTCCGACTCCAGTTTTACATGCGACGTCCGCACCGTTCCGGCGCACAATTCCAGCCCCGCCATAAGCAATCCGATCCAGAGGGTATGTTTCCACATGACAATTCGCTCCTTTTTCATTTCCAGTTCGACCAGCGTTTCACATCTTTATTCCAATCGTCAAAAGCGTGAAGCAATCCCAGATTCTTCCGGTTCATGCTTTCCGTATGACCGTCGATGAACGCGAAATTCGCGCAATCGCCATGCAGGGGCGCATAGTCTTCCATCCAGCACCATTTCGTCGGACGGAGACTGACCGTCTTGCTGTCCCCGAAATAAATGGTATACGCCGGGTCGGCGATCCGCCGGACATTTCCCGCGCGGTCCGATTCCTTCGGGTCTCCGGAAGAACTCAGGCAGAAATTCATGCCGTAGGACTGGGACAGGGGATCGAATACCGCCGGCAGCAAATCCGCCGCGCCTTCGTCCGCCTTCAGGATTTTTTCCGTCTTCGGATTTGCCGGACAGTAGAAAATGCGCGGATCTTTCGCATATTTCAAAATGTAGTTATACCAATAGGTCCAGCTGGGTCTGGTTCTCACGATGACAGGCTGGAACGCGCCGCCGTGATCCGACTGGTAGAGGGAAGCGGTCTGAACCAGCCGTTTCAGATTTTCCTTGCAGACCTGATCCTTCCAGGCGTCCGATCCCTGCCTGATCTGGGCGGTTCCCAGAACCACAAGAAGGCCCGCCGCGAAAATGACCGCACTCAATTCTTTCCATGAATTCATTTCAGTATCCCCCTTTTCTTACCACTGTTTCCAACGCTTGTCATCCTGCGGCCAGCCGTCGCTTTTCCCTGCGTAAAGCCCGAATGTGCGCGCCTTCATGGAGGCGGCATGTCCGTCCGCGAACGACATATTCATCTGGTTGTCATGCCAGAGCACCGGAAAATTACTGGCCCAGCCGCTGGAATGGGCGGAAAAATCCGGCGCACGCAATGAATCGATCGACAGGATCAGATAGCTCGGCTGGCTGATCTGACTATCCCGGACGTTGGTAGTCACGTAGTTGTAGGTTCCGTCGGCATTGCGCACTCCAAAGGAATAGTTGAGACCGTAGGAAGCCGTTTTCGTACTCTGGTCCGCCGGACACTTTCCGAAGAGTGCGTTACCGTAATTTTTGCTCTTGGTCCCGAGATTATACTGTTTGCTGAGCGTCATATTCCAGAAATACCAGGTGAGAGGATCCACCGTTTTGTCGATCTGCAGCACATGGAATCCGTTGAAGTCCGAAGAATAAGTCGCCATGAGCAAGGCCCATTGCTTATGGTTGCCCAGGCATTTCATCCTCACGGCCGTCAGGCGCGCCTTGTTCAGGGCGGGGAGCAGCATGGCCGCCAGAATCGCGATGATGGCAATAACGATCAGGAGTTCGATCAATGTGAATCTTTTTCTTTTCATTTTCATCTTCATTTCATCTTTCTCCAGTGATTGATTCGTTTTTCATTCATTTACAGCTCCGGAAGCGGTCGGCGGCGGGGAGCCGCCGTGGTTTCCCGTATCACCAGATGCGACAAAAGGTGCCGGCAGACCGGTTTGTTTTCATTCTCCAGCAGGTTCATCAGCAGTTGAATTCCGGCTTCCGCACCTTCCATATTAGGCTGGCGCACCGTTGTCAGAGACGGTGTATAGCATTCGCTCGCGCTGATGTCGTCGAACCCGATCACGGACATGTCTTCCGGCACCCGCAATCCCAGCTGCGAACAGGCCTGTATCGTCCTCATCGCAAGAAAATCGTTGGTGCAGAAGATGGCCGTGCAGTCCGGATTCTTCCGTAAAAAGCCTTTCATGAAGTCTGCTGTCAAATCTGTTTCTTCCTCCAACACATGAATCATATCCTTGGCGCGAAGCCCATGTCGTTTCATGACTTCCAGAAAAGTGACCGGACGCAGATCGGTGTTGAACTCTCCCCACTCCCGGCCGATCATCCGGATATGCCGATGATTCAGGGCAATGAGATGTTCTATCGCCTCCCGGGTCCCGCAGCTGTGGTCGAAAAAAAGTTCTCCTTCTCTTGTCAAACTCTCAGGGGAAGGAGAGATCACAATGACCGGGTCTTTGATGTCCTCGATCATCCGGTACATCTTTTCAGTCAGTTTCCCCGAAATGATCAGGGCGTCGCACCCGCGCGACAACAGATCGTCGCAGGCGATTTGCAGCAGACGTTCCTCGCCCTTGAAGTAAGCGACATACAGCCTGTAATTCCTTTCATCGAGGAGATTGGTGAAGTTCACCACTTCCTGTCTTCTGACTTCATTCTGCAGCGAACTTTCGATCAGGCCGATCGTATGGGTTCTGCCGCCTTTCAGGCCGCGCGCCAGCGGATTGGGCGAATACCCCATCCGGTCGGCCGTTTCACGGATCAGCGCTTTGGTTTTTTCCGAGGCATAGCAATGCGCTTTATTGCCGAGGACGGCGGACACGGTTGCGCGGGACATCCGCACTTTTTCCGCAATATCCTTCATGGTTACCCGTCTTTGCATTTTTCGCCTCATTCCATAAAATTTGACTCGATCTATATATAATTATAATCCCTTCCTTTCCTTTTGTCAAGGCCGTTCCGGAAAATTTCCGCATTTTTGTCTTGTTCGATGCGGACGGAAGGAAGCACGACCGGTCTGATGGATATTTGCCGGAACCCGTCCGGAAGAGATATTTCACGCCCGCTTCAGGAATGCTTATGGGGCGGAGTCCGTCTTATTCCTCGATGACGGCGATGGTATGTCCGGCGAAAGACGGCAGCGTGAAAGTCACGTATCCACCCGCCGGAGAGAACGGACAGTCTTTCCTTTCGGGCGCGGTATAAATCCGTGAAACCTTGAGTGAATCTGTTCTCAAGGAAACCTGGAGGGCGTGTATTTCGACATCGTCTTCGATGACCTCGATGGAAGGGGTTCTTTTTTCGGGATAATCGGCGAGGACATGGAGAATCCTCCGTCCTTTTTCCTTCTGCTCGGTGACTGTCATTTTCACGTAGGAGGGCGCGTTCGGGCTTTTGACAAGGCCGTCGGGGAGGAATCTTTCGATGCATTCGCGCACAAGCGCCTTGTAGGGAAGGCGTCCGCTTTCGAAATAGGCTCCGAACACGGGAAATGCGAAATGCGCAACCTGACTGCCGAACACCAGAGCGGGTTTATCCGTCGGGACATCCGGCGGGATATATTGGAAGAAACGCTCCTTTCTGTCCATCCGGTTGAAATAAGGTTTGACATACATCACCCCGGCTTCCGAATGTCCGGAAAGAGAGAGGTCGAGACCGCGCCGGACGGCTGTAGCGGGAACGTCTCCCAGAGATTTTCCCATTGTTCCGGGACAGAGAAAGGCTGGATCGTATTCCAGTATGCCGCGGAGAATCACTTCCCATTCGGGAAAAACAAAGCGGTCTTCCGGGCCTATTTGCACGGAAGGAATTTCCTGAACTCCTTTTCCCGTTTTTTCTTCGAAAAGGTGGAGCGGGGCTCTTGGATTGCTTTGAAGCGAAGCATTGAGTCCGGAACAGAAGGAACTGATGATTTTTCCTCCGTGCGCGAGGTGGGAACGGATGTTCTTTTCGAGCGCCGGTGTCATTCTCAAATCATCCGGGAGAATGATGAGTTCATAATGTCGCCGCAACTCCATAGCATCCGAATAGACGTCGAACTGACATTTGAGTTCGATGAGCATTCTTGTACAGCCGTTGGCGCCGTCCAGGGACCCTCCGGTATTGTCGAGCGCGTTTTTCGGAACAATCACGGCAATGTCCGCAAGCGGTTCTGCGCGGAGGGTCCATTCATCGACAGCGGAAAGTTTCCGGAAGGTGGAAGCGACCAGTTTCATCACCTCTTCGTATAAATCTCCGCGCGGGTGAAAGTGGTCGCCGATCGTCGTATTCATGCCGTTGGCGGCTCCGTAGAAGACATCGTATTCGAGGCTTTTTTCGGGGCGCAGCCCGCCGAAATCCCCCCAGCCTCCGTGAAAACGTCCGGTCATGTTCGATACGGATTTTCCGAAGTTTCTCACATACCGGGAATAGAGGGCAAGCGAATTGTAGCCCCAGCGGGAAGTCGGAATGCATTCGTATTCAAAATGTGTGCAATATTTTACCTTTTCCTCAAAAGGGATGCCGTTCACAAAAAAAAGAATATCCGGCTTTACTTTTCGGCAGGAGGCATACATGGCATCCATTTTGGCGATGGAAGAACGCCGGGCGAAATCGAAATGTTTTCCCGGTTCGTTTTTCCAGTCAATGCCTTCCCGCGTCATTTTTCCGAGACACGCATCGCAGAGACATGGAGGATCGTATCCGAAGTCGAGGAAAAGACCATCCACATCATACAGGGAAAGGACTTCTTCGATCTGTGCGCAGATATGAGGAGTCGCACCGGAATTGGAACAGATGCAGTTGTCATAGACGCTGTGGTCCGGCGTGCGGATGCGCCAGTCGGGATGTTGCATCCATCCCTCGACAAAGACGGACATGTTGGTGTATATCATCATCCGGACCCCGATGGAATGCGCCGTTTCAAGAAGTTTCCCGAGAAGGTCGTACCGGAGCGACGGGTAGACGTAACCGATTTCCGTCGGATAATAAGAGAACCCCTGGTTGCAGCGGAACGGGAAGGAGATCGTGTCGACATCGCATTCCTTCCAGTATGCGGCGATTTTTTCAAAGTCGAAGCGGCTGCCGAGGTCCTTGATCCAGGGCATGGTGTGAAAGTCGAAGAGAAGTTCTCTGCGGGGAGCACGGAGATTCATAATTGCCTGTTCCTTGGATTTTGTAAATGCTGTTGCACGAACCGATCGCCTTAAGGCGAATTTAAGTAAAACTTGTCCTTTCCGGTTTTTGAAGAAAAACATCCTCCTTACGGCGTCTCACTCGCAGTTTCAACCACCGCGGATTCCCGCGGCGGAAGCGTTATGACTCCGTCCCGCAGGGAACTTCCCAGCAGGTTCCGGCCTTTCCAGCCTGTCTTGAATTCAACCGCCGAATCGTTGAAGTTGGAAAGGAACACCAGGTTGTCCCGTTTCGACACGGCAACCTCCGCAGGATAAATTACCGGAATGATTCCAGCCTTTTTTGCCGCATACAGAACCAGTCTGTTGCAGAGTTCTTGGTCAATCCGATCCGCCGCAAAATAAATTGCGTATCCTTTGCCGTATCGGTTGACCGTGCAGAAAGGTCTCCCTTTGAGTTCCGAATTGGCAAATGTCAACAGAATCTCTGCGGAAGAAACAGTAATATATCCGGTCCATTGAGCCGCTGTCCCGACCGCGTCCATCCCGTCGAGACTTCCCGAAACGACCACATTTTTCCGGGCAAACTCTTCGGACGGATCATAGGCAAGAATCTTCGGCGAGTCGAAAATCCTGTTTTCTCCGATCGTCATGCCGAAAATTTCCCGCACATGCTGCGGTCCGTCCTCCGGAAGATTCTTTCCATTGCCGTCGAACATGCCGGAGGAGCCGTTCATGATCAGCACGCCGCCCCCGGAGACAAATTCCTTGAGTTTTTCCGCAATATCCTTTCGTATATGCGCCTGAAGAGGCATAACGACGAGTTTGTATTCCGCCAGATTGGCGTCCGGCGAAATGATTTCAGGCGTCGCACCCAGACCAGAAAGAGCGCTGAAACAGGTGAAAAAAGTATTGCTCCGGGCTTCCATCCGCTCCGGAAAACCGACCGCATAGACCCAATCGGCCTCGTAATCCTGAATAATGGCACACTCGCAGCGAGGCAGGGAAAGTCCGGGATACGGGCTCAAAACCGAATCCGCTTCCGCAATCAGTTTTTTCAGCATTTCGTATTTCACGCCGGGTTTGCCGGAAGCGCCGATGATGGTCTGGGTCAATTTCTCATTGCCGGAAAGATGGCTGTTCCAGTGGAAGTAAAAAATCGGATTATATCCCTGTCCGACATAAAGCCAGAAATAAAAACGCATCTGGTCCCGCACCGGCCAGCCGGGACGGGGAGGCGTTTCGAGCATCCACGGGGCAACCCCCTGTTTCAGGCCGCGGTAACGCACCACAGGCAGAAGGGTGGAATACATGTCGGCGTTCACCTTCGGATAAAAGTCGTTGCCGGCGAAATCAAGTTTTGAGAACATTTCGTAACGGTCGGCCCCGCAGTAGTTGTTGGTGCCGATGAGCGCGTCCGGAATTATTTTGCGGATTGCTTCCGCCTGGCACAGAATAAAATCCGCCTGTTCGCGGCTTCTGAACCTCTTCGATTCCACCGTCCGGCAGGACCCCATGTTTTCCCAGTTGGCTTCGAGTTCCAGTTCATCCCAATCGAAGAATTCCCCGCTCCAGAAGGTTGTCCGCCAGGCGTCGTTGAGATTTTCCAGCGTTTTGTATTTGTCCCTGACATATTCCCGGAACGCGGCCTGGCAGTCGGGACAGAAGCATTCCGGGAATCTTGAACATCCGGCTTCGTTGTCGATCTGCCACCCGGCTATATTCGGGTCGTCCTTGAACTCAAGCGCCATTTTTCCGGCTGTTTTCAGAACCAGCTCACGGTATTTTTTCGATGTATAGCATGTGTGGTCGCGAACCCCGAACCAGGCCCGTTCTCCGTTTCGTTTCATACGCAGGATTCCGGGGTATTTCCGGCACATCCACGCGGGCGCCGCCGAGGATGGCGTACAGAGGATCGTCCGGACCCCGTTTTTACCGAAAATATCGACAGCATCATGCAGCCATTTGAATTCAAAAATGTTTTCACGCGGTTCCATGTGCGACCATGCGAATTCACCCATCCGGACGTATGACATGCCGGCCTCCCGCATCAGCCGCGCATCGTACTCGACCCGCTCGTTATCCCAGTCCTCCGGATAATACGCCGTTCCGACTTCGACTTTCATTCCGCATCTCTCCCTGGTGATTTCCGCAATTTTATTGTTATTCCTTGAAGTTTTATAAAAAATCTCTCTGGAAAGAGTGTCGTTCCGGCATTTTTCCAAGAGGGATTTTCGATTTCAGAACTCATAGATGTCACCGTCATGTGCAAGAACCGTTTCATACGGCAGGGCCTTTGTCTTTTCCGCAAAATGTTTTTCCGCTTCGGCTCCGTGCCAGTCGTTGCCGACATGGCTGAAAATCAGTTTCTTCAAAGGGAGCGACCCGAAAACCGGCAGTGCCGAATCGAGACGGATGTGGGTCAGTTCACATATACAGGAATCCGCTTCGGATGCGCGCGCCAGCGGAAAGTCGGAAAAATCCTTTGCGAGATCGCCGGTGTACAATACCTTTCTGCCTTCCGCGCAAATCAGGAAGGCGTAACTTGGAAAATGGCCCTCCGGAATGTGCATGTGCCGGGTCGGTATTGCCTCCATCCGGAGGAATCCGTCATCGAAGAAGAATCCGGGACGGATTGTTTTCCAAAGGAGTTTTCCGGGCATCGCATCGATCGGCAGATGGGCTGCCGAAAGCAGGGTTCTGAACAGTTTTCCGGCCCTTTTCTCCGGCAGCCAGACCTCGGTTGTTCCGTTCTCCGGCGCATACTTGAGCTGAAATTTGAGGATGCCCGCCAGACCGTCAAAATGATCTTCGTGCATATGGGTAATAAAGACGGCCCGCAAACGGCTCATCGGCAGATTTTTTCTTATCAGGACGGCGGCGGGCGCTCCGGCGTCCAGCAGGTAAAACCGGCTGCCGGTTTCCAGGAGTGCCGCGGTATTGAACCTTTCGGGCGTCGGGTCTCCGTGTCCGGTTCCGAGCATGTGGATTTTCATGTAGGATATGCTCCTGTATGGTTATTTCGCCGTTACGAAAACATTGTCGATGTCCGCATATCCGTCGAGGAGTTTGAAAGCCACGGCAAAAGCGTCATCGGGGTTCTTTTTGAGGTAATCGAACCGGAAAGGGGTCCAGTCCCTGAATTCGAAATCTCCTTTTTTAAGAATGACCGTGCCGCCTCCGCTTTTGAGTTTGCCGCCGGGTTGTGCGGAATAGTTGTAAATCTCCACGGAAATATTGCCTTTCCCCTTCAGTTCGAAGGAGATGGAACATTGGCTGAATTTTCCTGTGTTGATCTGATAGATTCTTCCTTTTTCGAGGTGAACGAAACGGTCTTTGCGGCCCGGGTCCCTGAACGGCATTGCAAGATGGACATCGTCCGAAATATTCCAGCCCGCCGGAGTTTCACGGTTCACGAGGATCCGTTTTCCGATTGCTTTTTCTCCCAGGAGCCGTACGGCGCCGAAAGTGGCATTTTTCCACGGGGAGGTATCTGTTTCCATTTGAGTTCCCGCCGTGGTTCTTTCTCCGCTGAAAGTGAGCGGAATGAACCGCTCGAAATTATGAAAATAGCCATTTGCGATCGAGGAAAGTTCCTTTGTGCCGTCCGTGAGTTTGCGGGAACGTCCGACATTGACCATCCAGACATTTCCGGTGATGCATTTGCCGCCCAGCTTGGCGGTCGGAATTCTGATCTCGGCGGTCCAGCGGTCTTTCCCGATCTTGATTGCGGCTTCGACATCAAGGGAAGGACTCGGGTCCGGCGCATGGATTCCGACCTTTTTCACGGCATCGAAAAGTTTTCCCTTGTGATTGAGAGATATCTGGAAATAGTCATTTCCGAGTTCGCGGTGGTTGAGGAAGATATCGATGGAATTGTCCTTCCAGACCGGCGGGTCCGCCCGGACGTTCCACTCGGTTGCCAGCATCTTGTCCGGATAGGGTTCCAGCGCCTCGACGAAGAGGTAGAGATTGTCCGGTTCATAGGTGAATTTCACGAAAGTTTGAATGCCGGCCGCTTCAGTCGAACCATTCCCGAGATTCAGTTTTTTGAAATTTGTATAATTGTCCGCATTTTTCCAGTCGGGCTCGTCGGCTTTGCCGTCCACGGTGATCTTACCCTTCTTTTCATAGGCTTTGAATTCCCGGAATCCGTCGAGATAGTTCTGGCGGAATGCAAGCCATGTGCGTTCGAAAAGCATCTTGTCCCGCCGGACGTGGGCGAGGACTCGTTTATCCGGATCGGAGGCGGCCGATTTTTCCGCCGATTCGAGCAGGGCGGCCAGTGTTTCCTGCGTTCCGGGCGAGTCCAGACATCTGCCCAGCGGGGACGCCCCGCGTCCGCAGCCGTAGCACCCCGGGGTTTCTTCGAAGGCTTTCGCAAGCAGGGCGCGGAATGCCTTCATGCCTCCGTTCCAGGCTTTTCCGTAGTAAAGGGCTCCGGCTTCCTCATACAGCTTTTCATAGTCGCTTTCATGGTCCCAGAGGAACGCCGCGCCGAGATACAGGGTTTGCCACATGCCATACCAGATATACGGAACAAGGGTTCCCTCATGCTTCTTTTTATAAATGCCGTCCGGTGCACACGTGATCATCAGCATTCCGGAACATCCGTAATTTTTTGCAAGCGTGCGGATGTTGTCGGCGAAGACCTTTTCGATCGGGGTGTAAACCTGTCCGGAGGCGATGTCAATCTGCTCCCATGTGTATTTCCGGTTCGGAAATTTTTTCCATTCCGCAAAATAGTTCCTGAAAACCTTATTGACTTGACAGTGCGGATCATCGATCCGGTGACGGTAGCAGCGGTCGTTGTAAACCAGCAGCACCGTGATGCGTTTGTCCGGGACGACGCCATAAGGCGGCTGGGAAAAATTCTGATAAGCCCATCCCTGAATCTCTCTTTCCGGATATTTGTCCAGGAGGACTCCGCCGACCCGGTTAACGAGGGTCCAGTAGCGTGTTGCCGGCGAATTCGGGCAGACCTTGTCCGTTCTGTCGGTTTCGAGACACTTCGCGCACTGGCACCAGCCGGTGCCGTCGTTGTTGCCGATCAGAAAACGCATTCCGGGAATCCATCGTTTCTCATGGTAGGAAAGCGCCCCCTTTTTCATGGTTTCGATGGTTTTTTCGTTTGTCGTGCAAGGCTGGAGTTTTTGTCCGTCGAGCATTTCGCGTCTGCCGTTGATCAGGGGAAACATCTCCGGGCTTTCCTCGAACATTTTCTGAAGAATCCGCCCTCTTTCCCGTTCGTCTGCGGTCAGGGATTCACTCCAGAGCAGCAGCGGGGTAAAGACATGTCCCATGTTGCTGAAATCGGGATCGATGGAATCGATGAATTTCAACTGTTCCGGAGAAAAATTGCGGCTTTGTATCCGCGGAACGATTCCGTTCCGCAGCATCCATTTCCATGAATCGGCGATGAACGAGTTCACATTCATTCTGCCGGTAAAAATCGCACGGAAATCCGAAGCGGGATTCACGAGTGTTTCCTGCTCGGGAACATCGATCCTGTTTTTGACCGTATAGTATTCTCCGTCATCGCCGGGCGTCAGCCAGCGGATGTCGCCGTATTTCTTGAGGAGATTGTAGACCCCGAAGATCAGACCGCGCGGTTTTTTGGAAATGATAACGATTTTTCCGGGAACGGCCAGAAGCAGATATCCGTCGCTGCTGATTTTCTCCAATTTTGTACTGTCCGGTTTCAGGGGAAGTCTGTCCGTCGCCAGGCACAGATGGATATTGGTCTGGTTCGGGATCTCTTTTTCAGACCATGCGATTTTCACCCCGCCGGAAAGTTTTTCGAGATACCCGGCCAGTTCCGAAGCCGCGAACTTATGGCTGTCGGAGGCGTTCGGCGGAAGAACGATGACGCACCGTGCCTCCTTGCCCGAGGTCAGCGGAACATCGGCGGCGCGGAGACCGGACGGGAAGGTCATGGCCGACAGGGCCAGTCCGAGGGAAATGATGACGTGTTTCACGGAAAACTCCTTTCGTTTCAGTAGGAAGTGTCTTTGGGGCTGCCGCTGGCCGGAAAATAGTTGTACCGCACAGTGTAATTTCCATCATACATCGGGATTTCTGAACGGGTAAAGGATTTTATGCTGAAGTCGGCAAAAATCATTTGCGCCTTTCCGGCATGGTAAAATTTGTACACTTCGTAGTTGAACCGTCCGTTGCATTGCAGGATGAAAAGCCGGTGCGGCAGTTTGATTCTGTCCGGCTTGTAAAAACCCTCGTCGTCCGAAATGACCGGGATCCATTGGCGTTTTGCGGCGGTGATGCTGGTTCCGACTCTCATGTTGGCGGCAAAAAAAAGATTCGGTTCGCCGGCCAGTTCGGCGCACCGGCAGTCCATGCGCTTTTTTGCCTCTGTCGTATTTTTGAACGCAACCACGCTGCCGCACTGTCCGCTGTCCGCTCTGAAAAGAGAATACCAGTAACAGGTGGTGTCCCACGGCAGGGTGTTCTTCGCCATGAACCACCCCGCATAGTTGTCCGTATACAGGAAAATATAGTAGCCGCACTGTTTGAGGTTGTTCTTGCACGAAGCGCTGTACGCCATGGCTCTGGCCTTGCCGAGAGCGGGCAGGATCAGTCCGGCAAGAATGGCGATGATCGAAATCACGATCAAAAGCTCGATCAGTGTGAAACTTCCGTCTTTTTTCATCTTGGAGTTCCTTCCGTTGGTGTTTTGTCATTTATCCGGCGGGGAACGGCAATTCCCTTGCCGGGGGATGCCGTTGATTCGCGAACGATTATTTCCGGTTCAAGGAGATACAGCCCCTCCTCCGGTCCGGAGGGCGGATTCCCGGTGCCCAGGACAAGTTTCACGGCGGTGCTTCCGATCTCGTGAAGTTTCATGTCAAGGCTCGATAATGCAGGGCATGAGGCCATGGAAAACAGGAAATTTCCGCATCCGAGGAGCGATACATCCCGGGGAACATCCAGCCCTTTTCTCAGCAGACAGGTAAGCATGAATATCACCTGATGGTCGGAAATCGAGAAGAAAGCGGTTGGAAGTTTTTTGATCCGGCTTGCGATCATCTTCCCGATGGCTGTTTTTGTATCGCTTTCGCAGAGGATAAAATCCTTCTCCGGTTCGATGCCGTATTTTTCCAGCCCCTCGATAAATCCGTCATGCCGGTCATCGACGTATGAAAAACTGCCGGGACTCGAACCGATCATGCCGATCCGCCTGTGCCCGAGCAAAACCAGATATTCCACGGCTTTCCGGGCGGCGGCGATGTTGTCCGTATTGACGGCGGGAAATCCGAGAGCCGGTTTCTCCTGGACGAATACAAGAGAAATCCCGTAATGCCGGCAAAGTTCGGCTGTCCGCACCCGCGCCGCTTTGTCGCTGGAAAGAAACAGAACATGCCGGATTCTGTTTCCCCGGATTTCGCGGATCGTGTTTTCTATCTTGTCCGTCGGAAACATTTTCACATTGAAGTCATTTTTCGCCGCTTCGGTGTGCAGCCCGGCAATAATCCTGCCGTGGACGTCGGAAAGACTGTATTTTTCGTAATCGATCATGAGGGCGATCGTGTTCACGATTCCGGTCCGCGTCGAATATGCCAGAAGATTCCTCTGATATCCGAGACGGGTTGCCGCTTCGAGTATTTTTTCTCTCGTTTCGGAACTTATCCTTTTGACAAGGGCATGATTGCGCAAGGTCCTCGACACGGCACAGACATTTGTGTTTGCCGCCAGTGCAATATCTTTCAGTGTGACATCATCTTTTCCCATTCCGGCAAGCTCCCGAGATTGTATAAACGTTTATACATTGTTTTAATTATAATCCTTTCTTGTGACTTTTCAAGAGGGATTTCAGAAATATTTTGCATTTTTTTCGGGAAAGAACCGACAAAAAAATTAAAATTTTATGATTCGGCGCTTGTTTTTTCATGAAATCCGCATATAATATTAATAGTTTATTGTAGAATGTTGCAGATATGCATGTCAGCTGAAAGGATTCAATATCCATCATGAAAGCTAAAAATCGTATTGGGATATCGAAAGAAGTGATAAAGACGGATGTGGATTATCAGCGTATGCTTTCCTCCATGGTTCAGGACATCAGAAAAGGACATCTGAAACCGGGGGACCGGATTCAGTCGGAAAAGAAAATGTGCGAAATCTACGGAGTGAATGTTTATACTGTCCGGAAAGTGATGGCTCAACTGAAAAAAGAGGGATACCTGCATTCCGTTCCGAAAAGCGGTGTTTTTGTGAGCGAACCTTATCATGCGGATGAGTCGATGGCCGCCTCTTTCTTTCCGGGTTCAGTTGGCAATGTCGCCGATATTTCTTTTGCGACCTTGAGCTGTCAGCCGCTTCAATGTAAAATATGGGAACGGATTTCCGACGTGCATTCGGAACTTTCGCCTGTTTCAGAATTGAATATTCAGATGTATCACACCTGTGATGAGCTGACAAATGCGAAAGCGGATGTCTATGAATATGGAAGCCTTTATCCGGATTATTATCTGAACCGCAGCCGTTTTCTGGACGTGAAACATTATTTCGGCGCAATTTCTCCGGAGGTTGCCTCGCTGCCCGACGCATTCGGAATTCCGGTTTACTACGGAACTTCATTCCTGCTTTATAATGTGAACTGTCTGAAGAAACTGGGATTCGCTCCCCCTGTTTTTCATTCTTTTCATGACCAGATGAATTATCTGGAAGCAGTGACTCACGCGGTTTCCCGGCATGAGGAAATGCGGCTTCCCGGATCGGTTCAAATGCCGGTTTTGAGGCTGGGGCGACGCTTGCGAAGCCTTTTCAGAAAACTGGTCGATCCAGCGGTTTCGATTGAAGCATTCACGGAGATGTATCAGGATTACTTCCGGCAATCCACCTCTTACTGGGAACGTTACCGGCTCAGCTACCCCAAACAGGGCATGGAGAATTACCGCCATTTCCTGAAAGGGGAAACGCCGTTTTTTTTCGGGCTTACCGCGGATTATATCCAGCTTCAGCATGATTCCCCCGCTTTTGCATTCGGCGCACTGTCCATGCTGAACACGGATGAAACATACAACCGTATTTCATCGTTGTTCGTTCTTTCCGACAATATCCGGCGTCCGGTGGAAAGTATGCGTTTCGTCCAATCCCTTCAAACACCCGGGATGCAGAAAATTCTGGCGGGAATCGGCAATCTTCCGCTTCGGAGTTCCGATTACTGCCATCTGCCGGAAACGTTTCTCGGGAAACCCGATCCGGAGCGTTTCTCAGACTGCTTCTTCCTCACGCCGGAAGAGTATTATGTCTGTGTCAACATTGTCAATGTGGAGTTGTGGAATATGATTCTGATGTCAAAAAGCCTGAACGATGCATTGGAGGACTGCTGGAAATTCGCCAGGACTTATTTGAATATTGCTTTGGATCGAATGACGGCCGGCCAGCGCGACCAGTGGCTGGCACACTATAACGATCGGGAATGACGACAATGAAAAAATCCATATTTGCAATCGCATTGACCATGTCGGCGTTGGCCCTTGCCGCAGTGGAAAGACTCCCTGTATTGAGTGCGCAGACGGATCGTCCCGAAGCGGTTTACCGTATCGGGGAACCCGTGACATTTATCTTTTCCGTTCAGCGTGACGGAACGGCCGTGAAAGAGGGGATCCTGGAGGTTGCCGTGTCACAGGATTCCCGCGAGATACTCCTGAAGAAGTCCTTCGATCTTGCCTCGCAGACCCCTCTCCAGGTTGAAATTACAGGGAAAAAACCGGGTTTCCTGCTTCTGAATGCGGCCTTCAACGGGAAAACCGGAGCCCAGGGATTCAATTCTGTTGCGGCGGCGGGAATCGAACCGGAAAAAATCCAAGCCGGCTCCGCCCCTCCGCCCGATCTGCTGGATTACTGGTATGGGGAATATGAAAAACTGAAACAGGAGGTTCCGCCGGAATTCGAGGTGGAGCCCGCCGGGGAATCCCCGTTCTGCAAACGTTACCGGATCACGGCGAATCATTTCGGGGGAACGAAAATCCGAGCCGGACTTGCCATTCCCAAAAAGGGGAACGGCAAATATCCGCTGATCGTTTCCGTGCCGCCCGCCGGGAACTGGGGGATTCCATTCTGGGAGTACCCCGGAGCAATGCGCTTGACCATTACAGTGTTCGACCGGATTTTCGATAAAGATAAAAATACGTATGAGGCTTTCAACAAGGATTTGTGGTATTTTTACAAGGGGGCGGATCGCGGACGTGAGAACTATTATTACTACAAAAGCATCCTCGGGGTTTTGCGGATGCTGGATTACATCAAGACACGGCCGGAGTGGGACGGAAAAAATCTGATAGCGGTCGGACGGAGTCAGGGAGGCGGGTTTGCCCTGATCATGGCGGCGCTGGAACCGAAAATGACTGCGCTGGCAGCGGACGTTCCCGCATTATGCGATCATCACGCGGAGAAAAAAGAACGGCGTGCCGGCTGGCCGCAGCTGCTTTCCAAAGTCCCCGGATTCGATGAACCGTCCCGGTACTACGATGCGGCAAACTTCGCCGCATATATCAAGTGTCCGGCCATTCTCTGCGTCGGGTTCATCGACACAATGTGCACCCCCTCTTCCGTGTATGCCGCCTATAACAATCTGCAAGGGGAAAAAAAGATATATCATGGTCCCTTGACCGGACACGGCTGGGGAGAGAAAAAAATGGAGTTTCAGCTTCTTCCGTTGAAGGAATTCATTCAATCCAATATACGTTAAAAGGGAGGAATCGGATATGATGGTGTAATTTTCGGAATGATGATTATCTACCGCGCAGGATACAATAAATACAAACCCTGTCACCCCCGGCAAAAAAGAATGGAATGCAGAAGTGGAGAAAAAAATGAAAAACTATGTGAACGACCGTTTCCCATTGGCGTTATTCACGCTTATAGAACTCCTGATTGTTATAGTCATTATTGTGATTCTCGCAGCCATGCTGCTGCCCGTTCTGGCCCAGGCAAGACAAGCGGCCTATCGGAGCAGCTGCATCGGCAACATCCGGCAAATCGGATTTTTTGCCCATAACTACGAGGAGGATCATAAAGACTGGATCATGCCGGGGGATTATGCCGGAAAAAAATGGACTCCGCGACACCGGGTTTACAGTAAAATATCCAGTTTCACCGGGCCGAAGCCGACCGGAAAAATTTATGCCTGTCCGTCGGAAACATTGGCATTGACAAATTATTCCGAAAACGACTTTGCCCATTATGCGGTCAATCTTTTTCTCGCGGGATCGGAAGCTTTTAAAAGCGCCGGATACGGCAGGCTTCATAAATTGTCTCACATCCAACAGCCGGGACAGGTATTTTTCGTGATGGAACTGAGGAATCAATCCGCTTATTTCGTCAACTCCTATGCGGCGCTTGCCTACAGGCATTCTCCGGGTGTCTATCAGCAGGCAATGGTTCCCTCGATTTCCCTGCTGGTTCCCGGCACAACGAATGTTGCTTTTTTTGATGGACACGTGGAGTCCATGTCCCAGCGGAAAATGCTGCGCGGCAGCGACTCTTCCGTTGTGTTCAGAGAAGGGTATAACTACTATGGAGGAGTTTCCTTGTAACCATGCAGGTGTCTTTTTTGAAAAACAGAGAGAGGTTCAGGATGAAAAGCAGTTTTATAAAGAAAATATTTCTGTGTGTCGGTTTTTGCATGTTTCTTGCGGTGAACGGCGGCAACCTGGTTGTGAATCCCGACTTCACCCGGATCAATGAAAAAGGAAACCCGGCCGGATGGCACGGCAATGTGGATCCCGGCAGTGGTGTGGATCGGGAGGCGACTCCCGGGAAAGGGAAGAATTCCTACCGCATCGTCGGCGATAAAATGATCGAACAAAATGTGAAGATCAAGCCCGACACCGTTTATAAATTCAGTTATTTGCTGAAGACGGAAGGGGTTGAATGGATGACCGCCGCCAGTTTCTCGGTACTCTGGCTGGACAAAACATCAAAGCCGCTGTTCCGGGATTATACTGATCCCAAGACAAAAACGACACGGAAAATCTGGGATATGGTTGCAAAAAACATCCAGGGGACAGTGGACTGGAAGAGGTTTGAGTTCACCGCGAAATCTCCGGCGGAAGCGGCGTATGCGAATCTGCGTTTCGGAGAGGTGTTCCAGGTTTCCGGAAAATGTTATGTCACTGAAGTCTGCGTGGACGAAGTGGAATCGGGGGAATCATTGGAAAACCGGGTTGCGGCGATTCCTTTTTTGAATCAAAATCCGGTTCTGGATGACTCTGTTTTTGAATCGGATGTCTGGAAAAGCGCTGCGTATCTTGGAGATTTTCTCGTGCCTCCGGCTGGAACAAAGGCACTGAATCCGACAGAAGTCAGGTTTTTCTGCAATGATACGGCGCTCTGGGTGCTTTTCCAGTGTCGGCAGACGGCCGGCACCATTGAAAAAGAGAACAACCGGAGATATGATTCCGACAACGGCATCGAGCTCTTTTTCCTGCCGCCTGGAGCGGGTTCCCAATATCATATTCTGGCTCAACCGACTGGAAAGATTCAGGCTTTTACCGAAAAATGGAATGACGGCAATTGGCCCATGAAGCTCCATCCGTGGCAGGAAAATGGAGTGGAATCCAGAGTGAAACTCGAGAACGACATGTGGAGCATTGTCCTCCGGATTCCATTCGCCGGAATGAAACTGCCGACTCCCGCGGACGGTTCGGAATGGCGTGCGAGCTTCTGCCGGTTTGCATTCCCCGCCAAGGAGGCCAGTTCATGGTCATTCCTCCGCAGCAAGCATTTCCAGTTGACCAATGACTTCGGAAAAATCATTTTCCGCCGTGAGATTCCGTGTGTCGAGGCGGTGAACGCCAACGCCCAGGGAGGCGCCGTCAAAGTTTCCAATCCCGGTAAAAAGGAGGCGACGCTCACGGCTTCTTTCGTGACTCATGACAAAAACGGCTCCTCCGTGCTCACAACCGATTCTTTCCGCGTCCCGGGCGGACAAACCGTCATTCAGACACTGAAACAGCCGACGAATAATGCGGCGATGCGTTTTCTGGAAATCCGCGAGAACGGAAAACTCCTGATGAAACACTGCAACCTCCCGGTGGAAGAATATATGGCCTTTGCCGTATTCGATCCGGAAAATGTGCGCACGCAAACTTTGAATATCGCCACGGATATGCGTTTTTTCCTGAATCTCGTCATGCAGCACAACATCGGGACGGATGAAAAAAATACACACAAACTGATTCGGCGCAAGGATGCAAAGTATGATCTGGTCATGGCGCTTCCGGAGGGAATCATCCTGGAGGGATTCATGTTCGATTGCGGAACCTGGCTCCAGACCGATCTGATCGAACCCGTTTCCGTGAAACCGGTCACATGCAATGGCCAAAAGTTAAATGAATATTATTTTGAACTTCCGTTCATTGTCAATCGCCCCGCCGACCCCAATTTCAAGTTTCTCTATTCTTGCAACCTCAAGAACGATCTTGACCTGACCGGATATTATTACTTCATCAATCAGGGCAAAAAGATGCCGGAACACGAAATGAAGTTCCGCACACTAAGCGTCGGGAAAGTGAAAAAGCCGCTCAAGCGCTTTTTCATGGATATCGGGTTGATCGACGCGAAAGTGCTCCGCTACTGGTTCCCGAAAGATACGATCAGGCATTACAAGGAAATGGGTTACAACCGCTTGCCGATTTCCGCCGAAATTCCGAAAAACAAAGATTTTTACAGCGGCAATGACCCGAAAACACTGGAAGATTATTATGATATTATTCTGAAAGAAATGAAAGATTCCGGCGACTGGATTTTCCTGTGTTCCCAATGCACTTCCGCCGTAACGCCGCGCGCATGGCAATGGACTGACAACGATCCGGAGGCGCGTTCCGTTGACTATGACGGAAAACCCGGTCCATTGCGTTATGGATATCCTTCGCTCTGCCCTTCCTATCGCGGAAAAGAATACCGGAAATGGCTCGAAGAACTTCCGAAATTCAGCGTGTTTTCCAAATACGGAAGCACCTGGCTGGATTTTGACTTTGAATTATGGCATCCATGGATGTGGGAAAAAATCTGCTTCTGCCCGCGCTGCCTCAAACTGTTCAAAGAATTTGCGGAAAAGAAAGGACGTCCCGACCTGGCAAAACTGCCTCTCGGCACGGAAATCAAGAAGGGGACAAACATGGAATTGAATGCACTCTGGAAAGAATTTAAACAAGAAATTTACAGTGAATTCCTGCAATCCGCTGTCGATGCGGTGAAGAATACCATGAAAGGGAATCCTTCCACTTCTCCGCTGCAGAAAGCATTCACATGTTCGGAAGTTGCCGCGCCGAGTCAGCAAATGAGAGACGGTCTTTTTGATTTCTATCTGATTTCCGATTTTTACGGTTCCCCGGACAATGGTTATATGGCGATGATGGGAAAGAACGTCAAATATTTGAAGAGGAAAGATTTGTATAATTGCAGCACTTTCGGGCAGACGGAAGCATGCCCGGATTTCCATGTGACTCCGGAGCAGGTGAAGGAAAGCCTTTTCGAAATGGCTGTCTTCGGGTTCCGCGGGAATGCGGTCTACTTCAACCGCGCGGTCGATCCGCTCCGCCAGAAGATGATGACCGCGGGAGTGAACGCCATTGCGCCGGTCGAAGACATTATTCTGGATGGGGACTACATGGAGGGCGTTTTGAGCTCCGGAAACCCGAAAATACAGTTGACGGCGAGAAAACATAAAGAGGAATATCTTCTTGCGGTCCGCGCTTATTTTTCGAGTCAGGACCAGACAGGAAAAATCCGTTTGAACGGGGTGTCCCGCCGCATGGATATTTTCGATTGCGACACGCAGCAGAAAATCGGCTCCGTCACGCCGGAAAAACCGGAATTTGAAATTCAGGTGGGAAAAGGCCGCTGCCGTCTTCTCTATGCCGGTTCCGAAAAACAATGGAAAGAACGAATCCGCTGAAGGAGCCCTGAAGACGGAAGAAGCCTCATCCGATTCAGAGCCAGCCGGTGGCCCGGGCCAATAACTTCACATAGTGAACATAATCGGGCCAGGAAACATCCGACGGGACCCCATGATCGCAGCCGGGAATATAACCGCCATCATCGATTACCGGCTGCAAACGTTTTATTTCCCGTTCGATATGAATGCCGCCCTTGGCCATTTCCCGTTTATCGACGCCGCCGCGGTAGGCCATGTTCCGTCCGAACCGCCGCCGGAAGACCGCAATGTCATTGCCTGCCGCGACCTCGACGGGATCGCAGGCATTGATGCCGGCTTCCATCCAGATCGGGATCAGTTCGCCGATATAGCCGTCGGAATCGACCGCGTAAACCGGGACTCCCGCCCCGCGGATGATTTCACCCCAGGCCTTCCAGCACGGCAGCAGGAATTCACGGCACATTTCCGGCGACAGCATCGAATGCGCCTTGTAGGCCATATCCTCCGAAATATGGACCATGTCCGGACGGCAATAAGTGAACGCGATCTTCATGAGACGCGAGACATGGTCTCGCCAGAAATCCACCATTTCCCGGACCAGTTCCGGCTCATCGTAGAACATCATGCTCAATCTCTCGAACCCGCACCATTCCCGCAGCTGCCAGAAGGGACCGGAAAAATGCAGACCGATAAAATGTTTCCGCTGTTCCAACTGCCTTCCCAGAAGCTCCGGTTTTTCCGGCAAACGGGCCGGATCGTCCGGATCGTAGCGCTTCTGCATCGCCTTCCAGTCCTCGCGATTCTCCACCGGGCATTTGATCCAGCGGCGGGTCACGAAATCCAGGGCATTGCGAAGATACGACGGATCAAACTCACTGCCGATTTCGCAGATATTCCCTTTCCAGTCCTGAACGATCCGGGACTCCTTTTTTTCCTCCAGTATCTTTTCTTCGAATTCCGGGATCATCTGTTCCCGGATGCAAAAGCCGGGACCGCCGGGTTCCTTCGGCAGCGTTCCGCCCGCCAGACGGTAGGCGTATTCGTTGATCGCGTCCGGGGCAATCTCTCCGGGCAAGCCTTCCCGGCGCCATCTTTCCCGGGTGGATTTCCGGCCGTATCCCGGCGCCAGAGGAATCCGGTCCGGCTGTTCAAAAAGAAGTACGGCCAGGTGTCTTTCACGATCATTCATCACGAATCTCCTTATGAATTATTCAAGCATGAAAAAATCTTTTCGCATTATAATAATATTTGATTTTATCGCAGGATGCAAGTATCTTATCAGGAACAAATCATTCATTGATATGCACAAATAGAACATGAAAAAACACGAAACAATCCGCTCGGAAAAATTCCGCATTCCCTGGACGGCGGAAAAGAAACTTGAACTGTGGGTTGACCGGATCGGGATGGCAGCGGAACAGAAGAACACCGCGCCGAAATTGCGGATACTCGGGCTCTATGCGGCGGTCTGCTGCACCGCCGGACAAGGGTATTACTACAGCGAGGAAAACGGCCGGATCGAAGTCGAGAACGGCGACGTCATGGTGGTATTTCCCGATATCGCCCACTTTTACCAGCCCGTCGATCAATGGGGACAGCAATGGATCGTCTGGGGCGGCGCGGAAGCGGCCCGGCTGGAAGAACTGGGGTTCCTGAACCGCAGGAATCCGGTCATCCGGCAAAGTTCCGCCCTGGTGACGGAAGCGTATTCCCGGCTGAAGTCTCTGATTGCGGCGGAAGATGCCGCGTCGGCGCTGGAACGCAAAATCATTTTGCTCCGAATGATCGCCGCGCTGGCGGACAAAGCCGGCGGCGGCCCCCGTTCCCCGACGGAAAAAGCCGTGGAAAAAATCCGAAACCTCATTGACCGGAATCCGGAACAGGAAATATCCGTCACCGGCCTTGCGACCGCCGCCGGGGTATGCGAAATGCACTTTCGCCGGTTGTTCAAGGCGGCAACGGGACGGACCCCTGTCGAATACGTGATCATGCGGCGGATTTCCCTTGCCAAAGAATATCTTTCACGCGGCGTAAGCATCAAGGAAACGGCGGCCCTGACCGGATTCAACAACCTGTTTTATTTCATGAGGACCTTCAAAAAAATGACCGGCGTCACGCCGGGAGAATTTCAGAAATGACAGGAGACAAAGGTTTTTTCAGCGTTCCGAACCGGAATTCCGGGTTCACGATAAAACAATCGGATCGATTTGTTGCTGCTCGCGCCGATTGATTTCATTATGATTGGAAGCTATATTGTCATAATGATTCCGCATTTATCAGCCAGGATTGCTTCGAGATGAAAGGGGATATATAAAATATTTTTGATCCGCCTGTTTTCCATTGTCCTGCCGTGCTTGGAGTCCTGTTTCTTCTTTCCGGATGTGTTTTCCCCGAAACAATCAAGGATAACGACGCGATCCGGGGTTACAATGACACAGGTAAGCCGGTAAACCACGTCAACATCACATGGGACGATAAAAACTACCGGGGCAAAAATAAACGCTCCTTCGATAAGATTTTGATTCAAGATGAAATTCATGCCAATGTAACTTGAAATAAATATTCTTCCATGCTATTTTATTTTCATTGACGGATTGGGATGGAAAGGGGGCATCATCTTACCTGTCCGTTGATTCAATCACGAAAAGTGCGATCCGTTTTTCAAGGGAATCCAAAACCTGTCATGCGCGGAAACGACAATACAGATTTCATATGTGACATTGCAGGAACATGCCGTCAAACGCTTTTGCGCCGGCCGGTTCATCGCTTTAACTAAAGAAAGCAGGTCGTGATATGGACTCAACTATGCTTCAGGTCGTAATAGGCGGAGAGGCCGGGCAGGGTCTCGTTACATTGGGGGAACTTCTTGCCCGTTGTCTCGTCAGAAGCGGCTACCACATTCATGTAACGCAGCGGTACATGTCACGCATCCGCGGCGGGCACAACACATTTTCGATTCGCTTCGGCGTTGAGCCCGCAGACGCGCCCGCGGAAGCCATCCATGTGCTGGTGGCGCTCGATGCCGATACCGTTCACCTTCACCGGGAAGAAATGGTTCCCGACGGCGGCATGATCATCATCGACGAATCCCTCTCCATAGGCGAAGTGCCTTGTGTCCGCGTGCCATTCAAAAACCTCTCCGAACCCCGATATGAGAATGTCGTTGCGCTGGGCGTTGCGGCAGCGCTTTTCAAACTGGACAAGTCCATCGTCAAAGAAGCGGTCGCCGCATACTTCGGGAATAAAGACGCAAGCGTTTCCGAAGCGAATCAAGCCGCGATCGACTCCGCGTATACATGGGCGGAAACTTCCAACGCACCCGCATTGACACCGGCGCCGGCGAACGCAGCCGATGGCGTGCGGCTCATGATGAATGGAAATGAGGCATTGGCGCTCGGCGCACTGGCGGGCGGAGTGAAATTCTGCGCATTTTATCCGATGTCGCCCGCAACCTCCATCCTGTTGAATCTGGCGAAACACGCGGAGGAAATGGGGCTGATCGTCGAACAGGCTGAAGATGAGATAGCCGCCCTGAACATGGCCATCGGAGCTTCTTTTTCAGGGAGCCGCAGCATGACCGCCACGTCAGGCGGAGGGTTTGCGCTCATGACGGAAGGCGTCAGTTTAGCCGGCATGACCGAAGTGCCGGTCGTAATTGTCGTGGCGCAGCGCCCCGGACCGGCGACGGGACTTCCGACACGGACGGAGCAAGCGGACCTGGAGTTCGTCTTGCATGCCGGGCACGGCGAGTTCCCGCGTGCAATCTTTGCGCCGGGGTCCATTGAAGAGTGTTTTGAACTCATGTCCCGCACCTTCGCTTTAGCGGAGGCAAGCCAGGGGCCGGTGTTCCTGCTGACCGATCAGTTCCTCGCCGATTCGTATCGGGATGTCCTGCCGTTCAAACTCAATAACGTCGCAGTCCCACAGGCGCCTCCGCAGGAAGAGGCGGCGGGATATTATCAGCGTTACGCAATCACCGGTTCGGGTGTTTCTCCGCGACGTATTCCGGGCGCCGGACCGGAGCTGGTTGTCGCCGACAGCGACGAACATGATGAAGCCGGGCATATCACCGAGGACCTGGCGTTGCGGGCAAAGATGGTGGAGAAGAGGCTGAGAAAATCAAAAATTCTCATAGACAACATCGTTCCGCCGGAATATTCCGGGGAAGACGCCCCCGAACTGCTGCTGTTGAACTGGGGCTCTTTGAAAGGGGCCGTCAAGGAGGCGGCAAACCGGATGCGCGCCGGTGGAAAGAGCATCGGCACTTTGCATTTCTCCCAGGTATGGCCTCTGGCTCCCGTACAGTTTCTTGAACGATTGCAGGGCGCCCGCCGGGTGGTGTGCGTGGAAGGAAACGCCTCGGGGCAGTTTTCGCGTCTCATCCGCAGAGAAACCGGGTTTGTCGTTCACCGGCTGATATCCCGTTACGACGGATTGCCGATCACTCCCGATTACATCATGGAGGAACTTCATCATGAGTGATAACACATTGACCCTCGACCAATATGGAAATTTCGAGACGGCATGGTGTCCGGGCTGTGGAAACTTCGGGATTCTTCCGGCGCTCAAACAGGCATTGCTGGACTCCGGTCTTGCTCCACACCAAGTCCTTCTGGTATCCGGTATCGGGCAGGCCGCAAAGACGCCGCATTACCTGAATGCCAACGTCTTCAACGGCCTTCACGGACGGTCTTTGCCGGTGGCCACCGGCGCGCGGCTTGCCAATCCGACGTTGAAAGTCATTGCCGAAAGCGGCGACGGCTGCATGTATGGCGAAGGCGGAAATCATTTCCTGGCGGCAATACGGAGGAATATCAATGTGACTGTACTGGTCCACAACAACCAGGTTTACGGTCTCACCAAGGGGCAGGCAAGCCCGACTTCGGACCCGGGCTTCACAACCAAGGCGCAGCCGAATGGCGTTCAGGCGGCCGCCTTCAACCCGCTTGCCGTTGCCGTGGCGATGAAGGCCGGTTTTGTCGCCCGCGGCTTTTCCGGAATGAAAGAGCATCTCGCCGACATCATCAGACGGGCCATTCAACACGAAGGTTTTGCTTTGGTGGACATCCTGCAACCCTGCATCTCCTTCAACAAAGTCAATACCTTCAAATGGTATAAAGCCCGTTGCAAGCCGTTGCCGGACGACTATGACACGCATGACTGGCACAAGGCAATGGACACGGCGGAGGCGTGGGGGGATCAGATTCCAATCGGGGTGATTTTCGAATCTTCAGAAAAGCCCTATGAGTCACGCTTCCCCGTTTGCGGGAATGGCGCGCTGAGTTCGCGTCCTGTTGACTGGGCTGCGTTGGAACGCATCATGATGTCGTACGCCTGAAGGCTGATGGTCTCCGGCCGATTTTGGTTATGGACCGTCCATTTTCATTTTTTTACCGGTTGCCGGATTTTCACTTCGGCCCAGTGTTCTTTATGGTCATTCATAAGGGGGATTGCCTGATCCGGCTGCTCCACGCCGTCCACACTTACGGACATTTCCCTGTTTTCAGCCGGTATTTGCATTACCGTGATGTGATAAACCGTCTCCCGGTATCGATAATGCAATTTGAAGCTGTCCCAGTCCGCAGGAATACACGGAGCAAAGCGCAGTTTATCGACTTCAAGATGGAGGCCCAGCAAGGACTCCACAATCAACCGGTACATCCAGGCGGCCGACCCTGTGTACCATGTCCACCCGCCACGTCCGATATGCGGCTGTCCCGCATAGACATCGGCCGCAACGACATACGGTTCCACTTTATAGACGGCGGCTTCCGCCGGCGTCCTGGCATGATTGGCCGGATTGATCATGGTAAAGAGCTCCCAGGCGCACCGGGTGTCCCCTTGAAGCGCAAAAGCCATCGCCGCCCAGATGGCGGCGTGCGTATACTGTCCGCCGTTTTCCCGGATTCCGGGAACATATCCTTTGATATAGCCCGGATTCAGGACGGATTTGTCAAAAGGCGGAGTCAGAAGCCGGACCAGCCTGTCCTTCGGGGAAACCAGGTGTTCATACAGCGAATTCATGGCCGTCTGTGAGCGCTCCTGGTTCCCGGCGCCCGAAATCACAGACCAGCTTTGGGCAATCGAATCGATCCGGCATTCCGGATTCGTGAACGATCCGAGGGGGGAGCCGTCATCGAAATAGGCACGGCGGTACCATTTTCCGTCCCAGCCGTTTTTCTCGATATTGCGCCGGAGTTTTTCCGCTTCACTCGCGCAGCGTTTGCTGAATGACGCGTCCCCTTGTCTGCGCGCAATCCCGGTAAAGCGCATAAGCACATCATACAGGAAAAATCCAAGCCATACGCTTTCGCCTTTGCCGTGTTCTCCCACCAGATTCATACCGTCGTTCCAATCGCCGGAACCGATGAGCGGCAGGCCGTGATCTCCGAATTTCAGGCCGTTCAGGATGCTTCGCACACAGTGATCGTAAAGGCTCGACGTTTCTTCAGAACAGGCGGGAAGATCATAATAGGAATCCTCTTCCGGCTTGACCGGACGCCCTTTGAGGAAGGGAACGGGTTCACCCAGGACCCCGGTGTCGCCGGTGGACAGGACGTAGCGGCATACAGCAAACGGAAGCCACAGATAATCGTCGGAACAATGAGTGCGGACCCCTCTGCCGAGGGGCGGATGCCACCAGTGCTGAACGTCTCCCTCCGGAAATTGACGGGCCGCGCAGCGGAGCAGATGTTCCCGCACAAGCTCCGGTCTTGCGTGAATGAGCGCCAGCACATCCTGAAGCTGATCGCGGAACCCGAAGGCGCCTCCCGGCTGATATTCCGCATTTCGCGCCCAAAGGCGGCAGGCCAGTGTTTGATACAGCAGCCACCCGTTGGCCAGCAGGTTCAAGGATTTGTCGGAAGTTTCCACATTGATTGCACCCAGGGTGTGCGTCCAGTGCTGCCACACCGCATCCAGCGCCGCATACGGGGCGGTGGAGCCCCGGAAACGATTGACCAGATTTCCGGCATCGGCCGTATTCAATCCCGCCCCCAGCCTGAAAACGATCTCGCGCCCCTGTCCGGGCGCCAGTTCGAAATTCACCTGGATGGCGGCGCAGGGATCGAGGGCGGTTCCCACTTTTCCGGAGAGCCGCGTATGCATCATGGCGGAAGGAGAGCGCAGCGTGCCGTTGCGTCCCAGGAATTCGCTCCGGTCGCCCGTTACGGTGCGGGACATGTCGTCCACGTCGAAAAACGCGGTCCGCTTATAGAACTCCGTGTTGTATGGATTGCGTGCAAAAAGGGCGCCGGTGTTCTGGTCGATTTCGGTGATCACATGCATGGCGGTTTTAGAACGCAGGTCTCCCAGCACCCATTCGACATATCCCGTCGCGGAGAGACGGCGTGTCCGGTCCGATTCGTTGTATATTTTGATGACCGTGAACTTGACTGCGGCGTCGAGGGCCACATAGACCCACAGTTCGGAACGGATTCCATGCTCGGTGTGTTCGAAGACGCTGTATCCGAATCCGTGCCGGGCGACATAAGGCGTGGGGCCGCGGCAAGGCAACGGCGCGGGCGACCAGAATTCGCCGGTTTCCTCGTCCCGGAGGTAAAATGCCTCTCCGCCGGAATCGCACACGGGATCGTTTTTCCAGGGGGTAAGCCGGAACTCATGGGCATTATCGCTCCAGGTCCAAGCGGAACCGCTTTCCGAGACAACGGTGCCGAAGGACGGGTTGGCCAGCACGTTGATCCACGGCGCCGGAGTCAGATATCCGGGCGCCGTGGTAATGACATACTCGCGGCCATCCCACGTAAATCCGCCCAGGCCGTTGTAGAAAGTCAGATCGGTGCGAGGCAGCGGAGCAACCGGCGGCAACACCGGATCCGGGGGAAGAGCCGGGTCCAGGAGCGGGACGGTTATCTTCGCCATGATGCGGCTTTGAAGCTGTTCCGCCAGCGTGCCGCGCCGGTCGGAGAGGATCGCGCGGGCAACCGTCTGAATCAGGATGCGGTCATCCTCCGCTATCTGGGCGCCAGGCCGCAGGAAAATGCCGCCGGGACGGTCGGCCACATTGGTTTCGAGGCCGGAAGCAATGAGTCCGTTGATCTGGTCGTGAAGGAGCTGCCGGTATCCGGCGTGATCTTCGTTCCAGATGACCAGATCGACGGGCAATCCTTTCAGACGCCAGTATGCGTGGGCCTGGATCAGCTGGCGCGCCAGCTCGATGTTGTCGGGATTTTCAATCTGCAGCAGAACAACCGGCAAATCTCCGGAAATGGCATATCCCCAGAGTCCGGACTGTCCGCGGCGGTTTTTGAGGATAACGTCCGGCGGCGCCCTCAGCGAATTGTTCGCATAAACGATCGAACCGGCAAGACGGGCATAGAGCTGCGCATCGGATTCGGAGGCGTTGAGCTGGTGCAAAAGCACCTGTCCATGCGTCCACGCCAGATCGAAAACACGGTCCGCAATATGTCTGTCCTGATATTTTCCAACCAGCCCCAGGGCCGCCTCGCGGGTTGTCCCCACGCCCGTGACCAGATCAATGGTCGTCGTTTTCCTCGGATTCAGGGTAATCCGGCAGCGAATGGCGACAATCGGATCCAGCACGGAACCCTCGCTCCCCTGAAGTTTTCCCGGATACCCCTCATCGTCGCCGAGAATTGCCCGGGGATTGGAAACCGTGTTGCCGCGGCCGATAAACTTCATGCGGTCCGTCTCATAGGAAACTTCGCCGGGTTCTCCTCCGTGGACGGCCATCAAATGAAACATCCACGGCTCGCGTTCATTCTGTGCGCGCGGACGACGGGTACAGAGGATCGCGCTTTGCCGGCGAATGATTTCCGTCTGAACAAAAAGATTGCTGAACGCGGGATGAAGCGCGTCCGCGGCGGGAGGCGCCAGAACGACTTCCGCATAAGTGGTGACATCGATGGTTCGGGGAATGCGCGCCCGGTTTGTGATCCGGACCCGGCGCAGTTCGATGTCGTCTTCCGGCGAAACGGCAATTTCCATATGGGTTTCATAATCATAGTCCCGTCGGCGGAATTCGGCCCGTCCTTCGGAGAAGATTGTCTCCATGAGGCTGGATTGTTTGAGCATCGGCTGATATGCGGCTGACCAGACCTCTCCGCTGTCCGTGTCGCGGATGTAACAGAACATGCCCTTGTCATCGCGGACGCTGTCCTCGCTCCAGCGCGTGACGGCGAGGTTGTTCCAGTGGCTGTATCCTCCGCCGGCATTCGTAATCATCACGTTGTATTTGCCGTTCGAAAGAAGATGCACTTCGGGATTCGGAGTGTCGGGACTGTCGAAAAAACGGATCGGCGTTTCCGGAACGCCGGCCGCCGGATGATACTCGGGGATTTCCGTCGTATACGCATAAAACGCGGTCGCTTTGGGGATTCGTTCCTGGAGCAGCAATATGGCCGCCCGGAAGGAAGGATCCGACTCGAACCGTTTCTGCATCGGGCGGTTCAGGAGGAGACTTTCCAAAGCCAGGAGACTCATGCCCTGGTGATGGGCCATGAAGGATTTGACCACGGCGTTCGACTGGCCGCGCGGAAGATGCGACGGCGTATAGTCGATCGCCTCGTAAAACCCGTATCGGCCTTCCAGCCCCTCGCTTGCAAGCCGCGCGAGATTATGGCACGCCTCTTCCGGCGCCAGCATCAGCGCCAGCATCGACGCATACGGCGCGATCACCAGATCATCGGCAAGCCCGCGCTTGAGTCCCAGCCCCGGCACGCCGAATGCCCGGTATTGATAATTCAAGTGCGCATCGATCGCATTATATCCGCATTCGGAAATCCCCCAGGGGACCCGGCGGCTTTTCCCGTATTCGATCTGCCTGTCCACGGCGGTCCGGCAGGTGTTGTCGATCAAGGTATGTTCATAGCCGGGCATCACAAGAAGAGGCATCAGATATTCGAACATCGATCCGCTCCAGGAAAGAAGAACCGGTTCTCCGCCGACGATCGTAAGCAGGCGGCTCATGGCAAACCAGCTCTCTTGCGGCAACTGTCCCTGTGCAATGGCGACGAAGGTGGAAAACCGGGCTTCCGAAGCCAGCAAATCGTAGTAACCGGAATCCATCCGCAGTTTGTCGACATTGTATCCGATGGAGAGGAGATGACGCGACTTGTCATACAAAAATTCATAATTCATCCTGGAGAGCGCTTCGCATTGCAGGGCAAGCCCCTTGACGACCGCAATTCTTTCCCGGGCATACCGGCTGGCATTCGTCACAAGAAGCTGGAGCTCGCTCAGCCCTCCCTGTTCCCCTGCCGCGGCGGTCGTGCCGGGCCGGTGCAAGAGGAGGGGAACGAGTTTCGCCTCCAGCACGGCCAGTTTGCGTAAGGTCGGAATTTCGTCAAGCTCCGGAAAATCGTCGCAGAGATTCCGACAGGACGGAAGTTCCGTCCAGGGAGTGAACTGTGCAAGTTCATCGAGAAAATCCCGGCATTGTTTGGAAAACGCATGGGCCCACCACCTGAATGGACTCTCTTCCCCGATGTCCGTCGCGTCCGCCT
>MWCA01000034.1 GCA_002069785.1 Lentisphaerae bacterium ADurb.Bin242 | reverse complement strand
TCCGCCTCTTCCCGGATTCTCCTGCGAATAACGGGGAGGCCGCGAGCCGAAGAGCCGCCTGTGACGGGGGAAGAAATCAATGTTTTGATGAACCAGGGCGCCGAGGCCGGGGTGTTCCACGAAAAGGAAGAGGTGATCGTTTCCAACGTCCTTCAACTGGCGGAACAGCGGATCGGAACGATCATGACCCACCGCAGCAATCTATATTCGCTGGACCTGAAGGCTTCCGCGGCGGAAATACGCGGACGTCTGGAGAACAGTCCGTTTTCCCGCATCGTGGTATGCCGCGGCGGACTCGAAAACATCGCGGGCATCCTGAATACCTGCGATGTGCTGAAAACCGTGCTGCGCGGAGAATCCCTGGAGATTGAAAAACTGTTGCAGCCGCCTCTCTATGTGCCGGAAAACGCCACGGCCGCCAGCCTGCTGGAGATTTTCCGGCAGAGGGAGCGGCAGTGCGCGCTGGTCGTGGACGAATACGGCGGATTGCAGGGGCTGGTGACCTTGTCGGATGTACTGGCCTCGATCGTCGGGGATTTTTCCTCCGCCGCCGATCCGGCCGAACAGAGCATCATTGTCCGCGAGGACAATTCCCTGCTGGTTGACGGAGATGTTTCGATCGAAAGGATCAAAGCTGTCCTTGCGCTGCCGGGCCGGCTCCCGGGCGAATCGGAAAACGCATTCAACACCATCAGCGGATTCATCATGCACGCCCTGGGACGCATCCCGAAAACAGCAGACCGCGTCGACTGGAACGGCTGGCGTTTTGAAGTCGTGGACATGGACCTGAACCGGATCGATAAACTCCTGATCAGCCGAATCCGTTAACCGACGGGCCTTCTGCGGAAAGGCTCCCCTCCTCCGCTTCTTTCCTTCCGCACCGGAAATTCAGAGAAAATCGGGAGTTTGCGCGTTTGCATTTTTCCGGGAACGGGATAAGTTCCGTAATGTCAGAATTCTGTTTGCAAAATGTTTAGATTGGAAAAGAATCGATCATGGGAAAACAATATTTGGGGCATCTGCCGAAAAATGATCCTTTGCATGGTTACCTTCAATACGATATCCAGCCGCAGCTCACCGGCTTCCGGGATTCCGTCACGTATCGGGTCTTCAAACTGAACGGTTCCAATGCCGTCTACCTGTATGAGGAGAAGCACACGGGAGCCAAGGTGATCGGGAAATTCTTCCTGTCGCCGCAGGAACCCGACCCCGAAGTCGCCGCCCGGCGCCTGTCGCGGGAGTGCCGCAATCTTCTGATGATGCGTGACCGCGGGTTCACCGGCTATCCGCACTATATTGCGCGTCCGCTGGGCTGCAACGCATCGCTGAATCAGCTGCTGGTGGTCGAATACTGCGACGGAGAGCTGCTGAGCAGCCTCATTTCCCGCGCCATCCGGAATCATGACGACGGACTGCTGTTTTACAAGCTGACGGCGCTGGCGTATTTCCTGGCTTCTTTTCACAACCGTACGGCAAAGGATTCCCGCGTGGATTTCCACGAGGCCGGACGGTATATGGACGGCCTGGTCGGACAGTTGATCGAAGGACAGACGCTCAATGGAAAGGAATCGCACGAATTCCACTGGCTCCGGGACCGTTGGAAAGAACAGCCGAAAATGTGGGAAGACCGCCAGGTGCTCGTGCATGGCGACGCCACACCGGAAAACTTCCTGTTCGGCAACGAGCTGAGCGTCATGTCGTTCGACCTCGAACGCGTGCAATGGGCGGACCGGGTTTACGACGCGGGACGGATCGCCGCCGAACTCCAGCATTTTTTCCTGCTCGAAACCGGAAACAAATATCTGGCGGAGCCGTTCATCGGTCATTTCCTGTGGGAGTACTCGTGCCATTTTCCCGACCGGGAACAGACGTTCCGGTCCATCACGGGACGGGTGCCCTTTTACATGGGGATCACGCTTCTGCGCATCGCGCGGAATCCCTGGCTGACCGGCGAATATAAACGGCGTCTGGTCCATGAAGCCAGACAATGCCTGAGGAGGTGGTCATGAAATTTCAAGGACTGATTTTCGACATCAACGGAACGCTGGTGGACATCCTGACGAATGAATACGACGACAATACCTACCGGGTTCTGAGCAACCTGCTGGACTATCAGGGGATCGCGCTGGAACCGGACGAAATCCGGCAATTCTTTTTTGAACTCAACAAACGCCAGCGGCGGGAAAGTCCGGAGAAATACCCGGAAATCGACGTTGTCGCCATTTTCCGCGAAATGGTGGAAATCCATGCCTCCGGCTTCACCCGTTCGCTGCCTCGGGAAAAACAGGGGATGCTTCCCCGGATGCTGGCGGAGGTGTTCCGCGCGGCCTCCCGCTTCAAGCTGGAACTGTATCCCGACGTGGAAACGGTGCTGGCATCGCTGCGTCCGCAGTACCGGATGGGGGCGGTTTCCGACGGGCAGAGCCTGTGGGCCTTCCCCGAACTTCGCGCAGTCGGACTGGCGGGTTTCTTCGAGACGGTGATCGTTTCGAGCGATCTGGGCTACCGGAAACCGGATGCCCGCATCTTCGAGCTTGCGCTGGCGAAAATGGGGCTGTCCCCCTCCGAAACCCTTTTCATCGGCAACGACATGTACCGCGATGTGTTCGGGGCGCACGAATTCGGCATGCGGACGGTGTTCTTCCAGTCCAATCAGGGGGAACAGCGGAGCATGGGCGCCGAGGCGGACTACATCATCTATCATTTCCGCGAACTCCCCGAAGCCATCCGTTTTCTGGAAAACCAGGCTTGATCCGTTTGTCCCGGTTTCGGCGATGCACCCGGACGGAAAGAGGTCTTTTTGACGCCATTCCTTCTCCCGGCATCCGGTTCCAATCCCCGGAAAATGAGGGTGATACAAAGGATCGCGGGACGGATTAATTTTTTTTCAGATTCTCCTTGACATTTGATGACATGACATTATATTAGTGGGTAGAACCTTCAACCTACATGGAAACGCATGGCTTTTCAAATGCAGTTTTAAATGCGTTTGCCGGAGGGATGAAATAGAACCTTCAAGCGGAAAACAAAATGAAGCGGAAACAAAAATGACGCTGAAAGACATTGCAAAGAAAGCGCAGGTCTCGTTTCAGGCGGTCTCAATGGCCCTGAATGATGAAAATACGGGACATCTTTCCCCGAAAAAGCGCGAAGAAATACGCCGGATCGCCGCCGAAATGAACTATATGCCGAACCGGGCCGCCCGTTCGCTCCGGACCAAATCCAGCAAACTGATCGGAGTGATTTTTCCCGGATCGATGGACGACTATTTTTCCGAACTCATGCACTCCATGCTCTGGGCGTTCACGAACAACGGATATCATGCCCTTTTCGCCTTTTCCATGTGGGAGGAAGACAAAACGGTGCGTCCCCTCGTGACCCGGATGCTTGCGCAGGGGGTGGACGGTCTTATCGCCTACGGTGAACCGGACACCTTCGGAATTCCGCGGGTCCCGACTCTTTTCGTTTCCCATGCCGGCTGTTTCACGATCCCGAAAAACAGTGACGGAATCGTGATCGACATCGAATCGACGGCGCTGGACGCCGTGCGGTATTTGAAGAAGCTCGGACACCGGAAGATCGGCTATGCCGGAGCGAAGAGCCATTACCGTTTCAACGCCTTTCTGGAGAGCATCGACCGGCTGGGTATGGAAACGCGTCCCGAATGGCTGACGGAAGGCTGGGGCATCCCGGAAACAGGATACGAAGCCGCCGGGAAGCTCATTGCCGCGAAAGAACGCCCCTCTGCCGTCGTGGCCTACAACGACACCGCCGCAATTTCCCTTGTAAACACGCTGCATGAATCGGGCTTTACCATCCCCGGCGATTTTTCCGTCATCGGCGCCTACAACATCAAGAATGCGCGCTATGCGTTTCCCCCGCTCACGACCTACGACATGCGGGTGGAAGATTTCGGGGTGGAACTTGTCGGCCATATCCTGAACCGGATCGCCAATCCGTCTTTGCCGGTCATCCACAAAAGAATCAGACCTCCGCGCATCGACCGCGAATCCTGCGCCGAACCGGCGCAGGCCCGGAACGCGGTGCTGGAAAAAATTTCCGGCAAGGTCCGCAGAAACCATCCGCCGGGAGAAGGGAACGGGTATGCCGCACAACGCTGACAAATTGAAATCATATCCGCAAAAGAGGATTGCGGGCGGGGAGTTTCACAATGAATTCCGGATACGGCGAAACCGGAGCATGTTTCGGGAGTCGCGGTATTGAACATAAAAATATTCAAAGAAGGAGGTCTTGAAATGTCGGGAAGGAAACAGGTCCGTTCGGAAATTCCATTGGGAGCATTCACACTCATTGAGCTTCTCATTGTGATTGCGATCATCGCGATCCTGGCGGCGATGCTGCTGCCGGCTCTCAATAAGGCCAGGGATGCGGCAAGAACCACGTCCTGTACAAACAAGCTCAAGCAGATCGGAACGGCCTTCGCCCTTTATACCGGCGACAATAAGGAGTTCTATCCTTATTCGTGGATGGCATATCCCCAAGACCGGACCTGGGCGTGCAAACTTTCCGATTATCTCAAACCCGGAAGCGTTTCGAACGGCTATGGCTACCGTTCCCACAAAGATACGAAGATCTTTCTGTGTCCAACTGAAAAACACCGTGTCAATTGTACCCTTGCACGGCACGTTTCCACCGATGATTTCCGGTGCATGTCATACGGTTACAACCTGGATTTTTACGGACACAAACTGGCGGAAGTCAAATCTCCGTCCAAGCACATGATCACCGCCGACAACGGATGCAGGAATCTTTCGCAATGTCTGGGATGGGCTCTGAACTTCTGGGAAAATTATTATGGCACCTTCGACAGCCGGATCCTCGATCCGCGCCACTCCAATCAGGTCAACCTTCTTTTTGCCGGCGGCAATGTGGGAAAAATGATTCCGCAGGACCTGAGAAAAAGCGCGGCGACGCTTCCGTGGAACAGCAATTTTGCATACTGAAGCAATTTCTGAAATTGATCATAAAGGTTTATCATGAAAAAACTGCTTGCAATCCTTTTTCTCTGCGGCATCGCCGCAATTCACGCCGCACCCGTCACTCTTGTTGAAAACGGCGTGCCGAAAGCGTCCATCGTGATCGCGGAAAAACCGGTCAAAGCCGCACAGCTTGCCGCGTTCGAGCTTCAGCATGTGGTCAAATTGATCACCGGAGCCGTCCTCCCGATCGTGAAGGACGCGCCCGCGCCCGGGACATTTCCCGTATATGTCGGGGAAAGCGCGGAAACGATCCGCCGCGGCATGAAGACAGCCGGCTACAGCGGAGAAGAATACGAGGTGAAATTTTTCCCGGACGCGCTCGTCCTGATCGGAAACGACATGCCGGACTTCGGAAAAATAATATATGACAATCAGCATTCTTTCCCGAGAACGGAAATGGCTCTCCATTCCACGCTTTACGCAGCCTACGACTTTCTGGAAAAATGCTGCGGCGTCCGGTTTTACTTTCCGGGAGACATCGGAACATGCTTCGAGCCGGGAAAAACGCTGATCGTCGAGCCATTGAACATACGAAGGAAACCTTCCGTGGAGGGGATACGCTTCGCCACTCTTGCGTACCCGTGGCGCATCAAACCCTTTTCTTCGCCGCGCGACCTTGAACTGCTGCGTTTCCGCTGGCGCATGGCCACCCTTTACGGCCAGGCTTCCCACAACACGCACGGAATGTATTTCCGTTACTGGAAAAAATCAACGGTGAGCAAGCCCGCCGCCGATGTGTTCATCAAGGAGCGCCCCGAATTGTTCGCGAAGGGATACGAGGGCCGGTCCGTCGGAAGCATGCCCTATGTTTTTCCAAACGATCCGGACCTTCCGCCGAATCTCTGTTACACGCACCCGGATACGGTCAAAATCCTGGCGGACCAGGCGGTCCGGACGGCGCGCGGCGAGGTGATCCCGTGGACGGCGATACAGCATGCGAAAAAGATCAAAGGACTTCCCTACACCTATCCGATGCTGGGCGAGGACAACAATGACTATTGCAAATGCGAAAACTGCCGGAAACTGGTTCCTCCGGGAGTCACCGGCGCCGATTCCTGGACATGGATCTATTTCCAGTTCATCAATGCGCTCTGTCGCGAAGTGGCGAAACAGTACCCGGACATCTCGATCGCGGCCGGTGTCTATCAGTGCCCGATGCAGGATGTCCCGCTCGAGAAAAACATGTCGCTCCAACTGATGTTCGGGATCAACACCTGGTATCTGCCCGTGATCCGCAACCGGCACATGGAAATCTACAATTACTGGCGCAAAAAGGCGGACGACCGCCCCGTGACGCTCTGGCTCTATATGCTCAGCCCCTACTGGGACATGCTTCAGAACAATTACCCCAAAAAATTCTTTCCGGGTTTTTATCCGAACGCGGTCATCCCGATCATCAAGATGTTCATCAAGGACGGAGTCCAGGGCATGTTCATCGAGAACTTCATCGATTACAACTATCTTGAAACCTATCTTGCGCTGAACCTCTGCTATGACAGGAATTTCCCGGCCGGGAAAGAATTGAACGATTTCTACAAAAACTTTTTCGGAGCGGCGGCGGAACCGATGCGCGAATACTGGAAGGAAGTCGAGAGCGCTTTCTGGAACAAGGACAACTATCCCAAACAGGTGCTGAACAGATACACCGGCGTTCTCAACATCTGGACGCATACCTACGAGGTGAACTGGGGGATCGGCACGGCCGAACGCGTCGCAAAGCTGGACAAGCTTTTCAAGGAAGCGCAGAAACTGGCGGCAACGCCGATGGAAAAAGCCCGCGTGGAGTTCCTCGGAACCACGATCCATTCCCAGATGGTCGCCGGGCGCAAGGATTACGAAAACTCCAGGTCGGCGCTGCTTCACCCCGTTCCGCGCGTGGTGGTTCCGATGACTCGCGCGGCGGACGGCGATCCGTCGAAGGCCGACTTCTCCCGCGCGGTGGAAATTCCCGCGATGAAAACAGTCTTCGGCAAGGACGACGCGACCAAGGTCACGTTCCGGCTTGTCCATGACTTCCAATACCTCTACATCTCCATGAAGGAGGAAAACCCGGCCGAAGAGAAAACCAAAGACAAGGACGAATGGAAGAACAATGTGGAAATATTCCTTGCACAAAAAGCCGGCGAATTCCCGTACAACCATCTGGTCATGAGCCCTCACGGAACGTTTAACAACTACCGTCACCGCGAAGTCAACGGCATCGTAAGCAACAGCATAACCGACGTCGGCGGGAAATATGTCTCGAAATATGACGGGAAAAACTGGAGTTTCCTCTTCGCCGTTCCGCTCTCGAAGCTGCTCCCCGACAAGGAAATCGGAGAAGGCGGACACTTCCGCATGAACCTGATGCGCACCCGGACCGGAGGCGAAAACCTCTCGTGGTCGCCGCTGTTCGACATTTCTTATCTGGGCACGCTCCACCGCATGGGAATCGCCGTGCTCGGCGGTTCCAGGCCGCGGAAAGGGGAAATCAACGGCGACTTCCAGAATTACCAGCGGCCTTACTTCAACCAGAAGGAATGGAATTTCTGGTCGCCGGTCAAGGACGATCCGCGCGTCAAGCTGATTCCCGGCAAGGGACTCCGGCTCCAGGGAGGAGAGAAGTCCGGCCTCCTGTTTCGATCCGGGGTAAAGACTCCGGCCGGAGACGGCAACACGGCCGTGATCCGCCTCAAGGCGTCCGGCAAAGGAACGAACCTGATCCTCTTCAATTTCCATGAGAATATGCCTGGAGACAAGACGGCCGCAATCTACAAGGAGGCGATCGGCACCAGGCGCATCGAAATCCCGATCACGGAAAAAGAACAGGAACATGTGTTCCGCATACCGGTCAGCGATACTCCGAAAGGGAAGGTCTCCCATGTGAACTTTTTTCTCTGGCCGTTGAAGGACGCCGAAATGCTGGTCTCGTCCGTCAGTCTTGAAATTGAATGACCCGATCTGAAAAACAGTTGCGCCGGGAGATAAAATGACAGTTCAGTTCGATACGGATGTTCCCGCCGGGTGCGGATTCCCCGCAGGAACGTCGGGACATGAAATCCGGGTCCGCAAGGATTGTCGCGACACCCGCAAAGACTGGTTTTACTGGTGCTTCCGCCTCACCTTCGACGAGCCGGGCGAATATACCGTGAGCTTTGTTCCTTCGGAAGGATGCTCCATGACGGAACGGGGGCCCGCGTTCAGCCTCGACGGAGGAATGTCCTGGAGCTGGCTTCCGCCCGGACAATATGAGTGGGAGAAAAGTACATTCCGCTACTTTTATGACGGCGGTCCGTCTTCCTCCGTGATATTCTGCACAAGCATGCAGTATCTTCCCGCGCATCTGAACCGGTTTCTCGACGGATCGAACGGCGATTTGTGCCTCCGGACAGAGGAACTCTGCCGGACGCGCAAAGGCCGGAGCGCGACATTGCTTCGTCTGAAGACGCCGGGAGCCGCTCCGCCGCACAGACTCCTCCTGACAAGCCGTCATCATTGTTGCGAAATGACCGCCACCTATGTCCTGGAGGGAATACTCCGGGAAGCGTTGGACAAGGACGGCCTGCTCGACCGGTTCAAAATAGCGGCCGTCCCGTTTGTCGACACGGACGGCGTCATCGACGGCGACCAGGGAAAGGAAAGAACCCCGCATGACCACGGACGGGATTACCGCCCGCAGCCGGTCTATCCCGAAACCGCCGCAATTATGAAGCTCATCGAAACGGAACGCCCCGACTGCGTCGTCGACTTGCACTGTCCGTACGTATGCGGGAAAGAGGATTCCCGGGTTTTCCTCGTGGGGACCGGCGTCGAACGCATCGAGAAGGCCAATCTGCGTTTTTCCAGATGCCTCGAAGCGGACCCGCAGCGGGACGTCCCCTACTTCACAGAACACGAACTTCCCTTCGGAGCTCCCTGGAACAAGGGGACCACTCTTGAAACAGGGATGACCCTGACGCGGTGGGCTTCCGAATTTTCATTCGTCCGCTTGGCGCCCACTTTCGAGATACCGTATGCGAACAGCGGCGGCTTCACGTTCGGCGTCGACAGCTGGCGTTCGCTCGGACGGGCGATGGGGCGGGCCCTGCTGAAATGGGCTGTCGGCCCGGAATCTTCCTGATCTCAATCAATAGCAAGGATGGAAAAATGACAGGAAAAGGGTTTTCCGCACGGCTGCGTTCAGGTCTGGCTGCGCTGCTGTGCCTTCTGTCGTCCGGAACGGGCGCGGGCGAAGCAAAAACCGTCGGCATGATGAAAATACCGCTGAAGGTCATCAATCTGCCCGATCCGAAGGCGACCGACGTCAATTCGGTCATCGAACGGGCAAAACTGGAAGCCTTCCACCAGCAGTATCCGGAAATCGAAGTGACGGCCTTTTCCGGCATCAGCATTCCGAACATCGGCAACGAGTCGCAGCTGATGCTTGCCATTGCCGGAGGCCAGGCGCCGGACATCATCAATGTGAACTTCCGGATGTCGGACACCTACATCCAGCAGGGATTCCTCCATCCGCTGGACGACTACATCCGGAATGATCCCGAATACGGAAGCGTCCGCCGCTTCCTTGAAACCCTGCCGGAGATCTTCGTCCCGATCATGTACCGGGAAGGCCCGGCGGTCGGGGGCTTTCCGGCGGGAAAACATGTATGGATGGTGGGCAGCGACATCACCGTCCGGGTTTTCTTCTGGCGCAAGGACCTGTTCAAACAGGTCGGGCTCGATCCCGAAAAACCGCCCCGGAACTGGGAGGAAATGCTGTACTGCGCAAAGTGCATCACGAATCCGGCGGCCAACCGCTACGGGATCAATCTGTCCAAGGGACTGCAACGGAGCTGGGACTTCATCGCGTTCCTGTGGAGCAGCGGGGTCGACATCGTTGAAAAGGACAAGGACGGCCGCTGGCGGGCGTCGTTCGGCACAAGGGCGGCGGCGGAAGCCCTCGAATTCTACATGCGGCTCGAAACGGAACGCTGGATCGATTCGGAAGGCGTCATGCAGCACGGCTACAGCACTTCGACCGCAGACCCGAGGTCGCTCCGCCAGGCGCTGATGGCCGGCAAGATCGGCATGTATCAGGCTTATCTCGGAGACAAGAATGTCGGCGACGCCATCGATCCGGCCCTCATCGGCGTGACAACCTTCCCGGCCGGTCCCTCCGGAAAGGGCGTCTCCGAAATCAACACCCGGCTGGACTGCATCTTCGCGGGAATCGCGGGACGCCGCAACTCCGAAGGACAGTATGTTCCGGCGGATAAAATCCGCGACGCCGCATGGAAATACATCCGGTTCATGAACTCGAAAACGGCGCGCGGAATCTATGCGAAGGAAATGGTCGATTTCGGCTTCGGCAAGATTCTCAGTCCGGCTTACCTCCGGGAATTCGGCTACACGGAATATCTGAAATATTATCCGCGGCAATGGGAAGAAACGTTCAACAACGCCATGAAAAACGGGAAGCCGGAACCGTACGGCAAGAATTGCCAGCTGGTCTATCTTTACCTCACGCAACCGATGGACGAGGCCATGCAGCTGTACCGGGACGGAAAACTTCCGGAAGGCAACGCCCCGCAGGCCGTCGAGAGGAGAATCCGGATTTTCGAGAAGCTTCTGAAGGCGGCCGAGGAACGCACGAACTCGCGGATGATCGGCTACGTCTCCCCCGGGGAAAAAGCGAAACGCCTGAATGTGGCAATGGCAGCCGCCGTCCTTCTGCTGGCCCTCTTCTGTTTCGTCCTCTATAAAATCTGGCAGATTTTTTCTCCGAAGGATTCTTTTTCCGGTAAAAAACGGGGATGGGAGTTCCGGCGCTGCTGGGGAGGATATCTGATCATGCTGCCGGCGGTGTTGACCATCCTGCTCTGGATCTATTATCCGATGATCACCGGTTCGCAGATTTTCTTTCAGGACTACCGCCTGATCGGGGAAAGCCGCTGGAACGGTCTCGAAAACCTGGCCGGGGTGCTGTTCAGCAATGAGTGGTGGCACGCCATCTGGACAACGTTCCGCTACATGCTTTTCATGCTTACGCTGGCCTTTGCCGCGCCGATCATCCTGGCGCTGCTTCTTCAGGAAGTCTCCTGCGGGAAAGTCGTCTACCGCCTGATCTATTATCTCCCGGCCGTCATGAGCGGAATGGTGGTGCTTTTCATGTGGAGACAGTTCTATCAGGCGGGTTCGGCCGGCATCCTGAACCAGGTCTGCGCGAACATCGCCGGGCTCTTCGGAATGAAATTCGTGCCGCAGGACTGGCTGAACGATTCGACCTGGGCCATGGCCGCCTGCACGCTGCCCACGATATGGGCGGGAATGGGGCCCGGCTGCCTCATTTACCTGGCGGCCCTCAAAGGCGTTCCGGATGAAACCTACGAGGCCGCGGAAATCGACGGGGCCAATTTCTTCCAGAAGATCCGGCACGTCACGCTGCCCACGCTCAAATCGCTGATCATCATCAACTTCGTCGGAGCCTTCATCAGCGCCTCGCAGTCGGGCGGGAACATGCTGGTCATGACCTTCGGCATGGCCGACACCGAGGTGGCCGAGCTTCATATCTTCAAGGAGGCGTACACCATGCTGAATTTCGGAAGCGCCATCGCCATGGCGTGGATGCTGGGAAGCCTGACGCTCCTCTTTACGATCTACAACCTCAAACGCCTTTCCCAGATGGAATTCAAAACCACGGAGAAGTAAAGCATGCCCATCATCGGAAATGTGGAAAGAAAATACTGGAAAACGAAGGTCCTGAATGCAGCCATACACTTCGTGCTGCTGCTCGGGGCCGTCACCATGATCTACCCGCTTCTCATCATGCTTTCCGGCTCCTTCAAAAGCAGCGTCGATTTCAACGATTTCAGCATCCTGCCGGAATTCCTTTACAAGGATGAACTGCTGTTCCAGAAATATCTGGACTCGAAATACAACGGCCAGACAGTCATCCTTTTCGAGAGCCTGCGGGAGCCTCTCGGAATCGTCACCGGCATCCGCAAACCGGAAAACCCGGTCCGGATTCAGGCGGAAGACTACAGGGCGTTCCTCGCCAGACTCCGGAAGGAAACGCCTCATTACTGGCGCGGCATGGGAATGACTTCGGAATTCGGAGTGTATCCGCTGGTCCTGCGGGAGTTCTGGGCGTGGCTCCAGAAAAAATACGGAGAAGGCCCGAAAGGACTTGCCGCTTTCAACAAGGAAATCGGAACCAATTTCACTTCGTGGGACGCCGTGACTCTTCCCTGCGAGAACTTTCTGCCGCCGGAACGCCGGACCGATTATTCCTCCGGCATCCTCCGGGTGATCCTTGAATTCAAGACCATCCAAGTCAAGACGATGCATATGTATTGGTTCGACCTTGACGGAAAATTCGCTTCCTACGTGAAAAGATATGTTTCCTCCGACCTGGCCGAAGTCAACAAACTCCTGGACACCTCCTACCGCCAGTGGAGCGACATCTCCCTTCCGCAGGATTTCCCGGAAAAACAGCCCGCCCTCGGAAAGCTCTGGAACCGCTTCGTCCGGGAGGAAGTCAACGGCGGATTCCTCGAATTGAGGCCGTCCGCCTCGAAAGCATGGACGGAATACCTCCAGACGAAATACAGCGACATCCATGCGCTCAACAAGCTCTACAACACCCGTGCGAAAACGTTCGAGGAAGTCCCCCTGCCCCCGGAAAAACCGGTCGACGGACAGAGGAAGACGGACTGGAACGAATTCCTTTTTCAGAAGGCTCCGGCAGACTCCATTCACGTCAAAACGCTGGCTGGAGAATATCGCGCCTGGCTCCAGAGGAAATACGGTTCCCTCCCGCGCGTGAATGAAGTTTACCGAAGGGGATATGCCGACTTCGGGGAAGTCGAACTCAAGGCGGAAAAACCGCAGGACAACCTGCCGGAAATGTCCGACTGGAGCGCATTCGTCAATACGCTCGCGCCGCAGGAAACGGGACTTGTTGCCACGGCCATGGTCCCCTACAGGCTTTTCGTGGAAAAAGAATATACCGGGCGGAATCAAGACGTCGATTTTGAAAAAATGTCGCACGACCTCAAAACCCGCATCGTCAGCAGCGGGGAAATTCCGTTCTCGCAGAGGTATCCTTCCTCGAAGACGGCTTCCCTGCGCGAAAAAGGCCTTTACACGCAGTTCATCCGGGAACCCGCGAACGATGCCCTGAGAAGGATCGTGGACACGGCGGCCCTGAAACCGGCGTGGACGGAGTTCCTCCGGAAGAAATACGGGACTGTCGCCAATCTCAATGCGGCCTGGGGAAAAATCTACACGTCGTGGGAGTTCCTCCCGCCCCCGACCCGCGAATACGAATGGTTCAACACGATCGACCACAAATGGTTCCTGTGCCGGGAATTCCTCAAACGCAACTATCTGATGGTCTTCGATACGATCATCACGAACGGGAATGCCGCCAAAAACACGTTCATCTACTGCACTCTGGCCGTGCTTGCAACCCTTCTCGTGAATCCGCTCTGCGCCTATGCCCTCTCCCGCTACAGGATGGCGGCCGCATACAAAATCCTGCTTTTCCTCATGCTTCCGATGGCCTTTCCGGCAATGGTGCTCGGCATACCGCAGTTCATCCTCATCCGGGACCTCGGATTGCTCAACACCTTCGGCGCGCTCATTCTGCCGGGCATGGCCAACGGATACTCCATTTTCCTGCTGAAGGGCTTTTTCGACAGCCTGCCGAAAGAACTTTTCGAATCCGCGGCCATCGACGGCGCCAGCGAATGGACGGTGTTCTGGCACATCGCCATGGGGCTTTCCACCCCGATCCTCGCGGTGATCGCGCTCGGTGCATTCACCTCGGCCTACGCGAACTTCATGATGGCGTTCCTCCTCTGTCAGGACCAGTCCATGTGGACGATGATGGTGCACCTTTACCAGCTTCAGATGCGGACCAGCCAGGCCGTCGGGTTCGCCGCCCTCATCATCGCCGCGATCCCGACTCTGCTCGTCTTCATCTTCTGTCAGAACATCATCCTGAAAGGCATTGTCGTTCCGAGTGAAAAATAAGGAAGTCCCCTCCGAAAATGCAATATTCCGCTTGCAATCCCCGCCCTTGCGGATATTTTTTCATGACAGACAGACTTCATGGAAAGGATCAGTCAATATGAAAAAAACCGTTCCGGTCTTCCGGGATTTCGGTCCCGTTCCATGGTGGTGCTGGAACGGCCGGATGAAAAAAAGCGAAATGAGCCGCCAGCTCCGGTTGTTCAAGGAAAACGGCATCGACGAGTATTTCATCTATGCCCAGATGCCTTTGGAATACCCGGAATATCTGAGCGGGGAATGGTTTGACTTCGTCGGGTTCGCCCTCGAAGAAAGCCGCCGACTGAATATGCGGGTCTGGATCTATGACGACTATGCGTGGCCCAGCGGAGCCGCCGGCGGACGGGTCTTCCGGGACCATCCCGAGTTCCGTTCCCGGATCATCTACGGCGGTCATGCCGAAGTCGCTCCCGGAAAATGCTTCACCTACACGGACGGCCCCCGTCCCCTCTGCGTGTTCGTCGGCACGGACGGAACCCGCTGGGAAAGAGTCTCCACGGACGACGAAAACCGCTGGCGGAATTCCCTCGGCAAAACCGCGTATATCCTGTTCTTCGACATCCGCCCCGGCAATTTCTCTGAACTGAGCGCCCGATGCGGAATCGGAATGTGGGATCAGCGGGGTTCGCTGGATTTCCTCAATCCCGAAGCCGTCCGGGGCTGGATGGGATACATCCACGAAGAATATGAACGCCGTTTCGGTTCGCTGTTCGGCACGCTGATCCGGGGATTTTTCTTCGACGAGCCGATGATCCTTTCTTCCTCCGCCTACTGGTGCGAAGGAAACTGCATTCCTTTCACGCCCGGACTTTTCGAACGTTTCACGGAACGTTTCGGCTACTCCCTGCCGGATGTCCTGCCCGCGATTTTTTACGATGCTCCGGAGTCGGTCCGCGTCCGCTGCGACTACTGGGAACTGGTGTCCGGGATGGCCGGGGAAGGTTTCGGCAGGACGCTGGGCGACTGGTGCGCCGAACGGAACCTGATCTCCACCGGACATTTCATGTGCGAGGAACCTGCCGTCCAGCGGATGCGCCTCCACACCAACGGCGAAATCTACCGGATGATGAAGCACCAGCAGGCGCCGGGCTGCGACCTTCTCTGTTACCTGACCCCGTGGCGCAAGGGGAACATTGCCCGATTCGAGCAGATTCTGGCAGGCGGCGGGAACGCCGGGACGGAGATCATTTATACCGTCAAACAGCCCGCCTCCGCGGCGCGTTACACCGGAGCGGCGCGCGTCCTGGCAGAAGCGTTCGGGTGCCGCGGCGCCTCCGAAACCCTCGCGGAACAGAAGGACATCCATAACTTTCTCGCGGCCATGGGAATCAGCCTGCTGAACGACAATATGATCGCTTATGCGGGATCGGGACACGGCAAATATCCGGTCTCCTCGAAACTGCTTCAGGCATGGTTCCCGTTTTATTCCCTGTACAGCGAAGCCTGCCGCCGCTTGTCCGCATTTGCCGCCTTCGGACACCTCGACACGGAAATCGCCGTGCTTCAGGTGGAAACCGCTCTTCGGGCGGGCACGCCGATGGCGCCGGTCCGATTCGACCCGATTTGCGCCGAAACCATGCCCAAAACTCTTTCCGCGCTGTTGAAAAACCACATCGGCTTCGAACTGCTGTTCGAAGAGGTGTTGGAGAACGCCATCGTGAAGGATGGACGGCTCGAAGTCCCGAATGCCGTCTTCCGTCTGGTCATCGTCCCCGCCGGACGCGTCCTGGCCGGAATCCAGGCGGAACGTCTGGCGGAACTGGTGCAGAGCGGCGGAAAAGTCGTCTTCACGGGCTGCCGTCCGGAAAGATTGAAGGACAGACCCCTCACGCCCGGCGAAGAGAAATTTTTCCGGGCGCAGCCGTGCATTTCCGCAGGGGATGAGAATTTTACGGAGGCCCTCGTTTCCAGCGTTCGCGCCGCTGTTCCGCAGAAATACAGGGTGACAGGGGAAAGCGCCGGGAATTTCTGTTCGGCCCTGCGCAGCGATGGAAAACGGACGCGTCTGTTCGTTTCCAACCAGGGAGAAGAACCCGCTTCCGTCCGTCTGCATCCCGAAAGCCTGCCGGGCCCTGTCATTGCGCACGACACCGACACCGGCGCTTCATGGAAAGCCGTGCCGGATGCGGACGGGAGTCTCCCGCTGGAATTGTATCCGGAACAGTCCCTCGTTTTCGAGTTTTCCGCAGAGGAGGCGCCGTCGCCGGCAACTCCGCCCGCCCATTTCGGGTTTCCGGCATGCGAACGGAAGATTCTCTCCGGCGACTGGGAATACGAACTGGACCGTCCGAATACGGCGTTGTGTCCGCTGGAAATCGGGCCGGCTCCCGGCGATGCGCGGGAGGACCCCGAACGGGTGAAATGCTGGTTCGGCGTATCGGCATCCGGGCGGCATACCTTCCGCTACTCCCGGGAAGAATATCCCTTCTGCTGGCTGAAAAGCGGCTTTTTCGCGGACGCCGCGTTCCCCGGCGGACTGTCTCTGATCCTTGACAACCCGGAGGACTACGACCGCATTCTCCTGAACGGGGTCCCTCTGACGGAAACAGAACCCTGCCGCTGCTGGAATCAGGACAACCGTCTCGCCCGGCTGGACAATGCCCTCCGTTCCGGCTTCAACGTGATGTACGTACGTATGAAAACCTCTCGCTGGGCCTCGAAAAACATGCTGTTCCAGTCGGCCGCACAGCAGGAAACCAATTTTGTGGACCCGGTGGTCTTGAGCGGCATGTTCGCCGCGCGGAAACGGAACGGAGAACTTCATCTGGAGCCTCTGCCGGAAGTCCTGCCCTCCGGCGATCTCGAAAAATGCGGACTGTCGCAATTCACGGGGAACCTCACGTTCCGCCGCCGCTTCCGCCTCGGCAAAAACGCCCTGCCGGGAAGAATTCGGATCCGCCAGGAAGGCACTCATTGCCTCGAAGTGTTCCTGAACGGAAAATCTCTCGGAAAACGTGCGTGGCATCCCTGGCTCTTCGATGCCGCCGGAACGGTAAAGCCGGGGGAAAACGAACTGGCTGTTGTCCTTTCCGGTTCGCTGGCGAACCTTCTGCGGATCTCTTATTTCGACATCAATCCGCCAGTCCCCCTGGGATTGCGTGAAATCGTCTTGTGTCCATGATCCGGCGAGCCCGGAGAATTGAAAAAAATTCCCGCGGTGCTACCTTGCATTGCCGTACCCCGATGCTATATTTCCGTCAGCGGGGAACGGAAGTCACGGCAATGAAACCGGGAAAATCCATGCGTTTTTTATTTTGCGACAGGACAGCGGAAGATTTGGAACACTTCCTGCGCAACCATCCCCCGGCAGAAGAAGCCGTGACTTCCGCACACTCGATATCCGCCGTTTTTATTCAACGAAAAAGAGAGGGGGCATCCAATGACGACAGAGAATGAAACTTCGGGCAGCGCACCGGAAAACAAACGGGACCTCGTTTCCCTGATCCTCGGGATTTTAAGCCTTCTTTTCTGGCTGGTTCCCCTGTTCGGTTTTCCCATTTCCATCGCGGGGCTGGTCTTTGGGGTCAAGCGGAAATATACCCCCCGGAATGATTCTGAATATCATCGGATTGTGCCTGACCGTGGCCAATGCGGCCATCGGAGCCTATATGGGAGCCACCGGCCAGCTCTGGTTCCAGAAATAGAAGAGCGGGTCAAGGTGTGCCATGCGTAAGAAAACGGGGCGGATCACGAAGGATCACGGTCACGTTCAGGAAGGCCGTATTCAGGTCCGGGGCGGGAAAATCCGGTATAAAATGACGGGAAAAGACAAGCCGGGCATTCCGCTTCTGACGGTGCACGGCGGCCCCGGCGCGTCGCACGACTACCTTGCACCGCTGGAAGCACTGGCGGATGAAAGACCGGTGATTTTTTACGATCAGCTCGACTGCGGCAATTCCGACAAGCCGGGGCGCCCGGAGCTCTGGACCCTGGAACGCTATGCAGAGGAACTGCATCAGGTCCGTCGGGCGCTGGAAATCGACAAAATGTATATCCTCGGCCAATCGTGGGGAACCGCCCTCGCACTCGAGTATGCGCTGGAACACCGGGAAAATACGGCGGGGCTGGTGCTTTCGGGACCGCTGCTGAGCACCGCCCGATGGGAGGCCGATCAGAGAGCCTGGATTGCCGGACTTCCCCCGGCCCATCGGACCGCCATCCGGGAAGCCGAAATTTCCGGAAATTTTGAATCGCCGTCCTACCGGGACGCCATGATGGAATACTACCGGCGGCATGTCTGCCGTCTGGAGCGCTGGCCGGACTGTCTGAACCGTTCCCTGTCCAAACTCAATTTCCGGCTGTATCAGTATATGTGGGGACCAAGCGAGTTCACCGTTGCCGGCACATTGAAGAACTATGATCGTGTCGGACGTCTGAAGGAAATCACCGTGCCGGTTCTGTTCACCTGCGGGACTTATGATGAGGCGGCCCCTGAAACCGTCGGGAATTACCGGAAACAGATTCACGGTGCGGAGCTCCACGTGTTCGAAGAGGCCTCGCATGAACATCACCTCGAAAAACCGGATGAGTATATCTCCGTCGTACGGGAATTTCTTGCGCGGGCCGACCGCGCCGGACAAAGCTGTTGAACCCGGAAAACAAATCCATTCCGGGACTTTTCCGCCGCACGGATTTTCCTCAGGATTCCGTCAGGAACTTCAGTCCCACGATGCCGCAGAGAATCAATGTCACGCAGAACAGTCTTCCGAGGGAGGCCGATTCATGAAAGAGAACAATGCCGAGGATCACGGTTCCGGCGGCGCCGATTCCGGTCCAGACGGCATAGGCCGTTCCGACCGGCAGGCTTTTCATGGAAAGCGACAGCAGAAAAACGCTGACCACCATCGAGGCCAGGGTAATCACGGACGGATAAAGTTTGGTGAATCCGTGTGAATATTTCAAGCCGGCAGCCCACACGCATTCCAGGAGTCCGGCGAAAATCAGTATGACCCAGTTCATTTTTGATCCTTCTTTGTTTTCGAGGCTCTCTCCGTTCGTTCCGGATCATTTCACCACGGTGATTTCGGAAAGCCGCTTTTCCGGAATCGGCGCCGCCTTGCCGCGCAGAAGATGCTCGCAGATAAGCGTCGCTTTCGCGGCGTTCTCAAGGACCTCGATCCGGTCGAACGCCTGGAGCAGAGAGCGTCCGAGGGTCATCGCCCCGTGATTGGAAAAAAGGAGGCAGTTGCAGCTTGCCGCCGCTTTTGCGGCCTTCGCCGCCAGCGCTTCGGTCCCGAAGTTCTCGAATCCGATCCGTCCGATCTCTCCGAGCACGGCATAGGATTCGCAGAGGAGCCGGTTGGAAATCCGGCACCGGGCGGCGGCGAAGGCGCTCACCGTGACCGGGTGCGCATGGACGATCGCACTGACATCGGGACGGCTGCGGAGAACGGCCAGATGCATTCCGGCTTCGCAAGTGGCTTTGAACCCCTTCGTGAGCACATTCCCGTCAAAATCCAGCATTCCGATCTCTTCCGCGCACATCCGGGCCTTGTCCGTGCCTCCGGGCGTGATGAGGACGGCGTTTCCCGCCCGGACTGAAATATTGCCGCCGGAAGTCGTAGTCAAGCCCTGCTGGTAAAGGCGGCGCATGAAGAAAGCGATCTCTTCCGCAAGCCTCTTCTGTTCTTCGTTCATTCTCATCAATTCCATACCTCGCTTTATGCGGTCTGTGCGTTTCGCCCGGCCGGAACGGAACCGGATTCGGGAACGGGGCCGACGCGTTTCCCGTAATATATCACAGGGGAGCGGGAACGCAACCTCCGGAGCGAAGTCCGTCCGGACAGCTTTCCTTCTTTCGCCAGGAAGGTTTTCCGCTCTTTCCGCGGCGAAAACGGAATTTTTTGACAAACTCTGTTGAAAATCTCTTTTCCGCCTGTATAATTCATACGTTTGAACGGAGAGATTCCGGACGTATGAAAAATTTGCATGAACCGTTCAACTTTCATTTTCAAACCGGGAGAAGAACGATGATCAGAAGATTCGATGCCGCGAAACTGAAAAAATTCACGGCGGAAGTGTTTGAGCAGGCAGCCATTCCGGCGGAAGACGCCGCGATCATGGCGGAAGTGCTCGTGACGACCGACATGCGCGGAGTCCATTCGCACGGCGTCGTGAGAAGCGCCCGCTATATCGACTGCATCCGTGCCGGAGGCATACAGCCCGCGGCAAAGCTGGAAGTCCTCGACGAGAGCGTGTCGCACCTCCGGATCGACGCGAAAGGCGGACTCGGCATTCCGGTTTCCTTCCGGACGGTTGACCGGGTGATCGAAAAGGCCCGGAAATCGCCGGTCGCGATCGGAACGGTCAACCACAGCGACCATTACGGGGCCGCCGGCTATTACGCCATGCGGTGCGCCGAAAACGGGCTGGTCGGCTTTTCCATGAGCAACACCTGTCCGCTGGTCGCCGTCACGGGCGGCGCCTCCGCGGCGATCGGCAACAACCCGTACGCCTATGCGGCGCCCGCGGGCAGGTACCGCGCAATTCTCTTCGACATCTGTATGAGCGTCGTCGCCAGCGGAAAGATCGAGATCGCCAGCCAGGAGAAGAAAAAAATCCCCTTCGGCTGGATTCTCGACCGGGAAGGACGTCCGACCGACAATCCGGACGACATCTACCACGGAGGCATCATGCTTCCGTTCGGCGAACACAAGGGATACGGAATCGCGGTCATGGTCGAAATCATGACCGCCCTCCTCGGAAACGCCGGCCTGATGTCCGAAGTCAAATCCTGGAACACCGTTCCCGGCAGGGATGCGAACACCGGGCACTGTTTCATGGCGCTCAACCCGGAATTCTTCGGCGGCCTGGCTCTCTTCCAGTCCCGGACGGAACAGATGATCGAGGAAATCAAATCCTCAAAGAAGGCGGACGGCGTGAAGAAAATCTATTATCCGGGTGAAATCGAGTTTGAAAAAGAGGCGGACGCCCTGCGGAACGGGGTGCCGCTCTCGGAAGCGTCCGTGAACGCGCTCAACCGGGCGGCCGCGCTCGTCGAAGCGGATTCCGCGCAACTCGATTCTCTGGAAGTCAAATGACTTCCGCCCTGTTTATCCGCGGAAAAGAACGAATCCGCCTCGGTTCCCCGGACCGGAATTCCCTGCTCCGGACAGATTCGGAATCGTTTGTTTCAAACCTTCATCATAATATAAGGCATTGTTCATGAAAAAAAGAATCGGCATCATCGGTTTCGGGGAAATGGGAAAACGCCATGGACTTGAATTCTGGGAATCCAGCAAAGGCGAAATCAGCATCGCGGGGGTCGTCGAACCCAACGATGACATGTATGTCAACGGCTGCGACTGGAACAACCGCAGCGACATTCCCCGTTACTCCACGGTGGAGGAGCTTCTCGAAAAGGAAAATCCCGACGGCATCCTCATCGCCTCACCGAATTTCACTCATTGCGAAAATCTGAAGAAGCTCCGGGGCCGGACCCTTCCGGTCCTGCTTGAAAAACCGCTGGACACTTCCCTCGAGAAAATCTCCGACATCGTCCGTTTCGCCCGGGAATACAGGGGTCCCGTAATCGTCGACCACGTGATGAGATACGCCCCGGTCATTCAGAAGGGACGCGAGCTGGTCGAAGCCGGCAAGCTCGGACGTCTCTGCACGTTCAACTTCACACAGCGCACCAGCATCGGGATGTATCACACCTTCCGCCGCACGATCGAAAAGGGCGGCAGCCACATCATTGAAAAAGCAACCCACGACCTGGACTGTCTGCTTTACATCACCGGAGCCAAACCGCTTGCGGCTTCGATGATCTCCGCCCGCCACGTCGTCGGCGGGAACAAGCCGAACGACCTCACCTGCGACCGCTGCCCCGAGATCATGGAATGCAAATACGCCCATGTCGGCCGCGCGCTCCAGGGAACCGGACGCATCAAGGATGTTTCGATCCTCAACCGTCTCTGCGTCTTCGCCGAGGAGATCGACGTGCCCGACGATGAAGTCTGCACGATCAAGCTCTCCGACGGCATCTTCGGAACCTATGCGCACAGCTATTTCTGCAGCATGCCCGGACACAGCCGCCTTTACGAGATCATCGGAACGGACGGAGCCCTTTACATCACGCTGGCGAAGGAGGGAAGCTACGAAGGAGAAGTCAAATATTACCCGTTCAACGACCGCAATACGGTCGAGACCTTCACGTTCGGCTACTCCAACAAGATTCATTATTTCGGCGGCCCGTTTGTCGTCAAGCATTTCTACGACCTCATGTGCGGCAGGGAAACCCGGCCGTTCTCCAGCGTGGAATCCGCTTATACCGCCGAAGTCCTCGGGCTGGCCGCCATGAAATCGTCCCGCGAAAACAACCGTTTCGTCGATCTTCTCGAGATCGTTCCGGAAGACCTCCGGGATGCGATCATCGGCGGCTAGTCACGGGCGGAACAGAGACGTTTCATCATGGATGCACCTGAAAATTATACCTGCGAAACGATGGATTTCGGAGACTGACCGTCGCCATCGCCCGGAATTCTTTTTTCAGAAGAAGCAAAAACATGCTTTCCTACTTTTTATAGGAAAGGTTTCCGGTTTTTTTTGAAAAGCCTTCTATTTCCCGGCAAAAATCATTGAATTTTCTTTAGGAACTTATATAATTTATACCAGATGCGGATTCAAAGCGGAAATCCGGGAGTGGAAAATGTCAAAGATGAGTGAGATAGCCGGAGTCTTGAAGAAAGAGTTCAGGGAGAGACGGCTTCACGCGGGAGAGAGGGCGGCCTCCGTCCACGGGATTGCGAAACGCTTCCGGGTGGCGCCCGTCACGGCCGACCGGGTTCTGAAACTGCTTGAAAAAGAAAATGAAATCTACCGGATCAAGGCGAAAGGCTCCTTCCTCTGCAAGGATGCACCGGTTCCGAAGAGAATCATCTATTTTTCAGAGTCCAAATATCAGTCCCGATCCGGGGAATATTTCATCGAGCGGACCCGATTTGAAAAGATCCGGGAGGTGTTTTCCGGCTCGGCGAACGCTATCGATCTGGTTCCGAATCCGGTCCGGTTCGAGACCGGTGAACTCGCGCGGCTCCTTGAAAATTATGACGGCATGCTGATCAGCGCCTCGCATCTTCTGTATTCCGGAAAATTCAAGGCATTCGACTCATTCCGGGGCAAAACAGTCCTTTTCGGTTTGGAAAGGGCTCTTCCCGGATTGCGTTTTTCCCAGGTTGTGCCCGATTTTTCCACCGCATTCGACCGGATTCCGGAGAAATACACACTGTCGGGTTATGACCGCTGCCTGGTTTTATATTCCGGGTGCCACAACTATTGCGCGCGCTGCCGGGTGAAAAGCGTCCGGAACTTTTTCAGAAAATACGGAAACGCTTCCGGAAAAATCGAGTTCGTCTCGCTGAACACGAGCAGCTATACAGCGTCCTATGTCGCCGGACAGTTTCTCATGAAAAATCTGAGGGAAAATACGAAAAGAGAACGTCTGCTGATCATTTCCCTGTCCGACTATCTGACGGACGGAATCGGGAAAGCGCTTGCCGAGAGCGGAGTTCGTGCGGACGTCCTTTCTTTCGACAATCTCGACGGGTACGGGTGGATGCATGACGGTCCCGCCTGGGTATCCTCCATCGACTGTGAAATGGTTCGGATCGGAGAGACGGCGGCAAAACTTCTGCTCCGCCTTGTCGACGACGGGGACGATTGTAAATATATTGTCAGTGTCCCGACGACTTTTGCGGACCGCGGCAGCATCCGTCCGCAGTGCACCCGAAGGAAACCGGCGAATACAGCGGAAAATATCGAAATGTCCGCTGTTTTTTATTAAGATATGAGGAAGGAGAAAAAAGTGAAAGGGCAATGGGGATTTTTTACACTCATAGAGTTTCTGATTGTTGTTTCGATCACTAACTGGGGCTGGACCGGCGGATGCCGGCAGAATTGATCCGCCACCCTCTTTCAATCAGAAACAGAAAAACATATTTTTTTCAAGCGGGAGAACCAATATGAAGTGGAAACAGATTCTTGTTACCGTGCTGCTCGGCACAGCCGCTGTAATTTCCGGAGCGGACATCGTAAAAAACGGCGTTGCAAAAGCTTCGATCGTAATTCCCTCCAATGCAACGGAAGCGGAAAAATACGCATCGGAAGAATTCGCCAAGTACGTCAAGGCGATCACCGGTGTCGAATTGAAGACTGGCACCCGGCCTGTCGAAGGGATGCTTCCCGTGCGCTTCGGGGTGGTCGGAGCCGACAGCCTTGTCATGACTCCCGCGCTCAAGGAGAAGACGGACCGGCTCCAGAACGACGGCTTCGTCCTGGAGGCCGGACGAAACGGTGTCCAGATCGTCACCGCGACCCGGCTGGGGCTTCATTACGGAAACTATTATGTCATCAGCCGCTTCTTCGGGGTCTATTTCTTCGAACCGGACGACGAGGAATACATCCCGAAGGCGAAAGACCTTTCCATCCCGGACCAGCTGACCCTCAAGAATCCGGTGTTCATGGGAAACTTTGCCGCCAACGGAATCTGGACTCCCTCCCGCCGGATGAATTTCATCTACAAGATCGGAGGCCTCTGCCGCGATTTCCCGAAGCAGAACACCACCTACAAACCGTTCCTGCCGAATCTGGAACTGGGCAGGAAACTCGGGTTTTATGAAACTCCCTTCTGGACTACCGGCTATCTGACGCCCCTGCTTGTCGGAAGCTGGAACGTCAAAGCCAGGGAGGAACTTTTCAAGGAACATCCCGAATATTTCGGCATGCGCGATGGAAAACGCGTCATCACTGCCGGAGAAAAACGGAATGCCCGGGCCGTCGTTTCGCAACCCTGCCTCGGCAATCCGGCAGTCACGGACCGTATTTTCAATACGATCGTACGGAATATCGATCAGGGACGTCACGGACGGAAGATCATTTTCCGGTTTGAAAACGACGATCATGGGGACTGGTGCGAATGTCCCGAATGCAGCAAGTGGGATGACCCCTCCGCCGGTCCCCGCGGGAAAGTCAGCGACCGCTGGTGGCATTATGTTAACGGCATGTCCAAGCGTCTTTTCGACCGGTATGGAAACGACATTTCGATCGAGGTCTTCGCCTATCAGACGTTCCGGGAAGTTCCGAAGAAAATCCTCCCGCTTGCGGATCCGCGCATTAAGGTGCAAGTCTGTCCGCACGGACGCTGTTATCTGCATACGATCGACGACCCCGAATGCAAATACAACGCACAGTACGAAAAAATGTTCCGCGCTTGGTGGAATGCCGGAATGCATGTCAAGGGCTTCGATTATTTCGGTGTTCTCCCCGGACGGGCAAACGGCTGTTATCTCCCACTTGAGCGGACCTGGGTCAAGGACATGCGCTTCTTCATCCGCAACAACAAGGGAGCCCTCTACGAAACCCGTTTCGACGAAATGACCTGCGGAGCCATCGAACAGGATTATCCCTATTTCAAGGAATACGGGCAACGGGTCCGCTGGCGCGCCCTCTGGCAAACCTGCTGGATGACCGGCCATTTCTCCTGGGATCCCGATGATGACATCGACAAAGTCTGGGAAGACGTCAATTCAAAGTACTATGGTCCCGCGTGGAAATACATCCGGGAATACCGCCTCGCCCTCGAAAAGGCCCACAGGGACGCCCGTTCCCATGCCTCCTACGAACCCGGCAACATCGCCATGTTCGGACTCGTCTACGAACAGCCCGGATTCGCACAAAAGGCGGAAACCCTGCTTGCCCAGGCATTGAAGGCGGCGGAAAACGATCCGGTCGTGCTCCGGCGCATCGTCATGGAAAAAGAACTCTTTACGAGAAACTACAAGGAAGCCGGATTCTCCCATTTCGGGGACAAGCTTTACACCGTGAACCGGACTGAAGGCACGATCCGCATGGACGGCGTTCCCGACGATCCGGACTGGCTCAAGGCGCCGGCGCTGGAATCCTTCCTGGGACCGAAACGGGAATTGACGGTTGGAAAATTCACCAATGAAAAAGCGGACCCGGGAACAAAGCTCAAGGTTCTTTTCAACTCCGAAAACATCTATTTTTCCCTTGAATGCCTGAAAGCCTCCGCCGGTGAAAAGTGCGCGGCCGGGGAGGGGAATGTTTCGCGGACCGTCAGCCAGGTGAAATTTCCATGGTCCGCGGCCCATGTCGAATTTCTCATCATGACGAAGAAAATGGTACCGGAAGGCAAATATTATCAACTTGCTTTCACTCCCGACGGATATGCCTATGCCACTCTCTGGGACTGCACCGGAAAAGCCGACGATACGCAAGCCCCCGAATACGAGTGGACAACCGCCGACGGGCCGGACCGCTGGACCGCCGAACTCCGTATTCCGCTGAAAGCCATGGGCGGAATCCAGCCCGGCGACATGTGGAAGATCAACGTCGGGCGGACCGCCCTTCTGAAGGACGGCGCGAAAACCCAGAATACCAGCATCGGAGACGGAGCCTTCCGGAATCCGGCCGACTTCAAGGTCTTTGCATTCGGGGAAGTTCCCCTCATCCTGAACGGTTCTTTCGAGGAAACAGTCGGGACGAATCTCCGGAAGGGAAAATCCGGAAAATGGGAATTTCTCTCCGCAGAACTGCCGACCGAGTGGGAATATCTTGCGGGAACACCGGGGAAAGCCGAATTGTGCTCCGGAGACGCACCCGACGGGAAAGTTTTCATCCGCATTGCACCCGGAAGTTCCGCACATCCTTATCTGTATCAGGCCATCCGCTGCAATGAGGCCGGAGTGAAGGGATACCGCCTGACGCTGAAGGCCCGCGGCAAAGGAATGCTCAGAGCGGAGATCAAGCTCTATCCGTCCGGAAAGCAGATGGTCAAACACTCTTTCGGCCGTCCGGGCTCCGAGTGGAAGGCCCTCTCCTGCGACCTGATGACAGACGCCATGACTCTGAAACGCCTGTATTTCCAAGTCGGCGGCGGACCCGTTGAAATCGACGATGTGAAGCTCGAAGCGTTGAAATGAACTCGAGGGGGAATGGCTGCGCTCATGCGCCTGTTCCTTCTCCGGACAAACCTCTCCTCTTCATGAAATCGACAGCCAGACCGGATGGCGGTTCCGGTTGAAGGTGATTCCGTAATATTTCTGCGGGAGCGTGTGTTCGATCAGTTTTTTCGTGTGGGCCAGTTTGTACAGGCACATTTCCTCGCTGATCCCGTAGTGGTACGAATAGGAAAACGCGATCCGGTGATCGGTCCGGACAAGTTCAAGCGCCCGTTCCGTGTTTGTCAATTCCTCCCGTGCGATGTCCCGCATCGCCTCCAGTTTTTCCCGCGCCTGTTCCGGCGAATACGGCTCCTGCTGGAAAGAATCGCGCAGACGGTAGAACTCCGTCATGTGGAGTGCGGTCCGGATGAAGCAGAGGAACAGACGGCAGAGCGCCCGATGGGATTCGATTTCCTTTTTCAGATACGGGTCTTCCGGGTGCGGATTCACTTTTTCCGTCCAATTGCATCCGTCCGTCCAGTGTTTTTCGAGTTTGCGCACCGCCCGGAGAAACGCTTTCACGCCGAACGGCTCCACAAAAGACAATGTTGTCATGCAGAGCGGACGCCCGCCCCGTTTCCAGAAGAAACATTCCGGCAGATCCGCCGGAAGTTCGGGCGTCGGGAACAGCGGCTGGGCCGGGCCGATATAGAACGGTCCCTTGAAATATCCCGCGCTCCCGATGGAGAACGGGTGATAGTCCATCGCACGGTCGAAAGCCCGCCAGGCTTTCAGGAGAAGCCGGACATTGTCGCGTCCGAAATGCCGGGCGGCAAGCCGTTCGAGAATCCGGTCCCGTTCTCCGCAGCTCATCAGCCCGGCCAGTTCCTGGGAGAGTCCCTCGGTGAAGCCCATGAATTTCCAGTTGAACAGGGCGCCCGAAACTCCGCTGTCCAGGATTGCGGCAAATTTGCGGTGCCAACGGGTCATCGCGGGGACATATTGAAGGCTGCAATACTCCAATGGCGTGCCGCTCTCACATTTGGCGTGCATGACAAGGCCGCGGCGGTCCGCAAGGCGGCTTTGCGCCAGAAACGGTTCCGAGGGGCCGACACAGCGGAGGGAATAATCGAAACAAGTTCCCTGCGCGCCTTCCAGCGGGAAGTCGTCGCCGGTGTCGAAATTGGCCATGACTTCGCAGTCCTTCGAGAGCAGGGAAATGAACTTCTGCGCGCGGATGTCGGTCCAGGCGAAAATCCCGTAGTTCCAGACGATCACCCGCGCTTCCGGCTGAACCTTCTTCACGGCGGACGCCATTTGATTGAACATCTCCGCGACCGTCTGTTCCGGAGGCAGAGGGGCACAGCGGGGACAGTCGCACAAGCTTTCCTTCGTCTGGGCGCAGGCGGTGTGACAGTGCAGCCAGCCCTCGCAGCCGGAGATCAGCAGAAGTCCGCCCAGCTCCGGCGCGTTCCGGAAAAGAAAGCCGAGCTGTTCCGCGTAGAACTCGCGCACCCGCGGATGGGAAGAGCATAAAATATACGCATCGTCCGTGCTGACGAAACGGCTTCCCCGGATTTCCGGCAGACGCTTGAACACGGGATGATCCCCTTTCAGCGGTTCCAGATACAGCGACAGGAAAACCTCCAGTCCGAAACGTCCAGACTGACGGATGATTTTTCGCAAGGTTTCCAGATTTTTTTGTACATTCGCACAATTAAACTCGGGCAGTAACGCCGAATGATAAAAAATGGCAACATCCAGATTGAGGTGGAATCCGGTGTATCCGGCACGCGCCAGCCGTTTCAGGTAATTTTCATGATAGGCTTCCGGATCGCTGAAATCGGTGGTGGAATGGCCTTTGAAGGCGGGATACGCCAACGCCGGATCGAGGGACGTCTTCGAATCGAAAACGCCTTTTTTCAGGAATGGCGCACGCCGAAGCCGAAGCATGCTCTGAATCCGGAACAATGCCCGTGCCGCTCCGCGCGGCGTTTCCGCACAAACCTTTACTCCGGAATCATCGATTGCGATTGCGTATTGAGCACTTTTCCCGGCACCGTTTCCAGTTTCCACATGGAAGGAAAGTCCATCTCCGCGAAACGGCTTCCGGAAGGAATGCGCAAAGAAATCCTCCAGGTCTTTCAGGGCGTTCTTCACGGCTTCCCCGTTTCCGCGCGCCGCCACCCGGAAGCCGGACGCCGGGATTTCATTTCTCTCCCGGCGGGCGGTTTTATCCAGCAGAAAAACGTGACCTTCGTTTGTAAGCGCCCGGTAATTTTCAATGGTATGCGGAGCCTGTTTTCGATCCAGCATTGCAGCAAATCCTTTCTTTTCTTCAGCGTACGGAATTGGTTGCGAAAAACCAGTCCAGCGTGTCCTTGAGCCAGACAGCCTGATCCCGGAACCGGGAATCCCCGACCCATGCGTTCTGGAGCAGGATGCAGCCGTCCAGAAAGCCGGAGTCGGCACGCAGATGTTTCAGGAGACACATCCACTGGAGTTTCCATAATTCGAAGTCCATGGGGGCGGCGGTGCTGCCGTTTTCCCCGTAGTTCTGCAAGTATACGCCGTGCAGAACCTTTTTCCCGTAATTCGCCTTGAACCGGTGCAGAAGGGCCGGAAGTTCGGCCCGCCAGAAGGTCTCCGTGGAAACCCAGCGCCACAGCATGAAACCGTCGATGTATTCCAGGTATGGAGTGACGTCCAGGTGGTTGATGTCGGAATACATCACCACATACAGTTCCAGATCGGGATTCGCGGAACGGAGCTCCTGTTTGATGTCCCGCACCAGTTCCGGGGTGGTCGGATGTCCCGAAAGCTGGAGAAAATCATCCATGACGATTCCCTTGATGCGGGGAAATTTCAGGGAAAGTCCGCTGATTTTTCCGGCTCCCTCCACCGCGCTCGCCGCGCCGTGCGGCAGGCCGCAGAGAATCTGCCGGGAATCTTTCAGAAACGCCAGATTCTCTTCCACGCGGTCCCATGTGTGCATGGAATTCATGAAAACGGTGTTGGGCATTCCAAAGTAATCCGCCGCGGATTCGAGACTGCAATAACTCCGGGTGATTCCGGTGAAAGGAACGGAAATCCCTGTTTTTTCCTGTGTGTAGCCCCACATCCAGAATTTCTGTTTGACATCCATTGCAATGTTTCCTCTGTTATGTTCGGGCAAAGCCCTTGTTTTTTAAGAATTCATCCCGCCTCCATGCGGAGGCGGGCTTTCGACTATTCAAAAATCAGTTCCGCGAGCCGCGCCGGATCGTTGACCGTGCTGAAACTCATCCAGGAGGCAATGTCCAGCGAGGCCCTGACTTTCGCCAGATCGGGATTCGTAATGCGCAGGACATTCATGTAGAGTTTTTCACGGAGACGCAGCGGGGAATCCAGCAGAGTATTGAAACGGAACGCAATCCGCGTCCGCCAGAGTCCGCTTTCTTTGAAGGAACGCGCGTAGATTCCATCCGGGAGAGGAAGGCCGATCTTCGGAAGCATGTTCACCTCGCCGAACGCAACCAGTGCGAAATGAGGTTTCGGGCTGACCGCATACATACGGAAGGGCTGTCCCCGCTGCCGGGCGAAAAGCAGTTCCCAGTCGTCGTAAGCAAAAACCCCGGCGGAGGTAACCAGCCGGCTTGTATCGCAGGGGTCGTTCAGCTCGACATAGAGATATTCCGCATCATGGGCAAGGCGTCCGCCGAGTTTTCTCGAATACGGAACACGGGTTCCGCGAACATTCCAGTTTTCCATGGGAACGGCCTTTGTCCAGTCCACCTTATCCGGGTCGCCGCCGGCGTCGGGAACGCGGGGCACCTTCAAGGATGGAATCGGTTCACGCATTTTTTCCTCGTAGGCCGCCCGTCCGGCAAGCATGTAACTCCAGACGGATTTTTTGAACAGCATGATCCGATGCCTGGTCTCCGGCGTATCGGCCGACTTTTCGGCATCCGCAAGCAGCGCCTTCCAACGCTCCATGCGTTCACGGGTGCCAAGACATCCCCAGGCAATTTCAAAGGTCTGGCGGCTGTGAAAAGAATCCGGATAATTTTTCAGATTATGGTACGTCTGTTCAATTTCCCTGTACAGCCGCGCCATCTGCGGGGCGGCCTTTCCGTACATTCCACGGAAATAATCATCCAGCAATGTCTCGACGCCGGCAAGCGGATTATCCATCAGATTGAACTGGATGTATGCATCCGTCTCCAGATCGAAGCCGTCGGAAAATATGCCGCGTATGTCATATTTGTGGAAAAGACGATACTGTTTTTCCGCCTCGCGCGCATGAAACCCCGGAAAGCAGAACCAGTTTCCGTAACGGGCGAAAAGACGCGGAAAACAACCGTACAGCCACAGGTAAAGCGGCGTTTCGGGATGTTCCTTCTTCCAGCGTTCCAGAAGTTTCAACTGCTGCAGCTGTCCCGGACACCCTTCCGGTTCATGGCTGTTGTAAAAGCAGAAATGCACCACCACATTGTTTTCCAGCGGAAATTCCGGCGGAGAAAGATACTGCGCATAGGCGAGACATGAAACCTGTTTGTCCGGATGCTGTTTTTTCATTTCCCGTGCCGCTTTGTTCACAAAATGGAAGACGATCTGCCGGGGATGTTTCTTTTCAAAAGAAGAACATTCTTCACATTTGCAGAAGAAACTGTTGTCATGCGGGACTACGGCGAAAAAGCGTTCACCCCACATCCAGGGACGCAATCCCGGAGGAGGAGTTCCCTTGAAATACGCATCCGCATCCGTCATGACCTGCCGCAGCAGCGCTTCGCTGGAGAAGCACATCTGCTCCGGTTTCAGAGGCGGTTCGGTTTTCGCGAAAAGCTCCGGGCGCTTCGATTCAAAATAAGCCGGCCGTTTCGGATTGACTTCCCAGAAACGATCGTGATAAGAATTGAAGGAATGGTTGCAGTGCGACTCCTCTCCGCCATTCCTTCTCCGCAGCAGAAACAATTCGCTCATCACCGCCCTGGCCTGCTGAAACTTTTCGGGGCTGTTCCGGTAACGGGCCGCCAGTTCAGGGTAAGCCGCCTGCTGCCAGGCGGTAAATCCGGGCGTGTTCGGAAGCCAGAGACATGATCTTGTATCATACCTGCCCGGATAGTAGAAACCGATCCGGTATTTCATGAACGGAGAACGCCTGACTTCGCGCACCCGGACGGAAAGATCTTTTCCGCACGAGGGAAAAACCGTGCCGCTTTCCGTCTGATTGTACCAGCGGACGCCAAGAGAATTCTCAAGGAAATCATACATTCCGTAGAGCGTTCCCGGTTCGGAAAACATGGGAGGAATCCCCTTCATTTTCAAAAGATCGGACGCATCGTAACTGACTTTCCCGCAGTCCGGTTGATCCTTCCCCGCAATCACAAGATTTTCGCCGATCACTTTCACGGCATATTCCTGGCGCTGGAATGAATCGGCGGGAAAACGGTTCCTTCCGGCATAATCCGTCGCTCCGACAAAAATCTTCGGTCCGGATCCCGCTTCTCTTTCGGAACCGATTTTCAATTCCGCTCCTGTCATCCGTTTTACGCAATGCCGCAGCTCATACGCGGCAAACTGCGCCGACCGCGTCGGTTTTTCCGCCAGAACGATTTCCGCGGCGGGCATGCCATTCCTTACCAGAACGAATCCGGGAACCGTTTCTTCCATGTTTTTGCAGCCTCCCAGCAATATAACTCCAAGTAAACAGAAAATTCCACTCTTCATTCAATCTTTCCCCTCTTTTTTTTGTTTTTTTCCGATCAGCCGCGGACGAAATGCCCTTCTTCAAAACAGCTTGGCGGCCATGTATTCAGACGATGCGGACACATGCTTACTTTCCCTGCTCGAAGCCTGAAACTTTTTTCGCCTCCTCCGCGTATCCGGCAAAGATTTCTTCCGGCGTCAAGGCCCGCGCATAGACTTTCACCCTCCCCAGTTCCCCGCGGAAGGAATAGGATACATTGCCTCCCGGATGCTGCCCGATCAGCAGACGTTTTCCCTCGTTGTCCCAGGCCAGCCCTTCCTGCCCTCCGGAACGGACGGCGCCTGCGCTGATCCGCCCGTTGACGAATGTCCGGAAGAGTTTTCCATCGTAAACCATTCCGACCTGCTGCCATTTCCCGTATCCGACGAAACGGTCGGCTCCCCATGAATAGTGAGGCTTCCCCGCGTCGTTCGGATTCCGGAATTTGACATTGGCATAGTTGGGAACCACCGCAAAGGCAATCAGCTCTCCGTCTCCACCGAGAATACATGGATAGGCCAGTTTTTCCCCCGGAAATATCTCCTTGAGTTTCACCCATGCCAGAACAGTGAATTCCTTCAGATTGCGGAAACCCGCCGCTTTTTCGATTTCCACATATTGGGGGCCGAGCATGGTGCGTTCCATCCGCAGAGCGGTACCGAAAGGACCCTCCACCCGCTGCGGCATATTGACGGCCCGGCCGTGATTCTTCATGGGGGAACGGTCATGTATTTCCGTGCCGTTCCCGCCGAAATCCCAGTCGCCGATCAACCCCGCCTCTCCGGGAGTTTGTTTTCCGGGAAGTTTTTCCTCAAAAGAAAGGACGCAGCCCCTTTTGAAGTTGATTCCGGGTTCGTCCAACTTCCCGGCATCCGCCCGGACAGCGTTGAAACGGGCATTCTGTTTCCGGTTTGCAACGCCCAGCGCTTCAAAAGAAATTGCGGAAAGAAGTTCCCATTCTCCGTCCCGGAATGATTCCTTCCCGCTTTTTCCGTCTCGGGAAATGAAGAACTTCCGCATGGGCTGTTTCATGTCGGGAGAAAAGAAGAAAACCAGTCCCTCTCCCGGCGACGGAGCCCCGGCGAGTCCTTTTTCCCTGAAACGGAGATACAGATACTTTCCGTCATGCTTCAGGGAAAGAACCACTTTCCGGCGGGTTCCCTCCCCTGTCTCCCCATTGAACTGGTAAAACTCCTGTGCATCGGACCAGTCCACTTTGGAGACATCCCCGCCGCAGGAGATTGAAGAAAGGGGACAAACGGCGGAAGCCGTCCAGTTGAAGGATGTTTTTTCCGCTTTCTTTTTCCCTTCCAGCATGTAATTCCAGGTGGACAGCTTGAAATTTTCGAACCGCTTCTTCTGTACTTCCGAAGCATTTGCAATGGCCTTTTCAGCCTCCTCGATTTCCACGCGGAAAGATTCCATATTCCGCCGGGAGCCGCGGAAACCCCAATAAATCTGTTCCACATTGCCGTTGCGGATGAAATTCTCCGGATCGGAGTAGACCTTCTCCACCTTGTTGTAGAAACGTTCGAGCGCCGGACCCGCCGGGCCGTACATCCGGGTAAAATATTCCTTCAGAATTTCATCCGCATTTCGTTCGGGATTCTTCAAAAGTTCAAATCCGGCATAGGCTTCGACATTGTAGCCGAACCCTTCCATGAAAATCCCCTTCACGCCGAGCGAATGGTAAAGTTTCAGGGAACGGGAAAGCGAATGTGCGAAAAATGCGGGAAACACATGATAGGAACCTTCCTTCCAGCCTTTTCCGTTTTCGCGCCATGTGTGAGGTCCGAAGTAGACCCATGCATACGTTCCGCGGTCACGGCTCCAGTCGCGGAGGTTCTTCTCATCGTTTTCCATGCGGGGACGATCGTAAACCTCGCGGATATGCATGCAGACCCGGACATCAATGTTATCCTCCACCGGAAATTCCGGCCGCTGCGCATAGGCCGCATACGCGATTGCGCCGATGCGTTTTCCCGGAAGCTCTTTTTTGCACTTTTCCGCCACATTGTTGATGAATGTCCAGATATAATCGCTGGCATTTCCGTTCGCAAAAAACGGAGCTGTTTTCTGAATGACCTTTCCTTTGCAGAGATCGCACTTGCAATAGGAACTGTTGTCCATCGGACAGACCGCATAGTGAGAGAAATCAATGTCCGAACGCGTTTTGTCAAGTTCTTTCCCTTTGGCCGCGTCGTATCCGCTGAACCACTGTTTCGCATCCTCGACGACCTGCTGGATCAGGGCCGGATTGGAATAACACATCTGGGGCGGACGTTTCGCATCGGGGTAGCCTTTCGCAAAAAATTCCGGATGTGTCTTGAGAAAACGATCGTAATAACTGTAAAGCGAATGATTGACGCCGAAAAGTCTGCCTCCGATCCGGTGGCGGAATCCGAACAGCAGGAAGAGCGGCTGATATCCGAGATTGTGACGCCGGGAAAAATCCGGGAACCGGACGCAAAGGTCCGGATAGGCCGCTTTTTCCCATTCCGCGAATCCTTTCGACTTCTCATGCCACAGGGAAACAGTCCGATGTCCGAGAGAGTATGGCTGAATGTCTTCGAATGCGGGAATCGCCCTTTTATCCGGGGCTGAATGAACCCGGAGAGTCGCGGCCGGGGTGAAATCGGTTCCGAACTCGGTCTGGTCGAACCAGCGGATGCCCAGATGCGTTTCCAGAAAGTCATAAACCGCATTCAGTGTGCCCCGTTCATCGTACATGTTCGGCCAGGTTCGATAATCGTAAACGGTTCCTTCCGGGATTTTCCGGGTGTAGCGGAACGGGGAATGGTCCGCCCGGTCTTTTCCGGCAAGGTAAATTCTGTCCTTGCGGAACATGACCGCATGCTCGAGCTCTTTGAAAGGGGCTTGAACAAGTCCGGGTTCCCCGGCGGCCGATGTCTCTCCCAGATGAATCCGGACGCCTTCCCCGGCAGCGGTTTCCCTGACCGGCAGTTCCGTTCCGGTGATAAGCCGGATATGTGCGTTGAGTTCCGCGGCGGCAAAAAGGACAGACTTGACCGGATTCTTCCCGGTGACGATAACTGCGGCAGGCTTCCCGTCCTTGACCAGTTCATAGTCATATCCGGAAACTGCCATGCACAGTATGAAGAGAAACAGATAAACGGAGGTTTTCATGCGATGTGTTCCTGTTCAGAATGTTCCGAGCGGATAATTCCATGGTGCGATTTTGATGGAGGACGTCTGAAAATGATATCGGTTCGGCACTTCCAGCTTGCCGATTTCAGTCTTATTGGGCAGTCTGGACTTTTCAAGCGCGACATGTCCGTCCAGCCATGACACATTGAAAGTCCGCATATGGGCAACGACAAATGCCTGTGTTGCATAATGAAGCGCCGGCTGGTAGCCGTCTGCGGACATGATGGTTCGCGACGGCTGTTTGAAGATGGACAGACGCAGCGGCTGCGTGCCGTAGACATTGGAGGTGAATATATACCGGCTGAAGCAGTAGCTGTAATAGACCAGATTGCTGGAACCGGGGTTGTACCAGAGACGGCATTCCGGAGTATCCGTGGTCGCGGGCGCCTCGTTCGAGGGACAGCGCAGCGGGTGGGAGCCGTATCGCAGTGTTTTCTGCGGAATGCGCATCAGGTTCACCAGGGTTGCAAGTTGAAACGTCCGGACGGCTTCGTCCGTCGCGTTGGGAGACGTTGCATACGGCATGAAGTCGCTGTTGTCCAGCGCATAACCGTGAAATGTCATTGCACATTGTTTCAGGTTATTCATGCATTGAAGCGATTTGGCTCTCTCGCGAGCCGAATTAAGGGCAGGCAGGAGCAGAGCGGCCAGAATCGCGATGATCGCAATCACGATCAGAAGTTCGATTAATGTAAAACAGTCTCCGGTTCCGGCAAAAAATCTCCGGCCCGCCCTCCCGGAACCGCATGACCGTCCGCCTGCGGAGAACCGGAATTTCGAAACGGAAACCACGATGGATGCGCGCTGTGTTTTCTTCTCCATAATTCTTCCTCCTTCAATGAAATTCAATTGTTGATAATCCGTTCCGCCCGGGTCAGATGGGCAATCGGCATTCCTTTCTCCACTATCGAAGTGGCCTCGCTTCCCGGACCGGTCTGAAAAGTTCCCGAATAGACGGAGAGATACTCTTCTTCCGTAACATATTTCCACAGTACCTCCCCGGTCTCAACGGAAAGAATCCGGAGATATTCCGCTCCCGCGGGAACCACCTCCTGCGCCTCGAAAAGCGGCACCGCCAGCCCGGTGACCGGGGCTTCGAGAAAAAGATCGCCGGATGCGCGCCGGACAAATTGCTCCCGCGGCAGCTCCGGACTTCCGGGAATCACCCCGTATGCTTTCAGGAAGTTGCGGACAATCCGGCAGGCCAGGCGATGACCTGACGGAACAATCCGGTTCTGCTGTTCAATCTCCACCGTGAAGGCGGCCTTCCCATCCTCCCTCGCGCGCTGGACAAGCATTCCTCCGGAATCGGATTCCGCGATGGAAACCATCCGCAGTCCCAGCTTCAACAGGGTTTCCAGGCAGGCTTCGTTGCTCCAGGCCGAGGAACCCCCGTTCCAGCCGTGAATGTCCAGAACCGCGTCCGCATTCTTCACATGGCGCTCATAAATGAGAGAGGTCAATGCGCTTTGCACGGAGCCGGGCATGCCGCCAGGCGTCCAGAGACGGTTCATGTTGCATTCAGGACCGTAATGCTTCCGGTTCGAAATACGCGACTCCTCGGACGGGAAATCCTGCATGCGCATCCGCACGCCAAGCGGATTCATCAACGGCATCATGACGACAGTTCCGGTCAGGGGAATTTCCGGGAGTTCGGAAAAAACTTCGGAAAGAGCGGCGGTACCGTGCAGTTCGCGTCCGTGCTGCGCCGCACAGAGGAACACACTTTTTCCGGGGCTGCCCTCCGCAATCCAGAGCGGCAGGCGGAGCTTCAGATTCCCGCAGTATTCCGGCATCTCCAGAAATGTTTTCACGATCCGGTTCATATTCTTCTCCGTTTCATAATGGCTCATCGAGCACAAACACCGCCGTGTCCGGCCCGGAAAACTCATAGTTCACGATATCCGTATCCTTGAAAACCGCGCCGCTGAACGCCTCCGTGACGAGGGCGTGGCGTTCTGGAAAAACGATTCGCAGCGTCTCCGCGACAGCGGTATGCACGGCAACGATTTTCTCATTGGCGAACACCGGGCGCGGTTTGTCGCAGTAGAAAAAGACACCCGCCTGTTTCAGCAACTCCCGGAATTCCTCTTTCTGAATCGACGCCGGATTGTGAACATAAACGGAATTCCAGGTCCCGTGCGCCGTTGCCGGAAGCCCCGGGGTTCCGAAAGGCTTTCCGCAGAACGCTTCGACATTTTTCTCGTCCCAGCCGTTTTCGCCGATGATTCCCGGTCCGTAGGTCCAGCAGACGGTGCGGTTGTCCCGGCAGACATGGTGTTCCAGGATTTCCCGTTTTTCCGGCCCCAGCCGGAAGGGATGACAAAAAATCACTGTTTTGAAACGCTTCATCTCCAGTTTCGGAAGATCATCGAAGGAAGCGCATGAAAACGGAGCGCCGGAAGTGTCCAGAAGTTTTTTCCAGGGCGAAGTAAAATAGGCGGATGCAGGATGGAGATTGTTGATTGCATAAATATTGTCCGGGTCCACCACCATCAGAATTTCGCTGACTTCGCGCAGTTGTCTGTGGACAAACCGATCCCACAACTTTTTCCCCTGTCCCATGATGCGGATTGACTCCGGACTGTATGAACCGCCCCACAAATCGAAGAAAAGCATGCAGTTCTGCTCCGCCAGATTATGACCGATGGCCCGTTTGATTCCGGCGGCGACCTCCCGGTCGTTGCGCTGCGTCACCCACGGCTGGAAAATCGGCTTTCCGTCCGGTCCTTTGCTGGTGTGGGTTTTTGTGTCGACGCAGTTAAGCGCCTGTTTTCCGTATGCGTGCATGGTTCCGGCCGCCACCTGCACGGAACTGCCTTCTCCCATCCGGGCCGAAGCGGGCCCGTACATGAAATCGGCCAGGCCGGAGCGGAGAATCCGTTCATACGCCATGTGCCCGGAACAGCTCAGATTGTATTGTCCCTCCTGCACCACATATCCGTACGTAATCCCCAGTTGGACGTCATCATCCACGCAGCCGCGCGCCGTTCCGAGAAATTCGATGATGGCGTCGGCCAGGCTCTCGTTGCAATAGCGGAAATATTCGATCACATCCCACTGTTCCGCCGGATCATAGAAAAGACCGCCGGCATCGCCGAACAGGAGTTCATCGACTTCCTTCCCCGGTTTGTATCCATACCAATATCCATGTTCATTCCGGCACGGAATGAAAAACTCACGCCGACCGTATTCCCGGCGCCCCATCGAAGGGATATCGGCGTTTTCAACGCCGTGACGCTCCTTCATCCAGCGGCGGAACCCGTGAAAGCGATAGAGGCTTTCCCCGCCTCGGCACCGGTCATGCCACTCCGTTCCTCCGCCGCACTGGAGATGGAACGCGACGATGTGACCGCGGAAGGTCCGGTTCAGATGAGACAGCACCGACTGGAGATACCACCGGATTTCACTTCGCCAGAAAGCCGATTCCGCCAGCTTGCCGACTTCGTAGTAAGAATCCAGCCGGGCTCCGTGCGCGCCCAGGAAACGGACCCACCAGAGAGGCACGTTCAAGTCGATGTTGCAAATGAATTTCGCATCGGGAATTTCCTGGAGGATATCCCGGTAGGGCGCTTCGGCGGCGGCAAGGTCGAGAGTCCCCGGCGCCGTCCAGACCATCGGATATTTCGTGTAGGGATATCCAAGCGCGTTGAAGGCGTTGGACACCATGATCGAATAGAGGTCAATCCCGGCCTCGCGCAGCCGTTTCAGCGTTTCCTTTTCCGGATAAAAAGTTCTGTATCCCATAAAACGTGGTTTCGACTGCATTTCAGCGGTTCCCTTCTTTACCATACGGGATACAGGTGATGGACCCGTTTCCGGTATTTGTCGTGGATGGGTTTGTTGTGCTCGTCGCAGCCGGGGATGTTGTTGCTGACCCAGATTTCCGGCTTTCCGCCTTTTTCCTTGATGAGCCGGATGGTCTCGGCCATCATCAGGTTGAGCGTGAAACAGGTCAGCGTGGTGGCGGTGGGCCCGACCTCCTCCTCGATGCCGTCGATCTTCAGTACCGCGTCCGGGTACGGCACATGATTGTCGATTGCGATATCGGCAAAATCATTGATGTTCTTTTTATTCGGATGACGCCACACGAAATCCTCCGGCACCTTTTTCGCAAACTTGTGCGCATTGACCGTGATGAGCTGAACACCGCGCTTTTTCGCCTCGACCGCGACATCCACGGAAATGATATTGAGTCCGTAGAAATTCACAAGAATGAGTACATCGTCCTTGCTGACATCGTAAAAATTCAGAATATAGGGGGCCAATCCCGTGACTTTGGCGGTGGTCGGCTGGGCTGAAACAATGTTGGTGCCGGCGGGAAACATGGCGTTGACCTGGGCCAATCCGCCCGCCCGCCAGAAAATTTCCATCGCGGCGATGGCGGAATGGCCGCCCGCTCCGAAAATATTGATCAGCCGTCCTTCCATGACCTTATCGGAAAGAAGTTCGGCGGCTTTCAGAATCCGGGATTCTTCTTCACCGGCGATCGTTTCCAGCAGCTTCGTCACGGTGGAAGTGTATTCCTCGATCAGTTTGCTCATTGAAAATCCTTTTTCATTGTAAGAGTATCGGGTTGTGTTCCAGTTCAATTCCGCGACGGAAATGCCGCGGATCGGCATCTCTTTTCCGAAAGAGTCCGCCTCTTCTATTATTTAATTATATGCTGGTAAAAAGTTTTTTACAATAGGGAAACGGGAGAAAACTGTTTTTTGTCCGAAGATTTCCTATTGGGAGACAGTGTCCCGGGATTCCTGATTTGCATTTTCCGTTTCCTGAATTGCTGTTCCAAACTGCTTCGTGCTTACGGACTCTATTCTTCCAATTTCAAAAGGAAGGTTTTCACGTCCGGCGAACTCAATTTGACCTCCCGTGCATTCGTCCATTCCATGCCCGAGAAAAGTTCTTCGATCCGGGCATATTTTTTCCTCAAACGGACTGTCAGCCTCTCTCCTTTGTCCGTGTGGACGCAGACCAGACGGCTGTTCGCATAAAGCGGACGCGCCCGGTCGCACCACTCATGGCACCCGGCCTGAAGCGCAAGTTCACGCAGGATGTTTTCATTCAGCTCGCGGTCGGGACGGTAAATATAAGCACTGGTCCAGCCAGCCATCCGTTTCTGCGGAACTCCGGGAGCGGCGAAAGGAATTCCGCAGATTTTTTCCACATTGGATTCGTTCCATTTTCCGCTATTGTCAATCACCGGCCCGTACATCCATAGAATGGTCCGGTTGGAATTCAGAATCTTCTTTTGAAGAAGATCGTATTTTTCCGGGAGCAGGCGGAACGGGTGCGAAAGAATCACAAACTTATAGCGGGCGGTATCCATTTTTTCCAGGTCGCGGAAAGAACAGGCTTCATACGGCAGTCCGGTTTTCCCGAGGAAATGGACCGGCAATGTGTGAAAGGTTCCGCAGCGTTCGTTCATGTCATTGAGAAGATATATGTTTTCAGGGTCCATGACCAGCAGGATTTCCGCCACCGGGTCCGCTCCGACGCCCGCTTCGGAATCCCAGATTTCCTTGACTCTTTTCAGCGCGTCGAAGACCTCGCGGTGCTGATAGAAGCCGCCCCACATGTCGAACCACCAGAGCGAATCGCCGTTGATGATCGCCATGGCGCCGTCGCGTTTGATTCCCTCGGCGGAACGTTCCGGCGTGTTCCAGCCGTTTCCCGCCCCGAACGTGAATTTTTTCGAAAGTTCGGCGCCCCCGTTGTCCTTGTTCCAGGAAATATCCTGCATCTGATTGGGGTCGGGAAGGGTGCAGCAGTCGGATAGTTTCCGGTTGTAGCACCACAATTTCTGGTCGAATTCCTGAAGCATGCGTTTGCCGTGCAAAGGAACCGTTTCGTGCACGGTCGCGCTGACGCTTCCGTCGCCGATACTGTAATTGATGACGGGGGCGATCACAAAATCGAGGTTCGGGCTTTCCAGAAGTTTTTCGTAAGCCAGATGCCCCGCGGTCATGGTCCATGCCGAAAAACAGTATCCGAAGAAACAACCCAGTTCCACCTCCGGGGGAATCGCCTCCCGCGCCCGTTTCAGGAAAAAGGAGACGGTTTCCGCGTTGAACTCATTGCAGAAACGGAAATAGTCCATGACGTCCCGGTCTTTTTCGGGCGAGCGGAAAAGTCCGAACCCATTCGGGAACACTTCCGTATACGCGCCGCCGGTCGGATCGTTTCCGTTGTAATAGGTATTGACGTCCTTGTAATCCGTGCAGAAATCATAAGAGCCCGAATCGCGGCGGAACCGTCCGGGGATGTCGGTTTGCGGCAGATTGTGCGCCTTCTGCCATTTGCGGAAGGCGGCGAGCCGGTAGACGCTCTCCTCGGAGCGGGAACGGTCGTGCCATTCGGTAGCGCCGCCGCAGCCGAGGACATACGCTTCGATCCGGTCGCCGTAGCACTCCTGCGCGTGCTTCATGACCGTGCGCATGTACTCGGCGGTGTCCTTGCGCCAGAGCTCCGAAGCGCTGATCTTCCCCAGTTCGTAATAGGAGTCGTAACGCACCCCGAACGCCCCGAGATAACGGGTCCACCAGGGAGGCGTATTCAGATCGAGCATACAGAGGAATTTCGCATCCGGTACAACCCGGATCACATCGTCCAGCTGTTTGTCGAAGGCGTCCAGATCGTACACGCCGTTCCATTTCCAGACGGGCGGATATTTCGTATAGGGAAATCCCAGCGAATTGACCGTATTGGAGATCATGACGTTGAACGTGTCCACGCCCACGGTCTCACGGAATTTCTTCATGGTTTCCAGTTCCGGCCAGAAGGACCGGTAGGCAAAATACTGTTTCTTTTTGACTTGCATTTTTTCTTTCCGGATGAAAAAGTTGTAAAGAAGGTTTTTATGATTTGAAAGCAAGGAGAAATGAACCTATTCATCCCCCCAGAATGGCCTGAACCCCAAATGCTTGTATCCGCTCGAAAGATAACTGGACGGATAGGCTTTCTCCGGCCAGCCGTTGGCGACCGTGATCGTTTCCAGGGAAACCTTGTTTCCATAACGGTTTTTCATGTATTCGACATGCCCGTCCATGTAAAGCATGTTGAATCCCATTCCGTGGGCGTTGTAAAAAGATTGCGTAGAATAAATGATCCGTGTGCTTGCGGTGGAATCGGCCATGGCGAACAGACTGCTCGGCTTGCGGATCCGGTCATTTTTCACGCTGGTGGTGGGGAGGTAGGAAAGGATTGTGCTTCCCGCCATCGGAAACACATGCTGGTTCCCCCCATAACTGTAAACGACGATACCGCTGTTTCCGCTCCCGTCAGAGGCATCGTAATACCAGGGGCGCAAGTAGGAATTGCTCGCAATGTATCCATTCCGGGTGATGAAAACCGGACAGGTCATCGGACCTTTTTTGGCGACCGTATAACTTTTCGGAAGCCGCAGCTCATTGATGAGGGAAACATGCAAATCCGAATTCTGTCCGGATGACTCAAAGCGGATTTGCGGCAGATAGCCCGCATGGCTGTCCGCATAAAAAAGGATTCCGGTTCCAAGCGTTTTCAGATTGCCGGCACAGGAAATCCGCAGGGCCGTTTCCCGGGCCTTGTTCAGCGCCGGCAGCAGAATTCCCGCCAGAATCGCAATGATGGCGATCACGATGAGGAGCTCTATTAATGTGAACTTTCGCTTCATTTCCATTTTTCCATCTCCTTCCGGAATGGTTCTTTTTTTCATTGGGCCGGTTCGAAACGGATGAAATCCAGATAATGCTTGTCCTTTGAGTTCTTGAGCCATTTCCCGTCCGTATAAACGCTCCCGATGTAGATGGACATATCGGGCGTGAACGAGGCGGAGCCGATCTCGATATCCCTGTATTCTTTTCCGTTCACTTCCGAAGCGGGGATCTTTTTGGAGAAAACCGATTTTTTCGCTTTCCAGTCATGGGCTCCGCAAGTGACATAATCGGCTTTTTCCGCTTCCAGACGATACCGGATGATCACCTTGAAACGGTCTTTCGGAAATTCTTTGGGAATGGGATAGGAAAGATACCAGGATCGATTGCCGTCCTGGACGGCGGCGAATCCGTTGGAGGCGGCCGGGTCTTTCACGATGTCCGTGCCCGAACCGCGCCAGAGAAGTTTGAGCTGGTCTTCCTGGACGGTGATCGGATAAAGATACATCCGGCCGTAGCTGTCCATCCCCTTGCCGCCGCTGACGGAATAGGTCGGCTGCCAGCAGGAGACATCCCATTTTTTGCCGTCATGCCGCATCCGGAAAAAATCCAGCATCATGGTATTGTTCTGGAGGGGAAGCCGGTTCAGGGGGAAAGCCATGAGAAGCGTCCAGGATGTATCGGCAGGGATTGAAACCGTACGACATTGGAAGTCGTATGGATTCTGCCGCAGATCGTCATTGATCAACTGATACAAATATCCGGTGGGAACTCCTTCTTTTTTCGGTCCGCAGGCAAAATGATACAACGGGTGTTTCCCGTCCGCCGTAAAGAAAAACTCCACGTTTTCGGTCCACAGTCCCTGATCCAGCCACGGTTTGCGCTGTTCTTCGAACTTCAGGTAGAGATATTTGGAGTCGGCGGCGGCAAACACCGCGGCGGTGCTTCCGTTGTCATTCCCGTTGCAGTCCGTCCATTTTTCCGTTTTCACGGCTTTCGACCAGTCGATTTTTTCGGGATCGCCGCCGGCGGCGTCCGGAATCCGCGAAAATCCGAGCACACGGGGAGGAATCTCCTTCTGTTTCAGATAGAGATCGTATTCCCGGCGTCCTTCGACCGCCGGCTTCCAGGCGATGTCGATGAAGCGTTTCAACCGCTCTTTTTCCTCGGGGGTCTTGACCAGCGCCTGCGCTTTTTCGATCAGACCGCCGAAATGCCGCATCCTTTCGGGCGAGCCGAGGGTCCAGTTGACCTCCCGCGACCAGAGGCTGGTGGTCCACCAGGGACGTATCGGTCCTTTCGGCCCTGTGACGGTGTCCGGATTCTTCAGCCATTCCTTCGGACAGATCGAACCGCTCCAGACGGTCTGCTCGATTTCCCTGTAGAACTGCTTCATCACCGGCCCCGCATCCCCGTAATAATCCGTAAAATAGCCGTCGATGATTTTTTCCGGGTCCAGCGAAGAGTCATAGGCCAACTTCGCCGCCACATACGTTTCCAGGAAGTTCCGGGGCATTTTACACTCGAAAAAGGCTCCGCGCAAGCCGTCTTCCGCAAACCGTTTCATGTATTCGCCCATTTTCCACGGATAGAATTGCGGAAAGGTTTTATATCCGCCGAAATGATATTTTGCGTCGTGCTGCGGACCGTAGATATAAAGCCACAGGGTCAGCGGGCCTTTGCCTTTCATTCCCCTGACCCATTTTTCATAGTTTTCGAGATTCTTTTTGTAAACAGCCGGATGCCACCAGCCGTAGACCACCAGGCAGAGTTCCACGGAAACGTGTTCCGGAAAAGTGAATCCGTCGGGATAAGCCAGCGTGCTGCCGTAGGCCAGCGTGGCCACGCCCGGATGCGCCGGATCGGCCGCCGCCGTCTTGCGGGCAATCTCGCTTACAAAGCGGAATTTCGTGTTGGAAAATGTCTCGCCCGCCAGTTTCCGGCAATCGGCGCATTGACAGAACGCCCCCGTGTCATTTCCTTCATAAGGATAAAAATAGGGTTTGCCGGGGAAACGCGGCAGAAGAGTCTTGTCCGTGGGAATCCGTCCGCGCATGTTTTCCCAGCCTCCGATCACGTTTCCGCCGCGGAAATACGTCAGAGTCTCGGCGGCATAATAGTCGATCGTGCCCGGATTCGTATAGCATAACTGGGGCGGGAGATTGGCGTCGCCCGGATAGTTGGATTCGAGGAAGGAGCCGCAGGAGGACGCCTTGCCTTCATAGCCCCGGGCGAACAGTTCATGCCGTTTTTCCTTGAAGGCTCTGGCCAGATTCGGGTCTTTGGCTTTTCCCCAATGGGCGAAGTAAATGCTGTAGGTGTTGTGGTTGACCTTCCCGTAAGTCACGCTGGAACGCCAGCGGAGCTTCCAGAGATCGTGCTCCCGCCGGGAATTTTTAATGAGATGAGCGGCCGGGTAGTCATCATCGAACATGTCGCGGAACGCATCCATCTTCGAAACGAAATAGCGGTCTTTTTCCTTTACGGTCAGCGTCGAACGCTTCTTGTAAGTGGTGTCCAGCGGGTCCATGCCGTAGAAATGAACGCCGCAATAATCCTCCAGAAAATCGTAGACCGCAAACAGCGATCCTTTCCAATGATAATTGACCGGAGGAAACGTGGCCTGTTTCCGGTAGTCGACCTCTTCATAATCCGCGGTGTCGCCTCCGGTCAGGAGGATCGTGTTTCCCTTGAACCGGATGACGCTGGCCTCCTCCTTGATCGACTGGTTTTCCCCGCCGATCCGGATCACGGTTTTCGCGTCGGCGGGAGCCTCCCCCCGGACGATCGGCAGTTCCGCTCCGGTGATGAGTTTGATGTGATGCTGGAGTTCGAACGCGCCCATTTGTGCGCTGCGGGTCGGCTTTTTTTCCAGCACGATGACCGATTCCGGATTGCCGTCCCGGACCAGCGTCACATCGCAAAGCCCGCTCGATGCCAGCAGGATGACCCCCGTTCCGGCCGTGACCATTTTCTTCCTGAACTGCATGTTTTTTCCCCTTTCCCGTTTCGCATTATGCTTTATTTACGATCAAAAACTTGATCTGTTCAAATGAATCCGCACCAAAAAATCCAGTTTCATTTCTCCTTCCGGGGCAATGCCGTTTGCGGAGGCTCCGCAATCGTATCTCCCGGAATCAGCTCCTTGAAAAGCAGATATTTTCTTTTTTCAAGAACGCCGGGGAGTCCCAGACAGTATTTCGCGCTTTCCGTTCCGATTTCTTCCATCGGAACCGGAAAATAAGACAGATTCGGCGCGATCTGCCAGAAAGGTTCGGTATCGTCGCCGCACGCAAGGAGGGAAATATCTCCCGGAACGGAAACATGATTTCGCTGGAAACACGCATAGGCGCCATACGCCAGATTGGTGGAGGCCGCGACCAGAGCGGTCGGCCGGTTTTCCGAACGGAAAATTTGTTCCATCGTACGATCCGCGTTCACAACATAGTTCTTTCCGCCTTTTTCGGATTTCAAGGGATAAATCACCAATTCCGTTCCGAATTCTTCCGAAGCTTTCTCTGCCCCTTTGACCAACGCCCAGTTGCTTGGACCCTGAACCGGATTTGTGTAATTCTCAAAGACCAGCAGACCGATCCGGCGGTGTCCTTTCTCATAAAATGCCCGGACCGCTTCATAGCCGATTTTCCGGTAGTCGCGTCCGATCATCGGAAACTCGTCCCAGAAGTTCACCAGAAGCTGGACAACCGGGATGCCGCGGTCCGCGAGGGCTTTGTAGCAGGAATAATTATTGCGTTCTCCCTCCAGAAAGGGGATGGTCAGGATTCCATCCAGATTGTTCACGTGAAGCGTGCCGAGATTATGGGCTTCCTGTTCGAGTGAATTCGCCGGATATACGATGATGTCGTAGTCGTGCTCGGAACAGATTTTGCGGATTCCCTGAAGAATTCCCATTTGCAAATACCAGTTGGACGCATTGTAAAAGAAACCGAGCAGATACGATTTGCGCGATTGCACCGCACGCGCCGAAAGGTTGGGAGTGTAGTTGTTTTCCCGGGCGATTTGCAGAATGCGCGCCCGTGTTCCCGGAGACAAATGGACGTTGGAAGTCTTTTTTGAAAAAGCCGTGCTGACCGCTCCCACGGAAACCCCGGCCGCCCGGGCAACATCCTTGATTGTCACGGAATGCCCCATCTTCATCTCCTTTCAAGCAATGGTCAATGAAACGTTTCATTCTATATTTTATTCCTTAATTTTTAAAAATCAAGGGAGAAAAGAATTTTTTCTTTAAAAAAAATAATTCCGGCTTGCCGTCCCGGTTGGCAACCGTACGGAATAGTTTTGATTCGGAAACGTTCCGCCTTGATTTTTTACGGCTTCCGATTCCGGAGAAGGGCTTGAAACGTTTCGACAAGTTCCCTCACGGAAACCTGGTTTCCCGTCATATCCACCTCGGGCTGAAGGGAAAGAAGACGCGGACATTGTTTCAAGGCGCGAATCAGCGGTTTCCAGTCGATGGTTCCCCGGCCGGGAAGACGGTGCCAGTCGCCGGTTCCGTCGTTGTCGTGCAGATGGGCCGTGACAATGTGCGGCGACAGTTTTTCGAGGGAGTTTTCGCAGAAATTCTGTTCCAAGCCGCATTCATAGAGAAAAGGCTTTTTCCCCGGTTCCGGCTTGAGGTAATGGGCATGCCCGACATCGAAGCAGCACCCGAACCACGGAGACGGAAATTCATGAAAAACGGGCGCCAGCGCATCCGCGTTTCCCGGATTGTCGCAGTTGTTCTCGAGGGCAAGGACGATTTTGTTTTTTTCCGCGGCGGGGATGAGTTCATGCAAAGCGTTTTTTGCGCAGGCCGCAATGGATTCCACACCGGTTCCAAAATAAATATGCTCATACGCTCCCATGTGAATGGTATACGTCCGGCATCCGATGTCGGCGCAGAAGGCGAACGCCTGTTTGTGCGCGGCCCGCATGGGCGGAATCAACGACGGAAATTTCGCGCCGACGCCCAGACCGAGAGCGGGTCCCCAGATTCCATGCGCCTCGGAAAAGCAAACGGACTGACTTTCCGCCATCCGCATCAGCCTCAGCAAAAAAGCCGGCTCTTTCATGATTCTGTCCAGCAGATCCGAAGTCAGCACCAGTTCACGGCAGCCGTTCGCCTTGAATTCGGCAAAGACTTCCGGAATCCGTTCTTCCGGAAGATTCTTCCAGGAATAAAAACAACTCAACGGAATCATATCGTATGCTCCTCCTGCTTTTCAATGGTAATGCGGATGTATTTCAACCATTTTTCACGGGTCCCGTATTCAAGTTCCATGAAAAAAACGAATGACAATGATTTTTCACCGCGGCACGGAAAACGAGGTCTCCGTACGGAAACCTGTTGTCTTTTCCATGACCTCCGTTTTCCATTCTCCCGGGGCGGAATCCAATGCAATCCGGATGGGAATATGCGCGGAACCGTTTTCCATCACATACCAGCCGGACTCATCGGCCGGATTTCCTTTTCCGTCGGTCACTTTCACCTCCAGAAGCTGACGCCCGCCGGGACTCCGGCCGTCCGCCGTTTTCAACTCCACATGCAGCGGCCCGGTCGTACCGGGACGGAACGTTTTTCCGGCAGCGGATTTCAGCGAGACAAATTTTTCCGGATAGACACAAAAAAGACGTCCTTCGCCGGGCCCCAGATTCACTTCGAAGCTGAAATCGCTTCCATTTTTTTCAAGCGGAAGTTCAGAGGATTTCAGGAAGTCGTATACCACGGTTCCGCGGCCCGGTTCGGGGGTGAAAAAGACTTTCACCTTCTGGGGAACGCCATAGGGCTTGTAGTCCAGGCCGCGGATCCGTTTCTTCACGGAACATTCACTCAGGTAGCCGGTTGTCCAGAGATTGTTGACCACGATGAAGTAACGGCGTCCCTTGTACAGACGTTCAAAATATAGGACTGCGCCTTTTTCCCCGGCGGCGCGCAGAGTTCGGCCCGTGTTCTGGCGGGCAAGAAGCCGGATGAAGTCCTCACAGGGCTGAAAGTCTTCCTGTTCGTAGGTTTTCCAGGAATATGCCAGTTTTTTCATGTTCGGGTATGAAACCGGACAATAAGCATCGGTCACGATCTCCGCCGTTTTCGAGGCCGCAAGGAGCTGTTCGTGAATCCCGCGCGAGCATTTGGAACGCATCGGCACGATCAAAGTCCGGTAGTCCGCAAGAGATTTCTCCTTCAAATTCGCATCATAAAGGACATCGAAGAAAATGTTGTGGAAGCTCAAGGTGCGGAGCCACATGGTTTTGACCCGGTAATAATTCCAGTCTTTTTCGGAGTAGAACGAGATCTGTTCCGGCACGACCAGCGCCACGCGGGCACGCGGTTCGTCCGTATCGCGCAGCAGCAGCGCGGCGGGGGTGAACGATTCCTTCATGAACCGGCCGAAAGCGTCCGCCATTCCTTTCATCGGCAGATACATTTTTGCGGCGGTTTCGGAGTCGTACCAGGCATACGTGTTGAAAAAACTCAAGTCATGAAAAGGGGTCATCCCGGCGGCGACCCAGCAGGCGGCGGAGAGTTCGTCCACAGACCGCGGCAGGAAATATTTTTTCCCGTCCAGCATCGCCGGTTCGTGACTGTTGATCCAGTAATACATGGCCAGCGTCGGCTGAAAGAATTTCTGGTGACATTGTGCATGCGCATACCCGTTGCGGAACCGTCCGGCAATCTCCTGAAGCGTGACGTCATACGACCAATCCGATCCCATGTCGACATCCCGGAAAAGTCCGGGATGCGCGGGTTCGGTCCAGGTCAGATTGTCCGGAGCGATCGACTTGACCATTTTTCCGGTCTCGCCGTTCAGCGTGTAAAGGATGTCTCCCCGTGCGCGGTACCATTCGAGAAGACGGAAAGCCTTGCCGGGGACGAACACGCCGTCCGAATCGAAACGGATTTCCGGATCGGGCAGCAGGCACATGTCCGGATTGATCCGGACAAGGTCCACCGGCGGTTGAAATCCCAGGGCTTTTTGCGCCTGTTCGAACAACTTCGGATATTGTTTCCACGTGGTGAACCTCCATTTTCCGGCTGCCTCCGAGTTCAACAGGGTTCCGTACCAGAGAAACGAATCGCGCAAATCCCGGATCCCCTCCCGGCTTTCCCGCACGGTTTTCTCCACATCGAATCCGTTTTGAGGCAGCCTGCCGTGATTTCGCAAGTCCAGTGAAATCATCATTCCGGACTGGAGGGCGGCGCCCGTCATCGCCGGAGGAACATTCCGGGCACTGATTCCGAGTTTACGCTCGTATTCCAACGGGACTTCCCCCTCGCCTCCCCAGGAAAGGAAACGCACCAGATCGCGCCGGAGCTGTCCTTCGACCTTGTATTTTCCCGAGGTCGCATACAATGTTTTCCCGGCGGAATCCGCGATTTTGAGAGTCCAGGAGCCTTCCCCCGGCGCTTTCAATTCCGGATGAACCGGAATCTTCACGGTGTTCCATCCGGGCCGGAGGGGAACGTCCATGGCCTGTTTCGTGAAGGAATCAAAAACCAGCCTCACCGTCTGCGCCTTTTTCGAGGAAACCTCCAGCGTGATTCCGGCTCCGGGATCATTCCTGTAAAACGGCTTTACCGAAAACGGCGCAACGCGGAAACCGGAATCCTCTCCCTTTCCCAGGGTGCTTTCCGCCTTGGAAAGAGCTTCGATTTCCGGCGCGGTCAGAGCCCGGTCGAAGATCAAAAACTCATCCATTACGGCATTGGCGGAGCGTTCCGACCAGAGATTTTTCCCGACGCAGAAAAGGTATTTCCCGGTCGGAAAGTCCTCGAAATTCCGGGGGGCGGAGCGTTTCTTTTCCCCGTTGATGTAACAGACGGTTTCCTTTTCATTCCAGGTAAGGGCAAAATGAGTCCACTGCGGACAATCGAATCCGGGTTTCGGCAGATACTGCGCCGGTGCGCAGCCAACCTCGATCCGGCCATTGTCGACCACCCACATGGGCTTGCGCCAGGTTTCTCCGAAGCAGAAGAAACCTCCCGCGCCAGCCGGCATATTGCTTTCGGACGGCGTCCTGAACCAGAACCCGAGGGAACCTTCCTTTCCGGGGAAACGGCTTCGAATGGCGTCCAGCGTAAGACAAAGACCGGTCTCGCCCGCGGCGCGGGCCGTTTTTCCGGGCAGCCACGAGGTCGGATGGCTGGTGTTGTACGGATAAAACAAACTGTGTTCCAGCTGGAATTTTTTGAACAGGACTTTCCCCTCCCCGGGAACCGACGCCTCCATGATGGCGCGGCGGCTCTTCGCCGAACGGACATCGCACTCGGCAAAAGTCGCGATTCTCTGCCATTCGCCGGTAAGGACCACGGTTACGCCATGGACAATTTCGGGACGGAATTTTTCCGCAAATGCGGGGTCCGGCACCACCAGTTTGTTGTTCAGGTATTTTGCACAGAGGGCCTTCGTTTCTTTTTCCGGAAAGCTTTCGGGAAGAATCGATACGCTGAATTCCACTTTCGCACCCTTCGGTCCCTTCACATAGCAGGAACCGGTGACGGCGGTCGTCGGCCGGGTAAAGAGCAGCTTTCCGTCCGCCAGAGTCACCGGCGTTTCACGAATGGAAAAACCGC
>MWCA01000033.1 GCA_002069785.1 Lentisphaerae bacterium ADurb.Bin242 | reverse complement strand
ATCTGATCGACGGCAAGGCCATTGCGGAGGAAGTGAATCGCGAAACCGCCGCGGAAGTGGCCGGCATCACCAAAAACTATGGTTCCAGACCCGGACTGGCGGTCGTGCTGGTCGGGGAGGACCCTGCCTCCCAGGTCTATGTGGCAAGCAAGGTCCGGAAGTGCCAGGAGCTCGGGATCGCTTCCGAAAAAATCGTTCTCCCGGCCGCCGCGACCCAGGCCGAGCTGCTGCGGGTGATCCATCATCTCAATGAAATTCCGGCGGTCCACGGGATTCTGGTGCAGTCGCCGGTCCCGAAACAGATCGATGAAACCGCGATCGTCAAAGCGATCCGGCCGGAAAAGGACGTGGACTGTTTTCACCCGCAGAATGTGGGGAAACTGCTGCTGGGCGACCTCAGCGGACTGCTCCCGTGCACCCCGTGGGGCGTCATGGAACTGCTGGAACGTTCCGGGATCAGCCCCTCCGGAAAACACGCGGTGATCCTCGGCCGTTCGCACCTGGTGGGCAAGCCCATGATGGCGATGCTGTGCTCGAAAGGAAAAAACGCGGACGCCACGGTGACGCTCTGTCATTCCAAAACGCCCGATATCCGGCAGTTCACCCGGACCGCCGACATCATTGTCGCCGCCATCGGGAAACCGGAATTCCTGCGGGGCGACATGGTCAAGGACGGCGTCGTGGTCATTGACGTCGGGATCAACCGCGAGGAAGACCCGGGTGCGGAAAAAGGCTACCGCCTGCGCGGGGACGTCGCATTCGACGAAGTGGTCAAAAAGGCCGCCCGCATTACGCCGGTTCCCGGCGGAGTGGGCCCGATGACCGTCGCCATGCTGATGAAAAATACCGTAAGGGCTTTCTACGCCGTATTTCAACGCTGAACCTTCCAAACGGGCGGTACGACATGAGTTTTTTCGGGCTGATCTGGATTCTGGTCTTCTTTTTCATCGTGCTGAGCGTTCTCGGCTCCATTGCAAAGAAGTTTTCTTCGTCGTCTCCGTCGTCCGGCGGAAAATGGCTGAAAAATCCCGCCGGACTTTTCAACACAGCCGCCCGCAACGAGGCATGGATGCGCACCGCCGGAGAACTGGGCCTTTCCTACATCCGTCCGAAACAAGCCGGCGATCCACCCGAAATTTCCGGGCATGCCGACCGGCTGGATATCTCCGCCCGCTGCGCTCCGGGGGAAAACGGATTCGCCCCCGAAACCATGTACCAGGTCAAGCTCAACCCTCCTCTGAAAATCGGCTTGCTGATCATGAAAGACCGCCCGGAGGAAATCCGCCGGAATTTCAGCGGCCGCCGGCGCCACGATTCCCTGGTCGAAATTCTCCCGGACGCCGGAATGGAATCCGCGGTGTCCGCTTATGAGGAACAGGCGCTGAACGATTATCTCACGCCGGAACGCGCCCAGTTCATTTCCGACAGCGTCGGGGAGTTTCCCCGCTTCCGGATCGATGACAACGCCCTGACCGTGCGCTATCCCGGAATCGAACGCGACGCGGACCGTTTCATCGCCCGGTTCCGCCGGATCATCGCTCTGGCAAAACGGTTGAGCGAAAAGAAAACGGCGGAAGTCAAATCGGAAGCGCGGCCGATTTCCGTTACGCCGCTCGATCCCATGCCGCACATCGACGATCTCGAGCTGAAACGGAAACTTTCCCGCAAAATGGCGGAGGAACCGAAGAGCCCTCCGGCGCCCGTTCCGGAGCCGGTCATCCAAGCAGAACCCGAACCCGTTCCTCCGAAACAGGACCCCGCACCGATCCCCGCTCCCGTCGAGGAAAAACCGGAAATTGCTGCGGAAACAGACCCGGACGCCATGCCTTCCAAGGAGCAGCTGCTCACCTCTCTGTGGCACTCCCCGTCGGTCGGCCCGAAGGAAAAGGAACTCTTTGAAAAGTATAAAGGGCAAAGCGTCCAATGGGACGGCGTCCTGAAAACGGCATACGACTTTTCCACGGACTTTGTTTTCGGCAGCGGAGGCGGGGTCAAAGCGACTCTGGAAATCTTCGAACTGACGCCGGGCGGCTCCCTGCTCCGGACGAAAATCAAGGCCGTGGTGCATTTCCCGAAAGAGGACGCCGCATTCCTGAAAGCCGCCTCCGGAAAAACGGTCCGGTTTCAGGGCAGCCTTTTGAAAATGGAACCGTTTGCCAGGGAACTTTATCTTTCCGACGGCAAGGTGATCCGGGTGGAGTCATGAAAACGAATCATCCGGAGCCGCCTCCGTCCGGCGCCATGCTGGGGCTCGGCCTCGACAACAAGGACGGACACAAACGCCTCACCCGCGGGAAGAACTTTCTGCTGGTCGGCGGATCGGAGGAAACGCACGAGCGCATGAAGGAAACTGCGATCCGGGTTAATGAGAAACTCGACAAAAAGGGGAAAACCCTCGGGGAAATCAGCGGCGAGGAATTCCGCGACCTCCTGACGGAATGCGGCGGAAATCCCTGAATCCCGGCCTTTTATTACTGAATCTCCACGCTCCAGTGCTGGAACGCGGGCGTTTCATACGGATGCGCGGAACGCAGCGCCCGGATCACGGCGGAAAGCTTGTCGTCCGCACAGATCATTTCCAGCTTCCACTCCCCGACCGTTTCCTCTTCTCCCGTGGAGCCGAGAAAAGGCACGGCACCTTCCAGCGGGCGGAATTGTCCGGTCCCGCGGGTTTGGAAACAGCAGCGGTCATAATTGCCGAGCTTTCCGGCGCCGGCGTCGAACATGGCTTGCTTGAGCGCTTTCGCGTGGGAAGCCGGGACATACACTTCGATCTTGTGATACTGCATAAAAATCCTCCCTCTTGAACAATGGAACGGTTGCAACATGACACGACAATATACACTCCGCTCCGGCTTTTTCACGAAAAAAGATTGACAATCCGCCTGTTTTGTGCAAGATTATCGTAATTCTTTGAAAAAACAACCTCTGCCTGGAGAGAAAAACATGAAATTTCATCTGATTCTGGCGGTATTCCTGTCCTCCGCCGCGCTATTCGGAGACGTCGTTCTGGAAAAGCGCCTCAACTACCGGATCGTTCTTCCCGACAATGCCGCCAGGGTTCAAAAGACCGCCGCGGAGGAACTGAAAAACTATCTCGAAAAAATGTATACGGAACCGATCCGGCTCAATGGGAAAACCCCCGCTTCGCTGACATTCCTGATCGGATTTCCGGCCGAGGCGATCCGGGCGGGATTCACAACTCTTCCCGCGCTCGGCGACTATCCCGGCGAATTCGGCGTTTTCACCCGGAACGACTGCATTCTTCTTTCCGGCACGGACGACAGGGATATCGATCCGTGGGCCCTTTCCGGCAGGACGGGAACCCTGCTGGGCGTCTATTATTTTCTGGAGAAATACGCGGGTGCGGCTTTTTTCGCCCCGGGTCCGAAAGGAGAAAAACTCCCTCTCAACCCGCCGCTTGCCCTGCCTCCGGAAGACCTTCCGAAACCCGCGTATGACATCCGCGGCTTTGTAGTCCACAACGACACCCTTCCCCGCACGGATCTGCTCCGTTTCTACAAACAGCGCCTCTGCTCCGTTCCCCTGTGGGCGGCTCCGAACCTGAACTACCAGACCCTGAACCGCTGGGACAAGCGTTTTGCGGAGCGTCCCGGGCTCTTCGCCCTTTTCGGCGGGAAACGCGTAAATAAGAGCTACCCTTACCACGTCCCCTGCCTGAGCAATCCGGAAGTCTTTGAAATCATTACGACCGACATCCTTGCCGAAATCCGGAGGCGCGGGGACGTCCATACTGTCCGGGTCCTCGGAAGCGACGCCCCCATCCAGCCCTGCGAGTGTGAAAACTGCCGCAAATCCGCCGACGGCAGCGACTATGTCTACACCTTCGTCAACCGGGTTGCCAAAGCCGTCCGCCAGGCCTATCCCGAAATGAATTTCTACACCCAGGAAAAAGGAAACTCCTACAACCATCCGCCGAAGGGAGTCACGCTGGAGCCGCATTTCACCGCGGCCGTTGAAACCGGGTATCCGTACCGGAAGGATTATTCCGGAAACATCCCCCTGTTCGAGGCGTGGAAAAAGGCCGGAGCCAGAACGGTGATCCGCGGGTATCCGCGCCTGCCCGCCATGAAGGATTACCTCATCTGCAATCAGGGTGAAATCGTCCAAATGCTGCGGGAAATGAAGGACAAAACCAACGGCATGCTGGTTTCCGACGGTTCCATGTACCGTTTCAAAGTCCATTATGCCTGCTGCGTCCTGACCAATTCCATTCAGGCCAAAGCGCTTTTCAACCCCGATCTGGACCTCGACCGGGAAGTACGCAATTTCTGCGATCTGGCCTACCCCGGAGCCGGAAAGGAAATGGCTGAATTCTATAGCGTCATGCAGAAAATCCGGGGCGAGCATTCCGACTGGATCAATCCCCTGACCGGGCAGTATTCCGCACAGAATCTGGACAAGCCGGCCGAACTGCTCGAGGCCGCCGCAAAGAAAGTCACGGACAAATACTGGTTCCAGCCGGTCTATGACAACTTCATGAGGCTGCGGGCGGATGCGGAAAAATTCCGCGCCCGCACTGCGGAATTCAACAAGGTCATGGAAAGGTACAGGGAATTGCCTGAAACCATCGTGGTTCCGCTCCTGCCGGAAACGGCCGGCAGGTATTCCTTCGACCGTTACGGGCAGAAACTGCCGTTGTTCCCCCGGATGGCGTATGCCACGGATTTCCAGAAAAGCGAAGTCCGCTTTGCCGCGGATTCGCAATATCTTTATGTGGAATTGTTTGCACAGGAAGAAAACATCAAGTCGCTTCAGACGAAATATACTCCGCACGAGAAGACTTCATCCGTGTTTTCCGACGACTGTTTCGAGGTCATGTTCGCCCATTCCGATAAAAACGCTCCGTATCTTCAGATCGGAGTCCATTCCGGGACTCGTTTCCAGATTCTGGAACAGATGGGCTCCGGATTCCGTGAGATCACGCTTCCGATCAACTGTGGCTCCTGGACCAACATGCAGGACAAAACCTGGAAGATTCTTCTGGAAATCCCGCTCCGGGAAATCCGGAAGTATTGTCCGGACGGCAAGGGGCGTATCGCGGTTTTCCGCTATCGTCCGGGAACGGATGGAAGGGAGTCGCAAAGCTCCGGGATCGTCGCGGAGGGCGGGCCTTCCAATCACGTGCTGAAATATTACAGAAAACTGGAAATCCCGTCCGGGAAACGCTCTTTCTTTGAAAGAATCTTCTGATTTTTTGCCATGAGGAGTTGAAATATAAGCGTTTTTGTGGCAGATTACCGCATGTTATGAAATGGAAACAACAAGGAGATGCAACGTGAAGTTCATAGGCGACAAGATAGCCATCGGCGAAGTGACGGTCGAGGAAATCGCGGCCCGGTTCGGGACGCCGGTTTACGTATATGACGAACAGAAGATCCGGAAGAATTTCCGGCGCGTCAACAACGCATTCACCAAATATTATCCCGATTTCAAGATGTTCTACGCGGTCAAGGCCTGCAACAATCCGGCCATCGTGAACATCCTCCGTCAGGAAGGCGCCGGCGTGGACGCCGCGAGCGTCAACGAAATTCTTCTGGCCAAGCATGTGGGACTCGGCGGCGAAAACGTCATGTTCAGCGGGAACTTCCTCTCCGACAGCGATATCCGGCAGGGTCTCGAAAGCGGCGTGATCTTCAATCTCGACGACATTTCCCTCCTTCCCCGGCTGCTGAAGTCCGGCAAGCCCGAAATACTTTCCTTCCGGGTCAATCCCGGATACGGCAAGAGCAATGTCGGCGAATATGTGACCAACGCCGGGCCGAACGCCAAGTTCGGAACTCATCCCGACAAGGTCCTCGACGCCTACCGCATGGCCAGGGAAGCCGGCATCAAGCGTTTCGGCGCGCACATGATGACCGGTTCGTGCGTCACGGACGCGGAATACTTCCCCTTCGTGACGGGGCTTCTGATGGATATCATCGGGAAGACCGCCCGGACGCTCGGAATCGACTTTGAATTCATCGATCTGGGCGGCGGACTCGGCATCCCCTACAAGCCGGACGAATCCGGCCTGGACCTCGACACGGCCGCGTCCCTGACCGCCAAAATGTTCCGCGACAAGGCGAAGGAATACGGCATGAAGCCCCCTCAGTTGAAAATGGAGCCCGCCCGCTACTTCGTCGGCAACGCCGGCTGGATCATCGGACGCGTCCACTCCATCAAAGAGTCCTACAAGAAGATCGCGGGAACGGACGTCGGGATGAACACGCTGGCGCGTCCGGCGATGTACAGCTCGTATCATCACATCTACGTGGACGGCAAGGAGAACACTCCCCGGGCCTCCATCGGCCTCTGCGGACAGCTCTGCGAAAACACCGATTTCTGGGTCAAGGAGCGCGACCTCCCCGAAAGCATTGCGGAAGGAGACCTGATTGTGGTCGAAAACGCCGGCGCCTATGGATTCGGGATGAGTTATCAGTACAATGGACGTCTCCGTCCCGCGGAAGTTCTTGTGAACGAATCCGAAGTGACTTTAATCCGTGCCCGGGAAGATTTCGACGACATGGTGCGTCATACGTTCGTTCCCAGTCGCCTGAAAAGCTGATTTTTGCACGATTTTTGCCGTCCGGGCTTTGTATTTCCCGGAAAACAGGATAGATTAAAGCGAACAAAAGGGAGTAGTGGACATGCTTCTTCAAAAATTGGCCAGATTTTTTTCAAGCGACATAGGAATCGACCTCGGTACTGCAAACTGTCTGGTGTATGTCAAGGATCAGGGAATCGTTCTCTCCGAACCGTCCGTGGTGGCGATCCGCGAGAAGGACAAGGAACCCCTTGCCGTTGGAGAAGAAGCCAAGAAGATGCTGGGCCGGACTCCCATGGGAATCCGCGCCGTGCGCCCGATGAAAGTCGGCGTGATCGCGGACCTCAAAGTGACCGAATTCATGCTCCGTTCCTTTATTCAGAAAGCCAAGGCGCGGGTGCCCGCCCGGCGCCGTCTGATCAAACCCCGCATCCTCGTCGCCGTTCCCTCCGGCATTACCGAAGTGGAGACCCGTGCGGTCAAGGACAGCGCCGAACGTGCCGGAGCCAGTGAAATCTTCCTGATCGAAGAGCCCATGGCGGCGGCAATCGGCGTCGGACTTCCCGTTTCCGAGCCCACCGGCAGCATGATCGTCGACATCGGCGGCGGCACCACGGAAGTAGCCGTCATCTCCCTGTCCGGCATCGTGGAAGCCCGCAGCGTGCGCGCCGGAGGCGACACCATGGACCAGTCGATCGTCCAGCACATGAAACGGGTTTACAACCTCACGATCGGCGACCGCACCGCCGAAGACATCAAAATCAAGATCGGCAGCGCCTATCCGGACGAAGCCACGGACACCTTTGCGGAAGTCAAGGGGCTGGACCTCGTTTCAGGACTGCCGAAAACCATCAAAGTTTCCTCCCGTGAAATCCGCACGGCGATTCAGGAACCGGTCACCAGCATTGTCCTGGCGGTCCGGAACACCCTCGAAAAATGCCCGCCCGAGCTGGCCTCCGACCTGATCGACCACGGCATCATGCTGGCCGGCGGCGGCGCTCTGCTCCGCGGCCTGGCGCGTCTTATTTCCGAGGAGACCGGCCTTTTCGTGACCGTCGCCGACGATCCCCTCAAAGCGGTGGCGAACGGAACGGGCATCGTCCTTCAGGGAATGGACGAAATGACCATGGATCTCGGCTGATCCTTCCGTCTCTCCAGGTCCTCGGAAAAAGTTTCTTTTCTTCTCCCGGGAAAAACGCCCGGGTTCAGGGTGCTTTTTCCTTGTTGACGTTCGCGGTGACGGCCATGAGCACCGCCAGAAGCACGAAGAGGACCGCGCTGCCGACCAGAAGCGCATACGTTTCCAGTTTCAGCAGAAGGAAGATGATCCCGTAGGCGAAAAACATCGCGATGCCTTCACAGACGGCCACTTTGTTTTTCCGGAAGATGGCCTTGCAGTAGAATGCGGTCAGCAATGTGACGGAGACCGCGGCGATGGCATAGGCCCAGTGGAACGGCAGATGCTCTCCGACGGACAGCAGAATGCTGTAGAACAGCACGATGGCGCATCCGCACAGGAAATACTGGAGCGGGTGCATCCAGACTTTCGCGGCCCGTTCGCCGATCAGATAAGCCATCATGATGAAGACCATGAACAGGGCCGCGTAATTGATGGCGCGGTGGACCTGGGTATACAGGCTGGTCAGGAGCTTGAACTCCACTCCGAAGCTGGAGTTTTTCGTCGAATAGGCCGAGCCGATCCACTGCTGCGGATAATTGCGGTTGAGCGAGGTGGTGTTCCATTCGGCGCGGAACTCATTCCGGGCGATGTAGTGGTTCGTCGGCAGGATCGATCCGCAGAAACTGGGATCCGCCCAGGAAGAACCAAGCTGGACGGAGGTCTGCTGTCCAAGCGGCAGGAATTCCAGCCCGGTGCTGCCGTTCAGCAGGATGGAGATTTCGAACTCGATTTCCCCTTTGGACGCCGTCAGCGGCAGGGGTATATGGATTCCCGACTCGGCGATCCGCCGGTCCGGAATGCCGGAGCGCGGGGCGACTTCCGTTCCGTTGATCTTGACCGTGTATTTGCGGATTCCGATAATATCGCTGATTCCGAGCGCGAAAACCGCATCGTTCAGAAAGATTTTCTCGGGATTGTCCGGAGCCGCGGCGGGAAAGTCATAGTCGAACCGGCCGGTGATCTTGAGTTCCGCGCTGTAGAGCACCACCTGGTAGATGCCCCGGTAACGAATCTGCGGGGTGACTTCTCCCTGAATCTTCAAGGTGGAAGGAAGCAGGTAAACAGCGGTGTTTTCCTTCTTTTTTTCATCGATTTTCCGGACGGCGGGAAAGATCATGTAGGGACCGGAAACCAGCTGCGTCTTTCCCCATTTGGACGTGACGTCCGAAATCGCGGTATTCTGGGAGCGCTGCCGGTCCGCGATCAGCCCGTACACCATCAGGACGGGGACCTGGAGCACCAGGATGATGAATGCGATCAGGACAATTTTCAACGTGATGGAATTGCGGATTTTCGAGACGACGCCGGAAAAATTCTCAAACATTTTTATCCCCCCGATTTGTATCTGGATGAATTCGCCTGCCGCGGATGGTGTTCTTGTGAAGGTAAGGTAGATGTTTGAAAGGAAAAAACAAGCCGGTCTCCAAAAAAAAGATAAAAAATAACGTTTTGGCTCTTTACGAAATCGGGTTTGAGCGTTATTTTACCGGACATCAGGAAAGGGTTGGATCATGTCAAAGTCAAAATTGCTTTATAAACGTGTGCTCCTGAAAATCAGCGGCGAGGCCCTGAAAGGAAATCAGGCGCAGGGATACTGTTCCGACGCGGTCGCATCCGTGGTCGAGCGGGTGAAGGAAGCGCTGGACATGGGAGTGGAAATCGCACTGGTCGTGGGAGCCGGAAACCTCTGGCGCGGACTCGCCGGTTCCAGAAAAGGCATGGACCGGGTCACGGCCGATTACATGGGCATGCTGGCCACCGCCATGAACTCCTTGTGCCTGAAAGATGCCTTCCAGTCGGCGGGCGTCCCGTGCACGGTCCATTCCGCCGTGGCCATGGAGCCCTTTGCCGAACGATTCAGCCGCGCCCGCGCCATGGAGGAGCTTTCCGGAGGCAAACTGGTGATCTTCGCGTGCGGAACGGGCTCCCCCTACTTCACGACCGACACCACGGCGGCGCTCCGGGCGCTGGAAACGGACTGCCAGGCGGTGATGAAGGCCACGAAGGTCAACGGAATCTATACGGCGGACCCCATGAAAGATCCGTCTGCGAAAAAATTCGAGACGCTTTCGTTCGAGGAAGCCGTGGCCGGGCGTTACGGGATCATGGACTCCGCCGCCTTCTCGCTGTGCGCCGACAACCATCTTCACATCATCGTATTCAATTTTTCGGAAAAAGGGGCCCTTGTCAAGGTGCTTTCCGGCGATTATTCCGTCGGGACCGTAGTTCGTTGAATGATTCCGGCTTGTCAAATCAAAAAAACGGTGTAAATTTCAAGAACAGATCAAACAAAGGAGACATTCAAAATGGCAATCAATGATTTATTTGATGAAATTGAAGAAAGAATGATGAACGCCGAAGAAGCCATGAAAGTCGAATTTGCCGGCATCCGCACGGGCAAGGCGTCCACCAGCCTGGTGGAAAACATCATGGTCGAATATTACGGCACCAACACGCGGCTGCGCGACATTGCCGGACTGGCGACGCCCGATTCGCGCCTCATCACCATCCAGCCATGGGATCAGAGTGCGGTCAAGGCCATCGAAAAAGCCATCCTCGCTTCTCCCCTCGGAATCTCCCCGGTCAGCGACGGCAAAGTGATTCGCCTTCCCATTCCTCCGCTCAGCGAGGAGCGCCGGACCGCGCTTGTCAAGCAGGTCAAAGCCCATGTGGAAAACTCGAAAATCGAGATCCGCAACGTCCGCCGCGACGGCAACGAAGCTCTGAAAAAAGCCCAGAAAAACGCCGAAATCACCGAAGATGAACTGAAAACTCACCTCGAACGAGTCCAGAAACTGACCGATTCCTATATCGCAAAGCTCGAAGAAATTGCCGCCGCCAAGGAAAAGGAGCTGATGACGATTTGAAGAACTCCGGCAACAAGGCGGAAAAACAGCAGGAATCAAACCGTTCCTCCCGCAAGGGCGGGACGGTTTTTCTGTTCCTGTGCCTGATCGCGGTCCTGGGTTTCCTTCTCCGGCTGGCGGTCTCCTGCGAACTGGCGGCAAACGACCCCGCCGCCGGCAATCCCTCCAACATCACGGATATGAAAACGTATCTGGATCTGGCCGACGGCATCCTGCGCGGAAATCTGCCCGCTTTGTTTTACTACCAGCCGTTCTATTATGCCGTATTCCTCCCGCTGTGCCGCCTGGGAACAACGACGCCGTATCTTCTTATTCTGGCACAGTCGCTTCTCGGAGGAATCACCGTTCTCCTCGCCGGACTGTCCGCCGGGATGATCCTCGGGCGCCGGGCCGCCGTCTGGAGCGCCCTGCTCTGTGCCTTCTCCGCAATTCTGGTTTATTTCACGCCCTACGCCCTGCTGGAGGTCCTTCAGGCATTCTGGATCACCCTGCTGTTCTACCTCACGCTCCGGACCTGGCGGAAGCCTTCCCTTGCCGGCTGGAGCCTCTGCGGTCTTGTCCTGGGACTCTCCATCCTGACCCGCGGCAACACCTGGTGCTTTCTGCCGGTCCTGCTGTTCTGCGTCCTTTACCGGGAATGGCCGGCGGGAAAGAAACAGATTCTGGCGGGAACGGCGATGCTTGTGTTTCTTGTCGTGCTTCCGCAACTGCCGTTCGCCCTCTACAATTCCGTCCGTCTGGGACATTTGAGCGGTCCGTCCACCGCCGGGAACGCGGTCCTGGCGATCGGGAACAATCCGGAGGGCGCTCCGGCCGGACTGGAACTCCCGTATCCGAAAACATATGAAATGTGGCTGAAACGCGAGAAGGAAATTTCCATTCCGAAACGCATGCTGCAATGGTTTCTGGACGAGCCCGCCGCGTTCCTGGAACAGCAGTTCCAGAAGTTCATCCTGTTCTGGGACGCCACAGACTATCCGAACAACATCACGGAAGCCAATGCGGCGAAAAGCTCCCTGATGCGGAATTTGAAGTTCCTTCCCACCGGGATTTTGCTTCTTCTCGGAATCGCGGGCTTTTTCAACGGTTTTTACCAGAGGCTTTTTCTCCGGAGAAAATTGTTTTTTCTGCTCTGGAGCTTCATCGCCCTGTATGCGCTTTCGATCATTGTGTTTTATATTCTTGCGCGGTTCCGGGTGCCGGTCCTGCCGCTGATCTGTATCAGCGGAGGCGTATATCTGGCACAGCTTTTCCGCCGGGCTCCGCTCCGGGTCGCCATTCATCGCGGGGCCATGGCGGCGTTCGCGCTTTTTATCGTGTATTCGCTGTCGCCGCTGTATGTCTACGCGTACGAACCGTGGGTTCTCCGTCTGACGCGTCCGGACGGCGTAAACTCAATTCTGGAGGAATGTCCGTATGAGTGGAAAAATGCGCCTGCCGGGAAATATCTGCTGGTTACGGACAGTTCTTCTTCCGCAAAGGGCGGTTGGACCGGAACCGGAAACAGCTTCACGCTGGAAAAAACCTTCCATTTGAAATATCCCGTAAAAGCGACGGAAGGCCTGCTGGTGTTTCCTGTGTTCGGGACAGGCGGCAGTTTTCGGATGACCGTGAACCGGAAAAGCCTCCGTTATACCTCCCCGGGAAATACGATCATTCTGATTCCGGTTCCGCTGCGGGTGGAAAACGGAACGGTGAAGGTGAATATGGAGATTTCGGAACCGCAGGGGGATGTGATGTTCGTCGTGGATTCCCGCCGGGACTACGGGCGGACGATGCTGGACGGAAAAACGATCCCGTTTGAATTTGTATGTCAGCTGCTGATTCCATTGGGGAAGTGAGGAGAGAAGCCATGCCGGAGAAAATTGCCGTGATCGGGTTGGGAATGCTGGGAACGTCGCTTTGCGCCGCGCTCGGAGGAAAAGGGTATGAGCGCCGGGTCTGGAGCCGGCGTCCGGAGGTCGGAAAGTGGGCGCTGGAAAACGGAATCGCGGACCATATCTGCGGAAGCGTGGAAGAGGCCCTGGAAGAGTCGGACATCGCAATTCTCTGTCTTCCGATCCCGACCATTCTCGAATTCATCAAAGAGTATGCGCCGTTCATGAAAAAAACGCTGGTCACGGACATCGGGAGTGTGAAGGGCTGTATCGAAAAAGCGGCGCTGGAAAACGGAATCCGCTTCGTGGGAAGCCACCCGATGGCAGGTACGGAAAAATCCGGTCCGGAAGCAATGGTTCCGGACATTTATGAAAATGCCTCCGTATTCGTGGTGCCGTCCGCGGCCTCTCCGGAAGAGGACACGGTCCGAGTCGAACGGCTGTGGAAAAGCATCGGGGCGAAACCGTGCCGCATTTCGGCGCAGGAGCACGACCTGCTGGTCGCCCATACCAGCCACGTGCCGCACATTGTTTCCTCCGCCCTCGCCCTGAGTGTGCTGGATGCGGACGGCGAGCTCAAGGAAAAGCGCTTCGCGGGTTGCGCCAGCGGGTTCCGCGACACGATCCGGGTGGCGGCGTCGTCCCCGAAGATGTGGCGGGAAATCCTGTCGCACAACCGGGAGGCTGTCCTGGAGGCAATGGCGGCCTATGAGGAACGCTGCGCCCGTTTGAAACAGATGATCGCGGACGGGGATTTCGATGCTTTCGAGCGGGAATTCGCCAAAGGAAAATGCCTCATCGAGGAATGGCGCAAAGCCAGGAACATCCTTTCAAAATGAAATCCCGGCTTCCGGTCAGGCGCGATAGGCTTTCAGGATGACGGCCGCCTCGGAGGGAACGTTTTCATGTCCTCCTCTGGAGGTGGTCGGAAGCTTCTCGATCTTGTCCACCACGTCCATTCCTTCGACGACATGCCCGAAGACGCAGTAGCCGAATCCGCGCGGAGAACTGTTCTGATAGTTCAGGAAAGCGTTGTCAACCGTGTTGATGAAGAACTGGCAGGTGGCGCTGTCCACCACGCCGGTGCGGGCCATGGCAATGGTTCCGCGCACATTCGAGCCCGCGTTGTTTGCCTCGTTTTTGACCGGGGCCTTGGCGGGCTTCTGCACCATATCCGGCGAGAAGCCGCCTCCCTGGACCATGAATCCGGGAATCACGCGATGGAAAATCGTATCGGCGTAATGCCCGGAATCCACGTAGGAAAGGAAATTTTCCACCGTCAGAGGGGTGTCTTTTTCAAACAGTTCGAGCGTGATTTTTCCGTGCGAGGTTTCAAGAATGACTTTAGGGGACGGCATGAAGATGTCCTTTCCTTTGAAGTTAGGATTGATACGGCTGAAGATGATATTTCCGAAGGAGCGGCGTAAGTGCGGCAAAGGCATCGTCACGGGTCCGGAAATCGGAGTAAAGCGCGAAAAGCGTCGGCCCGCTGCCGGAGACCAGAACCGCGCCGCCGGTCTCCCGCAGCAGGCCGGAAATCAGGGAGAGCAGCGGAAATTTCCCCAGGACCGCGTGTTGAAGATCGTTGCGGAGCAGTCCTTGGGCCTCGGCGAAGTCCCCTTTCCGGAGCGCTTCGATCAGCGGAAACGGCGAGGCGGGGAATGTTTTTTCCGGGATGACAAGGTGTTTGTAGGCCCAGGCCGACGAAACCGGAAAACAGGCCGGGACGATCAGCAGAGGCGGTTCGGCGGGCAGCTCGACCGGAGTCAGGAGCTCCCCGCGTCCGCATCCGATGGCCGGTTCCGGCGCAAGGAAGAACGGGACGTCGGCGCCGATTTCCAGAGCGACCGCTTTCAGCGCGCCGGCGTCCAGCGCCTGAAACTGGCGCTGAAGCAGAAGAAGCGTTGCCCCCGCATCCGAGCTTCCCCCGCCCATGCCCGCCGCGACGGGAATCGTTTTTTCAATCCGGATCGCCACACCCGAATCGATCCGGGCGGCTTCAAAGTAGGCATGGGCCGCCCGGGCACAGATATTGAGGTCGTTTTGAGGAACGCCGGACGTCTCGCAGGACACCGTCACTCCGGAAAAAGTGAGCTCCAGCTCCACCCGGTCGGAGATCGCCCGCACGGGATAGAAAAGCGTGACGAGTTCGTGATACGAATCCGGCCGCTTCCCCTTGACCTCGAGGTAGAGGTTGATTTTTCCGGGCGTTGAAAGCGAAAGAATGGTCATTATTTCCTGAACTTGTAAAGGTCGTATTTGCGGTTGTAGGAGTCGATCTCCTCGGTGATGGCGGCCGCCAGCTCCAGAGCGCGAAGCCCCTGGGCTCCGGTCACCTTCGGCTGGAAGATCATCGGACCTTCCTTGGTCTTGCGGACCGCTTCCACGAAATCCGCGATTTCGGCGGCCAGAGCGTTCTTCTCGCAGAGGTTGACCGCCTTGGTGGCCACGCCGAGGAAGCTTTTCCGGAGAATCCGGCCCGTCCCCTTGGCATAGTCCATGGAAATATAGGAGTCGGTCTGGAAAACGCGGAACTTGCGCATGGGCTCGGAGCTCACGCGGCTGGCGGTCACATTGGCGACCGCGCCGTTCTTGAATTTCAGACGGACGTTCGCGATGTCCTCGGTCTTGCTCAAAACCGGCATGCCGACCGCGTCAAACCGCTCCACATCGCTTCCGACCATCGTCAGGACCAGATCGAGGTCATGGATCATCAGGTCCAGAACCACACTCACTTCGGTGCCCCTGCGGTGCATCCCGGGACGCGGCGGCGGATATTTCGCCAACCGGTGCGCTTCGATGAAAAGCGTGTTGGAACGGTTCTTTTCCAGAAAGTCCATCGCCGCATTGAACCGCTCCACGTGTCCGACGCCGAAGACGATGTTTTTCTCTCCGGCCGCACGGACCATCTCCCGTGCTTCCTGGACCGTGGCGGCCAGCGGCTTTTCCATCAGCAGATGCTTGCCCATTTCGATCAGCGGCATGGCGGTCGCATGATGTTCCGTGGCGGGGACGGCCACGGTCAGGGCGTCGCACTGTCCCGCGAGCTCGGCGATCGACTCGAACGGCTTCACCCCGAACTCCTTGCCGATCGCCCGGGCCGTCGCCGGAGAAACGTCATAGACGCCGACCAGTTCGGCCCCGGAATTTTCCTTGTACAGCTTCGTGTGAAAACGTCCGAGAACTCCCACGCCGACCACGCCCACCCTGACTTTCTCTTTGCTCGAAAACATCGCAATCTCCCGTTAGAGTGTTTTAGCCAGTTCGGCTGCCTTGCGGATTCCCTCCGCGTCCGCCTTGTTCAGCCACGTGCCGCCCGCGGCCGCGACTTCTTCCAGGGTCAGCCATTCCGCCGCGTTTTCGAGCGTGACTCCGCCGGTGGGCATGAACTGAATCCCCAGATGCTTGTAGGGGGCGGCGATCGCCTTGAGCATTTTCACGCCTCCGGCCGCTTCCGCCGGGAAGAATTTGAAAAACCGGCATCCCAGCTCATACGCCTGCTCGATCTCGGAAGGGGTGCAGATGCCCGGCGCGAAGAGGAAGCGGTTCGCCATTGCTTCCTTCACGATCGTCGGATTGAAGCCGGGCGCCACCGCAAATTTCGCACCGGCGTCGAAGGCGCGGTGAAGATCGGCCGTATTCAGGATCGTGCCGGCTCCGAGGAACATTTCCGGAAACTCCTTCGAGGCGGCTCGGATGATCTCTTCCGCCGCGGCGGTCCGGAAGGTGATTTCGGCAACCGGAAGACCGTTCTTGCAAAGGAGTTCACACCGCTTCAGCCCGCTCTCGATGTCGTTGAGCACCAGAACAGGAATAATCTTGTATTTTGCGAGCTGTCCGGCAAATGTGCAATCTGACATGGATTCACCTCATGATTATGGTTTGTTGCGAAGGGAATATACCATGAAAAGAAGCCTTTTGCAATAGGCGGAAGCGGCGATTCATTTCTTTTCAGGACAATCCGCGTATCCGGTCCGCTCCGGAACAGGAGGAGAAACCGTCCCGGACGCCGTTTTTATTTCCGCACTTTTCCGTTCCGCCTTTCTTGCATTCAGGCCGATTTGAGATTATATTTGCCATAACTGAACAGGAAGGAAAACAAAGTATGAATGTGAAGTGGATTTCCCATCGCGGAGAGTCGGCGGACGCTCCTGAAAATACGCTGGCGGCCTTCAAACTGTCCCTCGAACGGAAAACCGACGGCATGGAATGCGATGTCCACCTTACGAAAGATCATGTGGTGGTAACCGCCCACGACTATAATACGGCCCGCATGGGCGACCTCGTGAAACGAATCGATCAGTCCACCTTTGCCGAACTGGCGGAAGTCAATGTTTCCGGTTCCAAAATCAATTTCCCGAAAGAACGGATCCCCACGTTCGCCTCCACCTTCCAGTTTCTCGGAAAGGACCGCGAATATTATGTCGAGCTCAAATCCGGATGCCCGGCCCTGGTTCCGGCCGTCCAGAAGGTTCTGGCAGAATCCGGCGTCCCCTGCCGCCAGATCGTCATCATCTCCTTCGACAAGGAACTGCTCGCGCTCAGCAAAAAAAGCATGCCCGAAGTCCGCACCCTGTGGCTCACCGGGTTCTCCCGGGAAAACGGCAAGGCGCATCCCGATGCCGACGAGCTGATCGCCACCCTGCGGGAGCTTGATGCGGACGGCGTGGATGCCTTCTGTGACGAAGACGTCATCGACGCGGAATACGTCCGGAAAGTCCGCGGCGCCGGATTCCTCTTCGCGGTCTGGACGGTCAATCATCCCGGACAGGCCCGCCGCTTCATCGAAATGGGCGTGGATTCCATTACCAGCGACTGTGCCGCGGCTCTCCGCGACATCCTGCCCCCCCGGTAAGGTTCGCACATGGACCTCCTCCACATATCCCAGAACATACGTTCGGTCCGGCTCTCCCAGGGGATGACGGTCGAACAGCTTGCCGCGAAAAGCGGATTCAGCAAGGGCTTCATTTCCCAGGTGGAGAACTTCCGCGTCACACCGTCGCTGAACTCCCTCAACAAGATCGCCGATGCGCTCGGTTTGCGGATCGCGGACCTTTTCCAGACCGACAGTCCCTCCCCGGAATATTCCTTCGGGCGCATCGACGAAGGGGAGGAACTTCTCCGCGACGATAATCTCCGTTACGGCATCCGCTACTTCGCCCTCGCCTACCGCCAGATCGGACGCCTCATGAATCCGTTCATCGTCGAATACACCCCCTCCTCCGAAGAACGCTCTTTCATGATGCACGACACCGAGGAGTTTTTCCTTCTGCTGGAAGGGGAGATCGAATACCGTCTGATGGACGAGCATACCTGTCGCCTCATGCACGCCGGAGACACTCTCTATATGAAAGCGAACCTCCCGCACCGGGTTTCGCTGGCGAAAGACTGTCTATTTGCCAAAGCGCTGATCGTCTATTCGCAGACTCCGTAACCTTCCGGAAGCCATGCAAACCGCCGTACTTGCTGTTTTTTCGGGTGCGAACTTGAAAAACGAAGAAAACCGGGCAATATTATAACCCCTTGCGATTCTCATTCGGAGAGATGGTCGAGTGGTTTAAGGCAGCGGTCTTGAAAACCGCCGCGGGAGCAATCCCGCCGAGGGTTCGAATCCCTCTCTCTCCGCCAGTTTTTTTGCCCCCTCCGAATTCTTTAAATCAGAGTCAGTTTGCGCAGCCATCTCTAAAACCCGTTGACACAAAGGGTTTTACAAAACATATCGCCGTGTGTTTGAAACACACTCAGACTCCCGGATCAGGCCGTTTTTCCGGAAAAATCCGCCGTTTTCAGTCTGAATTCTGACGATTCCGGGAAAGCCTCAAAAACTGGAGTGACTACACAACTCGTTCATAATCAGCAATAATGCTTTTTTGTATTCTACCGAGCCAAGGGGAGGATAAAAACTCGCTTCGAGTGGGATTCGAACCATCGGTAGGATTGCTCCCGTTTTGAGCTCAGCCTATTCTACCTACCCTTGACGGTACGCGGCAGGTGAGGTTTGAAACACGGTCGAGTTTTTTTCGTCACCAACAGTCTATTTAGTGATAATAGCCCCTCTCTGACCTCAAAAAAGTCCCTACTTTACCTTGTCAAATGGTAGCGAAAAAAAACTCTCCTACCATTTTTGGATCTTTGAACTTTTTCTGAAGACGATTTGCGGATAATTGCCCGTTCCGGGCCGCAAAAATCCGGCATTTTCGTTTGCAATCGACGCGGCAGGAGGGTATATTACGTTGGAGTTCGGCTGCCTGACGGCATAATGGCGTATGGATTATCTCTGATTGGGATACAGGGAAACGGCTGATGAAGACTGAACTTGCAAACGCATCCCGACTTGAGGCTTGCGGTGAAATGAAACCGGCTGCTGAAATCAACCGAATCATAGTCCGGCAGCTTGAGCGGCATAAGCAGAAAGGGCAATCCCATGAGCATACCGAGATTTGAAAAGATCTTGATGAAGGTGTTGATCGGTTTGGTTGCCGGTTTGGGAATCCTGTTTGCCGCCGGGATCGCTTCGATCATCTACACTTCATATCGCAATCCGCTGGATCCGATCTATCAGACCGACATGACCGGTTTCGAGTTTCGCGTGCAGAGCGGCAGGAACGCCGATTCCCGCGCCGCAAGACAGCGCGAATTGCAGAAATTAGCGGAGAAATTCAAACTCGAAACGCTCCGCTGTTTTCTGTTTCGCGGTCATGCCAACAGGCCGACCTACTGCATTCTGATGGTCGGCAGCATTCCTCCGGATGCGGATCTTTCGGAATATGAGCCGCGGACGATCCAACTGAAGAATCCGTGGGTGCGTTCCGCCCTGAAACTCTCCGGAGCCGAAGTGCCGGAAGATGATGTCTGCCGGGACTTGGAACATTATCTCCTCGACAGACGCGTATTCGTCTGGCGCGACCGGATCGTATTTTCCACGGTGGCGGCAAATCCGACGTTTCTGTTCAAAGAAGCCGATAAACGGGCGTTTCTGGAGAAATATATTTCCCCGCGAAAGAAATGACGGCAACCTGAAAGCGCCCTCCGCAGTTCAGAAAACTCTACGGCTGCCCTGTGCGGTGATCCCCGCCACAGACTGGCGGCAGGAGAAATTTTGCCGTCCTCTTTATGTTTTGGAAAAAAACGATGAACACTTTTGCAGAAAACAGCATTTTTGTTCAATCACGACTTGAAAAAAAGCGATCCGGGAATTGCATGTCGGCGAGGTCCGGATCTTCAAAAAACTCTCGCCACACTGGTATTATCTGAGGTGCCGCTGAACGCCGAAGGCGCGACGATATTCGCAAAGATGCGGGATCATGGCATCATTCAGAATCATTGTTTTCCCCGTAATACAAAGACATCAGACAGACAAAATTCCGGATGGAACGATACCCGGATTCCGGACGGGTGTTGACATTCAGATTCTCGGCGCAGTCCAGATCGGGATCGATCGCGAATACCGGACAGGACGATGTTTTCATGGAGTTCAGCCGAATGACGAAGAGAGTGTCATCCGGCTCGTCCTTGCCGATCACGATATAGGTTTGTCCTCCGACCTTGACTGATGCCAAGGCTCTTTTATCCAGAAGAGCGATTTCGCCGATTTTCAGAAAATCGTATTCGGAGAAAAAATCCGCCAACTCCTGTGGAAGGTTTTCCCGCAATGATTCCGGGATCTCCCGCGATTCCGGATATTTTCCGGCGAACTTGTCAAGAACGGCAAGCCATCGGGTCTGCAATTCTTCTGGGGACGCATTTCGAAATTCTCTTTCCTGCTTCAAGCATTCCTTTTCATCGCGGGAAAGAAAGGCGTTATTGAGTTTATCCAGCAACGAACCAAGAGAACAATATCGAAAGAGAAAATCGACGAGGGGACGCTGGAAAACAACACACAATGTCCCGATGAACAGAATAATCAGAAGTATGATGATGCCGGTATCCATATGGGAAACAGAGCCTTCAGAAAAGAAGCATTATTCGCTTCCAGGTTCGGATTTCAAATATTCCATAAAAACATAATTGTCGGGATCGCCGCCCAGAAAGAGCAGTTCCAGTCTGTCATTCGCCCATCTGAACCATCCGGTCGCAAAAACAGAGCCGCCCTTCCCATAGGAGAAATCAATTGCTTTCGCAGGCATAAACAAAAGACCTCCGGCATTTTCATATCGGCTTCCCAGTTGCCATACGCCGGTGCGCGGCATGGAAAGCAGCTCTTCAGTTTCGCCGACATCATTCCAGTTCAGGTCAAAGAATTCAACAGTCCCATCTTTATGCAGACTGATACATTTTGAAGGTGACTTGCCATCCTTGGGAACCCATTTGCCGTAACAATCCTTCGGATCTATGTCTTTCCGGTCACAAGAGCAGAGAAAAACCGGAAGGAGGAGAGCCGTTATCGCGACGAAGAATATCAGTAATTGCTTTTTCAAGGCCATCCTATTATCTCCTTCCCATCAGCGCCCTGCTTCATCTTCGTAAATTTTTGATAATATACCGCCTGCCGTCCGTGAAATCAAACTTAAATCTCCGAAAAACGGCGTAAAAACGGTTGATATCTCAACCAATAGTCCAAATCCGGCAGCGGCAAAAACTCTCCTACCATTTTTGGATCTTCGAACTTTTTCTGAAGGAAAATTTTCCGGAGCGGGCCGCTGGCGGCGGTCTGTTGCTGGACCCCGGCGATGACCGCTGGCGCGGATGGAACGAAGGAGAAGCGGCCCCAAAACGAAAATAATGGCGGAGGGTGAGAGTATCGCACCCCCTGAGGGATTTGACCTTTTCCTGTTTCCTGCGTAAAAATGCCAAGTTACAACGAAAACAGAACTGAAATCAATTTAAATTTTTGTTCAAAAGCCATCAGACGGGTCAGATATGCAGCCCATTGGAAATGAAAAGAAGCCAAGACTACTTCTGCCGAAGCTTCAACATCCATCCTTTTTCCGAAGTTGTTCACCCTCTTTTCTGCCTGCGAGAGTCGTTTCTGCCAATTGGGCAAAAGTGAGGTCGTAATCAAAAATCAGTTCTTCGGAAAGGACTCCGGATTCGAGAAAATGAACCTCGTAATCTTCATCGTCTCCGATCATTTTCAGCTCGTAAAACAGCATCAGCGGATCATTCGGATAGAGCATTTTTTCGGGAAGCGCCCAGGTCTCCCGGACCCATTGGCGGATCTCCAGCGCAGTGTCCGCCAGTTCCGGCGACGGCCAGTATTTCCGGAATTCCGCTTCGGCAAAATCCGAACGGACGGCCAGAACTGCCGTCACCGTGCGTGAAGGATCGGGCCGCCGGAGTTTCCACATGAAAAACCCGTATTTTTTCAGCAGGCAGATCCGCCAGCAAAGATATCGGGTGAAAAATGCAAGCAGAAACACGATCAAAATCATGCTGCCCGCGGCACAAAGCCAGTTCTCCAAGGAGCTGTATGCCGTTCCCCATGCAAGAAACGCTCCTCCGGCCCCAAACGCGATCAGCCCCGCAGCAAAAATAATGTATCCGAACCGAGGTATAGGTTCAAAATCCGTCAGTTCCTTCCAGTATGCCTCCCGTTCCGGTGTGTCGCGGTATGGAGGAAGAACAGGCGGTTCCGGAAGAGGCGGATATTTTGTCCAGTCAACGCTCATGGTTTCGGATCCTTATGTTGTGCTTGTAATTTACCCTTTCGAATAGAGAAAAACAAGTCAGAACACCGATCCCGGAACGTTTTATTTGAAATTTTCCCCGGAAACGCAAAAAGGCGGCAAGATTTCTCCTGCCGCCAGTTCGTGGTGGGGTTACCGTTCCGGGAAGCCGTAAACCCGCCGCTGTTCGTCCCAGGCTTCCGGGATTGGCTACTCGGCGTCGGAGAGTTTTTTGGCCGATAATCGCCAAAATCCCCGATTACGGGTTGCAAAAGACAGCGCGAGCAGGTATATTACATTGGATGGCGGTTGTTTAGGGAGAGTTGTCTGACGGGAATGGAGGCGTGAACCGTGATAGTCAAGGAAAATGACCCTCCGGGGCGGAAGTGGAAATACTGGTTCCTTGAACTTCTGTCATCGCTCCTCGTCCTCGCCGTCTGCCTTGGGATATCGCTTCTGGTTCTGTTCAAGAGTGAATACCCGATTTTCGGGGCCATATTGCTCTTCCTGATGTTTTACGTCGCCGGGAAAATCAACTGCGCCATTGAAAATCATATTGGAATTGCCATGTCAAATTGGAATCCCAATCGGGCGAACCTTATCCAGTGGCCGCCTGACATAGTGCCCACCTGGATGAAGCCGAAAAATACCCGGCAGACTGATTCCGCCGTTTCTTCTTGTTCCAGTAATAAGTTTCCAACTTTTTCTTTATGGTTACAAATAATTAGAAAGAATTTGCTTTCAATTCTTTTATCTGTTGCTGTCTATATTGTCATGTCTTTTGTATTGTGGGCTATGTATTTTTCAGGGGAAAAGTGCTTTTTTATAGATGATTTCGCTGAACGTGTGGGATATGGAATTGGAAGGGAACTTCACAATCATATTTTTAATCTTATAAATACCCCGATCTTGTGTAATAAAATAGAATGGCCTATTCTTTTAGGAGTTTTGGGTTGTGGCATATATTATGTTATCTTGGGAGTAAATTTTATAGGGATATTTGTAAAATCTCGAATGAGTTATTCGCTCCTTTTGTTTATATGGAAACACATTTCTATTCAGAATAAACGTTCCAAAATGTTTGGATGTGCGGTAGGTCAAGTAATAATCTGTCTTTTTTTCCCAGGAACAAATTTTCTATTTTGGGCAATGGGAATTCTTAGTGAAATTTTTCTGTCGTCATCACCTTCTCAATTCGATATATATTGGATAGCTCCGTTATTTATAGTTTGTGCTATTGTTGAAGGAATATCGCTTTTATATGTTCGGGAATTTTTGAAGGTCAACTCTGTCTAGTTCAAATCATTCAGAACTCAAATGACTGTCTTTCGAACAATATGCATATTCGTATGCCTAATGACCATGGCAATTCTCGCCCAGGGGCTGGCAGTCTCACCTGCCTCCCAGAACCGCCCCGACACGCCCCATTCTCTTCGCCCAGCCCCGCCGCCCGCCCTGTTTCCCGGTCCTGCTGAGAACTCGCGCCACAGGCCGCCAAAAACGCAAAAAGGCGGCAAGATTTCTCCTGCCGCCAGTTCGTGGTTGGGTTACCGTGTCGGGAAGCCGTAAAGCCGCCGCTGTTCGTTCCAGTCCTCCGGGATCGGCTGCTCGGTGAGCTTGGTGATGGAAAGCCCGTCCGGTTCGATCCCGGCGAGGATCGCCTCGACAATGTCCGGGGCAAGGCTGTTCAGGGAAAGAATGCGGCTGACGTAGCCAGTTTTCAGTCCGAGCTGCTTTGACAGGTCGGTCACGTTCGTCGCCTCGCCGTTGATCAGCTTGTCCATCCAGAGCCGCGCGTTGTTGATCGCCCGGAGGAGCGAGGTCTGCTTCAGGCGTTCCGCACCGGGAGCCGGGATCACCACCCGGCGATGCCCGTCAATGTGCTTCGATTCCATCTTCATCGTGATGCGGACCGAGCCGTCGTCCAGAATCTCCTGCTCGGTTTCCGGGAGCTTCGCCGGATCGCCATGCGCCTCGTTGAAGTAGCCGCTGACGGCCATTTCGGAAGCCAGGTCTTTCAGCCCGTCCACCTTCAACACGAAACTGATGCGGTCCGGGTAAACCACGATGTCGCCCACGATCAGCTGCAGGAGTTCGTGCCGCGCTCCGGGGAACATGAATTCCCACAGCCCGGCCGCATCGCCCAGCGCTGCGATGACCTCGTCCTCGCTGACGGGCTCGCGCAGAAGATTGCGCTTGCGCTTCGCCTCGGCGAGCAGATCGGCCGCTTTTTTGACTTCTTCAAAATTGAAGTCCTCCTTCAGCGCCTGTTTTTTCATCTCGTCGAGCTGGGCCTGCAGGAGTTCGACGTCCCGCTCGCAGTTCTTCCTGAGCAGTTCTTCCTTGTGCCGGACCGCTTTCAGCGTCTCCCGCAGGATCGACGGAGCCTGGAACAGGCCGGAGAGCATGGAAACCACGGCGTGTTCCAGATCGCCAGCGGGAACGCGCTTCACCGGACAGTCGTGATCGGCATCCTTATTCAGACGCGAGCAGATGTAATAGCAGTATTTCCGGCCCTGCTTTTTCGTGTAGGTCGGCGTCAATGCGCAGTTGCAGTGGCCGCAGATTACGTGACCGTCGAATGGATGGAAATGCCGCTGCCGCTGCTGGCCGCGAGGAAGCGGGCTTCGCGCCTCCAGCATCTGCTGGACTTTCTCCCATTCAGGCCGGGGAATGATCGCCTCGTGCTCGCCCTCGTAGTTTGTATCGTAGTGCGATACATACCCGGCGTAAATCGGGCTCGTGAGAATCCTGTGGATGGATGTGCTGTTCCACGGTTTTGCCGCATGTTTCTTGCCGGTGCTGACGGACACCCATTCGCGGGTTCTCAGCCCCAGCCGGTTGATCTCCGAGACCGTGGCCTGAATGGATTCCAGCGCCACATATTTCTCGAAGATCAGGCGGACGGTTTTAGCCTCGTCCGGGTCCACGATCAGCTTCTTCGTGTAAGGGTCGGACCGGTAGCCCAGCATCGGGACGCCGCCGCAGAATTTTCCGCGCTTTTTGCCGCCCTCTATGGCCGTCTTGACGCGGTCTATAATCAGATCCCGTTCGAAGGATGCAAAGGTGATCAGAATATTCAGCAGCATCCGGCCGGAACTGGTGCTGGTGTTGATGTCCTGCGTGACACTGACGAAGTGAACCCCGTGCTCTTCGAAGAATTTTTGAAGCTCCACGAAATCAATGATCGACCTGGACAAACGGTCAATCTTGAAGCAAACCACCATGTCAATTTTCCCGGCTTCGATGTCTGCTTTCAGCCGCTGCATCGCGGGCCGGTTCATATTGCCGCCTGAATACCCGCCGTCGTCATAATGGTCCGACAGGCAGATCCAGCCTTTCCCTTTCTGGCTGGCGATGTAATTCTCGCAAGCCTCACGCTGGGAGACCAGTGAATTGAAGTCGCGGTCGAGCGTGGCATTCTCCACGCTTTTCCGGGTATAGCAGGCGCATCTTACTTTTTCATCCATTATTTCACCCCGAAGAATTTCTTTCCGTTCCACTGCGTCCCGGTAATGGCGAACGCCGCTCCGGAAAGCGATTTGTATGTTTGTCCGTCGTATTCGAAGCCCTCTGCGGTCGCCACGACCGTGCAAACCTTTCCCTTCCACGACCGCTCAAACCGAGTGCCGGGGAGGACTCCTCCGGGATTCTTCTGCGGTTTGGGCGTTTTGCCGATCTCGACCAGCGCCGCCTGCGCCGATTCACTGATGCCCCCGTATTGCATTTCCTGTATCCGGAAAGCGAGCTGTCGGCGCAGCAAGATTTTGCCGCAGTCGGGCGGCTCTTTCCCGTAGAGTTCCCTCCATTTTTTCCGCAGCTCGTCCAGCTCCATGACCTGAAGCCGGGCGAGTTCCACGCGGATATTGTTTTTCTTTTGAGTCGCTTTTGCCATAACCTTCTCCTGCTCAGAATTTCGTGCTATATATAAGCTCTTGTCGAGCGGGATAGCAACTCATTCTGAGCTCAATTTTGCAACTTTTTTCGCATAATTGCGGCCGCCAGAATTTCCGCGATCCGCTTTATGACCTCGTTATCCATTTTTCCTGCTCCTGATTTCGGAAAGTTTCAGTTTGCCGGTGCGCGGGACCGCTTCTGCTGTGGGCGTTCCCGTAAGCCGGTCAGAGAGTTTGATCTTCGGCTTGGGCGTGGGCCGGGCCGCTCCGAGTTCCGGGAGCGTCGCGCCCAGCATAGAAGCACAGACCGCGCACCCGGCCGTGCAGTCCAGCCAGTGGTTGTCGCTCCGTTCCGGCTTCAGTTTCCATTCATCCACCCAGCGGCCGCGCCCCTGAGTCTTCACCCGGTATTCGGCGGTCAGGTGTTCGGCGAACAGCTGATGGATGCCGGGGATACGCCCGTAGAGCGAGAGACTCCCTTTGTCACCGAGCTGAACGGCGAGCCGGGCGTGAATAAAACTCTTCCAGTAGTTCGAGTCATAGATGACGTGCCGGATCGCGCGTTTGCCAGCGACGTTGGGCATCATCCAGTTCAGACCCAGCCGGTCGCCGGGCTGCTTCCGGTATTCCGTCATCGGCCTGCTGCTCGCGCCGACATACCGACCGTGGGACGGCAGCAGAACTCCGGCGTGAACACTTTGGCGGCAGAACTGATATATAATATCGGTTGACTGACCCCAGTTCGCATCAATGAGAGCCTTTTCGATTTTCAGCACCGCTCCGTCTTCGCGCTCCCACTCCCGACCGAGGTAATCCTTGGTCAGAGCGTCCAGCGCGGCATAAAGCGCCCCTTCGAAGCCCGCCTTGGGGAACGTGCTCTGGATGGTCGGGCTTGCGTCGGCGAGCGAGAACTGCCGCCGATGCTGGTCGGGCCACGCCCCGTAGTCGATCACGAAACCGGAGAAATTATCATCCCACGCGATCACGACGTAGAACAGCAGAGCCTTCTGCACGTCGATGAACATTGTGAGCTTGTCGCAGGTGAGCGGGACTTTTTCGTGCGCCAGCCCGTTCACTTTCCCCGCGATCTCATCCACGGAGAGAAGATTGTCATCCTCCGTGTCCTCCGGCAGAGGATCGTTCTGGTATTCCGACTGGAACGCTGCCTCGTCCTGAAGTTTCAGGTTCATCGCGTGCTGGAGCGCGGAGATCTCGTCGCGGTTGAATCGGGCTTCCCAGCTGACCACGGCCCCCTCGTCCATCTCAGCCCTGTGTGCTTTGTAAAATTCAGTAGCAGCGTCAAAGTTTCCGTCAGTCCGGAGCGCCTCCGAGCGGATGTCGGCATACTCTTCCCAGAGTTTCATATTCTTCGGGAATTTATAAACCATCTTGGTCCGCTCCCCGTTCCAGTCCGGATGTGTGTTTCTATTCAGAATTATATCCGCCATATCGCCGGGTCGAATAATTGTGCACGGCATGATACCGGAGATCTTTTGACCGGGTCCGGCCAGACCGAGGATGTCGCCAGCGAGCACACGCACACGTTTCCGGGTCTGTTCCAGGGAACCGGCCGATTCCGATGTCTGCGGGTCGTCGATGATCACGAGCGAGGGACGCACACTCCGGCCATCCGCACGCTTATATTTCATCCCGCGAACTCGACCGGTTATTCCTGCTACCCGGACGATGATGCCCGAAGCCCGGCTGTCCTTGATCGTGGGCAGCACGATTTCGTTTGACGTCCACGTGATCCGTGTGCGTTCTCCGTGATAGAGCTGCCCGGCGCACCGGTTTGCGATCCCGTCCAGCTGTTCGATGGGGTAACACACCTCGGGGAAATCGGCCGCGAGGTTTTCGTTCACTTCCAGTTCGGTTTTGATGGAGTCGAGCATTTCCAGCGCGGCAGATTCCGTCGCCCCGATCAGCGTCACGAACTCGCGGTGACCGTAAACCATCGACCAGATCGCGGCAGTCTCGGCGAGCGTGCTCTTACCCGATCCGCGAGGCATCGCCAACGCGAACAGGCCGCCAGAGAGAACCGCCGTTTCGATCTTTTCAATGACCTTCAGGTGGTCTGGCGACCATTCCAGCGAATATGTCTCCGGGAAATAGCTCTCGCAGAACAGTTGGAAGTTGCGCTCGCACTCCTTCTTTCGTTCCGGATTCACGACCTCGGGCAGATCCCCGATGTCCCGCCCAGCCTGCGATTGCTCCGCCTGACGCGCCCGCTCGGCATTCTTCCGTTCTTCATATGAACGCGGCCCGGTAACCTCGCGGGGCGTGTGTTTTTCGTCATACGCCCACGCTATATATTTAAGGAGATTAATATTGCGGGTGTTCTCGGCGGCCGCGATCCGGAATCCCACCCGGTTGAAGTCGCGGTAGAGCCGTGCCTGCGGCAGCACGAATCCCAGCGGGGTGGAATTCAGCAGCCGGGCGACGTCCACCACGCGCATATTACTCGGCGTGATCGGCATTGCTGTCTTCTCCTTTCACGAGCCACGCGGCAAATTCGACCAAATTGACCGTGCCGTCCTCTTTTTTCGGCGCACCGGCCGAGAAATCCGCCGCGAGTTTTTCAGCGGAAATCTGCCGTGAGCCTGCCTGTTTCAGGATATTCACCAGCATTTCAGGCTGCAATGCGGTGAGTTTTAAGGAATTTTCCATTTATTTTCCAACTATTTTTGCATTTCGACTTGCTATAGTCGAAAAGTCATGGTTATATATGCGCAGCCAAACGGAAAACGCTCAACATCAACAACCTACATAAGGAGGTCAACATGAGCATTGCAAGCGAAATCACCGTCGGAACCATCGCCATCGTCAAGATCGGACGCAACGAAGTCGAAGTTACCGTGACCGAGATCACGGAACACGGCTGGAAGGTCAAGAGCCAGAGCACCGGCCGCGAGTTCGAAGTCCGCCGCATCGAGCGGATCGTCGAGGAACCGGCTGCCGAAGAAGCCGAACCGGAAATCGAAGAGAACGCGGTCAACCCCGCGCCCGAATCCGGAAGCGGACCCCGCCCGGAAAAGAAACTTTCCCTTCTCGACGCGGCCGCAAAGGTCCTCGCTGCCAGCCGCCAGCCGATGAACTGCAAAGAGCTCGTCGCAAAGGCGATTGAGAAAGGCCTCTGGATTCCGACCGGAGCCAAAACTCCCGAACAGACGCTTTACAGCGGCATCTTCCGGGAGATCCAGACCAAGGAAGAGCCGCGCTTCAAGAAGAGCGAGACCCGCAAGGGTTCCTTCGAGCATACCAAGAAGCGGTAAGCGTTTCCGAAGCCCTCCATCGTCAGCCCCTCAAATCGAGGGGCTTTTTCGTCTCCACGCGACCGCGCCCCAGATGGCGAACGCCAGATGCACAGCATCCAGCACCGCCCGGCTGTAGAGGCCCGACCACAGATCGAAGCCGAGCCATGCGATGTTCCCAACTGACCAGAGGTAAAAGCACCAGATGTTCTTCCGAACATTCAGCGCCGTCCCGGTCAGGCTCAGGATCGTGATTGCCCAAGTAAATGCGGTAATCATTGCGGCTGCTCCAGCAGTTTCGGGCAATGAACATTGATGATATTCACCGCATCGGCAACGAGCATCGCCGGAATGAAATCCCGGAACAGGTCCAGTTGCAGGTATCCATTGGTATCCGGATTCAGCCGCTTCGGTTTGCTGCCATTGACGGAGACGTAGCAGCCTCGTCTCTGCCGCCATTTCGGTTTGCCGTTGACGGAGGACGTTTCGCCGAACTCACCCTTGGGGATGAACTGTTGCAGATATTCGATCTTCTCCCGCAGCCCGGCGTTTTCCGTGATGAGCTGATTGGCCATCGCGCCAAGTTTTCTGACGACAGCGGAAATCTGTTCCATGCTCAGGTTCGGCGCGACATACGCGCCGGTCTTGCGGATGCTCGGCAGGACTTCGTGCGTCACCCAGCGTTTGAACGCCTTCGCCTCCGGCTTGCGGCTGCGGAGGACGAGCGAGTAGAGCCCTGCCTCGCTGACGATGCTCATTTCCTGATCGCCGCCAAGGGTGCTCATACTGTGAGCATCCTTTTCATCCTCATCCAAAGACCGGATGGCAGAATCCACCTTGGCGATTTCGAGAACCGCACACACATCCTTCGCCACGAACCACGGTTCGCCGCCGCGATCCACGATGCGGACGGGGTGCTCTTTGTAAAGTTTCACGATTTCATTCATTCTCATTTCCTCCATTGTTGACAGCAGGGGTCAGCGACTGCCAGTCGCAGCCTTCACCGGACGTGAACTCCGCCCACCTGCGGCGGATCACATCGCAGTATTTCGGGTCGAACTCCATCATCCGGCAGACGCGGCCGGTCTGTTCGCAGGCGATCAATGTGCTTCCGGACCCGCCGAACAGATCCAGAATGATGTGATTCGGCTTACTGGAATTGAACAGCGCGATCTGGGCCAGAGCCGGGGGCTTCTGATTCGGATGAAGCGGATTGCGCGTGTTGTCCCGCTTCACTTCCCACACGGTCGGCTGGCTGTAATCCCCGAACCAGTCGCAGTTGCCATTCGCGTGACAGCCATAGAAACACGGCTCGTGGGCGTAATGGTAGTTGCTCCGGCCGAGAATCATTCCTTTATACCAGATGAGGATCTGCTTCGACCGGAGACCGGCATCGATGATCGCCTGTTCGAACGGAATGTGATTCGTCGGCGCATACCAAATATAAAATGCGCCACGGTCACGCAGGACCGCTTTCATATTCCGAAAAACACTTCCCAGGAACTCGGTCAGGCTGCCGCCGCGCAGATCGTCGTTTTCGATCATCTGATATTCCTCGCCCTTGGGATTCCCATTGTAGGAAATCCCATATGGAGGATCAGTAAAAACCATATCCGCTTTCTGCCCGGCCATCAGACGGTTCACGTCCGCCTCGCAGGTGGAATCCCCGCACATCAGCAGGTGCTTGCCCAGCTGATAGATTTCTCCGGGCTTGCTCACGGCAGTTTCGGGGACCTCCGGAACAGCCTCGGGGTCCGTCTCTCCCTCGGAGACTGTGTTTTCCGTGTTGCCTGCCAGGATTTCTTCGAGCTCATTTCCCTCAAAGCCGAGGATATTCAGGTCCATATTGGCGTCCTGCAGGTCTTTCAGTTCCAGCGAAAGCAGGGAGAAGTCCCACTCGGAAAGCTCGCCGGTCTTGTTATCGGCGATCCGGTAGGCTTTGACCTGCTCCGGGGAGAGGTTCTCCGCGATCACCACGGGAACCTCGGTCAGCCCGAGATGCTTTGCCGCGAAAAACCTTGTGTGTCCCGCAATGATGACGTGGTCCCGATCCACCACAATCGGCTGTTGCCAGCCGAACTCCTTAATGGAATTCGCCACGGCTTCGATTCCGTTCTCGTTGATCCTGGGATTCTTCTCATACGGGTGCACATCCTCTATATTTATATTGACGATATTCATGCATACCTCCTCATTCGACGACCGGCGTGAGCGCGGACCAGTTACAGCCCTCGCCGTGTTTGAACTCGGCCCAGCGGCGGCGGATCACGTCGCAATACTTCGGGTCCAGTTCCATCGTATATCCCTTCCTGCCGGTCTGCTCGCAGGCGATCAGCGTCGTTCCCGATCCGCCAAACAGGTCCAGAACCACAGCGTTGGGATCGGAACTGTTCTGAATGGCCCGGACCACCAGTTCCACCGGCTTCATCGTCGGGTGGTCGTCCGACTTACTCGGCCGGGGAATATCCCAGACGTCGCTCTGCTTGCGGTCCGGAAGCGGATGCAGCCTCGCTTCGCCCTCCGACCAGCCATACCAGATCGGTTCGTATTTCGTGTGGTAGTCTTTCCGGGACAGGACCAGCCGGTCCTTGTTCCAGATGATCGTGCTCGACCAGTGAAAGTCGTTCTGCGCGAGCGTGAGCATCATATTGCCCCATTCCTGCGCGGACATCACAACGTAAATCATCGCGCCGGGGAGCGTGTTCTCCTTCATATTTTTGAAGGATTTGAACATGAAATTTTTGAAATCCTCGGTCCCCATAAAGTCGTTCAGGATCGTGCGCGGCCGGTAGCCCTGCGGATTGCCCTGCTCAATGGCTCCGTAGTTGACATTCCACGGCGGATCGGTGAACACCATTGCGGCCTTCACGTCCTGCATCAGGCGGCCGACATCCTCCGGATTCGTCGAGTCGCCGCACATCAGCCTGTGTTTCCCGAGCTGGTAGATCTCGCCGCGCTTGCTGATCGGTTCTTCCGGGACTTCGGGAACGGCGTCCGGTTCGGTTTCGCCCTCGGTGATGGTTTCCTCGGTCCCGCCGTTCAGCAGTTTGTCGAGCTCGTCGGGATCGAAGCCCAGCACGGACAGATCGAAGTCGGCGTTCTGCAGGTCTTTGAGTTCCATCGGCAGGAGCGCGTAATCCCACTCCGCGATCTCGCCGGTCTTGTTGTCGGCGATGCGGTACGCCTGCACCTGCTCCGGCGTGAGGTGATCGGCGACGACCACCGGGACCTCGGTCAGGCCGAGCTGTTCGGCGGCCTTCAGCCGGGTATGGCCCACAATTACGACCATATCCTTGTCCACCACGATGGGCTGCTGCCAGCCGAATTCCTTGATCGACTTAGCGACCGCCTCGACCGCGCCCTCGTTGTGGCGCGGGTTCTTCTCATACGGACGGATGTCCGTGATTTTCATATTGATGATGTTCATTTTGTCTCCTTAAAGGTTACAATTGTTGTCGAAAAGGTTACAGACGCGCCCGAAAAGGCGCAAAACAGCCTCGCTGCCGCGCGTTACGGGCAGAGGGCGGTCGTGATTCGGGCCACGCCCAAGCCCGGCCGATGGGCTTTCTGTCAGCGGCAAGCAAGTCTCTTTAACAAATCGAGTCCTTCCGCGCGCCCATCCATTTTCCCTTTTGAGGGGGGAACCATAGAGTTTGAGGTCAATTCGGGCCTTGCCGACCCATTTTCGACCCCTGTGGTGTGTATAGCGGCCATAGGCCCGCTTTCCGTCACTCTTCCGTCACTTTTTCCGTCACTTTGGGATGGTGATACGGATTTTCAGGGCCGAGCGTCCGGGCTATCTGGTAGACCCGTCTGGGCGTGATGCCTGCGAAAGCGGCGATTTCGGAAACGGGAGTCCCGGACAGGATCATGCTGCGGATGATGTCCGTCCCCTCATTCCGAGTGGAAACCGAGGCTGGCGGCGGCACATACAGCAGGCCGCGCCAGTGTTTCTGCACCTTGCGCAGCAGATCGGGTGGAAGAACGTCCGCCGCGTTGGAATAAACACACAAGACGCACCTCCTTTCCAGGGTCTCGCTGCAAATTACCAAATTCCCCAATTCACCGTTATAATGCGGAAAGGGCCTAAAAACGGGCAAAAATAAAGAAAAACGCGTGTGCTGTGAAAATGGGAAATAAGGGAATAGAAAAATATAAATAAGTTATTATTAACTACTTACCTATTCTTCTTTCTTCCCATTCTGTTTCCCAAATTCACAAGGAGCGCTCCGCGATTTTGGGTCTGATCTCTGGGAACTTGTAAAACGCCTTCGTGAAATCAGGCCAGCCGGTAGAATTTCGCCGTTTTCCCCGCTGTCGGCACGAAATCCGAGGTGACCGTTCCGTTCTCCAGCAGCGTCTCCATGATCTGCTTGAACACTTCTTTGGACTCATGCATACTCCGGAGGAGATCGCTGTGCTTCATCTTGCCGCCAGCCTGCCGGATGTAACGCACGGCCTTGCGGCACTTCTCGTCAAAGAGGTTCTCGAAGGAGTATGCGTCGACCATAAACAGCATCTGATCGGTGATGTGTTCCACGAAGGCGGCCGCCCACTTGACCCCGGCGACCGAGATGACGGGATTGACCGGGTTCTCGCTTACGGCGTAGAGCATGGAGAGCTTGCACACTTTCTCGAAAACGCGTGCCCAGAACGCCATCGCCTCGTTGCGCTGCTCGGCTTCGTGTTTGTCGTAAATGCAATCGTACTTCTCGTTCAGCTTCGACAGAAGCACATCGGCTTCGGGCGCGGCCGGGATCAGCATCGGGGTCGGGTTGATCTCGGTGAGATTGCCGGACTGCCCGTATTTGCCGATGATCTCGATGGCGCGGGTGATGGCGTCCGGGATGGTTTCTCCGGACGGCTTGCGGCCGTGGCCGCGCTTCCCTGCGTCGAGGATCATGCACCGGGCGATGAGGCCGTTGGCCAGCACGCGCTCGGACAGGGCCGAGTAAAAGAACTTCGGGATGGCGGTTCCGAGGATGACCAGATGCGGATTGACGATCTTGCGGTCATCGTCGGTCTTCTTGCCGTCGTTGTTTCGAATTGAGAGTTTTCTCATTTTATATACTCCGTTGGATGCCCCGTAGAAACGGAGCAGTTTTTCCATGATGGACTCGCCGCGCCCGTCGCGGGCGAACTTCAGCGCGTTGAACACGGTGTCGAACTCGTCGATCTCGAAGAGCATGGACGGGTGCAGGAACATCGCGTCCTCCAGACCCTCGCCGGACCCGAAGGACTCGGCGATACAGGCTCCAAGGTCGTGTTGAATAGCGACATTCATATTGACCTTGCGGGGGTGATCCTTGCCCGTGCCGCTGTTTGCCAGTGCCACGAGATAGATGTTGCCCCGGTTGTTCCGCTCGTCGGTGATCTTGCGGCCGGTGAGGAAGGCGAGGAACGCCAGTGCGCTGCAGAACGCCAGAATTCTGTTCGGATACTGGCCGGTCCGCATGGTGTATTCCGTATATTCCTTGATGAAACCGGGCACGTCGAGCAACTTCTCCGGCAGAGGCGCGAGCATCGGCTCCTTGTCGGGCTTCTCTTCGGCCAGTGGCGGCTGTGCCGCTCGCGGCTTCTGGGCCAGAATGCCGGAGATGTCCACGTCCGGGAGCGGCTGTTCCTTCCGGTCGTAGCAGCCCGGATCGCGGAGTTCGCGGAGCTTATGCCAGTCGTTGCCGGTGCAGCTGTTGTGATGACAGCGGAAGGCGATGGCTCCGTTGGACTGCTGGATCAAAACTGCGGATCGGTTGCGGTGCGCGTCGTTGAACGGACAGACGGGAAACACCCACTTGCGGCCGTCCTTCCACACCTGCGGCTTGCCGAGCTCCGGACAGAATTTTGCTATCCAGCCGTCCAGATCGAACTCTGACACTTCCCTTGGTAAGGATGAGGTCGCCTCGACGACGGGAGTCGTGCCCTTCCACGAGGCGGCGGTCTCCATCTGCTCCGGCGTGACGATGCCGAACTTCTCCGGGACGGAAAGGATCTGCGCCATGCGGTGTGGCCGGGCGGAAACGTCGTCGCCCTTGCAGTTCATGGTCCCTGGGATACGCCAGATGCGGGCCGGGTTGAACACGGTAAGGTCGACGTCCACCCGGTCGTCTCCGGCCGTTGCAATCCCGGCGATGCACCGCTGGACGAGGTCGCCGTCCGCGACCGGCAGGTCAACCCGATACATCATCTGCGCCCCGTTGCCGGAGTCGATCAGAATGGGATCGGGCCAGCCGGAAGCGGCCAGCCCGGACCGGATCTTGCAGGCCATTGAGATGGCCGCCTCGTGCTCGGAATCCGAACTCGACACGCCGGACACGCGCTTCGGATCGCAGTCGATGAGCAGCCAGCGCCGGGCCACAATGTCCGTGTCGGCGGTGGTGGCCTCCCTCGTGATGCCGCGCAGCCGGTTGCAGGCACGGGCCAGCAGATCCGGATTGACGGGATTCACCGTCGCATACGCGCCCCGGTAGGAGCGCAGTTTGCCGATTGCTTCGGCGGCGTCCGGGATGTGTTCGTAATCGAAATACCCCGACTCCATATGCGGCCGCATCCATTCGGACGTGGTCGCGTCCAAAACCCGGATCTCGAAAACATCTCCTTCGCGGAACCACAGTTTCAGCGCTGAGATAATGCTTTCCTTATCGGTTTTCATGGCGGGCGGCCTTCGAGTGCCACATCTGGAGCACGCTTATGATCGGCCCATCAAAGTCCAGAAGCGCACAGATGGCGGCGTTGACGTCCTTCGCGTAGTCATTTGAAAGCACCATCGGGTAGACCTCCAGACGCAGCCAGCAGCGAAGCGCGGCGGCTTTCCTGCCGCGATTTGAGGCGAGGAGTTTCTCCACGTCCTCGAAGGGGACGAGGCGGACGACCTGCAGGCCGCCCGGAGTGTTGATCCGCTCGTAGAGAGGCTTGTTTTCGGTGTGGACGGCCAGCTGCCGGTTCGGGTTTGAGAAGCCGAGGATGTTGCAGATGTCGCGGATGACGAAAAGTTTTTCCCCGTCCTTTTCGACAACGCGGACGGGCATATCGTTGAACTTGAAAGTGGTGACGTTATTCATTGTTTTTCTCCTCCAGATTTTTCAAAAAACGAATTGCGGACGCGGCGGTATGGACCGCCTCGGTGATAACCGGCTGATACGTGGTGCGCTTTTCCCCGTGATCGTTTGCGGCTTTCAGCAGCTCCCCGGCTTCCTCTGCCGGGATCGCGGCCGCCTTGACCAGATCGGTGGGCCAGACGGGGTGCAGTTTCTCGGCGCGGTCGATTTCGGCCATGACAAGACCGAGGATGGCTTCAATTTTCATGGGTTTCCAGCTCCTTCGCTGCGGCGAGCATCTCTTCCATGTGCGTCCGGGCCTGATCGCGGATGGCCTTGACTTTCTCGATGAAGGCGTCGCAGTCGGTGATAAAGGTCTCGAAGCACTGCCGGTAATCCGTTCCGGAACCGTGCGGGGAAACCAGCAGGTCATAGTTGCTCAGGTAGAAGGACGGGGGCTGTTCTCCCTTCTGACTTTTTGAGATGTGCCAGCGGCCGTCCGCGCTCACCATTTCCTGCTGCGATTCCTGTTCCGTGATCTTCCATTCGATGTTCATCTTATTTCTCCTCTTGAAGTTCCTGAAGTGTCTGTTTGACCGAGCGCCAGCCTTTGGGCTGATACGGGGTGTCGAATACCCATTCGCCGTTGCGGAACACATACACATATTCGGCCCAATACATGTGGTGGGCCTGTTCCAGCAATTTGTCGGCGGACTCCCATTCGTCGGGGGCATCGTATTCTTCGTGGTAGTCGCGGTGGTAGGCGATGCAGACGTCCTGCGCGTCCGGTTCGGGATCGTCTTTCGACAGTTTGTCACCGAGTGCGGACAGACCGCCCAACGCCAGCAGTTTTTCGACCCGCTCCGGCGTGGTGTAGTGCTGGGTCAGTGTGATTCCCGCGCCGTCCAGATACATATCGAAGTGGACGTAGATCGACCGGCAGGTCTTGTCATCGGGGTTCTCAAATGCGATAACGCCTCGTGTGGACATCGGGGTCACTCCTGTTCTTCGGGTTCATCGTCATACCAGTTGGTCAGCGTGGCCAGCGAGAAGCCGAGCTTGCACGCCGCCTCCTCAATCTGATACTTGATCTCCGAGTTCCAGTCCGGATTCCGTTCGAACACGAACTCCAGCTCGTTGGTCACCGCTTCCAGCAGGTTCAGGCATTTCGCCAGCCGCTGCCGGGAGCGCTCGATCTGCTCGGTGAAGTCTCTTGCCATGATGTTGCCTCCGTTATTTGAGTTTGAGAAGATAGCGATTGCTGACGGCCTTGAACGAGAACGGATGAGCGGTCCCGACCTCCTTGAACACCAGCCCCTCGCGCTCGTGACCGTGAACGGTCTTGCCCTCGGCGAAGGCGAGGATTTCCTCCACGGTCTGGAAGCGGTCGAACACCGGACATTCCTCCTCGATCACCGGAACGTGCGGGATCTTGTATCTCCGGCAAAGTTCGCGGCGCTCCTCCGGCAGAAGGAAGCAGGCGCTCTCGATGTCCCAGATCCGGAAGACGTGCCACTCGCTCTCGCGGTAAAGATCGCGGTTCCCGTTGCAGCCGGGCCCCACGAACTCGCCCTGAAACGCCAGCTCGCGGCCGATGTGCGCCAGTTTGGAGGGAAGCTGATACTTCCGGGCGATCTCCCAGAGACTGTTGGTATCAGTGTCCTTCAGATTCTTGTTCCGGGAGCACACGCCGAATGGGGCGGTCGGGAAGTGAGACGGGCTGAAGTAGACCGTCATGGAGCAGCCGTCGTCCTTGCTGGTGACTTCGAACAGCTTTCCCTTCATGGTCTCGAAGCAGTCGGTCAGGTTCTGGATGCGCTCTTCGTCGGTCTTCGGGATGAATTCGGGGAACTCGCCCAGCACTTCGCCGGAGACCCGGAGCGTCCCGTCGAAAGCCCGGAACGGGGCGGCGACCTCGTCGTAGTGTTCCACGCCCAGCCGAGCGGTGACGTCTTCGCCGTCCGGGAGGTTCGCCAGTTCGGGGAATTCGGTCAGCGGCATCAGGAGGCCCTGACTGACCACGCCCCGGATTTTCATCGTTTTGATGCGGATGGTCTGCTTGAGGACTTCGCCGTTGAGCGACCACGTCTTGAGGCACTTCTCCTTCAGGAAGTCGAACCGGGCGTCGGTCGGCGGCAACGCGGAGTCGATCTCGAAATACACGGCCCGGTCGCCGGGCTTGAGGGAATCCCGCCCGATCACGACCTGCCAGCCTTTGCCTTGCATGGACGCGACCGACAGGGTGTCGCTCCAGGGAATGTCTTTCACCTCTTTGATGGTGACAATGGATGCGAGTTTGCGCATGATAATCTCCAGTATTTTGACTGTTATTGTGTGTTTTCGCGGTCAGCGGACAGGATAGTGTCCGCTGTCAGAACGGTATATCGTCCGGACCGAAATCCGGAGACACACCCAGATCGCCGGGACTGTTGGAGGGATACTCCTCTCCGATCTCGGCGGAATCATCACCCGGCTCCCGCATGACGGGGCGGTCTTTCAAGACCCATCGGGTGATGCGGTCGAACTTTTCCCCGGCGACAGAGCGCACGGTGATGCGTTCCGGGGCGGCAAGAAGGCCCTGATTCGCCAGAGCGACGGCCTCCCGTGCGGTGCTCGGGATCGGGCAGCCGAGCGCGGCACGCTCGCGCCACCACTTCAGGAACTTGTCTCTCGCGTAGCCTGTGTGCTCCGGGCAGACCCACTCCGATTTGAACTCATCGAATCCAACCTGATAGTCGATCCGCATGGTGCGCGGCGTTCCCGGCTCGGCGTGCCGCTTTTCGTGGACGCAATAATAGACGTCCTGCACATCATAGTCGGTGTAGTCGATCTGCCCGGAGATGATCCCCGCCGAGGACGCTTTGTCCGAGAGATTGCTCTTCTCGGACGGCGGGAACTCGAATCCGCACTGCGGACATTTCGCGTAGGCCGCGTGGATCAGGGCCAGACACTTCGGACACTTCTTCGCCGGGGCTTCGCCGCCTTTTCCAGCGCCGGGTTCCTTGACCCGGATCATGTCCACCGGCCCGTGTCTGAGGATGTTGCCTCCGTAGTCCAAAACGAGGCAGTCCGTCTTGCCGGTCTGGGGCGAGAGCCGTGTGCCTCTGCCGACCATCTGGATCAGCAGCCCGGCCGAGTTGGTCGGCCTGAGCAGCACCACGCAGTCGGTATTCGGCGCGTCGAAGCCCGTGGTCAGGACGTTCACGTTCGCCAGAAACTTGAGCTGCGGTTTCGTCTGCCCAAACAAGTCGGCGGGAACCAATTCACCCTTAAACCGGGCGATGATCTCGGCTCGCTCCCCTGCGGAAGTCTCGCCGGTCACAATGGCGCATTCCTGACCGGAATACCCTTGTATTTTCTCCGCGACGTGTTTGCAATGCTCCACGCTGGTCGTGAAGATCAGCACCGACTTTCTGTCCCTGGTCAGGTCCACGATTTCCCGGCAGGCCGAGGACACGATTGCCTCGTTGTCCATCGCCGCCGCCATCTCCTCGCCGATGAACTCGCCGCCCCGGATGTGCAAATCGTCCAGATTTGCCTCGGTTTTCCCGGCCTTGGAGATGAGCGGGGACAGATAGCCCTGCGCGATCATCTCCTTGAGTCCCGCCTCGTAGCACACTTCGTTCAGGATGTTCTCCGGCTGACAGATCAGTCCGCCCTTGAGCCGGAACGGTGTTGCCGTGAGGCCGATCACCCGGACGTGCGGATTTATGACCTTCATATCCTTGAGGAAGGTCCTGTACATTCCATCCCCGTCTGGGGCGATGAGGTGTGCCTCGTCCACGATAATGAGGTCGAATGCGCCCAGATCACACGCCTTGTTATACACACTCTGGATGCCCGCCACGATCACCGGCTCCTCGGTGTCGCGGGACTTCAGACCGGCCGAGAAGATCCCCATCGGGATGTCCGGGCAGAACGCCTTAACTTTGCCGGAGTTTTGTTCCAAGAGTTCCTTCACATGGGCCAAGATGAGCACCCGCCCGTGCCATTGCTGGACGGAATCGGAAACGATCTTTGCGATCACCACGGACTTTCCCGTCCCGGTGGGGAGCACAATGCACGGATTATTGTCCTTCTCCCGCAAGTGCCGATATACCGCTTCGACCGCCTCCGCCTGATACGGTCGAAGGTCCATTTTCAAGCCTCCGCCGTCTGGATGCCTGCCGCGATCAGGTGGCGGCGAATTGCCGCCTTGATCGTGTTCAGCCGCTTCTGCGCGATCCGCATGAACCGGCGTATCTCGTAGTCATCGTAGTTGTGAACATACAGGTAACACACGAGCCGTTCCTGATCGTCGCTTATGCCAGCGAGGTAGTCCTGCACGATTTTGCGGCGCTGGCCGCCGTTCTGTCTGCGTTCCATTCTTTGATCCTTATGTATGCCAGCCCGTCAGGGGGCATCGGTTCGCGTTTGGTGATGATCAGCCGGTGAATCTGACTGTCATCCTCGTAAAGTCCCGCGTGAGTGAACGTGTCCAGCAGACATTTGAGACTGTTGTCCACGTCCCGCCGCCGATTATCCGGGGGATAGAGTTCGATGTCGAGTTCCACCGGCCCGGTGTATTTCGCCACCCGATCATTCTTGAACCGGGCGACGACCTGCTCGCGGTATCTCCTGCCGTCACGCGAGATCAAAACTCGCGGTCCCACGTGCCGGTAGTAGTGATTCACGCTGGGCGGCCACGGCAGTTCGAACTCCGCCGTCATTGCCGCGCCCACGGCGGGGCTGACGGCGCGGTTCCCTGCTGGGACGGCTGCTGGGGAGCGGCGGCGGACGTTGCGGGCGCTGCGGCGGCTCCTGCGGCCGAGGCTTTGGCGGCGTAGCCCTTGATGTCGTTCACTATCTCGCCGTCCGGGGTCTTGCGGCACTTGACCGTGATGGTCAGCGGCAGATTGTGCAGCTCGACGGAGTCGCCCGGCTGGATGACGTTGACGGCGTGGCAGATCGCCGAGAGGTCGGCCTGCGCCATCCGGACGGCATCCGGGTTCGGATTGTGGAGATTCAGGCGCGTCCAGAGTTTGCGCCCCTTGAATTCCCCTTCGATGACCTCGAATTCCAGCTGCAGGTATTCGCCAGTTCCGGCCTTGTTCGGCTTCATATCCGAATCGACGATGACAGCCTGGTATTTCCCGGCCGGGATTGCTTCGAACCCGACGCTGGGTTCGACTTCGTTGGCGTTGAAATTGATGGTAGCCATGATGTGTTTTCTCCTGAGTTACGCCAGCGCGGGCAGCGGCTGACGGTTGTTGATTACGGGTTTGTTCGGGATGTGGTTCTGCTGGGCGACGGCCGGTCCTGACGGGCAGTTCAGATGCTCGAAGTAGATCAGAGACGGCATGAAATCGTCACGGATCAGGCGGCATTTGCTTCCCTGCGGGATGGTGTGCCCGCAGAGATCGCAGGTCAGCGGCCGGTTCGCGGTGATTATTTTTTCGGACATTTCTTTTCCACCTCGAACATCTTCCTGTCCTTGAATTCGGCCTGTTTTCCCTTGTTCCAGTTGCTGACCGGCCGATAGTAACCGGTCACGCGGCTGTAGATTTCGCACTTCTCACTGCACTTTCCCATGTTTTTCCTCCAGGGTTTTCTGATAAGCGTTGATGAATGCGGTCCACGACAGGGCGATTTCCCCCGGCAGACCATATCTGTTTTTGGCGATGCACGCCGGGCTGCCGACCGTGCGGATGATCCGCTCGCCGCCGTCCGCGCCGATAGGGGCGGCAATCGCCCGGTCCGAAGCATCCTTGGTGACGCGGAACTTCTTGTTTGCGAACAGGACCGCGTCGACCCACTCCGCGATCAGGGACGCGGCGTGCTTGTGGAGCCGGGGTGTGTAGCGGTCGTAGGCAGCGTTCTCCGGATCTTCGAAGCGCTCGACCTTGGCGTGGGCGACCAGAATCACCATCATTCCGCGTTTGTCCCGCAGTTCCTGCAGCAGAGTCACCACCTTGCGCCAGTGTGTCAGGGCGTGGGTGTATCCCTTCCCGTAGCCGCCATCGGCTTTCTCGATGTTCCGGACGCCGTATTCCCGGCAGACTTCGTCGAAGATCAGGCGCTCCAGCCAGTCGGCGGAGTCCACGACCACCGTCTGGAAGTCGTGCTGCTCGTCGCGGAGCGCGGTCAGCTGGGCCAGCACTTCGGCGAGGCTGTGTGCCAGCGGGAACTTACGGCAGTCGAGCTCGCCGAGGCCGTCCTCGGTCTGGATGAAGATCGGGTTCGGCGCAGAGGCGGCGAAGGTCGATTTCCCGACTCCCTCACTGCCGTAAATCATAATGCGGGGCGGCCGGTTTTCACGGCCCGACTGGATAGTGTCAAGCATACCCATAGTGTGTTTCTCCTTGTTGTTATCCTGGATTAAAGGCTGTCGATCAGGCGGATTTCCTCGTAACCGGTGGGCCAGATGCCGGTGTAGAGGCACTTCTTGTAACGTTCCAGCGCGGCCTCGTTGATCCGCTCGGCCGTGTCAAGGACGTCGCCGGTGAGTTGCCACACGCCGGTGGCGAAGGGCTCGTTCTTCTCGACCGCGATGATGTGGATCGGGACAGTGACGCCGGTCACGACGCGGATGACGGCCCGGTAAAAGGCCAGCTGGAAGATGTATCCGTAGCGGCGGCAGTCTGCTTCGAACCACTTCAGGCTGTCGCAGGTCTTCAGGTCCACCAGCCCGGACTCCGGGGAGAACCAGTCCATTCTGATCTGGCACGGCACGCCGCAGTATTCGGCGCGAACCACACCCTCGGCTTCGCCGCTGGCGAGCAGTTCCGACGCGGCGGCGTGGAGGTGGACACTCCGCTGGAGTTTGAGAATGAAATCGTAGTCCTTGCCGGAAACGACCTCCCGCTCCTGCGAAGCCAGCCAGTCGGCATACGCCTTGGTCTTCGCACCATAAGGTTCGCCGGTGCGGGGGTTGACCGGACCGTCCGTGACCACGAAGTCGCGGTCGAAAGCGGTGCGGCCTTCCAGGATCAGACTGTGGGCGGCCCGGCCCAGAACGAAGGCGGGCGTGTCTTTCTGCTCGATCTCGCCCTTTACTTCCTTATTATAGAGTGCGGGGGATTCCCGGAAGTCGGCCAGCAGATGGCTGGACATGAATTCCCCTTTACGGCTGCGGGCGTGGTATTCGCCCGCCGGTTCATGGATGATGAAATTGGTGTTCATGGTGTCTTTGCCTTTCGTTTTTGCGATTGGTCCTTCCAACCCCTTTATTCAGGTTTTTTTTGAAAACGCTCAGTAAAAATTCAAATATTTTTCCATTTTTTCTTTCCGAAACTCGTCCCGGATGGGCTGGATGTAGAGGAAAAAGAAGGAAGAATCTGAAACGCCGAGCTCTTTTGCGATGGTTCTCAAAGACTTCCCGTCCATGATTTGCTCACAGATCTGGCGTTGAGCCGGGGTGAGCCGTGCCAACACTACCGCGAGGTCCATCCGCAACTCGGCCAGCCGAACACTGTCCCGTGCAAATGCGGGAGAATCCTCGTTGACATCGTGAACGGTCCCGGAAAAGAGGCCATGCACGGAGATGAAATGCTGGCAGATGTTGATGACCCGTCTTTCGATCACATTGTCGAGGAACGTCTGCAAAGAACACTGGTGTCTCGAGTCGAATTTCTCCAAGGCTTTGGCAATGCAGATCCAGAGTTCCTGCTGAATGTCATCCCGGTAAAGAGCCAGAGACGGGATCTTTCTGATCTGCTGTTCGGTTACCACTTCCACGGCATTGCGGACACTTGCGTCGGCGTACACATCATTGAAATTGATCGCACCCATTTTTATCTCCTTGGGTTTTTCGCCCGCCGCATCATTGCGTTGGGCTCGACCAATCCCGGTTGTTACACGAAAAAACGACTGTAACGGAATCCGATTTTATAACTCGTTGATAGTCAAAGGTTAAAAATTTCAAAATTTCAGCAGGCTGTTACACGAAATAACGGCAATTGTAACAGGCCGGGGCGTTGAGGGGGTATTCCGGGGGGGCAGAAAAGCCCTCCGGATCGGTAACGGAGAGACGGTTACACGGGGGCTGTTACAAGTCGTCCGGGAACTGTAACAGACTTGTAACAGGATTTGTAACTACCATGATTTGAGGCAATTATATGTGTTTCCCGGAAAGCTGTTACAAGTCAGCCAGGAACTGTAACAGGACTTGTAACGGACCCGGCTGAGGGGGCGGAGGTGTGGTTCCGGGGGGCTGTTACAAGTCGTCCGGGAACTGTAACAGACTTGTAACAGGATTTGTAACGGCCCCCGGTCCGGCCGCTTTCCGGGCAAAAAAAAGCCCGGCCGGAGCCGGGTGTCGGGGAAAGGTGGAGAGGGATTGGGCTTAAAAGCGGGCTTTGGCCCCGTAAGCCATTGTGGAATCGCGATTGTTGGCGGATTCAAGGAGGGTGCGCAGCTCCAGATCACTGTCGACGGCGCGTTTAATATATACGCGGGGGACATTATACATCTTCGCCAGATCGCTCTGCCGAAGCTCCGGAAACACATAATCCGTATTGCTCCGCTCGGCCTGCAGTATTGCCGAATATACGCCCTTCATATGTTCACGAAGGGTCTGTTTCAGCTTGATGGCAAGGTCGCCGATCTTGCTGTTCTTGCCGGGGGCTTTCTCCGGAGGCGGCTCCAGCGCCGGGAGCGTTGCAATCTGACTCAGGATGTGCGAACTGTCAAAAACGATCTCCCCGCTCTCCACCCGCGCCAAGTGGGAGAAGTTGAAGACCCGGTCGGAAGAGAACGAGCCGAGCTTTTCCGGGATCGGCGCGTTGCCGAGGATCAGCAGGATGGGCGTTTTTCCATCCGGGAGGTGGGGCATGATCTCCGCATTGCGGTCGGTGTTGATCCCCGCGCACGCGAAAATCTCCCTTGACTGCCCGGCAAGCGGAGCTCTGCCCAGACTCCAGAGAGCGAACGGGACAAGCTCCGTAATCTCCCCGGTGCAAGCCAGGGATTTCCGGGCCGCTTCGAACAGCGGAGTGTAGTCGATCCGCCACAGGACCTGCTCCTCCGGCTCAAGTTCATAGAACCCGCATTCGGAGCAGTCACCGTAGAGGATGATTCCGGTTTTCCTCTCCCGTGCCACCACGGGAATGGTGGAATCGCAGTCCCGACAGCGGACTTTCTTTCCGATGGGCTGTTTGCGGAGCAGTCCGACAGCGGTCAGTTCATCCGAATTCATGTGGAGCGAGGACAGATCATAGCAGTCCAGCAAAAATTCCTCGGCCACGCTGCCGAAGTCGAGAAGGATGTCAAAAGAGGTTCGGTTGCACATCGATTCCTGTCTCCTGTAAAAAACGTTCACCGATTTTTCTCAGTTCATCCGCATTGCTTTTCAACGTGCAGCTGTTCTTCCGCACTTCGATGGCCATGCGGCGCTTCACCCCGTTCAGTTCGATCTCCAGCATAATGCGGACAAACCGGACGGAGACTAAACTCAGAGGCACTTTCACCCGGTCCAGATCATGCTCCATGATGGAGTAGATCTCGTCGTCGCGCTCCACCTCGTCCAGAGATATTCGATGCGACCGGCGTTTGTTCACCCCGTGATAATTGAATTCAAGGCAAGAAATCCAGACGCGGGTAATTCCAATCTGCGGCATGGCGACGGGCATATTCCCCCGGTATTTGAGGCGCTCGATTTCAAAGGCGCTCTTCAGGACCTTCTTGTCGACCAGATCGTGACCGAGGACGGCGTCGCAGAACATTTTCTGCAGGACAACGGCAATGCTGCTGCCGCCCAGATTGTAGGTGTCCAGCGTCCCGAACTGCTCGTCATACGCAAATACCATATTGATGACGCGGGTCTCGTTCCGCCGCTCCAGTTCCGGTCCGTGTTCGCTCCACGCCTCGTAGCTGTTGGAATAGTCGCTCAGATAGACGAAGTAATAGTGCAGACCGTTGCTCCGGCGCTGGTATTCGATCAGGTATTTCTTTCCCCGGACCTGCTTCTGCCAGAAGAAGGCGGAAATCTGCTGCCCGAGTTTCTCGCAGGTGGCCTGATCCGTCATCGGCGGCTTGCGCGGCAGGTTCGGGCAGCGACACCAGTGGCGGCTGGGGAGGCTGTCCACCTGCAGGAAAGCGCAGTTCTGTTCCCAGAGGTCCCGGTGATATAAATAGATGTAAAATGCCCGGTCGTAACGGTTTTTCAGCGACTCAAAATCCTCTCCGATCTTGATGTCCCGCTGCTGGGCCTCGTCCAGAATTCGGAGCAGAACGCTCTCGTCACCGGCGAAGGTGAAGACATCCCGCATCACCGCTTCCGCCCGTGCCATCGATTTTTCCGGAAGGGTCCGGAAGGCGTCCAGGATTTCGTAGAGTTTGTCGTTCTCGAAGTTGATAAAGTCCAGACATCCTTGCTCGGCAAAGAACGCCTGCAGGAGCTTTCTGGACGTCTGGCGAATGACGGTCATCGGATTATACACTCTCATGGGCCGTGTCCTTTCTCTGTTATGGGTTATGGGTTCCGTTTTCCGCTTGACTTTTATTTTGTCTGAGTATAAATTATCACGGGGTATGGGTAATATAACGACTCATACCTGCAAAAAAGCAAAATTTTTTGAATTTTTTTTGGGGAGGAGACCATGCAGGTCGGAAAATACAGACTAAAACGGATGATCCGCATCGTGGATATGATGCGGAAGCAGCAATATCCGAATTTCAAGAAAATCAGCAAGGCTTTTGAGGAGGCGACCTTCGACACCTCGGAGACCATGATTCTCACCTGTACCCGGAAAACCATCTGGCGCGATATGAGGGTTTTGAAGGATGAGTTCAACTGCCCGTGGGAATATGACCGGAGTCGGCACGGCTTCTATCTCACCGACCTGCATTGGGACTTCGCCTATCCCACCGACCTGAGCGAGACCCAGATGATGGCGCTCCTGATGGGGCGGCGCATCTCGGAGAACATCTTCCCCGAACCGTTGAAGGGAGAGATCTGCCACGCAGTGGACTATCTGCTCAACGTGGCGAACCCGGACTTGGTGAAGTGTTCTTTCGTCTCCCAGATGAAGCTGTTTTCCGCCCAGACCGGCAAGGTCGACGAGGAAATCTTCGACTGCGTCTACCGGGCATGGCGGGACCATATGTGTTTGAAGATCACCTATCGGGACTATCAGGGCAAGGTCTCGGAACGGGAGATCGAACCCCATGCTCTCTTCTTCCAGAATAATAACTGGTATATACACGCGCGCGCCCTCAAGTCCGACGCCCCGCGCAGTTTCATGATCCACCGCATCCAGAAGGCGGAGATTCTCGAAAAGACATTCATCCCGGACCCGAAAATCTACGAAAACATCCACTTCACCCTGACCCCGGTCAAGAACGTGGTGCTGAAATTCCATAAGGACATCCACGATTCCATCTTCGCCATGCCGTTCCACGAGCAGCAGGAGATCGTCTGGGAGACGGACGACCCCGTGTTCAAACTGGTCAAGATCCCCGAAGCCCCGCTGGAAATTCTCGTCCAGCGAATTCTCTCTTATGCTGGGAAACTGGTCGCGGTCAAGCCCAAATTACTGAAAGACAAGGTCCGGGAGGCTGCGGCAGCGGTCTTTGAGGCACACCAGCCCTGATATAATCCATCCAGACATTCCTCCGCGCGGGACAGTAAAAACCACTGCTCCGCGTTTTTTTTTTGCATTTTTTTTTGAAAAAAACGTGATTTTTACTGAGCGTTTTCAAAAAAAACCTGAATAAAGGGGATGGAAGGTTTCGATGCGACAGAGCGCTGCCCGGCCGCGTCAAAAACACCCGCCCGGAGTCTTGAGAGACTTCGAATCCCAACAACGGAGGAATCAAGAGAATGAGTGAGATCGACCCCTGCTGCCATCAATGCACGAGGCAGTACAACAAGCTGCTGTCGGCATACTGGTATCAGAGGCGGCAGATCCGCACGATGCGGAAGTCGTTTGCCGCCATCGAGTGTGCTCTGACACACAAGTGCGAGCGTGCCACGGAGTTCATCATCGGCGAATGCGAGGCCCATCGCGGCCAATACGAACAGAGGTGTCCCAATGAAAAATGAAACCATAGAAGAAAGCATCCGGAAGAATGCGTCCGGGCCGAAGTCCGCCGAAGTCGACGGGCAGAAGGTCGAACAGCACTCTCTCAAGGATCAGATCGCGGCTGACGAATATCTCGCGTCGAAAAAGGCCGTAAAATCCCGCAACAGCGGCCTGAAGATAACGAAACTGAGCCATTCAGGGGCGTGAGGAGTCATCCATGTTCAACAAGATCAGATCAATTTTTCGGACGCGCACACCGCCGAAACAGGTCGTGAAGGCCCGCTTCGATGCGGCCCAGACCACGACCGACAACCACCGGCATTGGGCGGCGGCCGATCATCTGTCCGCCGATATGGAGGCTTCTCCGGAGGTGCGGCGCACACTGCGGCAGAGAGCCCGTTACGAGGTCTCGAACAACAGTTACGCCAAAGGGCTGGTCCAAATGCTGGCGAATGACACCATCGGCACGGGGCCGCGCCTCCAAATGCTGTCCGGAGACGAGAATTTCAACGACGAGGTGGAAACAGCATTCGCAAAATGGGCGGATGCAGTTCATCTCCCGGCGAAACTCCGGACGATGCGGATGGCCCGCTGTCAGGACGGCGAGTCTTTCGGCGTGCTGGTGACGAACCCCAAAGTCCGGCACGAAGTGAAACTGGACCTGATGCTGGTGGAGGCAGACCGGATCTCCGGCGACCTCAAATGGGTCGAGGATGATCGAAGCGTGGACGGCATCACCTTTGACCAGTGGGGCAACCCGGTTTCTTACCGGGTGCTGAAATACCATCCGGGCGACATCCACTACATGCCGGGGGACGAGGCGGTCCGGGTACCTGCGGACTATATGATCCATATATTCCGGCAGGACCGCCCCGGTCTCCATCGCGGCGTCCCGGAGCTGACGGCCGCGCTCCCGCTGTTCGCCCAGCTGCGCAGATATAATCTGGCTGTGCTTTCAGCGGCGGAGGCTGCGGCAGACTTCGCGGCGATCCTCTACACGGATGCGCCGCCCAATGGCGAGTCCGACGAGGTGGAGCCGATGGACAGCATCCCGCTGGAACGGAATATGATGCTGACCGTCCCTGCCGGATGGAAGATGGGGCAGCTCGACCCGAAGCAACCGGCCGCAAACCACAGCGAATTCGTGAAGATCATCCTCAGCGAAATCGCACGGTGTGCCGTTACGACCTACGGAACGCTGGCGGGGGACTTTTCCGGGCACAACTATGCCAGCGGCAGACTCGACAACCAGATCTATCACAAGTCGATTCTGGTCGACAGGTCATTCTGGGAGTCCGAGGTGCTGAATCGCATCTTCGAAGTGTGGTTCCGCGAATATCAGCTCGCCACCATGCAGCCTTTCACCGGTGAGCGGCACACGTGGTTCTGGGACGGGTTCCCGCACGTCGATCCGAGCAAGGAGGCGGCCGCACAGGAAAAGCGTCTGGCGAACAACACGACCACGCTCGCGGCGGAATGCGCCAAAGACGGCCGGGACTATATGTCGGTCCTGCACCAGCGGGCCAAAGAACTGAAACTGATGAAGCAGCTGGGAATCCCCATCGCCGGGGAAGAACCGGCAGAAACACCAACCGAACCGGCAAATGATGACGGTTCAGAACCGAAGGAGTAAATCTTGAGTGAATTCACCCTGATCGAAGCGGCGGGCGGCAAGCCCAAAGTCGCCGGAATCGCCTACAGCGGCGGGAAGATGAATCTGCCCGGCTGGAAATACCAGGTGGTCGTGGACCTTGCCGGAATGGAGATTCCCGAAACCGTGCCGCTGCTGACGAACCACGAGAACAAAACCGATGCCCGCGTGGGGATGATCTCCGCCAGCGTCAAGAACAACACGCTGGAGATCACCGGCGAGATCGTCTCGGAAAATGACGACGCGAAGAACATTGTCGCGCAGTGCAAAGCGGGAGCCGACTGGCAGCTTTCCATCGGCGCAGACGTGAAAGACTGTGAGCTCGTGCAAGGCAAGCGTGAGGTGAACGGGCAGGAAGTCGAAGGCCCGTTCTACCACATCAAAAAGTCTGTTCTGCGCGAAGTGAGCATCGTCGCGGTCGGGGCCGACGCCCATACCGCAATGCGAGTCACCGCACAATTCAACATCGCAAACCCCAACCTCAACGAAGGAGAAAAGAACACCATGTCCGAAGCCCAGAAAGAAACCAAGGCTGTGACCGCAGCCGCCGAACCCGCGAAGGCGGAGCCCGAAAAGAAAGTGGAAGCCGCCGCTCCGACCGCGCCCGCCGCAGAGCCCGAAAAGAAGCCCGACACGGCCAAAGCGGAGGCCGTTCCCGCCGCGATCACCGCGAGTGCGCCCGATGTGACGGCGACCGCCCGTGAAGCGGCTGTCGCGGCCGTGAAAGCCGAACGCGAACGCGTCAGCGCCATCCAGAGCATCTGCGCCGGTGAGTTCCCGGAAATCGAAAAGGAAGCGATCAGCGCCGGGTGGACGCCGGAAGTCGTCACGAAGAAGGTGCTGGAAACCATCCGCGCCGAACGTCCGGCCGCCAACGTCAACATTTCCGTCAAGACCGCGCCCGAAGGCGGCGAACTCCGGAAAACCATCGAAGCCGCGATGTGTCTCCGCGTCGGCGTGAGCGCCGACCAGCTCGAAAAAACCTACGGCGCACAGACCGTCGAGGCGGGCATGCGCGATATGGACATGCCGCTCCGCCAGCTGCTCATCGAATGCATGAAGATGGACGGCATCCCCTACAGCCGGGGCTTCGACAACGAGACCATCCGGGCGGCGTTCTCCAGCGTGTCTCTGCCCGGCATTCTCAGTAACGTGGCGAATAAGAAGCTCCTTCAGAGCTACGAGGCCCAGCCCATCATCGCCACCAAACTGTGCTCCACCGGCGACCTGAACGACTTCAAAGAGAACGACAGATTCAGACTCACCGATGTCGGCGACCTGCTGCCCATCGCCCCCGATGGCGAAATCAAAGATGGCGGCCTCATCGAAGAGAGCGCCAAGAACCAGCTGGATACCTACGGCAAGCGGTTCTGCCTGACCCGGAAAATGATCATCAACGACGATCTCTCGGCGTTCATGAAGGTCCCCGTGGCAATGGGCAACCGGGCGGCCCGCCTGATCGACCAGCTTTTCTTCTCCCGTCTGCTCCGCAACCCCGCGCAGCAGGACGGCAAGGCGCTGTTCTCCACCGCCCATCGGAACCTGCTCTCCGGAGCGTCCAGCGCTCTGAGCGCCGACAGCCTCAAAAAGGCGATCCAGCTGTTCCTGGATCAGGTCGATGCGGACGGTCAGCCGATCAGTGTGGAACCGCGCTTTCTGCTGGTCCCGACCGCCCTCAAGCACCTCGCCATCGAGCTCACTCAGGGCGCGACTCTCATCATGAGCGGCGCGGACAACGCCGTCCGCCCGGCGCTGAATGTGCTTGCGGACGAGAACCTGCGCGTGGTCTCCAGCCCGTATCTCGGCAACTCCGCCTACGAAGGAGCCAGCCAGACCGGGTGGTATCTGTTCGGAGATCCCAAGACCGTGGATACCTGGGAAATCGGTTACCTGAAGGGCAAGCGCACCCCGACGGTGGAGCGCGGCGAGACCGACTTCAACACGCTGGGCCTGTGGTTCCGGGTGTATTTCGATCTCGGCGTCCGGGAACAGGACCATCGCGGAATGGTAAAATCCGTCGGTCAGTAAGCAACAAAATAATTAAGAGAAAGGTAAAGAAATATGAAAGCTGTTTATGTCCAAAAAGGTGACTCGATCGACTACACGCCGGATGCAAATGTAGGTGCTGGCGATGTGGTAATAATCGGGGCGAATTTGCTGGGGATCGCGAAGCTCGATATCAAGTCGGGTGAACTCGGTGCGCTGGCATTGGTCGGCGTTTTCGATATGCCCAAGACGGCGGGCGCTGGAACAGCCATCGCGATAGGAGTGACAGTTTACTGGGATGCTGCAAATCAGGTAGTTACGACCGACAGTAATTCCGGCGCGAACCTTCAGCTCGGCAGAACTGTCGCG
>MWCA01000032.1 GCA_002069785.1 Lentisphaerae bacterium ADurb.Bin242 | reverse complement strand
GCGCGGCTACTCCGCCAGCCGGTATTGCAACGTCGTTTCCAGCAAGGGCGGCCAGGAACTCGTCGAGGAAACCGTTAAAATTCTGAAGGAACTGAAAGAATGAAGAAATCGTTTTACTGGATTACCGCCGCAATGATGATGGGTTCATTACAGGCCGCCCCGTTGAAAATCGGGTGGGCTTCGAGAGATGTGTCGACCACGGAACCCGTCGGAATCCGCGGGCAGTTCTATCTGCGGATTTCCGAAGGGGTTCTCGATCCGCTGACCGTGACGGCTCTGGTGGTCGACAACGGGAAAGACAGCGTGATCTTCCTTTCCTGCGATGCGACCAGCATCCGGAGATTCCTGATGGAGATGATCCGGGACCGGGTCGCAAAGAAGGCTCCGGAAATCCCCGTCGGAAAGATCGTCTTCAATGCGACGCACACTCATTCGGCGGGGGATCTTTACGACACCCCCGATCCGTTCCCGTGCGGCGTAAAACGGATGCCCGCCAAGGAATATCAGGCGTTCTTCGCGGACCGGGCGGCGGAAGCGGTGATGGAAGCGTGGAAGAACCGCACCCCCGGCGGCGTCGCATGGGGATACGGCTACGCAGTCGTCGGACACAGCCGCCGGAGCCTGTATCTGGACGACACCTCCCTGCGGCCGGGAAATGTTTCCAAACCCGGCTTCATGACCAACGGACACTGCATCATGTACGGCAATACGAACGACGACAAGTTCGCAGGATATGAGGCGGGCGCCGATCCTTTCGTAAATCTGCTTTATACGTTCGACGCGAAGAACAAGCTTACCGGCGCAATCCTCAATGTACCGTGTCCTTCGCAGTGTTCCGAAAGCATCACCAAACTTTCGGCGGATTTCTGGCATGACGTCCGTCTCGCCATCCGCCGGAAGCACGGCGATATCTTTCTCCTTCCCCAGAGTGCGGCGGCCGGGGATCTCGCTCCGCGAATCCTTCACTACAAGGCCGCGCAGGAACGCCGCTTCCGCCTCAAATACGGGGACAAGGACGAATATCGGGAACAGCGTGCGCGCAAGGACATCGCCGAACGGATTTCCGAGGCTTTCGACGAAGTGTATTCCTGGGCGAAAAAGGACATCCGCACCGATCTTCCGTTGAAGCATTCCGTGAGCACCGTTCAACTATCCAGATGGCTGATCACGCCCGAAGAGGTGGAGACGGAAAAGAAACTGTCCGGGCAATTCAAAAACCAGAAATTTGCCGAGACGGGAACCCCGCTGGAACGTCTTTACCACGATTCCGCGCTGGCTTCCCGGAGAAGCCGTTTCCAGCGGATCATCGAACGGTATGAACTCCAGAAGAAAGAACCGAAACTTTCCATGGAAATGCACGTGGTCCAGATCGGCGACATTGCCTTTGCCACCAACCGTTTCGAGCTGTATATGGACTACATGCACCGGATTCAGGCGCGGAGTCCGTTCGAACAGACGTTCGTCGTCCAGCTGGCGGGCGACGGCGGCGGCAGTTACCTGCCTACGGAACGGGGGAAGGAAAACCGCGGCTACAGTGCGAATCATTACAGCTGCCAGGTCTCTCCGGAAGGCGGTCTGGAACTGGTGGAAGAAACCGTTAAAATTCTCAAGGAGCTTGCAAAATGAAATTCTCCATGATGACTTACACCATGGCCCGGCAGGGGACGTATGGCGTGGAAGACTTTGTCCGCACGGCGGCTGAACTCAAAATGGATGGGATCGACTGGGTAACCACGTACGGAAGAAATCCGGACGACCTCAAGAAGCTCAGCGCGGATGCCGGTCTTCCCGTGGCCGCTTACACCTTTTTTCTTTCCAGACTGACACAGAAACAGGACGGCTGGCTGGAAGAGGCGAAACAGGGAATCGAAACGGCTGTCCGTCTGGGCGCGCCGGTGGTGATGGTTCCCACGCCCGGAATCAAGGATGTCGCTTCCCGGGAAGAAAGCCGCCGCATCTGGGTGGAGGCGCTGTCGAAGGTCGCGGAACTTGCCGGTCCCGCGGGCGTGGTATTGTCCGTGGAAAATTTTCCGGGGAAGTTGAGTCCATTTGTGACGTCCGCCGATTTCCACGATGCCAAACGGCAGATCCCTTCGTTGAAACTGACTTTCGACAATGGAAACGCCGCTACCGGGGAGGACCCGGTTGCCTCTCTCCGCGCGTGCGCCGGAGACATTGTGCATGTCCACCTGAAGGACTGGGACCGCAAGGACGAGCCTGCCGACGGTTTCCGCGAAATGCTCGACGGACGGTATTACCGTCCCGCGCTGATCGGGGAAGGGGTGGTCGATTCCAGAGCCACTTTGCGGGAACTGGAAAGAATCGGTTATGACGGCTACGTCAACATCGAATACGAAAACAACAAATATCCCGCGGCGGAAGGCATCCGCCGTGTGCTGGAGTATTTGCGTTCCCGGTGAACCGGGTTTCCCGTTAGAATGCGCTCAGGCGGTGATCTCATCCAGATTTTTCAAGGTGGAATTGAGGTTCTCGAAGAAACGTCCGTCATCGGCCCTCAGCCTGCCGAGGGAACCTTTGTCCGACAGGAAAATCAGGACGGGGCAGCAGAACCGGATCATGGGCGCGGCCCGGACTTCCTCAGGATCGCCGAGGTGGAATGGCCCGGCACGAAGGGAATGAAGGAGACTTTTGTTCCGCTTTGGAGAAGAGCGGCGCGTTCCTCGGGATCGAGCGTTTCGAGCGTATAGTCGCCGCCCTTGGCATAGGCGTCGGGGGCGAGGGCGGCCAGTTCCGCATGACAGCGGGCGCCGCGGAACACCAGTACCGCATCAACGAACTCGAAGGAAGCCAGCAGGAAAGCACGGTCATACTCGCCGTTGACCGGGCGGGCGGGGCCTTTGAGGGCGCGGACCGACTCGTCCGAATTGAGCAGCACCAGCAGACGGTCGCCCAGCCTCCGGGCGGACCAGAGATATTCGGCGTGTCCGCGGTGAAGGATGTCGAAACAGCCGTTTGTCACGGACAGAGAAAGTTTTTCTTTCCGAAGCCGTGTCCTCCAGCGGACCGCGTCTTCCAGAGAGGCAAAAATTTTTTCGGCGGGGGGAATGAGTTTTTGCATAAGGAACTGTCCTGCGGGGTTGATCTAATCCGTGTTTCGCATGGGCATGAAAACGATATCTTCGATGCTGAAATCATACGCCAGGCCGAGGCGGGCGAGGATGCGCTTGGCATCGAACTGTTCGTATTGCGAAAGGGGATCGGTGATCCGGACCTCCCCGGCGGTGAGGTTGGCCGCGGAAACGAACAGGTTCGATTCGACGAAGCGGGACTCAAAGGCTTCCTGCGTGTAATCGGTATCGGCGAGCATGGCGGTCTGGAAAACTCCGGTGTTGTCCGTGAGCTCCTGCGTGAACGTGACGGCGTTCGGGAAAGACAGGGTTTGCGGCCGGTCGTCATGGGTGAACGGAAGTCCGTCCGGGTCCACCCACGCGGTGATGTGGCGGGCGGAGCCGGAGATCTGCCCGGAGGCGCTGTATTCGTCGGCAAGGGAACGGGCCTGGATGATGTTCTTCACGCCGGTCATGCCGAGCATGGCGACCATCAGCAGCCCGATGATGACGAAGCACATCCCGATGAGCCCGGCCGCCAGTTCGGCGATCGCCTGTCCGCGTTCGTTTTTCGTGCATCTGATTTTTTTCATCGGCCACCTCGTTTCCTCTATAATGTAGCGCAGAAAGATGAAACCGCAAGAGTTTTCCCTTTGAAATTCCGACTTTTCAAATGTATATTGCCTCCGTGAACCCCTATTTACGGAGATGTGGAATGGAAAATAATATGAACAGTTACCAGAATCCCCTGACGGACCGTTACGCCAGCAAGGAAATGAGTTATAATTGGTCTCCCCAGCGCAAACACTCCACCTGGCGGCGGCTCTGGCTCGCCCTGGCCGAATCCGAAAAGGAACTCGGACTGCCGATTACCGAGCTTCAACTGGAACAGATGCGCGCCCATCTGGACGACATCGATTTTGCGGCCGCCGAAGCCAGGGAAGCCGAACTCCGGCACGACGTGATGAGCCACATCCATATTTTCGGCGACCTCTGCCCCGATGCGCGCCCGATCATCCATCTCGGCGCGACCAGCTGTTATGTGACCGACAACACCGAGCTTATCCAGATGCGCGACGGCCTGAAACTGATCCAGGCGAAACTTCTTCAGGTCGTGACCATTCTTGCCGACACCGCGGAGAAATACAAGTCGCTGCCCGCGCTCGGTTTCACGCATTATCAGCCCGCCCAGCTCACCACCCTCGGAAAGCGCTTCGCCCTCTATCTTCAGGATTTCGTGATGGACCTCGAACGCGTGACGGAAGAAATTCAGAAGATTCCCTTCCGCGGCGTCAAGGGAACCACCGGCACGCAGGCCAGCTTCCTGGAGCTCTTCCACGGCGACCATGAAAAGGTCTGCGCTCTCGACAAACTGGTTTCCAACAAGATGGGTTTCGGCTCCTCCATCGCCCTCAGCGGACAGACCTATACGCGCAAAGTGGATTTCTACGTCATTTCCGTGCTTTCGGGTCTTGCCCAGAGCGCGTATAAAATGGCGGGCGACATCCGCCTTCTGTCCAATCTCAAGGAAGTCGAGGAGCCTTTCGGCAAGTCCCAGGTCGGCTCCAGCGCCATGGCCTACAAGCGGAATCCGATGCGCTCGGAACGGGTCTGCTCGCTGGCACGCTACCTCATGAACCTGCCGATCAACTGCGCCATGACCCACTCCACCCAATGGTTCGAACGCACGCTCGACGACTCCGCCAACCGCCGCATCGTGCTGGCCGAGGCGTTCCTTTCCGCCGATGTGATCCTGTCGCTCGTCGCCAACATCGCGGACGGCATTCAGGTATGGGAGAAAGTGATCGCCGCCCACATCCGGCAGGAACTGCCCTTCATGGCCACCGAAAACATTCTCATGGAAGCCGTCCGCGCGGGCGGCGACCGCCAGGATTTGCACGAGGCGATCCGGCGTCATTCCATGGAAGCCGGCCGGATGGTCAAGGCCGAGGGACGCCCCAACGATCTGCTGGAACGTCTGGCCGCCGATCCGCTCTTTGCCGGAATCGCGCCGAAGTTCAAAGACCTTCTGGACCCGGCGCTGTTCATCGGACGCGCCCCGCAGCAGGTCGAGGACTATCTGGGCAAAACCGTCCGTCCGCTGATCGCCTCCCTCTCGAAGGTGGTCGTCCCGACCGGAAAAGACGAGATACGCGTCTGAAGTTTGTTTCCGTTTCTTCATAAGAACCAAAGGGGAGGGCTTGTCATGAAAAGTTTCTTCGCCGGGGCCGCGCTTCTGCCGCTGGCCATTCTGCTTCTGATCGCAGCCTCGCTGTTCATCTGGTACGGATGCCGGATCGAACCGGGCAACGGACAGATCGCCGTGCTCATCAAGAAAACCGGCAAGACGCTTCCCCCGTCGGAAATCCTGGCCGTTTCCCCCGAGTATAAAGGCGTTCAGCTGGAGGTGCTCGGGGAAGGGCGCTACTTCCGGAATCCCTACACCTGGGACTGGAAAATTCTTCCGGTCACCGACATTCCCGCCGGAAAGTTCGGCGTGCTGGTGCGGAAGTTCGGGAAGGCGCTGCCTGATGGACAGATCATCGCGCCCGGACCCGAATACAAGGGAATCGTCCGCGAGGTCCTCGGAACCGGCAAGCACCGGATCAACCCGTATGCCTACGACGTCCAGGTCTATGACGACATCCGGATTCTTCCCGGCAACATCGGCGTGGTCACCAACCTCTCCGGCGGCGACGTCTTTTCGGGCGTCCCGAACGATCTGTCCGACTCGAAGGGATTCCTCGTCGATCCTTCCCGGAAAGGCGTCCTCAAGGAGGTCCTCAAGGAAGGCACCCACCGGATCAATCCCTTCATTCAGAGCGTTTCCGTGGTGAACATCCAGAGCCAGCGTTATGAGTTCAGCGGCAAGGACGCGATCGGTTTCATCACGCTGGACGGGTTTCCGATTTCGCTGGAAGGGACCGTTGAGTTCAACATCTTCCGGGAGTCCGCGCCGTGTCTGACCCACGAAGTGGGCGACATGGACGATATCATGAAGAAAATCATCCTGCCGTCCGTCAGCGGATTCGCCCGGATCGAAGGCAGCAAGAAAAGCGCCACGGAGTTCATCGTCGGGGAGAGCCGCCAGGTCTTCCAGAACCAGTTGGAGACCTTCCTCCGCAAAACCTGCAAGGTGTGGGGCGTCTCCATCAACTCCGTGCTGATCCGGGATATCATCCCGCCCCAGCAGATCGCCGAGATCATCCGCAACCGCGAGCTGGCCGAACAGGAGGCCAAGAAGTTCAAACAGCAGATCGAACAGGCCCGGAGCGCCACCGAACTGGAACAGCAGAAAATGCTCGCCCTCCAGCGGATCAGCAAGGTTCAGGCCGAAACCCGGAAGATCACGGCTGAAATCGCCGCGAAACAATCCCAGATGCAGCGCCTGATCGCCGCAAGAACCGAGCTGGAAACCGCCTCGATCCGATACGAGGCGGCGGAGGCCGAAGCCAAATCCCGGCTACTGCTGGCGGAAGCCAGGCGGCAGGTCATCGCCTCCCGGAACGATTCCGAGGTGGAGGTCCTCAAACGGAATGTCGAAGCCTACGGGAACGGCGATGCCTATGTGCGCGGCCTCCTGTATGAAAAACTCGGTCCTGCGATCCGGTCCGTGATGACCCGCGGCTCCGGGGAAGGTTCGTTCGGCCTCCCGGTGGCTCCGTCCGCCGGAAATCTTCGTCGGGAAGGGGGAAAGTGATCATGAAAAAAATTGCTTTGTTTTCCATTTTTCTGATTCTGGTTCTTTGTGTTGCCGCGTACGGCATTTATCTCTGGTTTTTCTGCCGGTTCTATGTCGCGCCGGGCTGTATGGCGATCGTCACGGCCAAATCGGGCGACGATCCGAAAGCCGGGGAACTCCTGGTGGAACGCGGGGAAAAGGGCATCTGGAAGGAAGTTCTTCCCGAAGGACGCTACTTCCTCGATCCGGTGATGTATGACGTGGACATCGTTCCCGCGGTGACGATTCCCATCGGCAAGGTCGGGATCGTGACCTCCAAAATCGGCAAGCCCCTGCCGTCGGGCGAAATCATTGCTCCGGACAAGTCCTATCAAGGCGTCTGGCGCGATGTGCTCGGACCGGGGACCTACCGCCTCAATCCGCAGGGCTACCGCGTGGATATCGCCGACGCAATCAACATTCCCATCGGGTATGTCGGCGTGGTGACCTCCCAGACCGGGAAGCCCGCGCCCGCCGGTGAGTTCGCCATACTCGGTTCGCAGGGAGTCTTCAAGGATATTCTCCAGCCGGGGCTGTATTACATCAACCCCAACGCCTATCAGGTCAACGTGATCGAGATCGGCATGAATCAGGTCAGCATGACCGGACGCGGCGGCAGCGTGATCGAACTCAAGAACAAGATCGAAACGGCCAGCGACGCCCTCAAGGAGATGTCTTACAACACACTCAACGTCCAGCTCCAGCAGCGCATGAAGAGCAAGAGCGAGACCATGTCGCAGATGGCAACCTCTTCCTTCGTGCGGGACGAGGAAGGAGTTCGGAAAGTTCAAAAGGAGAAACGTATGAAGCCGGCAGCTCCCTTCATGGCGCCTCCGATCACCGCCGCTCCCGGAAAAGCGGCCGCGAAACCGCAGGAAATGGTCTACAACATCAGCAGCTTCGTCGAGTTTCCCTCCCGCGACGGCTTCAGGATCGTGATGGACATGACTGTCGAATTCGAACTCCTGCCGGAAAATGTCTCGAAAATCTACATGCTTTACGGCGATCTTCCGCAGGTGGTCGAAAAGATCATTCTGCCGCAGATCCTTTCCATCTCCCGCCTGAAAGGCTCCACCTACAAGGCGCAGGATTTCATCGTCGGGGAGGGGCGCGAGACCTTCCAGAACAACCTGCGCAACGACCTGGTCGCCACACTGAAGGAGAAGAGCATCCTCATTCATAACGCGATCATCCGCAATGTGGAGATTCCGCAGAATATCCTGAGCCCGATCCAGGACGCCAGTCTGGCGCGGGAACAGAACCTGACCAACTTCTCCCTCCAGGCGGCCGCGAAGATCGAGGCTGAACTGAACGCCCAGACCGGCATGATCGAACAGAAGCGCCAGGAGGTCGAACAGGAGACCCGGAAGCTGGTGGCGGAGATCAACGCCAACCAGGAGCAGGAGGTCCGCCGGATCGCTGCCAGGACGGATCTCGAAGTCGCGCGGATTCAGTTGGAACGTTCCGGGATTGACGCCAAACGGGAAAAACTCATGGGCGAGACCGCGGTCAAGGTTGATTTCATCCAGCAGAACGAGATCGCGCAGGGAACCCGCCGGAAGGCGGAGGCGCTCGGGAAGCCCGGCCTCATGGCCGACATGCGCCTGATCGAAACGCTCAATCCGAAACTGGAAGTCAAGGTCATTTACGCCGGAGACGGCACGCTCTGGACCGATCTCAAATCCGGAACCCTTTCGATTGACGGAAAGAAATAAAAGAAGTGCAGAAATGCGGAAAGTCTTTCTCTTTCCTCATTCAGGAAGTCATTGGCGGAAAGCGGGAAAGAATGGTGGGAGCTGCGGGACTCGAACCCACGACCTCTACCGTGTGAAGGTAGCGTTCTAACCAACTGAACTAAGCGCCCATTGAATTCGGAAGATATACTATAGTCGACGATCGGGAATTTTCAAGTTCCTCTTCCAAAAAAATCACTTCATTTTCCATTGATCCGTATCCGAGTGCAGGCGTCAAGCCGGGCGGAGGGAACAGCAAGCGTCAGAGTGCACAGCATGCCGGCAAACCATTTTTCACAAGGCCTCATTTTTCACCTCTTTCTTTTTGGAATTTTTCAAAGAGTGCGGAAAGCTTGTCCAGCGTAATGGGTTTCAGGAGTATATCGTTGAATGCTTTCATGTCAAAAGTGGTTTCCGCGATCACATCCGCGGTGACGGAGATGAGCTTCACCCCGGAATACGCCGGATTGGCACGGATTCTCTTTGCCAGTTCGGTTCCGTCGAGTCCCGGCATCCACATATCGGTCAAAACGAAGTCCGGAACATTGTTTTCAAGCCATTTCAGGGCCGCGTCGCCGGAATCGGCCGAAACGGCTTCAATCCCCAGCTTCTTCAGCATGACCGACAGAACTTGAAGATTGAGCGGGACGTCATCCACGAGAAGCACTTTAACGCCCGGGAACAAACCCAGCGCATTTTCCTCTCTGGAAGGTTCCGTGACGGGCATTCCCTGCCGGAAAGGAATATTTTTCAAGACCAGGGTGAAAACACTGCCTTCTCCCGGAGTGCTTTCCAGAAGAATGTCTCCTCCCATTTTCCGGGCAAGACGTCTGGAAATGGCCAATCCAAGCCCGCTGCCTTTATAAAAATGGGCGTCCCGAACCGTATCCTGCTGGACAAAGGGTTCAAAGATGACCTGCTGGCAATCCCGGCGAATCCCGATCCCCGTATCTTTGACGGACACGGAGAGAGTTCCCTCCGAAACGGTTTCCGCAAGGAAATCAAACGAAACCCGGACGTATCCCCTGTTTGTGAACTTGACCGCATTTCCGATAAGATTCGTCAGAATCTGGCGGAACTTGAAGTCGTCCATGATCAACAGAGGTATGTCGGACGGGATCTCGAACGTCAGGGAAATGCCTTTTTCCCCGGCCTTCTGGTTGAATACGGATTGGAGCCCGGCCACCGTGGCGGCAAGATGGGTCTCCCGGGGCGAAAGGACCACCTGGTCGGCTTCGATCCGTGAAAAATCGAGGATGTCATCGATGAGTTCGAGAAGGGCGTGTCCGGCCACATGAATGGAGTTCAGATATTCTTTCTCCTGCTGTTCCGGGAGCGGCCCCTGTTTCAGAAGATCGCTGAACCCGATGACCGCGTTCAGCGGGGTCCGGAGTTCATGACTGACGGTCGCCAGGAACAGGCTCTTCGCCCGGCTGGCGTTCTGCGCTTCCATCAGGGCGGATGTCAGACGATGCTGCGAGGTGTTGAAGTCAGTCACATCAATCAGATTGGCCAGCACATATTCCAGCTTTTCATGAATGACGATCGGGCTGGCGAACAGCTGGTATTCGCGCTCGGCTATTTTCAATTCCTTGACGTGCATCTTGTGATCCTGGAAAGCAAACCGTATGGGACAATCCGACGGGCAATCCGAATCACAGGGATGTTTCAGGCAGCACCGGCAGGAAAGTTCCTCTTGGGATTCACTCATGAGTTTTTCGGCAGCGCGATTGGCGCAAATCAGATGGAAGTCGGCGCCAAAGAAGAAAATCGGAATCCGGATATTGTCCAGGATCAGAAGTTTTTCCGATTCGCTCCGCTCCAGCTGTGTGCGCCGTTTCTTTCTTTCCAGAATAATTTCGATCATGTGCGCGATGCCCCACAGGAGCTGCATGTCCTGCTCGGAAAGGGGTGAATTTTTCCGCTCGAACACAAGGGCGACAGCGCCCCACAGACGGCCGCCGTCGAAAATCCCGGCCGCAAAAAGGGAATGTGTTTTCTTGTCCGGAATGTTGTCATAAAAGAATTTCGCTTTGGATTCACGAAGGAGAACGTCGAAGTCCGGGAAAACGAGGGCTTCGTGATTCTTCAGCATGCGCAGCCACCGGTCTTCCTCCGGCAATACGATCGAGCGCAGCGTGACGGGCACGAACTTCTTTTCGCCTTCCGAATACTCCAGCAGCGTAAGAATCCAGTTCTGTTCTTCATCAAACTGATGGAGAAAGCAGCGATCCGCTTTCAGGTGCCCGCAGAATGTCTGGAGCGCCAGGCGCATGGCTCCATTGTCGTCATTGATATCCAGCAGGATTTTTTCCAGGATGGAATTGATGATTTTCTGCTGCTCGGCATAGATGCGGAGCCGGGAGTTCAACTGTCTTTCGCCGGTAATGTCGTGGATGACTGTCACAGCCCCGGAAACCGTTCCGTCCGGCTCCCGGAGCGGGGCGGACTTCGTTTCGACGTGGTATCGGGTTCCGTTCCGGGCGATCAGGACAATGTCGAATTCAGCGCTTGCGGGAACCGGAGAGGAAGGACAGGAAAACGGAACCGGGGTGTCGTCCGCGGCATTGACAAGCCGGATGCCGAGCTCCATTTTCTGTCCGATCAATTCTCCGGCGGGAGAGCCGATCATGGATTCCGCCACGGGATTGACAAGCATGATGGTTCCGTCCGCCTCCGTGGCGATGACACCGTCGCCGACTGAATCCAGCGTCAGTTTGAAGCGTTTCATCAGCTCTTCCATATGGAGCTTGGCCTGGTGGAGTTCCTCAATGTCTATCGAGGCCCACATCACCGTATCCGTCCCGAAAATCTCCGGAGGGACTTTGACGAAATCGGCACGTCTGCGGCGATTCTCCGAAACATATTCCAGCGACAGCGGAGCTCCCGTCCGGAAAACCCGCTGGATGCTTTCCCGGAAGGTTTCATACAGTTCCGCGGGGAATTCGCGAAGGGAAAAGAGTCTCCCGTTGAATTCGGGCACGGAGTAATCTTCGCAATAGTTGTAGTAAATCTTTCCCTTGGAATCGGCGATCGCAAGACGCATCGGAAGATGGGACAGGATCGCCTTCATCCGGCGGGATATTTTCCGGCAGCGGCAGACCACGATCACCAGAACCACTGTAAACAGGGAGAGAAGAGCCATGTAAATCATCGCGGGAATGAGGATTTCCCCGTGACGGTCCCAGAAGCTCACAGGTTTTCCAGGCAGCGTGGCATTTTTCGGGACGAGGGAGGAGTCCACCTGATAATATTTCAGCATTTCCCAGTTCAGGACCAGCGCTTGCGGAATGAGGCTGTCTTCCAGGTCGGAAATCTTTTCTCCTCGGAGAATGCGGATAGTTTTTTCGGCGGCTTCCATGCCCATGCGTTTTCCCTGTTCGACATACCCGCCGACCACGGGGAAGCGCAGCATTGAGTCGAACATGACGAACACCGGTACATCGGGCCGGTTTCCAAGCCGGTGCATGAGATATTCCAGGGAGGCGAAGTTGATCACGCGACGGTTGTACCAGCCGTAAAAGAGAATCATCGTGTCCGGTCCCAGATCCGCAATCCGGGAGAACATGGCCTCCGTGGAGGTGGTTGCATTGTCGATATACAGCAGTTCCAGTCCCGGGTTCTGCCGGAGATAGATTTCGGTTTGAAGCTTGATGCGTTTTCCGGCGGGAGTCCAGTTGGTGAGAAGCAGCAGTTTTTTCTTTTTCGGAAAGAGGAGGCGCGCCAGCCGGATGTTTTCTTCCGGACTGACCTGCTGGAATACGCCGACGGTATTGGGCAGGGAAAGAATCGATTTCTTGTCGGAGGTCTCCTGTCCGCAGAAAATGACGACGGTCTTCGGGGGAATCTGACGGACATTTTCTCTGATTAAGTCGAAGGCTTTTTCCCCGAACGTCACGATGATGTCGTACTCCCCCGCGCGAATCTTCGCCAGGTGAGCGGCAAAATCCCGCTGGACGGCTTCCCCTTCCGGCGACTGGTTGAGCGTATCGTTTTCCATGTGAGTCAGAAGATAGGATACGCCCGAATGGCTCAGAACGTCAAGATAACTGGTGACCTGCTGGTAGTACTGCGCAAAAGAGAGGTTGAAAGGAGAGATCAGGAGAATTTTTTTGGCAGCCGGGGCAGGGGAGGGAGGCGTCTGGGAAAGCAGCGGAAAAAGGAAGAAAAGAAAAACCAGAAGGAAAAAAAATCTCCTTTTCTTTCCGGAGGCACCCCGAGTTCCCATACAACTTTCCCCTTGCGCCGACCTGTCCTGGACTATCGATTTTTGTAATATCCGTCATAATATGGTTGCGTTTGTTTCCTTTTTCAAGCACCTATCGAATAAATAATATTATTTTCTTTCAGTAATTCGGGGAGCTGGCGAGTAAATCTGGAAACTTTACGGACCGCGGAAGTCTACGGAAAATTTTTACAGCAAAAAAGGGACTTCCGTTTGATTTTTTCCCGTGACTCTGTATCTTACTTTATATCTTATCGGAAAACAAGGAATTCATTCGCATGGGAAAAATTTTATGCGGACTGTCCGCCGCAGTGCTTTTGAGCATTTCCGGCTGTAACCACTGGTTCCGGGAGGATCGTCCCGTCCCGGTGAAACCGCCGTATGAGCCGACGCGGGACGATCCGGCGGGGAAACTCTCCGACGCCGAGGCGGTCAATGCCATGACAACCGCCATCTCCATCCGGACGGCGACCAGCGGATGGGGGCCCTTCGTATTCGTGGAAGACAAGAATTTCCCCTGTTCCAAACTCGGTATGGAGGTGCTTGGCTCGCTGTACAGGATGGGAATCTCCTCTCCGTCCGGACGCCTGATGCTGGTGCTGTATGACGAAATCACTCCGAAAGGAGAATGGACGGTGAGGCTGGTCCATTATAAAACCGACAAAGTCTTTTTCACAAGGACACTGATTCTGTCCCGGTGAATCCTTCCATATCTTTTTTTCCGCATCTTCGATTTCAAGCTTGCTTTTTTCAAAGGAACGTATACATTTACCCCTGTCTTTTTTTAAACGATGGTTCGGAAAGGAAAAATTCAGCCATGAACACGGAACATGTCATTTCTCTGCTGCGCGATCTGGTCGCGATTCCGAGCGTCAATCCGAAATGCAACAGCGATCCTTCGATTTCCGGAGAAACCCGGATTGCGGATTTCCTGATGGACTGGGGCCATGTCCATAACATTCCCTGCCGCCGTTTCGAAGCGGAAAAAGACCGGCCGTGCGTGCTTTTCACCCTCGGAACCGACCGGGAGGATGCGCCGGTCCTTCTCTACAGCGTTCACGCGGACACGGTCTGGTCGCCGGGGATGGAGCGCCCGTTTGAATTGAAGGAAAAAAACGGGTTCCTCGCCGGGCTTGGAACGGTCGACGACAAGGGACCCATGACCGCGGCTCTTCTGGCGATGTCGATCCTCAAAACCATGAACCTGTCCTGCCGTCTTCACCTGCTCTGTTCCTGCGACGAGGAGGTCGGATACGCCGGCATCAATTATATGGTGCCGGATCATGTCAAGCCCGACTTTGCCGTGATTCTCGAGGGAACCTCCCTGGACGTGATCACCGCGCACAAAGGAGCCGTACGGTACAAAATTTCGACGCGCGGGGAGGCAGCGCACTCCAGCCTCGTCCCGCAAGGGAAAAACGCCATTTATCCGATGTCTGCGCTGATTTCCGCCACGGAAAAGCACGCCTCCGGGCTTCTTTTGCGGGACAAACATCCGCTGCTGGGGCCTCCGACCCTGAATCTGGGAACCATCCGCGGCGGAGCGCAAGTCAATTCGGTGCCGGATTTCTGCGAGTTCATGCTGGACCGCCGGATGCTTCCCGGCGAAACCCCGGAACAGGTCGCCAAAGAACTGCGTGCCGTTTACGACCGCTGCGGGACGGAATATAAAATGGAAGGACCGACCTTCTATTCCCCTCCGTTTGAAACGGTTGCGGGAAGTCCATGGTCCCATTCTGTTTTGAAGCAGGTCAAGGCCCATTTTCCGGGGAGTTCCATCCACGGGGTCCTGTATGCGACCGAAGCGGCCCGCGTGGCGGAGTTCAATATTCCGACGGTGGTTTTCGGGCCCGGCTCGATTTCGACCGCGCACTCTCCGAATGAAAACATCGATCCCAACCAGATCGTCACCGCCATCGCCTGCCTGGTTTCCATCGCGGCGGACTGCGGCCGGTAACGCAGACAGGAGATTTTGCAGAACATGATTCGCACGATGGACCGAAAGCCGCTTCCCCTCTGGCCGGGAGCGGTTCCTTTTTCCCTCGGAAACGAGGAAAAAGATCTCCCGGCCGTCACCCCGTATGTTCCGCCCTTGTGGAAGATGAATCGTCGGGCAATCGTCATTTTCCCCGGCGGCGGATATGGCGGTCTGGCACCCTACGAAGGGGAAGGATATGCGGAGTTCTTCGCAAAACAGGGCTTTTTCTGTTTCGTTGTAAAATACCGGCTCGGCGGAGCGGACGGCTATCATCATCCCGTCCAGATTTCGGATGCCGCGCGCGCGGTCCGCTTTGTCCGGAGCCTTGCGCCGGGACTGGGGTTCCGCCCCGAATGCGTCGGCGTCATGGGCTCTTCCGCGGGCGGACACCTGGCCGCGTCCGTCGCCACCGTGCCGCACTTGGCCCGGACCGGGGAAGGGGAGGGGAACATCGCCGCCCTTTCATCGCGTCCTTCTTTCTCGGTCCTCTGCTATCCGGTCATCACGCTGGACGCGCCTTTTGCGCACCAGGGGTCGCGCCAGGCGCTTCTGGGACCGCATTTCTCCGCGGAGGACGAACAGATGCTTTCTTTGGAAAAGAGCGTGACGCCGGAAACCTCTCCGACGTTCCTTTTTCACCGGCTGGGCGATACCGCGGTCCCGGTCGAAAACAGTCTCCTGTATGCGGAAGCCCTGCGGAAAAACAAGGTCCGTTTCGAACTGCATATGTATGAACGCGGCGAACATGGAGGCGGTCTGGACGACGGACATCCCTGGGTGGCGGAAGCCATCCGCTGGATGAATACTTTTTAACGGAATTTCATGGGAGAAAAAAATGATATTCGAAAACAGAAAAACGATTCCTCTCTGGCCGGGAGTTCCTCCTCTTTCCCGGGGAAACACGGAAAACGACATTCCCACGATCACCCCTTATTTCCCGCCGGTCTGGAAAGCCTGCGGAAAAGCGATTGTCATTTATCCAGGCGGAGCGTATGCGCATCTGGCGGAGCATGAAGGCAAGGGCTATGCGGAATACTTTGCCGAACAGGGCTACCATTGTTTTGTGGTGAAATACCGCCTGGGTTCCAACCACTATCATCATCCTGCGGAACTTTCGGATGCCGCGCGCGCGGTCCGCTTTGTCCGGAGCCTCGCGCCGGAACTGGGAATCCGTCCCGAATGCGTCGGCGTCATGGGTTCTTCCGCGGGCGGGCATCTGGCCGCATCCGCAGGAAATCTTTTCCGGAAAGGCCTTTCCGGGGAAGGGGAGGGGGAGGTTGCCGCCGTTTCGTCCCGCCCGTCCTGGACGGTCCTCTGCTATCCGGTCATCACCGCCGATCCCCGCTTTTCGAGCAAAGGTTCCTTCGATTATCTGCTGGGACCCGACTTCAAGCCGGAAGATGCGGCAATGCTCAGCCTGGAAAACAGCGTCACGCCCGAAACCTCCCCGTCGTTCCTCTGGCACACGATGGAAGACACTGCGGTCCCGGTGGAAAACAGCCTTCTTTTCGCAAACGCCCTCCGGAAAAACGGAGTCCGTTTCGAGCTGCATATTTATGAGCGCGGCGGTCATGGGGCAGGTCTTTTCCAGGGGCATCCCTGGGCAGAGGAATGCGTCCGCTGGCTGGATACATTTTAACCGGGGCCATCCGCCCCTACGGAGAAAACACTATGTCGGAAGAACAGCTTCTGGAAACCCCGCTCGCCGCCGAACATGTCGCTCTGGGCGCGAAAATGGTTCCGTTCGCCGGTTGGAACATGCCGGTTCAGTATACGGAAGGAATCCTGGCGGAACATCACCACACACGAAACGCGGTCTCGCTTTTCGATATTTGCCACATGGGGGAATTCCGCCTGAAAGGGGAGGGGAGCGCGGAGCTTCTGGACCGTGCGCTGGCCCGCTCCGTCGCGGATCAGAAAACGGGTTCCTGCCGCTACAATTTTCTGCTGAACGAAAAAGGCGGGGTGATCGACGACCTGATCGTCTACCGGATCGCGGAAAACGAATTCTTCATCGTGGTCAACGCGTCCCGCCGCGAGACGGACTTCCGGACTCTCTCCGGACGCCTCGGCTCCCGGGTCGTCCTGACCGATGAATCCGACCGCACCGCCAAGCTCGATCTTCAAGGGCCGCTTTCGGCGGAAGTCCTCGGCCGTCTCGGGATTCCACAGGAGACTCTTCCGAAATATTATCATTTCACCCCGGTGAAACTGTTCGGAGCCGATGTCCTTCTAAGCCGGACCGGTTACACCGGTGAACTCGGATTCGAGCTGTATTTCGATGCTTCCCGCGCCGTGGACTTCTGGCGCGGACTTCTGGCGGACGGCACGGTCAAGCCCGCCGGGCTCGGCGCGCGCGACACGCTCCGCCTGGAAATGGGATATCCTCTTTACGGACATGAACTGAATGAAACGACCACGCCCGTCGAAGCCGGTTTCGGCGGCATGCTCAAACTCGATTCCTCCGACCGGACGTTTGCCGGCTCCGGGGCGCTGCGGGGCAGGGCGCCGGAAAAACAGCTCGTGGGGCTTGTTCTGGAAGGACGCCGCGCCGCGCGGGAAAGGACTCCGGTTCTTCTGGACGGGAAGCAAGTCGGCGCCGTGACTTCCGGCGCGTTCGCCCCTTCCCTCGGGGTCGCCGTCGCCATGGCCTATGTTGAGGCGGACGCGGCCCGGAGCAATTCTTTTTCGCTGGACCTCCAGAGAGTTGTCATTCAGGCGGAAAATGTGCCTCTCCCGTTCTACAAAAACGGCTCGGCAAGAAAAAATTGATATTTTTTTATTCCCGCGCTTGACATAATGCGTATGGAGTGCTTTTTTACACAACAAAATGAACAATGGGTTTTGTTCAATTACCAAGGATCAAGGAGACCATAAGTATGGCCAAATATTATCTGAAGACCCATGAGTGGGCGAAAATTGAAGGCGATGAGGCAACAATCGGAATTTCCGCTTATGCCGCCAAGGAACTCGGCGATATCACCTATGTCGAACTCCCGAAGGAAGGCGCCGATGTGATTGTCGGCGATCCCATCGGCGTCGTCGAGTCCGTCAAGGCCGCCTCCGATGTCTATTCCCCGCTCAGCGGCACGGTCACGGCTGTCAACCGGAATCTGGATGACGATCCCGGAATCGTTTCCAATTCTCCGGAAGAAAAAGGATGGATTTGCAAGCTTGAAAACATTGACCTGGACGAACTCGAAGATCTTCTCACCGAAGAAGACTATCAAAAATTCCTGAAAACACTTTAATTTTTTCAGGGGGGCTTTTCTTATGGATCAGAAACAAATCAAAGAATTTATTGCAAAAAGGGTCCCGGAGGGCTATTCCCTTTCGAAGATTCAGGACATGCTCAAGGAACAGAATGTAAATATTACATTTATGGAATTGCGGCTCCTGGCTTCGGAAATCGAAGAAAATATCTGGAAAAACAGGGAACCCGAAGAGACGAAAAAACCGGGGCCGGAATCCGCAGAACTTTCCACGGAATCGGACCGGGAACTTCCTGCCGGCGACGGGGAGGAAGAAGAAACCCCGCTTTCGGAAGAACCGGAGGAAAAAGGAAAAGGGAAGGGCGGCATCACCGGGAAGACCGTTGTGGAGCTTTCCAAGATCGTCCGGCCCGGCGCGGTTGCCAGCGGCACCGTCAAATTCGGTTCCGGCGTGACTGCCGAATGGATTCTCGACCAGACCGGACGTCTGGGGCTGGACAAGCCGACCGGCAAACCGACCGAACAGGATATCCGGGAATTCCAGATGGAACTTCAGAAGCTTTTCGCCTGACCCTCCCTGCCCGTATAAATTTCCCCGCAAATCTTGAATTTCTGCCAGATTTGCGGATTTTTTTATCCCGTTTTCGATAGTCATCTGCCGAATAATTTTTCAGAAAAACAGGGGACCGACGCCTTTGCCTTTGAAAAACCATCCATCGGCAGAATTTTGTAATCAAGTTATTAACATCGCATTCTTATTGTTTTGCAAGTCTCTTATAATAAAATGAATATGAGTTATTGAATTCAATATCGCCCCATATATGATTTAACATAATATATATTATGCGACGCTGAAAAGGCACCTAGAAAGCAAAAGAAAGGCCTTACCCGGGGTCAAGTATGGGTAAGGCCAGGAAACAATGCCAGAGGACCGCAGGAATCAAGTTTTGTTTTGAGAACCGCCTGCCCTTTTCAAAACCTTTCCGCATTCTTTTTCCAGTTGCCGAAAAAGGAGATCGGCCAGACGTTCCGATTCTTGGTAAAGGGAAAATCCGAAGGAAGAATGCTTGACCTGCGTAAGAATCATACCGTCTAAGGAAACCGGGGAGGGGACGTACGGAAGGTTGTAAAGCAGACAAAAGAGCTTCTCAACACAGGGAGGCATATTCCGGGGAACCGGTTTTCCAGGAATAGTATTCCATGAATTCGGGATCGACAGTCTTTGGGCCAGCTGGTTTTGCGGCCGCCCCCTTCCCTGTCTGTCATTCATTCGGGCTGGATATCCCTGCCCTGAACGCACGGCGTCCGAACACCTTCAGTTGTCCTCAATAATAAGTTCCGCCTGGACAACCTCGATCTGATCCGCTCCTTCGACTTCGACCACATTGCGCTTGTCCTTGAAAAATCGCAGTTCAGGACGGACAATACAGCTCATTCCGTCCGAGTCGAACTCGAACGGACAGGCATTTCCGTTAAGCCGGACTTGTCTGATCGTCTCCCCCGAATTGCCTCCGAACCAGAAGGGGACGGCATTTTTCCGCCTCAATCCGAGTTCAATCCGGAGGCTGCCGGAAACCGGAGCTTTTCCATTCCGAATCGCCAGGGTTGCCGGAAGGCCGGCCGGAAGCTGGGAAAGGGAGCCGGTTTTCCGATTTGGAACATCCCGGAAAGAGACAATGCAACGTCTTTCCCCTGCCCTGATTTTTTCTTTCGCCAGGCCATCCTTCAGAAAGGCGTGTACGGAATCCCGGGGCAGCGCCGGTTTCAAGTTTTCATTTTTCAGCAAATAAGGATAATTGAAGAAATACAATCCTTCAAAACCATCTTCGAGCATGGTGTCCGCCCAGCCGCGGAGGACAGGGGCCGTATGTTCGATCCGATCCAATCCCGCCCCCGGAGAACTGCCGTTGTCAATGACCGGGAGGAGAATGACATGATCCATCGCCGCGCCCAGAAATTCTTTCCAGCCGCCGAAAGAAAGTTCAGGATCGTTCGAGGCATAAAATGGAGAGGCCGCCACCATGTCAACCAGTTTCCGGCCCGTCCAGGCGGCGATGTCGAATCCCCGTTCCAGAGCGGCTTCCGGGTCGGCAGGAACTCTTACGGAGAGTCCGACCGGATGCCCGCGGCGCTCCGCCGCTTTGTCGATACGGGTGCGGACTTGTGCCATAAAATCCGTCAGGACGGATGTCTGCGCCCGCTCCTTTCCGGGCGAGAGGCATGCGGGCCAGCGCATCCAATCGAGCTCATACCCATCGGCATCATACCGGTCGATCTGCTCGATGACCAGATCGAGGTAATAGCGGAATGCGCCGGGTTTGGAATAGTCGTAGGCGTAATCCTCCCAGCTCTTTGATGTTTCCGGAGCCGCACGGTGAAGTTCCGGATGCTCCCTCCAGAAATTCGTATGCCGGAAATAGTGGAAGTCATCCCCGAAATGAATGTCGTTCATACGGGTTGAAATCCATGGAGAGAGCCCGCGTTTCCGGCATCGGGAGATCCATACATGGTAGGGATCGATCGACTGATTGAAAAGACACAGACAGTTCCGGGCCCATATATTGCCGGACGGTTTGCCGTCCGGCTGCGGGTCCCAGATTGCTTCCTGAACCGCAGACCGGTAACTGGTTCGCTGACCGCTCGGACACATGAAAAAATGCGTGGTTTTCGTGTCCGCATAAAAATCAATGTAGCGGCACAGGGATTCCTCCGTCATGCATTCCGTGGGATACTTGAAAAAGTTGTCGTTGTCCTCATTGATTACGATCATCATGATATCCCATCTCCTTTTCTTTCAGTCCTCCTACGGAATATCCCGGGGACGACAGCTATTGAACGGCCTTGCGGATTTTGTCGAGGAAGGTATCCGTATGGAATGTCCGGGCGTGGCGTATGATCTGTTCCCGGTCGAAATTCTGTTTTTCGAACTCTTCGATAGCTTCACACAGCGAAGGCACATCCGCCTGCGGGAAGAAAATGCCCGTCCGATGGTCAATGACCGTTTCCAGAGCGCCCCCTGCCCCGAGCGCCACGACGGGCGTTCCCAGTCCCTGAGCCTCCAGCGGAACGATTCCGAAGTCCTCGATGCCGGGGAAAATGAGGCCGCGGGCTTCCGCGTAGAATTGGCGCAGACGTTCCCGCTCGGCGCGACCGGCAAACGTAATGAGGGCGGGGTCGGCTTCCGCCTCCAGACGGGCCCGCATGGAGCCGTCGCCGACCATCACCAGTTTTCGATTCATTTTCATGCACGCGCGCATGGCAAGCTCCGGACGCTTGTAGGAGATCAGCTGTCCGGCGAAAAGGTAGTAATCCTTCCGGACGTCCCCTGCCCCCGGGGCGTAGAAATCGACATCCACCGGCGGGTAGATCACCTCGGAATCCCGGTGGTAGATGCGCCGGATCCGTTCCGCGACGAAGCGGCTGTTGGCAATGAAAAGGTCCACGCTTTCGGCGGAGCGCAGATCGTATTTCCGCAGCGGTTCCCGGAACAGCCGCATGGCCATCTTTTCGAGCGGTCCGGCAGCCCGGTAATAGTCGTCGAACATGTCCCACAGATACCGCATGGGCGTGTGGCAGTAGCAGATGTGCCGGGCGTTCGCATCCTTGCGGACGCCTTTGACCGGTCCGGATTCGCTGCTGAGGATCAGGTCGTAGCCCGAAAGGTCCAGACGTTTCAGGGCAAGGGGCATCAGCGGCAGGTATTTCTGGCAGTTGTTGCGGGCGCCGGGCAGCGAACCGATGAAAGTCTCGGTAACTTTGTGGACATTGAACGGGGCGCCCATCCTCTCCGGATTCCATGCATGAGTGAAGATGTCTCCTTCCGGAAACATTTTGCAGAACTCGGCAAAGACGTTTTCACCGCCGCGCATATTGGTAAGCCAGTAATGGAGAAGTGCGATTTTCTTCATCGGATTCCCTTATTTCGCGCCGCGGCAGGAAAAAACTTCCTTGACGGTTTTCAAAAAGATGTAATAGTCCAGCCAGATCGACCAGTTGTTGATGTAATACATGTCCAGCGCGATCCGGCGTTCATAGGTGGTTTCGCTCCGGCCGGAAACCTGCCACAACCCGGTGATGCCGGGCTTGACGCGGGAAAACACCTCGTAGTGCGGTCCATAATATTCAATTTCTTTCTCCACGATGGGACGCGGTCCGATCACCGCCATTTCCCCGCGGATCACGTTCAGGAACTGCGGCAGTTCGTCCAGCGAAGTCTTGCGCAGGAAAGCGCCCAGCGGCGTGACGCGGGGATCATTTTCCAGCTTGAATTTTTCGCGCCACTCCTTTTCCATTTCGGGATTTTCGGCCAGCATCTGTTCGAGCTTGCGGTCGGCGTCGGCGTACATGGTGCGGAATTTCCAGACCTCGATTTTCGTGCCGTTGACGCCCATGCGCTTGGCGCGGTAAAGGACGGGTCCGCGGCTCGTGAGCTTTACCAGCAGGGCCAGCAGCAGACAAAACGGCAGGAGGAAGATGATCGCGAACACCGCGATGACGGTTTCGCAGAGGATTTTGCTGAACCGGAAAAGAGGACGCTTCAAACGGTTTCCCACTTCAATCGCGCCCAGGCCGTAGATATCCACCAGATGAACCCACAGGATCGGGAAGACCCGGTTGTCCGGAATGACCATCACATGCTGGAAGAAGGCCAGCCAGTCGTTCAGCCGTTTGCCGACCGCCGGAAGCGGGAGGGTGGAAATGATGTAGTCCACCCCTTCCCTGCGGGCGATGTCCCGGGCGGAATCCAGATTGCCGAGCACCTTTCCGCCCGGAAAGGAGGCTCCCTGTTTTTCGGGTGCGTCGTCGAGATAGCCGGCGACGCGGAATCCGAAATACTTATCCCGCTTGAGTTCTTCTCCCAGAATGCTTCCGGTGAGTCCCGCGCCCGCGATCAGAACCGGGATTTCCCCGCAATGAAAATATTTCAGAACGGAGCGCACCCAGTAGCGGAAGATCGGAAGAAGAAGAATCGAAAATCCCATGGAAACCAGAAGTCCGAGCCGGGTATAGTTTCCGCTGGCCCGGGTCACGGAAAGATATGCGAACAGGAGGACGTAACCGCCGAGGACGGAAAGCGTCAGGCGTTTAAGCTCCTCCACCACGGAGCAGCCGGCGCCGGGATAAAAAATACTGCCGCAGTAAAGACGCGAAAAGATGTTGCAGAGGATCACCGCGAGCGGCAGCAGCCAGAGGTCCAGAAGGATCGTCAGGTCGTATTCTCCCCCGAAACATTTGTAGATATACAACACCAGAGCCAGAATCCCGTACAGGACGATGATGTCGGTCAACAGCAGGATTGCGACGCGGAAGCGTCCGCGGTTCCCCGGATTCTTCACGGTTTGTTTTTCGGCTTCCATATGGAATACTTTCTTTTTTGAAACTCAATTTCACCCAGTTTGCCGTAATTTCCGTGAAGCGGCCGGCATTCCGTTCCGCATTCCGTACGGCATTCCACAATATACTCCGCATCCGTCCCGGATTCAACCGTCCTTCCGCCCGCAAAATAGGCGGCCAGAGTGATTTTTCCATCATCCGGCACGAAAGTTCCGGCTTCCGGCGACCATGCCAGAAAACAGATCCGGGGCATGGCATTGCCGGTATAGCGGACCAGCTGACGCGGCGGCGCGGATTTTTCCGGTCCGCGGTAGTCGTTCCGGATCATTTCCGCCGCCTTTTTCAACATCATCCGGTCGGAAATCTCCCTTTTCTTCGCATAGCTGTCCACGACCGGACGCGCCAGATCCGCCAGGAACACAAAGCTCACCCCGGCCAGCAGGAGCGCCGTCCATGCGGTCCGGGCTCGCGGATCGGACACCTTCCGAAGGAGAAACGTCCGGAGCTCCATGGCGCCGAGCACCGCCCAGGGCAGCTCCAGCGGGACCGCGGGAAGAAGATAACGGACGGACACATACAGATATTTGTCGAAGAAAAAGATCTGGAGGATCAGCAGAACGTTGTGGCCGATCAACAGCGCGGCCAGAATGCTGTCTTCTTTTTTCCATTGTCTCCTCCGGATGCGGAGAAGGATTCCGATGATCGCGAAAACAGCGACGGCCGGGAAGATTCCTTTCACGACTCCCCCCAGAAAATCCATGAACATTCCCGCCGCCTCGAAATCCTTCGAGAAAACGCGAAGTCCCGTGGCCAGCAGAACCAGCGCGAGAGTTCCCGCGGCGACCTTTCCGGCATGCTTCCCATCCGCGAACTTCCGCACGACCCATGCCAGAAGGAAGAAGAGAAGAACTCCCGCCGCAAACAGGAGGATGGTATCCATTTTCAGGGGAAGACGTCCGAACGCTTTTTCAAAAAGAACGGCAAAACGCATCTCCGGAACCGCCGCGCCGACCGTCCATTCGTGCAGAAAAATGGACGGCAGGCACAAAGCAAACGCCAGAAGGCTTCCGGCCAGACTCCGTCCCGGGAAACGGTTCAGCGCATATTCCAGGACAAGCCCCCAGAAAAACAGAGCCGACATGAAAACCACCAGATCGCCACGGGTCAGCACGCCTCCGGCGGCCGCCGCCGCAAGAAGAAGGTATCCGGACAGCCGTTTTCTTTCCTGAAAGATCACAATCAGCCCGTACGCCGCCAGCAGGATAAAAAACACTTTGCATGAATCGCGGAGCCCGCTGTAGGCGAGACGCATCACCTGCGAGGAAAGCACATACGCGAAAAGCGAGAACACCGCCACCCGTTCGGAGTAGATCCGGCGGGCCAGACCGTACAGCGGAAACACCCCCAGCGCCATAAAGATCAGACTGGAAATCTTGGCCGCCATGAACCCGTCGCAGGAAAAAAGCCAGGCCAGGCTTCCGGCAAAGACCGTATGGCAGAATCCCGTCCGCGGATGAAACGCATACAGGAAGTCCCCCGAGGCGAACGCCTCCGCCATCGGCGCATAACGGGCGGCCACGTCCCGCTGGGGAATGTCATTCCACCACAGCAGGGGAAGGCAGACAACAATCGTCAGCGCAAAGAACAGAAGGGGCGGTCCGAAACGAAACGGCGATCCGCCTTCTTTCAACGGAAGTGTCTCTTTCCCTGGCTCCATCCCCTCCCCTTCCCTCTTATTTGATCTTGCTCAAATCCAGTCCCGTCTGTTCCCAGAACAGCGTATCTTCGACCAGTTTGTTGTCGATCTCCCAGAAATGGTTCATGACGTCTTCCTTGCGGATTCCGCGCGCGGTTTCGGCGGCAAGGTACTTTCTGAATTCTTCCGGCAGAATACTTTTTTCCGTTTTGTATTCGGACAGATGGTTCAGCAGTTCCGCCAGGCAGTTGGCGACCACCGGATTTCCCGTGTCCTTCAGGCGGAAGGTGGAGACGATCAAGGTCCCCTGCCCTACCCTTACGGAAAAAAGATGCGAAAAGTTACGGAGGGTATCCTGATCGATGAAATCCTTGATGTTGTCGACCAGTCCCTTCATGCGGTCGCGCACCGGCTTGTCGATCCCGCAGACATGTTCCTCCACGGGGACGGGAAATTCATCCAGGCAGACTTTGTATCCGGCTTCCAGCAGGGGCTGCCAGTTCAAGTCGAAATACCGGCCGGACGCCAGCGCCTTGCGGAGACGTCTGGAATAGACGATGCCGCCGAGGTTGCTGCCGCGGTCCCAGATGCAGGGCTTGAAGCGTTCCAGCGCGCCGGGAAGATAATACCGGTTTCCGGGCGTGTCGCGGTGATACAGCAGGAGCACGGTTCTGCCTTCGGCGAGGCGCTCGAAGACTTTGTCGTCGAGAATATCCGTCACGACCGCCGAAGCATCCTTGCGCGCAGCCGGATTGCCGGAAAGAAACGCCTCCAACGCCTTGTCGGACAGCATGAGTTCCGGAAGGGTTTCGATCTTCACGCGCGGATACAGCCAGAGTTTCCAGGAGTTTTTCAACTCGATTCCGGGCGCGGAAAAATGCGCACAGAGTTCCATGGGAGCGGCATCCTCCCGTTCCTTGAACCGCAGAGTGAAATCCGCGATCTTCTGGAGTCCGCCCGCCAGCGTGATGTTGTGTCCGGAATAAACGGTTTCCTCGCCGGAGCCGCTTTTCACGCTCAGGCGAAGCGATCCGCCGACCACGGACGGCTGCGGGAGGAAGTTGGAAATCAGCAAGGTTCCCCGGACCTCGTCGCCGTAGTAATAAACTTCGTTTTCCAGCTCGGCCAGAAGCGCGGCATCGTCATTGAACGTGCGCATCCACTCCGGAGGAATGAACTTGTCGTCGTCGAAACAGTCCACAATGCCGTTTTTATTTTCATATTTGAAGCAGTCCGAGAACTGGAGCATTTCGAAGCCGCAAAGCGAAGAGTTCCGGCAGTGTTCGAGATACATTTTGATCGCGGCCAGCTTGAACTGCTGCGATGCGGCGATGTAGTCGGGCATCTTGTGCGCGAGCCCCTTGCGGCGGATGAGCGCGGGCAGTTCGGTCATGAAACGCGGCTTTTTGATTTCATGGACGCGGAGATACTCTTCTCCGACGCGGGCGCAGAACTCGTCGAATTTCCGGTTGAGCGCCTCGTAATCGGGGATGTCGATATAGTGCACGGCTTCGTGGGCGATGACCGGTTTTGCGGGAACGATCGTGCGATGGATCTCCGCATCGACGGCTGTTCCCCTGGTTTCCACATCCAGTTTTTCATCATAGGCGGAGCCGTTCATCCGCCACGGGGCGTCCGAATGGAACATCTGTCCGTGATGTTTGAACGGGAAGAAATAGGCGATGTGCTGGGAATAGACGTCGGCGGTCTGGCGGTCGAACTCGCCCCAGCCGGAGTTGTCCATGATGAGCTTGCCGGGCGCGAGACGGCGTCCGAGTTCATACAGCGCGCGGACCTCCTTGTAGTGGCCGGAATTGTGCATCTCGTTGCCGATGCAGAAAATGGCGATGGACGGATGATTGCGGTAACGGAGGATCGTCTCCTCCCACGCCTTGTTGTCCATGGAAAGGTGCTGCTTGGTCGCCTTGCCGTCCACCTCATAAGCAAACCCGATCTCCATGTGGATGAGGAGCCCCAGTTCGTCGGCGGCTTCGACAAATTCCTGCGTCGGAACCGTGCTGTGGAAACGGACCAGGTTGAACCCGTATTTTTTCGCCTGCCGGATGTTTTTGAGCGCGGCTTCCTTCAAGGTGCCGCCGGTCATGTTCGGGTGGTCGTGGGCGACAATCCCGCGGATGTAGCCCCGGAGATAACAGGGACTGCCGTTCAGCCGGATCTCCCGGTTGGAGACGGCGCGGAGCTCGCTGTGGCCGAAACGGAGCTTCTCCCCTCCGGCCGCCAGGTCATACAGCACCGGAGCCGCGGGACTCCACGGGGTCAGCTTCGAAGCGTCGAAGAGATAGCGGAAGGAGCCGTTTTCGAGCATCTGCGTGCGGATCAGCGAACAGCCGGCCGGAGTTCCGTCTGCGTTCAGGACGCGGGGATTTTCCAGTTTTCCGACGGCTTCGGCGTAAAGAAGCGAAGCCTCTACGCTGCTGTACAGATAAAGCGGATTCATGGCGCGAACTCCTTCCGGTTTTCAATTTTTTTCCACAAATTCCCGGTGAAGGGCGACCTGGGCGTTCTTGAAGTCGTCGCGGGAAACAATGAACTGAATATTGACCTGCCGCATCACCTGGTCCAGCGCTAGAACGTTGATGTTGGCTTTGAAGAGTGCCTGCGCCGCGCGGGCGAGGAATCCCGGAATCTTCATGTTGGTGCCGATGACGGAGACGATGGCGACGGGAGCGGTCGACACTTCCGCATGCGGGAAATGATGCGCGATCTCCTCGCGGCATCCGTCCAGGTTTTTCACTTTCTGCGGGATGTAGTGAGTGATGGTGTTCGCGTTGGTGTTCTTGGCGATGTAGCTGATTCCGAACTTGGCGAGGTGCTGCGTCAGGCGGTAGTCGTAGCCGATCTCGCTGACCATTTCGGGGTCATGGACTTCGAGCGCGATCAGGTCGCTGCGCCCGCAGATCATTTCCGCGCGCGGGACCGGCGACACGTAGTCGCGGCTGATGAGGGTGCCGGGATGCTCCGGATCGAATGCGTTCTTGATGCGGATCGGGATGTTGCGCAGCTCCATGTCCTTGGCGGCCTTGGAGTGGATGGCCTCCATATCCATGTCGGAAAGCTGGTCGGCGATGTCGAAATTCGTGTTGCCGATGATCTGGACCTTGTCGACGCCGATGAGTTTCGGATCGCCGGTGGAAAGATGGAACTCCTTGTGGATGATTCCTTCCCGCGCATGGGTCAGGACGGCGATCTTGCTGAAGGTGATCTCGCTGTAGCCGCGGTCGTAGTGCTTCATGATTCCCTGATCGAATTTGACATAGCCCGTGACGATCGGCATTTCCGTGTCGTACTGCACGTCGGCAAAGGCGTTCAGGATCGCCTGGTCGAGCGTGAGGATATCGGTCGACATCCAGCCGGAGAGATCCATGAAGCGGGCGTTCACGCCGTTCGCTTTCAGGATCAGGGCCGAGTTGAAAGCGCTGTGCGCCTCGCCGACGGCCGCCAGGAATTCGCGGGTGGACGGCAGGTAGTCGGACGGACGGGAATGTCCCGCCGAACGGAGATACATGATGTATTTGAGACATTCCCGGATTCCGTCGAGGCGTTCGTTGACGAACTTGTCGGCCGCGGTCCCATCCAGCCCGAGATTCTCGAAGGAACGGTTGTATTCCAGCATTCTCGAGCGGACCTTCTCCAGCGCCGCGCCCCACTCCTTGCTGTCGCGCAGGATATGACCGTAAACGCCCGGTTCGCCGGTCTTCTTGTCCTCCAGCAGATCGTTGGTGATTCCGGAATAAGCCGAAACCACGAATACGCGGTTGTAGAGGGCCGCGCCTTTCCGCGAACCGATGATCACATTGCTCATGACCTCCCCGAAACGGCTCATGGAGGTCCCGCCGATTTTTTCAATGGTATGCTGTCCCATTCAAATATCCTCGATTCTGATGAGTTTGACCGAATCCCTGACTTCGGAAAGACGGTTGATTTTTTCCAGCGCCGCCTTGATGTGCTTTTCCCGCGTGAGATGCGTAATAATCAGCAGCGACACATTGTTCTGCGACTGCCCTTCCCGCTGTACCAGGCTGGAAATGCTGATCGAATTCTCGCTCAGGATGGCCGCGATCTTGGCAAGCACGCCCGGCACGTCCAGCACCTGGATGCGCAAATAATAGCGGGATTGCACCTCCTCCATGCGGATCACGTCCGTATACAGGGAACCCTCCCGGAAGGAGGCGATCCGGCAGGAAGTCCCCGCAGCGAAATTCAGACCGATGTCCACGATGTCCGAAACGACCGCGCTGGCCGTGGCGTTGCGTCCGGCGCCGCGTCCGTAAAAGAGCGTGTCGTCGACATAATCGCCGGTGACCATGATTCCGTTGAACACTTCATCGATCATGGCCAGCTGGGTGCGTTTGGGGATCATGGCCGGATGAACGCGCATCTCCAGGCTTCCGTTTTCCTGCTTGATGATGGCCAGCAGCTTGATCTTGTAGCCGAGCTCTCCCGCGAACTTGATGTCCGTGAGCGTCACGTCCCGGATTCCCTGCACGAAAATGGGATCCATGCCGAACCATTTTCCATAGGCCAGCGAAGCCAGGATCGCCGCCTTGTGGGCCGTGTCGAATCCGTCGATGTCCAGCGACGGATTGGCCTCGGCGTATCCGAGCTGCTGGGCGTCCTTGAGCACCGGGGCGAAGTCGATCTCCTCCCGTTCCATGCGGGTCAGGATGTAGTTGCAGGTGCCGTTCATGATCCCGTAGATCCGGCTGATCCGGTTGGCGACGAAACCTTCGCGCAAGCTCTTGATGATCGGAATTCCGCCGGCAACGCTGGCCTCATAATACAGATCGGCCTTGTTTTTTTCGGCGGCCGCAAAAAGCTCCTCACCGTGCTCGGCCAGAAGCGCCTTGTTGGCCGTCACCACCGGTTTGCCCGCGTTCAGCGCCTGAAGGATCAGTTTTTTCGCAACCGTGGTTCCGCCGATGAGCTCCACCACGACATCCGCCTCACGGATCAATTCGTCGGAATCGGTCGTCAGCAGGTCTTTGGGAACAGCTACGCCGCGGTCCGTGGTGATGTCCAGATCGGCGATTTTGGCGAGGCGGGGAAAAATCCCCGTGCGTTTTGCGATGACCGGCGCATTGTTCAGCAGGCAGGACGCCACTCCGGCGCCGACCGTTCCGAACCCGATAATTCCTATTTTATATTCCTTCATCCGCAGCCTTCTCCTTGATTGACCGGACTCATGAAAAAATTCAATCCTGTTAATATAATCCCATTTTCGGATTTTGAAAATAAAAATCGCGGAACTTTTGCAGTTTTCTTGTTGCTTTCCTCCGAAACGGATGTTATATTGAAGCTATTGTCATCGAAACAGGAGATGGTCCATGAAATATAAATTCTTTGCTGTATTGCCTCTTTTTCTTGCCGCGGCTGCCGCTTATGCCCAGAAACCGGTTCTCGCGGCGGTGACGGACATCGAGGACGATCCGTCCAACGGACTCGAAATGTGCCGGAGCCTTTTCAACGAATACTATCTTTCCGAACTGACCACCCATACCAAGGTCAACATGCTCGATACCGCCACCACCCAGAAGGCAACGGCGAAACTCCAGCTCAAACGCGGGGCGGATCTTGCTCCCGACGAGGTGAAACGCCTCTGCAAGGAACTCGGCATCGACGCCCTCTGCCTGGTGAAAATGTCCCGGAAGGAAAAAAACACCATCACCACCACCATCGAGATCGTGTCCAGGGAAGGAAAGCCGGTCGGAACGGTCTCCGCCAAAATGGAAGGCGTGGGCGACACGGATGCCGTCAGCTCGAAGCTGGCCGCGGAAAGCGCCAAAATCCTGCGGAAATACAAGGGCATCGAAGAAAGTGCCGGGCAGCTGGACAGTTTCCGTCTCGAGCCCCTTCCCAATACCGTAACTGAAATCAAATAACCCCTTCACCCCTTTATTACCATCACCCCTGAACCAAGGAGTTTCCCAAATGAAAAGTCTCACCCTGACCGCCGCCATCCTGACCGCCGCCGTCTCCCTCTCCGCCGCCGACTTGAAAATCAACGAGGAATTCAAGGGCTCCAAGCTCGGAAATGCCGTTCCCGCCGGATGGATGAAGAATTTTGAAAAAGATCCGAACATCGGTGTGACGACGGTCGTCAAGGGCAAGAAGGAAGGCGAATTCGCCGTTCAGATCAAGACGGAGAAAAAGGAAACTCCCTTCTACTCCGGACCGTTCGATGCTTCCGCCGGCGACACCGTCAAAATCAGTGCCAAGGTCAAAGGCAAAGGAAAAATCCAGCTCGGCTATTATGCGTATGGACCCGGTTTCCTCACGGCAAAGTTCGGCACCCCGTTCGACGTCAAGGAGCAGGAAGGCGAATATGAATCCAGGATCGGGATTCAGGAAGCTCCGAAAGGAAAAATTTCCTCGATCCGGATCGTTTTCCAGGCTCTGGCGAATTCCGACCTGACCGTCAGCGAAGTGGAAGCTGAACTCATTTCTGCAAAGTAATCCCCTTTTGCATTTCCAGAAACCGCCGGTAAACTCCGGCGGTTTTTTCATGTCCGGTTTGTACGTAAAAAATCCGCGGAACCGTTTTTCAACCGTCCCGCGGATTTCGATTTTATCCGTATGGAACCCGGACTTTATTTTTTCATGGCCTGTTCCACGGCGACCGCGACGTCGACCGAAGCACCGACCATCGGGTTGTTGCCCATGCCGATGAGTCCCATCATCTCGACATGCGCCGGAACGGAGGAGGACCCCGCAAACTGGGCGTCGGAGTGCATGCGTCCCATGGTGTCGGTCATACCGTAGGAGGACGGTCCCGCCGCCATGTTGTCGGGATGGAGCGTGCGGCCCGTTCCGCCGCCGGAAGCGACGCTGAAGAAGGGTTTGCCCGCCTCAAGGCGCTCTTTCTTGTAGGTTCCCATGACCGGGTGCTGGAAACGGGTCGGATTGGTGGAGTTGCCGGTGATGGCGATGTCCACGCCCTCGTGCCACATGATGGCCACGCCTTCGCGGACTTCATCGGCGCCGTAGCAGCGGACTTTGGCGCGTTCCCCTTTGGAGTAGGCTTTTTCCCATACAACGTTCAGCTTGCCGGTGGCAAAGTCGAAGTCCGTCTGGACGTGGGTGAAGCCGTTGATGCGGGAGATGATCTCCGCCGCGTCCTTGCCCAGGCCGTTCAGGATGACGCGGAGCGGTTCCTTGCGGGCCTTGTTCGCGCTGCGGGCGAGGCCGATTGCGCCTTCGGCGGCGGCGAAGGATTCATGCCCGGCGCAGAACGCAAAGCATTGGGTCTCGTCGCGGAGAAGCATCGAGGCCAAGTTGCCGTGTCCGAGCCCGACCTTGCGGTCGTCGGCGACGGAGCCGGGAATACAGAAGCTCTGGAGGCCTTCGCCGAGGGTCCTGGCGATTTCGCTGGCGACCGTCTGGCCGCGCTTGATGGCGACGGCCGCGCCCACGAGATAGGCCCAGCAGGCGTTTTCGAAGCAGATCGGCTGGATCTCCTTCACGCGGGTATAGATGTCCAGTCCCTTGCCCTTGGTGAGGGCTTCGGCTTCTTCGAGGGAGGCGATTCCGTTATCGTTGAGGAATTGATTGATCTGCGCGATTCTGCGCTCGTAACTTTCAAACAGTGCCATGATGAGTCGCTCCTCTTATTGATGACGCGGATTGATGGTTTTGGCGGCTTCGGCGAAGCGGCCGTAGGTGCCGGTGTATTTCTTGAGGGCTTCGTTGGCGTCCATGCCTTTGGCGACGGCGTCAAGCATCGGTCCGAGCTTGAGGAACTTGTAGCCGATGACCTTGCTTTCCCCGTCGAGGGCGATCTCGGTCACATAGCCTTCGGCCATTTCCAGATAGCGGACGCCTTTCGCGCTCGTGCCGTACATGGTCCCGGTAATGCTGCGGAGCCCCTTGCCGAGGTCTTCCAGTCCCGCGCCGATGGGAAGTCCGCCTTCCGAGAAGGCCGTCTGGGTGCGTCCGTAGACGATCTGGAGGAAAAGTTCGCGCATGGCGGTGTTGATCGCATCGCAGACCAGGTCCGTGTTCAGCGCTTCGAGAATGGTCTTGCCGGGAAGGATTTCCGCGGCCATGGCGGCGGAATGGGTCATGCCGGAACAGCCGATGGTCTCCACGAGAGCCTCTTCGATGATTCCGTTCTTGACGTTCAGCGTCAGTTTGCAGGCGCCCTGCTGCGGGGCGCACCAGCCGACCCCGTGGGTCAGTCCGGAAATGTCCTTGATTTCCTTGGCCTTGGTCCAGGCGCCTTCCTGCGGGATGGGCGCGGGACCGTTCTTCGGGCCTTTGGCGACACAACACATCTGTTCGACTTCGTGTGAGAAGTTCATCGCGTATTCTCCATTGATTGCGGGTTTTGTTTTGTCGGCAAAACGAATTAGCCTATAATTTATCCCCTTTTTCCTTCTATTTCAAGCCGCGCGCCGTGAAAAAACATTCCCTTTTCCGGACAGGCCGGGACTTTTCCCGAACTCCGGGAATTCTCTCTCGAACCGGTCTCCCCGTGGAGACTCCCGAAAAAAATCACTTTTTTCTCAAAAACCTCTTGACTTCTCCGGAAAATAAACTATTTTTAGATAAATGAAAATAAATATCCGGAAGGAGGCCGTATTTATGAATCAGCAACAGGAAAAAGAGTGCCGCGAACTGGCAAAAAAGGTTCGGATTCACTGTCTGGAAATGGTGCACAAGGGAAAGAGCGGACACATTGGAAGCATGTTATCCATGGCCGACATTCTTCCAGTTCTTTTCACTCAACTATTAAATATCGATCCGAAAACTCCGAAAAAGGTGGACCGCGACCGTTTCATCTTGAGCAAGGGGCACGGCGGCGCGGCGCTTCTGGCGACCATGGCCGAACTGGGTTTCTTCCCGCTGGAGTGGCTGGACACTTATTATCAGGACAACGGCAAGCTCAGCGGGCACATTTCCCACCACATCCCCGGCGTGGAGTTCTCCACGGGCTCACTCGGACACGGCCTCCCGGTCGCCTGCGGCATGGCGATGGCGGCCCGGCAGGCCGGAAAAAAACATAAAATCTATTGTCTGGTCAGCGACGGCGACCTCAATGAAGGCTCGAGCTGGGAGGCAATCATGCTGGCCGGCCAGCACAAATGGGGCAACCTCGTGATGTTGGTCGACTACAACCGTCTCCAGGCGCTCGGGGCGTCGCCTGACATCATCGACCTGGAGCCCCTCGCGCCCAAACTGGAGATGTTCGGCTGGACCGCGAAAGAGGCCGACGGGCACGACCTCAACGCCATTTATGACGCGGCAGCTTCGCCCCAGCCGGGCAAGCCCAACGCCGTGATTTTCCGGACCGTCAAAGGCAAAGGCGTTTCGTTCATGGAAAACAATTACAAATGGCACTACGGGGGGCTGACCGGCGAGCTTCTCGAAAAAGCGTTGAAGGAAGTGGAGGCGGCGCAATGAGAAAAACATTCAATCAGGAACTGTTGAAGATCGCGGAGAAAAATCCGCGCGTGTTCATGGTGCTGGCGGACATCGGCTACGGGGAGATCGAAGGCTTCGCCAACGCGTTTCCCGACCGCTTCATCAACTGCGGCGTGGCGGAACAGAATATGACCGGCGTCGCGTGCGGCGTGGCCATGGAAGGCAACATCGCCGTCACTTACTCCATTGCGAACTTCCCTACCCTGCGCTGTCTGGAACAAGTCCGCAATGACGTCTGCTACCACAACGCCAACGTGAAGATCGTGATCATCGGCGGCGGCGTGGCCTACGGCGAACTCGGGATATCCCATCACTCCACCGAGGACATCGCGATCATGCGCGCCCTGCCGAACATGGTGGTGCTGGTCCCGTGCGACATGGCCGAAACCCGCGCCGCCACCCATGCCATGATGGCTTACGACGGACCCGTCTACTTCCGCTGCGGATACAAGAACGAGCCCGATATCCACGAAGGGCCGATTGAGTTCAAGATCGGCGGCTCGCTCCGGGTGCGCGAAGGAAACGCCGCAACGGTCTTCTTCGCGGGGACGGTCGGAATCAACGCCAAACGCGCGGTCGACGCGCTCGCGGCGGAAGGAACCCGGTGCCATCTGGTGAGCCTGCACTCGATCAAGCCGATCGACCGGGAAGCGATCGTCCGCGCCTCGAAGGAGACCGGCGGCATCGTGGTGGTCGAGGAACACAACCTCTGCGGAGGCGTCGGAAGCGCGGTTGCGGAAGTCCTGATGGACGAAGGCTGCGGAAATGTGCCATTCAAGCGCGTGGCCCTGCCGGACGTGAACGTCAGCAAGGTCGGCTCGCAAATCTGGCTCCGCGACCAGTACAAGCTGGGCGTCCGGGACATTATCGACGCGGTGAAGGGATTGAAAAAATGAGCATTCTCGAAAAGTTCAGGCTGGAGGGCAAAAAGGCGCTGGTCACCGGAGCCGGACGCGGGCTCGGACGCGGGTTCGCGTCGGCTCTGGCCGAGGCCGGGGCGGATGTCGCGGTCGTCGATGTGATCGCGGAGAACGCGGAGCGGACTGCCGCCGAAATCGCGAAGGCGACCGGACGGCAAATCATGTCTGTTCACGCGGATATCACGAAACCGGAGGATGTGCGCCGGATGGTGGAAATTACGGTTCAAACCTTCGGACGTCTGGACATCGCGGTCAACAACGCCGGAATCTCGATTCCGATCAAAAGCGCGCTGGACGTGACGCCCGAAGAGTGGCGGAAACAGATGGATGTCAACCTCAACGGCACGTGGCAGTGTCTCCGCGAGGAGGCGCGCGCCATGATTCCGAACGGCTACGGAAAGATCATCAATATCGGTTCCATCTGCGGACATGTCGTCTGGCCCGACCCGCAGCTCCCCTACAGTGTTTCCAAGGCGGCGATCATCCACATGACCCGCGCAGCGGCCGCGGAATTCATCAAGCACGGCATCCGCGTGAACTGCATCAGTCCGGGCGTGACCAAGGTCGACGACCTCTTCCCGGAAGTGATCGACGTTTTTTTCAAAACCGCCCCGATCGACCGTTTCGGTTCGCCCGAGGACCACCAGGGAGCTTTGATTTTTCTCGCGTCGTCCCTCTCCGATTTCGTGGTCGGACAGGAGATCGTCACGGACGGCGGTTATACGATTATGTGAGGAAGGACACGCAATAAAAGGAGTTTGAATTCATGAAACGACTGGAAGGAAAAACCGTCCTCATTACGGGCGGGGCACAGGGAATTGGACGCGCGGGAGCGGAATTGTTCGTCCGCGAAGGCGCCCGCGTGGTGATCGCCGACATCAACGAGAAGCTCGGACGCGAGACCGCTTCGGAGCTGGGAGCCGTCTTCGTGAAATGCGACGTCTCCAAAGCGGAAGACGTCCGCGCCGTGATCGAACAGTGTCCGAATTTGGATGTGATCTACAACAACGCCTCCATCTACTGGACCGGACACGATGGACGCGTCACGGATATCGCGGAGGAGGACTGGGACCGCATTATCTCGATCAACCTCCGGAGCGTGTTCCTGTTCTGTAAATACGGCCTCCCCGTGCTGATGAAACGCGGAGGCGGCTCGGTCATCAACACCGCCTCCAGCGCGGGCGTGATCGGCATTCCCGACTGCGACGCCTACACCGCGACGAAAGGCGCCACGGTCCAGCTCACCAAGTCGATGGCCGCCGAATACGGGCGTTACGGAATCCGGGTGAACTGTATCGCGCCCGCCGCGATCATGACTCCGATGATGCGGCAGAGCAACCCCGAAAATTCGACCTTCGACGAAGAGCGTTTCCTGAAATTGCGGACGCCCCTGCGCCGTTACGGCACCCCGGAGGAGATTGCAAAAGTGGCCTTGTTCCTGGCGTCGGACGACTCCAGCTACCTCAACGGCGCCATCATCGTAGCGGACGGCGGCATCACAATCAACGGCGACCTCTCCAAGATCGAATAATACCGGAATTGCCCGGTGTCCGGCCTCCTCTCCGATTCGACAGAAGGGAGGCCGTCTCTTTTTCAGCGCAGCAGTTCCGCAATCTTCGGAAGATTTTTCTTCACCGCCAGTTCCAGCGGAGTCAGGCCGTCTTTGTCCTTGAGCGACTTATCCGCCTTGTATTCCAGCAGGACTTTCACCACTTCCGGATTCTTGCCGATCACCGCCCAGTGGAGAGCCGTTCTCTTTTCTTCGGAGGCTTCCTGTTTATTGACTTTCGCCCCGTTTTCCAGCAGAAGCCTCACGGAGTCGGCCCGTCCGGCGTTGGCCGCATCCATCAGCGGAGTGGTGTTGTCATTGATCGATGCGGCATTGACATCCGCTCCTTTTTGAATGAGCTCTTTTACGAAGGCAACCGGAGATTTTACCGCGGCCAGGTGAAGCACGGTGCTGTGAACATTGTTCCTGGCATGAATGGACGCTCCGGCATCCAGCAGGGTCCGGGCCGCCTTGTCGTTCTTCAACCAGATCGCCACCATCAGAGGCGTCGATCCGTCTTCCTGTTTTGCCTCGATATCGGCGCCATTTTCCAGCAGGAACTTCAAAAGCGCGGGATCGGAATTCTTTTCGGCAAAATAATACAACACCGATCTCTTGTACCGGTCGTTCGACAGGACTTTGATGGAATCCGGAAAGCGTTTTACGGCGGCCATGATGACAGCCGGATTCGCATTCTGGTAAATGGCGAGTTGAAGGCAGGTGGCGTATTCTCCATGCACGCCGGGATCGATTCCATGTTCCAGCAGTTTTTCCATGACGACCGGTTTAGACTTCTGCCAGGTTTCCACCTGCCATGCGGGAATGATCCGTCCGCAAGACGAAGACGGATCATCGTTCAGCAGCCAGTGTCCATACAGAAAATAGAGATGATTGCGTTCCGCTTTGGAAAGATCCTTCCGGGCCAGCAGCTTGTCGAGTCCGGACAGTGCTTCTTCCATCTGTCCGGCAAGGAACGTGTCCTCGGCGGTTTTCAGTTCCTTCCCGATTTTACCGGTAAAAACTGACAAGGTTGCCGGATAATCGATCCATGAAAAATAACTGCCGTTTCCGCCGATCGTGACAGGAGTCGTTTTCCTGAAACGGGCGATTGCGGCATTGAATTTTTCCGGCGTCAGTTTTTTGTACAGTGCATCGGCTTCCTCATAGTGTCCGAAAGCGAGCAGCATACAGATTTTCTGCGCCATGCCGTTTTCCCGGCGGACCGGGTCCTTCGAGGCGATCTTTTCATCGAGATATTTCAGGATCAGTTCCGGCAATCGGGGCGTATTCCGGATGCCGCTCTGCCACGCGTAACCGGACCCTTCCAGCGCCCCCTGACAAACGCTCCAGATGCCGCGATCCGGAATTATCGTATCCCGGAACGGACTTTCCAGACACTTGATCGCAAGGTCGAAAGCCAGTTGACTGCTTCCGCACCAGCGCGGGAGAAAGATGTTCTGCAACCCGCGGATCGGACGGTCGTAGTCTGCCTGGATTTCCGAGGCTATGCGGAAATATTTCACGGAATCCTCCTTGGAAAATGGAGCGCCGCAAATCGCCGCGGGGGCTTCCGGACGGGTCGGATCGATCTTCCATGCTGCAAGAAAATGCTCCTTGCCTTTCTGAATATTTTCCCCGAAAACCTTCCAGCCGTTCTGTGTCACACTGTTTGCAAAGCCGTGTCCACGGGCCTGCCAGGCAATATCATGAAAACGGCGGCCCAGGAACATTTCCTTCAGCCACGGATCGAGCCCTTCGATCCGGAGGATTTTTTCGATGGAAATCAGCCGGTTGGCATAGTCGTAGGCAAAAGGAATCCGGCGCAGAATAATTTGTCCCTCGTCGCGGTCCGACGGATGCGCCTCATAAAACTTCGTCCCCAATTCATACAGTGCAATTGCATTGTCGCGGCCCCGTCCGCCCCAGTTGGTCTGATTCACCAGCCGCTGATATTCGGAACGGATGAAAAAATTTGTCACGGGAGCGTTTTCGAGCGATTTTCCTTTGATCAGGGCCGCAAGGGGAGCTTCCTCTTTGCCCTGGAACGCGGACAGAATCTTGTCCGGGTCCACGACCTTCTCAGCGGCCAGGTATTTCTTGAACATGGACAGTTCGCGGGCGTCGAAATCCTTCTGGAGATACTTCGTTTTCGTGAAAAACCCGTCGAAATCCAGATTCGGACGGTCCGGCACACACTTTCCGACACCTCCGGCGGAAGCTTTTTTATTTGCTTCGTCCAGCAGAGCCTTGACCTTCCGGTATTCGACCGCTTCCGGGGCATTGCTCTTCGCGGCAAAATCGTCGATGGCCTTCGTATGGGACTGGCGTAGTTCCTGGCTTTCCTTTTCCAGCTTCGCATATCCGGGGTCCGCCCGAAGAATGTTCCACAACTCATTGTTGAGTTCATTCGATTTCTTCACGAATTCCATGCTTTTATAATCTGTGGAAAACTGAGTTTCTTTGACTTTCCAGGCAAGTTCCGGGTTTTTCTCTTGAAGGAGACAGCGTTTCCAATGGAGTTCCGCCGTCATCAGGAAAAGTTTTCTGCCCATCTCCCGGATGGCAGGATCTTTTTCCGCGATCCGCCTCATTTTCTGGCTCAGCAGGGAATATCCGTGAACCATGGCCCACATGTTCCGGGCAGGATCTTCTTTGTATTTTTCCACGCCGTACATGGCGGCTTTATATTCGTCGGACCCTTCCACATTTGCTTTCGGAGCGTTTTTCGCAGCAGCGGCGAAGGAGGCGTCCGTATATTTTTCCACAAATTCATTATATTTTGAAATTCGCGGGTCGGAGGAAGAATGAAGAAATTTCTGTAGCGCATAGCCGGTTTCAGCCTGACTGGAGGCAACGCGCAATGAAAGCGCGGCATATTCCTTCGAGGAAGAAAACGCGCGGTTCAGAGCTTTCTCGATTTCAAACACACGAAGCAGTTGCGACTGTGGTTTCTCGCTTGCGGGAGCTTGCAGAACACTCCGCAGTTTTTTCTGCTCTTCCACCAGCTTTTTGAGTTCCTGGTTGTCGGCTGCCAGTTTTTCCCGCAATGCGTCGAGCTGCTTCCGGAGAGAATCGCTTCTGGCCTGAATCTCCGCATACTCCTTGTTTTCCTTCAATGCCTCCTGAAATTCTTTTTCAACGTTCCGGTCAGCCGTTGGAAGCGTTTCCGCACCGGATAGGACCGGAAGCGGAAAAAGCAACAACCCCACCACCGCGGCGAACAAAATTTTTCCCGATTTTTCGGACAACATTCTCTTTTTTCCTCCCCTGAAAGTTGAGTTCATTTTAACGATATTCTCATAAAATATGGATCATTCCGCTTTGCCGGAGGAAGCCGTCTTGTCCGCCTCGTCCAGCAGGGCCTTGACTTTCCGGTATTCGACCGCTTCCGGAACTTTGCTTTTTGCCGCGAAATCGTCCAAGGCTTTTTCATGTTCTTCCTGAAGCTTCTGCAGTTCCTTTTCAAGCATGGTATACTCGGGATCCGAACGGAGAATCTTCATCAATTCATCATGGAGTCTGCTGTAAGCACCGGTCGTTTCCGGCTTCTGAAAGTCGATGGATTTATGGGCGATTTTGACCTTCCACGCAAGTTCCGGGTTCTTTTCCTGAAGAAGACAGTTTTTCAGGGCAAGCTCCATACATTTTAAAGAAATTTTCCGGTTCAACTCACGGATGGCGGGAGTTTCCCTGGCGATTCGGTCCACTTTACCGCGCAGCAAAAGACATCCCTGCTGCGCTGACCACAGGCGAGGATTTTTTCTGTGATTTTCCACTAAATACATAGCAACTTTATATTCATCGGAGCCTTCGACCTTTGCTTTCGGCAGATTCTCCGCCAATTTTATAGAAGGGCACGCGAAAAGATTCTTTTCCATAGCTTCCTTGTATTTCAGAATCCGCTTGTCGGCAGATGAGAAAAGAATCCTGTTTACAACAAGGTTTTTTTTCACGAAGAGGCTGGATTCCCGCAGGGAAAGCGCCGCATATTCTTTGGATTTTGAAAATTTCGAGTCCAGTTTCTGGATTATCGAGCGCAACTGGTCGCCATGGAGCCGAATTTTTTCGCTTTTATTCTTAACCTCTTCCTCGGAAAAAACCATGCGCTGCAATTTTTCCCGTTCTTCCATGAGTTTTTTGAGTTCTGTATCCTGGGAGGCCAACTTTTTCCGGAGTTCTTCCAGCTGCATTCGGATGGAAGCATCTTCGGCGGCCACGCCCGCATATTCCGGATTCTCCTTCAAGGCTTCCAGAAAACCTTCCTCCACTTCGCGTCCCAGCGACGGCTGGGTCCATGCCTGAACATAGAGCGGAACAAATAAAAACAGTAGAAACATTCCCATGGCGAACAGGCATTTTCCCGGCTTTTCGAATAACATTTTTCTCCCCCCATTGGATTTCCTTGAATGCGAACGGGACTTTTCCCTTTCAAACTATATCTGTATGTCACAGAATTTTCAACAGATGAAAAAAGATTCTTGAATATTTCCCGGGAAGGATTATATTACCGACCTTGATGGAGTCATGCAAATGAAAACGGGTATGCCGCAAAAGATTTTGTCCGTAATGCTGAGTCTGCTATTCCTCGGCAGCGGCTTCATACACCTGATGATTCACTCTGGCGGACCGTGTTCCGGCGAAGCGAAGGGCAATTCTTTTTCCGTTTCGGAATACTGCCGGAATAACGCGGTTCCGGAAATTTACAAGGTCCATTCGACGGATTGCGTTCAACCGATCGAGAACTTTTGTCCCATCTGCGCCGGGATGTTCAATTTTGTATTTCCCGGAGAATCCTTCCGGGTCATACAGCATTTTCCGGAAACCGTTTTTCAGCCTGTGCCCGACAGCCCGGTTTCCTTCAACGATTGTCAGCTTCCGCTTTCCCGCGCGCCTCCATTGTCCTGACTTTTTCGGATGTCTCACGATCCCCGGCAGGCTTTTTCCGTTCTGCCGGAGAAACTCCATCCTTTGGGGAATATCTCCTTTACCGAAAAACAAGGATTGCAATATGAAACGGTTTTTTACTTTGATAGAACTCCTCGTGGTGATAGCGATGATCGCCATTCTGGCCGGGATTCTGCTTCCGGCCCTGAACAATGCACGGGCGAAAGCACATGGAATCTCGTGCATCAACAACCTCAAACAGGCCGCACTGGCCACGAATTTTTACCGCGGCGACTACAACGACGCGCTTCCGGTGGTTCACGGCGGAACCTTCGCGGCAATCGTGGAGATGGATCCCGAGCCGCAATGGTATACCATCCTCCTGTCGAACTACAATTACGATTTGAAATATCTGAAATGTCCTTCCGACAAGGGGTATGACAAGGACAAGGCGATCCAGAGCTACATGGTCAACGCGATGCTGACGTTCGGCATCCCCGTGACCAGTCTCCGGACGCCGTCGGCGAAGATTTATCTTTCCGAGAGAGGTTTTGAGGCGGACGGAACCACGCCGGTCGATCATCAGTGCTACCATGCCATGAGCGCTCCGGACAACTGGTCCGGAAAGCTGGATGTCAAGAGACACACGAACCGTTCCAACTATCTCTTTGTCGACGGTCATGCCATGTCCCACACCTTCCCGGAAACGGTTGGGGACAAATCGGTTATACAGAATCAGCACTTCATGTCCGAGTGGCTGGCCGACTACGCTCCGCCGGTGGAGGATTAAGAGTGACCTTCTGATTTGCCGTTCTCCGGAACGGGGAGGGAAAAACGCGTCCACGGTCAACAGCCGTTTTTCCCTTCCCGTTTCATTTTTTTTCATAAAAGAAATATTTGCCGGGTTCATTCCGTTTTCTTTTTCCGGAAATCCGAGTATAGTATTCTCCCGGAGAAGAAAACAAATGCGAAACACCCTGAAACCCCATCTGATCTGGAGCAACTTCAAATTTTCTGTGCTTTTCTGCCGTCATGGAAAAGAATACGGACCGTGCAACAGGCATCGCCATGATGACTTCTATGAACTGGTTTTCATCCGTTCCGGAAATTCGTTTCACGTCATGGGAGACCGGCGGCTCAAGATATCCACCGGCAATGTTTTTCTCATTCCTCCCGGGGAAATTCATTCTTACGAGGACGCCAACGACCTGGAAATCTACAATATTCTGTTCGCCCCCAGTTTCCTGAAACATTTTCACAACGACATGCAGAGTCTCCCGAACTACCAGCTGCTTTTCAATGTCGCGCGGCAGCCCGGCCAGGACGGAAATATCCTGAAGCTGGACAATTCGTTCTTCCCGGAAATCATTCAGATGCTGGACGAGATCATCCGGGAACAGAACCAGATGCTTCCCGGCGCCAAAACGGCGATCCTGGCGGATTTTCTGAAAGTGCTTCTTCATCTCTGCCGTCACTGCGATCCGCTTTCCGGGGAAATGCGGATTTCCAACGCCTACCGGATCAGCCGTCTGCTGGCCGAACTCAACATGCGTTTCAAAGACCCGTGGACTCTTTCGGAAATGGCCCGCTTCACGAACCTGTCCGAAAGCAGCCTCCGCCAGCAGTTCAAGCTCCTGACCGGAATCTCCCCGGTCCGCTATCTTGTGAACACGCGGCTGGCAAAAGCATTTTCCCATCTTCACGGTTCCGAGCTGACCATTTCCGAAATTGCCGGGAAGTGCGGATTTCCGGACAGCAATTATTTCTCCCGCCAGTTCCGCAAACAGTACGGATTCCCTCCCCGTTCCGTCCGGCGCTGACCGGAGCCTTGCCGGAAAGTTTTTTCCGGACGTTGAAAAAAAGACCGTTTCGCTGTATAGTAACGGATGATTGTATCCCCTCCCGGAAAACATTTTCCGGAACCATCCAAAAAAAAGGATTGATCGATCCATGAGACGTTTTTTGTTTATCGGAGCCCATCCGGACGATCCGGACATTCTGTTCGGAGGAACCTCATTGCAGTTGGCCCGCGCCGGGCACGTTGTCAAATTCGTATCCGCCGCCAATGGAAACTGCGGACACTACAGCATGGAAAAAGAAGCGCTGGCAAAGCGCCGTTTTCTGGAAGCCCAGGCGTCCGCCCGGGTTGCGGGGATTTCCGAATACCAGATCCTCGATCATCCGGACTGTGCGCTGGAGGCCAGCCTGGAAAACCGGGAGGAGATTGTCCGGCTCATCCGGAAATTCCGTCCGGACGTGGTCATTTCCCACTGGATTGGAGACTATCATGCGGATCACCGGGCGGCCGGACAGCTGGTCATGGACGCCGCGTATCTGCTGATGGTTCCGCTCTATTGTCCCGATACGCCGATTCCGGAGAAAAATCCGGTCTTTGCTTACGCCTATCACCGCTTCACCGATCCGCGGGCGGTCCGTCCCGATGCGGCGGTGGAGTTCGATTCCGTGCTGGAAGACAAGCTCCGCATGCTGGACTGTCATGTTTCCCAGTTTTACGAATGGCTTCCATGGGGCGACCTCGGAATAAAAGATTTCGATGCCTCCGGCATGAACTGGGAGGAAAAGAAACAATGGCTGTCGCGCTGGGTGAAGCGTTTTGAAAGCGCGGCCGATCTGGCACGTCCGCTCCTCCGGTCGGTCTACGGCGAAAAACGCGGCGAAAAAATCCGGTATGCGGAAGTCTTCGAGATGTCCGAATACGGCGCGCGGGTTTCCCCGGAGGAGTTCCAGAAGCTCTTCATGCCGTGACGCGGCGGAAGGTCAATCTTTCAGGAGACCCCATTTTTTGAGGTCCTTCTCCAGCCTGGCCTCGTCGAAAACCTGCCCCGGACGCCACTGACCGTTGTATTCCAGCGTCGGAACAACCCAGTCATCGCCGCCGTTCACGTCGATGACTTTTTTCAGGACCGCCTCCGGCTGTTCCCCGATCTCCAGATATTGGAACGGGATTTGATGGGCCCGAAGAAATTCGATCGTTTTCCGGCAGTGCGGGCAGACATTCCATGCGTAGACATTCAACATGATGACACTCCTTTCCGGGTTGGTTTCCGTTCCTACAATATTCCCCTTCCGGCGGTTTGTCAAGCTTTCCCGGAAATAAAAAAAACGGATTTTCGCCCGGCATCCGACAATTTTTCCGGATTTTTCTTGAAAAACAGCGCTTTCGCGTTACATTGGGAGGGTAAGTGAAAGGACCGGAATCATGCGCGGCTGGATTTTCTTCCCCGAAAAAGAAAAGTTGTTTCCACCCACCCGTTTTCAGCTTTTCCCGAATATGAATCCGCTGGAGGATTCCGACGGGGAGCCGGAAGAACCGGCGGGAGTCCGGATCAGAAAGATCCAGGGGGCCTCCCTTGGATTTTATTGCGGACCCGTTGCCGGAGACCCGTCGCCTTCCTATCCGTCCCTGCTGGAAGGGGTCTCCCAATATCCGCAGACCGTTTACAAGCCCCGCTTCCAGCCTACCCGGAAAATATGGGAATCCCTTCCGCCGATCATGGTCCGGCCGTCCAACCGGCCTCCCGCATGGCTGTGGACCGGCAAGACGTTCCATACGCCTTGTATCGTGGTGAACGGTTCCTTCCCCCGGATGATGGAGGATCTTTTCGTGCGCGGATGCCGGACATTCCGGTTCAGTCCCTATCTCCTGAAATGACATCCGGCACTATTTGCGGAGATTCTTGAGAATATCGGCAAAGGCGTTCCGCAGTTCGTCTTCCGTGACTTGCGCCTCCGGTTGGATGAACGATTCCGGCGCAGGCTTTTCCACACAGCTTTCCGGAAGATTGCGGAGAAACGGCGACGGCAGCTGCCGCACGTATTCATGATACTTGAACCGCGCTGCGGCGCAGGTGATGAAGAGCTGTTCCCGCGCCCGGGTGACCGCAACATAAAAAAGACGCCGTTCCTCCTCTTCGCCGTTTTCCTTCAAGGTCCTCTCGTGCGGGAAAAGGCCGTGCTCCATCCCCACAATGAAAACGACCGGAAACTCCAGTCCCTTGGCGGCGTGGACGGTGGACAGGATGGGACCGTCGCAATCCTCCTTCTCTTCCGTGCGGTCGGTATCGTCCAGCAGGGAATACGTCTCCATGAATTCTCCGAGGGAGCATTCCCTCTTCTGGCGGAGTTCAAAAATGCCGATGTAGTTGATGAATGCCAGAATATTGTCGCGCCGCTTGTCCGATTCCTCGATGTTCTTGTAGATCTTCTGGAGCCCGTTGAGATACCCGATGTCGATCAGGTAGTCCTGGACCCGGTCGGCGAGGCGTCCGGGCTGCTGGAATTCGGTCGCATATTGAGAGATGCACCCGGCCATGGACGCCGCGGCGGACGCGGCGCTTTTCGAGAGTTGTGCATGATACTCTTCCATGCCGAGGATTTCCAGCAGAGGCTTGTGCAACGTCTTCTGGAGTTCGCGCAGCGTCAGGATCGCCTTGTCGCCAAGGCCGCGCGGAGGCACGGAAAGAATGCGGAGCAGGCACTGGTCGTCGCGTTTGTTCACCAGCAGCTTGAGATAGGCGGCGGCGTCCTTGACTTCCTTGCGCTGGAAGAAAGCCTGTCCCCCGATGATTTTCGGGGTGATTCCGCGGGAACGGAATTCCTGCTCGAAGGCAAGCGAAAGATGGTTGGAACGGAAAAGGATCGCGAAGTCGGACCAGAGACGGTCCGGGTCGCGCGAGATCATGTTGGAGATGACGTCCGCCACAAAACGGGCCTCGGTTTCGCCGTCCGGAAGGCGGAAGACCTTGACCTTCTCCCCCTGCCCTTTCGCGGACCAGAGATTCTTGTCGTAGCGGGAGAAGTTCTCGGAGATGACGGCGTTGGCCGTATCGAGAATGGCGTTCGTGGAACGGTAGTTCTGCTCGAGCTTGACCTGCTTCGCGCCGGGAAAATGTTTCGGGAAGTCGAGGATGTTGGAGATCACGGCGCCGCGCCAGGAATAAATGCTCTGGTCGTCGTCTCCGACCACGCAGAGGTTCATTTTTTCCCCGGCGATCCGCTGAATGATTTTGAACTGGGCCTGATTGGTGTCCTGGTATTCATCCACCAGCAGATAGCGATACGTATTGCGGCAGTATTCGAGGACCTCGGGATGCTCCTCCAGCAGTTTGAGGGTGATCAGGAGCATGTCGTCGAAATCGAGGGTGTTCTGGAGTTCAAGCATCTGCTGGTAACGTTCGTAAATCCGTGCGAAATGGGCGTTGTCCGAGTAGGTGTTCGCATCCTCTGCCAGCGCATCCGCCGGCCACTGGAGCGCATTCTTCTTCCGGCCGATGTAGGAAAGTGCGGAACGGGTGTCGATCTCCTCCTTGGAGTAGCCCAGTTCGGCGGCGGCCTGACGCACCAGGCTGATCTGGTCGGTGTCGTCCGCGATGCTGAACGAAGAATTGTAGTGTCCGGCCAGATGCACATACCGGTGAAGGATGCGGGCGCAGAAAGAATGAAATGTTCCGAGCGTCACCTTCTTGGAGAGTTCGGGCTCGACCAGACGGTCCAGGCGCTCCCGCATTTCCCTGGCCGCCTTGTTGGTGAACGTCACGCCGAGGATGGATGCGGGGGGAATCCCCTGTTCGATCATGTAGGCGATGCGGCAGGTGATGACTTTCGTTTTTCCGGTTCCGGCGCCGGCCAGGACCAGAACGGGTCCTTCGAGGACGGTGGCGGCCTCTTTCTGCTGGGGATTCAGGGAAGCGATCGGAGATGGCATGTCGAAACGATTCCTTACGCCTGAATTTCCGCGTCGCGCACGGCCAGTTCGTAGGAAGTTCCGTTCCAGAGCGCGGAGGCGGCGGTGATCGGTTTTTCAAAGGCGGCGAACTCTCCGCCGGAGATCAGCCAGGCGCAGACTTCCACGGCGGACCCGGCATCGAAGGCATCGTCGCAGTGGTTCCGGCACGGGGCGTTTTTCTCATACGTGGAGAGATAATAGATCTTCCCAGGGACCAGCGGAAATTCGCGGACCAGGAGCGCGTCGTGCCGCACGATCCCCAGCATGCAGACCTTTTTTTCCGCGTCGACGGCGGCCGCGATCCGGGGCGTGTTGAGGGAGTCTTTCTCATAATCCATGGCAAGCAGAGGGAGCGCAAAAGCGTCCCGCAGATTCATTCCGGAGGAAATTTTTTCGATGATCGGATCGGTCTGCGACCCGTTGGCGACCAGCGCGATCTTCCCGTTGAGGCGCAGGCAGTTGTACGCGATATAGGGGTTTTTGACAAGGTCGCCTTCGAACCCCGCGCGGGGCATGATGGAGACGGTTTCCCCCGCCAGGCGCGCGGAGCGGTTGGGAAACGAACGGGAGGATACCCTGTAAGCCGCCGCGATTTTTCCGTTCCGGGTCATCCCCGCCGCCACGATTCTGCCGATATACATGTTTCGTTCCTTTCATCTCGATATGAGGTTGCTTTCCAAAGTCGGTACAATAGCACGTCACCGCCCGAAAGTAAACAGGAAAAAATGAGATTTCGCGGAGAAAAAAAAGCCCGGAACGGAATGCTCCGGAATATATTTGCATGGAAGACTGAAATATCGATTCGGTTCCGGTCAAAAAAATATGGAAAAATACCGTTTTCTCCCGGACCGGAGTTACACACGGGCGTAAAGACATTTCAGGTAATGCGACTCCTTGAAGTCGGCCGGATGATCCGGGGCTTCCGCACGGCGGTCGAACTCTTGAAGGGGACGTCCCGCGTTGTGCGCCGCCCGGTGGACTTCCTCGAAGAGTTCGTCCGCGCCGACCCGGCTGGAACAGGAGGCAAACACCAGAATCCCGTTCTTGCGCAGGAGCCGCACCGCCAGGGACGCCAGCCGGGAATACGCGTTCAGCGCGGTAATCCGTTCGGCGGACGACTTGGCGAACGACGGCGGGTCCACGATCACGAGGTCGAACCGTTCGCCCTTTTCTTCCAGCGTCTTCATTGCGTGGAATGCGTCATCCGCGATTCCCCGGTGACGGCAGACCGCCACGCCGGGAAGATTCCGGTTCAACTCGAAATTCCGTTCGGAAGCGGCAAGCGCCGGCTTGCTGAAATCGATATCCGTCACCTCCTCCGCCCCGTTCCGGGCGGCATACAGCGAAAATCCGCCGGAATAGGAAAACACATTGAGAACCTTTTTCATTCCCCTGGCAAGTTCGCCGACCCGGGCGCGATTCTCCCGCTGGTCCAGAAAGAATCCGGTCTTCTGCCCTTCCTTCACATTCGCTTCGAAGATCAGGGAATTCTCGAGGAACTCGACCCGTCCGTCCCAGCCCGGAGGCCCGAACAGCGTTCCGTCCGCCAGATGGAAACGGACTTCCGGCGGCAAAGCGGAGACCTCCCGCGAAAAGCGCACGGCGAGACGGTTCAATCCCGGATTCGCCGCGCACAGGGCGTCCGCGACATTCCCCAGATACGGGACCCATGCCGCCGTATAAATCTTCAACGCCAGAACATCCCCGTAGCGGTCCGCCGCCAGCCCGGAAAAGCCGTCCGATTCGCCGTTGACCAGCCGCCAGGCATTGGTTTCGGGATTGTATTTGAAAAGCCCCTTGTCTTCAGTTGCTATCCATAGATTCTTTTGAGAGTCTTCATAAATAACATTCATGAAATTACTGTTCATCCGATCAATCAGATTCTTTTCTTTCCGGAATTCATTGACTCCTTTTCCCTTTTTCAGCGATATAATGCCTTGCCCGGATGTGGCAATCCAAATGTCTCCGTTGGTGCGCTCTATAATAGAGGTAACATGAGGATTCTTTTTTCCGTCTTCTCGGTGAATACGTATTTCTTTGAACGAGTCTGTAGCACGGTTGTATAATTGTAATCCATTGATACAGCCTATCCAAAAGCGACTGCCACTGTCTTCGAACATGGTTCTTACGTAATTGTTTTTTAGTGAAGTACTATCGGCTGAATTATGCTTATAAATGGTGAAACGGTTGCCGTCAAAACGGTTTAATCCGTTTTCAGTACTAATCCAGATAAATCCTCTTCGATCCTGATATACTTTATTGATAAGACTGTTTGATAACTCTTTATCCGAAGAGTAGAACTTTCCGGTTTGAGCCCATGTGTAAAAGGGTAATAGACAGATCAGGATGAATAATGTTTTTCTTACTTGTGCTCTCATTCTAATATCGATGTTAACTTCTTATTCGCAAAGATAGGTAAATACTTGGTTTAAAAGTCATGACTCAACCACTTAAATACTTTATATTGGCTGATAAAGGAATATTTTTAGCTGTTTATAGTGGTATAACCCGTTGGCGGAATTAAAAAGATAATATATTGATGTTTAAAAAGTTGTGCATATTATTGATTTATAGTATATTAGAGATGGTCAAACCTTTAATATATCATCAATATATGCACAATTTATATACAATATTCAGTAAAATTCTTAAGATTTGCAAGCAATTTGGCGATAACCTCATAAATGAGAAGGGAAATATTCCTCGTCCAGGTGTTGTTCCCAAGTTTTCAGATATAGAAGTTATAGCTTTGAACCTTACATCCGAAGCCATGGGTATAGATAGTGAAAGTAATCTTTTCATTAGACTTTCTGAGTATAAGGATAAAATGCCCAATCTGATTTCAAGACGCCAGTATAATGACAGGCGTAAAACTACATCAACCTTATGCGACACTATCCGTAAAAGAATAGCTGAGAAGATAGATGGTGGTGAAGAATATTTCTGTATTGATTCAAAACCTATAGAGGTATGCCGGGTAGCTAGAGGGAAACGTTGTAAAATGGGCAGAAACGATTATAGTAAAGCTCCATCATTCGGATATTGTGCATCTCAGAAGAATTATTACTATGGATATAAATTACACGCTATTTGCGGTTTAAGTGGAGTTATCCATTCCTTTGACCTGACAAAAGCAAGTGTTCACGATATCAATTATCTTAAAAATATCAAATATGAATATCATGACTGCAGCATTCTCGGAGATAGAGGATATATTAGTAAGAATGTGCAACTGGATTTGTTTGAGACTGCAAATATAAGACTTGAAGTTCCATATAGACTGAACCAAAAGGACTGGAGTCCTACATTCATCCCATTTGCTAAAGCCAGGAAAAGAATCGAAACGGATTTCTCACAACTATGCGATCAGTTCATGATAGTGAGAAATTATGCTAAAGATACAGTAGGATTGTTTACCAGAATACTAGGGAAAATAAGTGCATTTACAATCCTTCAATATATAAACCACATTAACAACAAACCTATTGGCAGACTTAAATATGCGCTTATTTAATTCCGCCAACGGGTATATATGTATGTTTCTAATCAGATAGGGAAACATATTCAATTTCGTAAACCATGATGCGTTCATCAAGCTCATGTTTGGAGATTATTCCTTGAATATCATCAAAGATATTTGGCTTTTCTCCTATCAAGTCGTTGATAACAGAAGCCAAATCGTCAAAACTGTCAAAATAGTCCATATCAAGTTCTGTATCATCCAATATATAGCGGTCTGTAAAGAAACGACCCTCTGTATCATTTCCTTCAAAAATTCCCATAGCCAGTTCTTCAGCGATATAGAAAACCTCTATACCAAATTTTTCTTCTATCAGCTTAAATACCCCGTTCATGGGAACCCAAGCCGTTTCTGTCTGAATTTGGAAAAAAGCAGTATCATCATCGCAGTTTGTTACCTTTTCGTCAATGTAAGATATTATACCTCGGCAGTAGATGTCATCCCTTTCCGGGTCTAACTCCAAAATCTCCTTTACTACATATCCCAACCAAGGCATAGGAAGATACGTACCTTTCCTATCGGCATGTTCACTTCTGTCAGCATGGAAAATCTTCTCAAACTTTGAGAATAATTGATTTATCATTCCCTTATTTCCACAGAGCTTATACTCTGAAATACACGCATTTGCCATCACATATAATTTAAAAGTTAATACTAATGAGGTTTATCTGATCCTCTTATTATGCTGCCTTATTTGGTTCGCCGAAAATTTCTTCAAGCCAAGGGTTCATGCATGTTTTTTTGACCAAAGGGAAATTAAAAAAACATACAAGGTTCATTGGTGGGAATTTGGCGGACATACCTTTGCGGCAGAAATAAGAGGCAGATAAAACCTGTATTGGCTACGTATTAGTGTGGCAATACTGTAGTTCTGTGCGGAGAACAATTATAAAAGTATAACTATAAAAGAGATGTGAGAATACACAAAAAGAGCGATCCGAAGACCGCTCCTTATGAGAGATAAGAAAGGTGTTTAGCCTTTCTTTCCCTGTTCAATCTCTTCGGCAGGATAGAACTTTGTTACTACCCAATTAATACGGTTACGTTCTTTACCATCTTCACCTGTCCAAGTTTCAGGTTTCAGATATCCTTGACAGGTAATGAGTGTCCCTTTCTTCAAAATGTCGAAGGAAGACTTGGCTTCGTTCTTGCGCCATGCCTCTAAGTTTACAAATGCAGAGGTGTACTGGACCTTACCCTCTTTATCCTTTTCACCATGGCTGACAGCTAAACGGCATTTTGAAACTCACGGATTGTAGCATCCTGACCAATAAATCCACTCACGCAAAAACTGTTCTCGATCTTTTTCATCTTCATTTATTTTTAGAAGTTCAACATATTTTTTTTAACGATGCCATCAAAGAGTGCAGAGAGAGGGATGCAACAAGAGAAGAAGCTCCTATACTCGTTTTTCTGTTGGCGGTCTGGAGAAAAAAGGAAGATAGAGCAAACAGAGCCTATTGTTCAAGATTGTAAAATCGACCCGTAGCAACCAGCGGTTGTGCTGTACTCTAATTTTGCATCAGGTAAAAACAATTGGGGCTTCGTCAAAAATATCATGATGAGAAAGTAGAATTCAAAACAATTCAGGAGTGGATAGATGCAGGATGCAATCTCGAAGTTCATACAGCATTGCTTCAATTTGGCATTAATGGTAGGAATACCAGATAAAGAGTGCTACACAGAATTATGGATTAAAACTATGCAGCAACAAGAACAAATGTATCTGTTTCGATAAAGAAAGAGCCAACAATTACAGCAGGTATCAAAATTGAAAATTAAGAAGATGGTAAGACAAACGATAATGGGAAGGAAGTTCCAGTCAAGAGA
>MWCA01000031.1 GCA_002069785.1 Lentisphaerae bacterium ADurb.Bin242 | reverse complement strand
CCGCCGTTCCCGCCGTCCACGGCAAAAATCGGCAGAAAATGAATGGGCTTGTCGCCCCAGTCCAGCGGTTTGAACCAGAAGGAGACCGCGCCGCTGTTGACGCTCAAATTGTCTTTGCATGGGAATCGGAGTTCGTCTTTTTCAAGCAGCAGGGCATTTTTGCTGATGCCCGGAACAAATGCGGGCGGCTTTTGAGTTTTTCCTTCGACTGCTGCCTGGCTGCTTTTCACGCCGTGGACGGAATCGGCTTCAAAGCGGGCCGTGAATCCTCGGGGCGAGTCCGCAAAAAGACACAGCGAGAAGGCAAAAAGAATCATCGGGATAAAAAGTTTTTTCATATCGCACATCCTTTATTCTGCAAAATAATTTACAACGGGCTGTCCGAACAATAGACCATTGCGGGCATACAGGGATTTGGTTCCATAGCCGTATACATCCGTAGACCAGTCGATCGGGATGAAAGATTTGATCTTGGCTTGGCGGACATGTCCGGCCAGGTAAACTATGTTCATGGAGCGATTGTGCCGCCAATCCAGGAAACCGGAAGTGGTATTCCACGAGGTCGATCCGGCTGCCGGATACAGGGTGGAGCCGGTGAAATATTTCCCCTCCCACATCAGCCCTGTCCCGGACGGATGGAATATCTGATTGACTTTCAGAGATTTTGAACAATACCCTCCGTTTTCCATGATGCTTCCGTTGCTTGCATAATTGCCAAACCATGCCGCCCAGGAACCGCTCAGATACTGTCCCCATATCCATTCCGCCTTGGGACAAACGAAATCCTTGAAGATGGGCCTGGTCCTGTAATGGGCTGTTGACGGATATAAACTGCCTTTCAGAAGCTCGTCCGGCACGTCCTTGTAGCTGTAGGCGCAGAGGATGGATGACCAGTCCGCCGCTTTTGGGAAATATTCATAGTCCGAAAGATACATATTGAACCGGAGGCCGAATTGTTTCAACTGGCTTGCACAGGATATCGCTCGCGCCTTTTCCCGGGCTGTATGGAGGGCCGGCAGAAGCATTCCGGCCAGAATCGCAATGATTGCGATTACTATTAGAAGTTCTATGAGCGTGAATTTCTTTCTCGTCATTCTTTTGTTTCCTGCCGACATTTTCATTTCCTCCTTATCCTTTCGTTTTCCTGTTCAAAAAATGTTCTGCTTTTTTCTCAATCAGTGTAAAGACTTCCTCATTGCGGCGGCCTTCCAGATAATAGAAGAATTCCCAATCCACGATATAATTGATCACCTCATCGTATTTCTGCGGAAGGCTGGAATCGCGGGTAATGATCCTCTTCGGGGGCAGGGAAGGGCGGATATCCTCCGGGCACAATCCGGGCAGGATGGTCTGGGCCACCCGGTTTTCCCGCATGGATTTCTGATTTTCCTCCCGCAGAAGAGTCAGCAGTATCCGGTAGCACTCTTCGGGAAAGAGGGTATCGGCCCGGACCGCGCAAACCATGGGAACATGGTATTGTCCTTTTCCGGCGGGATAATGCAGAAGACGGAGTCCCCGTTCGAGAAGCCGCTTGTCGGATTCATTTCCCCGGTTGATTCCATATTCGGCAATCCGGATGGATTGGGTTCTCGGCATCTTGTAAATTTCATCATAATCGGAGAAATGACCATGCGGGAAGATGAGATGTCCGGTTTGATATAGGTCACGTATTCGGTGAAATACGGAGAGCATTTTTTCCCGGGGAGGCATCTGGAAAACCGTATCGCCGTCTGAAGCAAAGGACAGTCCGGAATTTGCCAGAAAACGTTCGCAGTTTTCAATGGCGTATCCGACTGCTTTTTTGAACTTTTTGGCGTGACGTTCAATATAATCCAGCACATTTTCTCCCGGCCTGGGTTCCGTGAATTCTTTGTCGGCGGTCAGGAGACGGTAATAAATGAAACCATACGGGAGATAAACGTTTTTTCCATAGGGAACCGCGCCGGGGGGAATCAGCAGATTCTTGTAAACGTCTCCGTAAAATTCATGGAGGAAGTTTTCTCCGGCGGAAGTTTCGGGGGTGAACCCGTTTTTGTACAGAAACCCGGGACATCCGAACCCCAGATCAAATTTTTCCGGGGTTGCGCCGTCCTGCCGGTTGTAGCTGACTTTGAGTTCGATATCCGGATTTTCCACGGAAATCTTCTCGAAAAAGGGATTCCAGAATTCCAGCTGCCAGTCCGTACAGTCTTCCAGAAGAACATTCAGCTGTTTCGCTCCGTAATAACGTCCGAACAGACGGTCGCCGGAGTATTTGAATTCAAAGAATTCGGGCTGTCCGGAGGTGGCCGAGTAAATTCCATCGCCAACCTTGACCGTGACCAGCCTGACGTCCTTGAGCAGTTCGACGGCTTTCGAGGCAACGTTGATGCTGACGGAATATTGCGCGGCCAGTTCTTTGAGGTTGGGCAGCTTGGTCCCTTCGGGCCAGGCGCCGTCCCGCAGCTCCTTCTGGAGAAGGTCAAACAATTGCTGGTGTTTGTGCTTGATCATTTTTTGTCCTTTCCAGCTTGCTCGATGTGCCCGACAAGCTCATTGAACAGACGGCATGCGCCTTTGATCGTATAGCCGTTCGGATATGTGGTGATGGCCTCGTTCTGAATGTTATGCAGACGCGGAGCCTTCTCAAGATTCGAAACGATGCGTTTCCAGTCGACGACGCCGTCGCCGGGGAGTTTGTGCTGATCGTTCATCCCGTCGTTGTCATGCAAATGGCAGTTCACCAGCCAGGGCAGGAATTTTTCAATCAGGTTCTCCTCCCATTCGACCTCAAGCCCCGCATCGTTCCAGATCCCCGGCAGATACGTTTTTTCGGGGCAGCCGCGTCCTTTCTCGGCCACATTGCCGTGCCCCGTGTCGTAACAGAGCCCGAGCCGCGGCGAGTTGAATTCCTGAACGATCCGCAAAAGTCGTCCGGAATGATTGAGCGGTGTTCCCTGATTCTCCAGCGCGATGATGACTCCGCACTCGTCCGCAGTCGGCAGAAGTTCTTCAAGCGAACGCAAAAGAGCCTGATAATAGTCTTCGAGCGTCCGGTTTTTGCCGAACACGCTGTTGAAAGTGGTGCCGGTGTGGAACGCCATGGTCGTTACGCCGAAAATTCCGCAGAGGCGGATGGCCGCCCTCTGCTGCGCGACCGCCAGTTTACGGTATTCGCCGAGCGGTATGCCCAAATCGGACCATGTGCCCCACGGAGCATGGGCGTCGCAGAAGTCAAGCCCGGTTTCGGCAAGCGTCTTTTTCATCTTGAAGATGAAATCCGGCTCCTGAAGCATCCGTCCGATGAGCGAGGAAGCCAGAACAATATGCTTCGCTCCGTTCGCCGCATATTCGCGCAGAATGGGAGCATGGACGGAATCCGGCAGACTTGCGAGCGGATAACAAAGATGTGTGACCGGTATTTTCACGATGGTTTTCCTCCAGATGAAGTTTCCTGTTTTTTCAATTGATTATAATTATAAATCATAAATTTCATTTTGTCAAGTGATATTGTTTAATTATTTGAAATATTTAAAACGGCAGCACGAAATCAGCGATTTTTCAGCGACTTGCAGAGCGGCGGAGCGGATCAGTTTTTCCGCTGATGCTCGAAAAGAAGATAGGCGGCGGTGAACATGAAGACTCCGATCACCCAGAGGATGACGAAGGTCTCCCAGATGTCGGTGAAACCGGCTCCTTCGAGGAAAATCCGCTGGAGAGCGGTGACTCCGTGCCGGATCGGATTGATGAGCGTCACCGTCTGGAGGAAGTCGGGCATGCTCTCGATGGGCGTGGCCATGCCCGACAGGGTCGCGAAAGGAATGCTGACGGTAAAAACCGTCAACATTCCCTGCTGGAGGTTTTTCGAAAGCACCGAGTTCAGAAGACCGATGCCGATCGAGGAAAAGAGGAAGGAAAAAAACAAGCCGTAGAGCAGGAAGTAGGAACTCATGAACGGTATCTGGTACCAGAAACGGATCACCAGCACTCCTGTGGTCAGCTGGCAGAGGCCGACGAACATAGTTGAAAGCGCTTTTCCGGCCAGAATTTCGCCGGAGCTGAACGGCGTCAACAGCAGCTGGTCGAACGTTCCCTCTTCGCGTTCCTTGGCGAGCGACATGGTGGCCAGCATCAGGATGTCGAGCAGAGAGATGACGGCGAGCAGGGCCGGGAGCATGAAGTAAGTGGCCTCGAAATTCGGATTGTACCAGGCCCGGCTTCGAATCTGGATTGCGGTGGAGGAGGGGACGCGGTCCCGGTTGAAGGCGTCGAGAATGGATTGCGCGTATCCAATGGCCAGCCCCGCCGAACTGGAGTTCCTGCCGTCCACGATGACCTGGACCTCCGGCGCGGCGCGCCCGGCGAGGGCCCGTTCGAAGTCTTCCGGAATGACCAGCGCCAGTTTGAGGTCCCGGTTGCTGATCCGTTCGGCCATCTCCTTTTCCGAGCGGAGGGGGGACTGCCGGCGGAAGATCCGGTTCCCGGAGAACTTCGCGATCAACTGTCTCGACGCCTCGGAGCGGCAATGGTCGAGCACGGCGAAGCGGACTTCCTTCAGGTACATGGTGGCTGCGTAGCCGAGCACCACCAGCTGGATGATCGGCGGCACGAACAGGGTCCAGCGGGTTTTCGGATTTTTGAGAAGCTGGATCAGCTCTTTGTGCAGCAGCGCGCGCATTCTCCGGACCGTGTTCATGATTTCACCCCTCCAGCGATTTCGGATTTTTCCAGATGGCGAGGATCATCATGAACAATGCGAATCCGGACAGCACGGTCACGTTCTTGAGGATGTTCGGCCATACATTTCCGACCAGGAAACTGGTCTGAAGGAAATCGACGAAATAGCGGGCCGGGACCAGATACGTGATATATTGAATGAAGACGGGCTGGTTTTCGATTTCATAGAGGAACCCGGAAAGGAGCATGGCCGGCATGAACGTGAACACCAGGGTCATTTCGCTGGCCACGAACTGGTTTTTGGTGATGCTGGAGAGCAGAAGTCCGAAACAGAGCGCCATGATGAGGTACACTCCGCATCCGAGGAGGACTACCCACAGGCTGCCCCGGATCGGCACGTCAAAGAGCCAGTAGGCCGCCGCCAGCGACATGGCGAGCCCGATCGTTCCGAGCACAAAGTTGTTGACGGCTTTGGCGATCAGGATTTCGAGGCTGGTCATGGGGGTCACGAACATGCTTTCCAGGTTGCCGTGTTCGTATTCCTTGGCCATCAGCATGGCGGTGAGCATGGTGCCGATCAGCGACATGATGATGACGATGACGCCGGGAATCATGAAATAACGGCTGTTGTTCGATTCGTTGAACCACATCCTCGATTTCATGGTCACGAGGTTGACGGCGATTTTCTGTTCCGGGGAGAAGGCGGAGCTGATGATGGATTTGATGTAGTTTTCCTTGAGCATCGCCTGGGAGGGATTCGTCGCGTTGGTGACGATCAGGAAGGAAACATTGCCGGAAGCGATCTTTTTCGGAAGGTCCTGCGGCAGGAAAAGACAGGCGTCCGACTGATGGTTTTCGACCGCGCGGACCGCTTCCGGCGTATTGCGGTAGACGCGGGTGATGAAGAATTTCGACGCCTCGAAGCGCGCTACGATTTCGGAACTCATGTCCGATTTCTCCGGCTCCACGATGGCAAGCTGGATGTTTTTGATGTCCACGCTCATTCCGTAGCCGAAGATCAGCAGAAGGACGATCGGCATCAGAATTCCGACGATCAGGTTGAACGGATCGCGGATCAGCTGTTTGCGCTCTTTGCGGATCAGGGTGTTCAGGCGTTTCAGGTTCATGCGTGTTCGTGCTCCCTCCGGAAATTCCGGATGATGTTGACAAACGCGTCCTCCAGGGAAGGCGTTTCACCGTCCGGCAGGGTTCCCTGGCGGATGATTTCTTCCACGCTTCCGGAGGCTGTAATGACGCCGTCCTGCATGATGGCCATGCGGTCGCAATAGGTCGCCTCGTCGAGGAAGTGGGTGGTGATGATGACCGCCACGCCGTTGTCGGCCAGCTCCATGATGCGCTGCCAGAACTCCCGCCGCGCCATCGGGTCCGCGCCGCTGGTCGCCTCGTCGAGGAACAGGATTTCCGGTTCGTGCAGCAGTGCGCAGGCCATGCTGAGCCGTTGTTTGTAGCCGAGCGGGAGTTTGCCGGTGTTTGAATCTGCGAAATTCCGCAGGCTGAAGCGGTCGAAAGCCCATTCCACCCGTTCCCCGAGCTTGTCGCCGTACAATCCGTAGGCGCCGCCGAAGAACTCCAGATTCTGCCGCACGGTGATGTCGGAATAAAGCGAAAACTTCTGTGCCATGAACCCGATTCGGCAGCGGGCTTTGCTGGGGGCGTGACGCAGATTCACGCCGGCGATCTCAATGACACCGCCGTCGCTGGCGGACAGCCCGCAGAGCATCCGGAAGGTTGTGGTTTTTCCGGCGCCGTTGGCTCCGAGAAGTCCGAAGATTTCCCCTTTCCGGACATCGAAGCTGACTTGATCGACGGCCGTGAAGGAGCCGAACTTCTTGATGATCTTTTCCGCATGAATCAGGACCGGAGCGTCCGCCCGGACCGGATGTTTCCGCTCGAGACGGGGCGGAACGCTTCCGGAGAGCAGAATCTGAAAGCCGTTTTCAAAGGTCGGTTTTTCGACGTATTTCGATGCTTTGGCCAGGATTTCCGCCGGCGGGGCGTCCGCAAGAAGTTTTCCTTCGAACAGAATCAGCGTGCGGTCGCAGTAATCCGCCTCGTCCAGATAGGCCGTGCTGGCGATGACGGTCATCCGGCCCTCATTGACGATCTGCCGCAGGATGATCCAGAGTTCGCGGCGCGAGAGCACGTCCACTCCCACGGTCGGCTCGTCCAGAATCATCAGTTCCGGCTCGGAAACGAGCGCGCAGATGAGCGCCAGCTTCTGTTTCATGCCGCCGGAGAGGGCGCCCGCCATGCGTGTGCGGAAAGGGGAAAGCATCGTCATTTCAAGAAGCTTTGCAAAACGTTCCGGCTGAATCTCCTGCCGGACTTCGTGGAGATCGGCGTACAGACGCATATTTTCCTCCACGCTCAAGTTTTCATACAACCCGAACTTCTGCGGCATGTAGCCGATCCGTTTCTGAATCTCTCCGGCCTGTTTCACCGTGTCGAATCCGAGTACGCTTGCCGAACCGGAGGTCGGTTTCATCAGCCCGCAGAGAAGGCGCAGCAGGGTGGTTTTTCCGGCGGCGTCGGGGCCGAGCAGTCCCACGATTTTCCCGGACGGAAGGGTAAATGTGATATCGGAAAGAGCTTGAATGGAGTCCTTCCCGTCCGGAAAAATTTTGGAAAGACCTCGGCATTCGACCGTGTTCATAACCGTCCCTTCTTGACCATGACTCCCGGGAACACGACGGTGGCCGGAGACCCGAGCTTGAGCTGGTTTTCAGGATCGTTGACATACACGCGGAACTCATACACAAGAGCGGTCCGGAGCTCCGGCGTTTCCACATTTTTGGGCGTGAATTCCGCGTTGGGGGAGATGTAGCCGACCCATCCGTCGAAAGGTTTTCCCGGCATGCTGTCGAAATGGATTTTCGCCTTGCCGCCCTGTCGGATTTTGTTGAGAAGCGTCTCCGGCATGTAAACCCGGATCCATTTCGGGGACATCACCGACAGGATCAGCGCGGTCGTCTGGGTGGTTGCCATTTCGCCCGGTTCGAGGATGCGGTTGCGGATAATGCCGTCGCGCGGGGCATACAGCCGGGTGTCCGCAAGCATCCGGAGCTGGATGGCATACTGCGCCTCCGCCTGGGCAAGCTGCGCTTTCGCCTGGGAAAGCGAGGCCGCGGCGGAAGCGATGTCTTCCTTGCGCGACCCGGCGATCAGCATCTTGAGTTTTTCTTCCGCATTCTTCAACTGTGCTTTCAGCAGCAGATGCAGCGCCTCGGCATTTTCCGCCGTCTGAATCGAAACGGCATTGGTTATGCTCAAACTTTTCTGCCGCAGATAGTAGTTTTCCGCCGCGGGGATTTTCGCCTTGCTCTCGGCCACGGAAGCGCGGGCCATTTCGATTTCCTCTTCCCGCGGGCCGTTCTTGGTCTTGTCGTAGCCCGCCTGGGCGACTTCCACGGCGGCTCCGGCGGCCTCCATCGCGGCTTTGGCCGCCTTGACATTGTTTTCGATCCGGACAGTTTCCAGACTTCCGAGAAGGTCGCCTTTCTTTACGACGGCTCCTTCCTCCACCAACACTTCCTTGACGATTTCAGGGACGATGTAGACCAGATTCACTTCCCGGTCGTCCACATTCCCGTAAAGGGTCAGTTCCACCTCCTTGCCGTTTATGTATTCTCCGATTTCCTTCCGGAAAATCCATCCGGTCGCGGCGCATGCGAAGAGAAGGAAGACGACGATGATTTTTTTGAAAAGCGGCTTCATTTCGTGTCCTCCCTGCCGTCTTTCTGGAAAAAGTAATTGTGAAATCTATTGATGATCGCGCAGAATGTGGACACTTCCTTTTTGGAAAGCAGTCCGTCCAATTCTCCGATGATCTTTTCAAACTCGGGAAGCATGGCATCCAGCTTCCGGCGTCCGCGGGCCGCCACGGAGATCCGCACACAGCGTCGGTTGTTGGGATCGACCGTCCGGCACAGCAGTTTCTTCCGGACCATCTTGGTGACCAGAATCGATTCCGCCGGCATCTGCATGTTCATCCGCTCCGCCAGTTCTTTCAGTGTGATCTCCCGGGAAAACATGAACGGATGACTGTAGGTCATCATCAGCGCCTGGTATTCCTTGAAGTTCATTTTGCCCAGTTCCGACGGGTTTTTGGCCCACGTGGAGCCGCTGATCCTTCCGGCCAGATTGAACAGTTTAATGAAAGCGGTGAGGAAAATCTTGTTTTTCATCGATGCACCTTTTCGGGTTTCCGGCGACAATATACACCCTCCATGAAAGTTTTCAAACAAAACAATTAAAAAATTAAATAGTTTATTTTATGAAGACATGCCGGGAGGGACCGGAAACAGGTCCGGCGTGTGCGGATAAGCGGAGAGATCGCCCGCCTGGTCCCGGAGCCAGCCGAGGATCATCCGGACAATATATTCAATCTCCGCGTCGGAAAGAGCTTTTCCCGCCGGGATCGAATGCCACCGGACAAGACACCCCCGGCAGCAGGTCGCCGTGGCGTGCTGGGCGACGAACACCACGTGTCCGCGCATGGGAGTCTGTCTGCCGTCCTTTTCAGGAAATGCCGGAGCCAGACGCTTGCGGATGATTTCCTCCGCCTGCGTTTCAAGGACGCCCCAGCCCCGGGCGGCGATATAGGCTCGCCCGGCCTCGTTCAGACGGAAGCGGGTGCGGAATTTGGATTTTGCCAGCCGTTCTTTCAGTTCGGCGTATGGATGGAGGGAATTCATGGCTGAAAAAACTTACCCCAGTTCCAGCGTCGTGGTCCCGAAAATCCGGGCGGTCGGCAGGTTCAGGTTTCCGTTGGCATACATCCGCGCCGTCTCGAACATCGGCCGCATGTTCCGGGTCTCGGCCATCTTCCGGGCGGCCGGATTTTTTTCCGGGACGTCGAGGAAGAAGGATTTTCCGGCGGGAACGTGCCGGATCAGCGCCCGGAACAGCCGTTCCGCCGACTCCGGCGTTTCGGCGAACAGGGGACCGATCTTATATCCGTTCCGACAGGGGCGCAGAACGCCGAATCCGTTCAGTTTTCCGTCTTTCCCGCGAATGCCCAGCGAAACGGTTCCCGGACGGGTGATCCAGCTTCCCAGGAAATTTTCGCGCGTCGCGCCGAAAAGCGACCGGTCATAGGCTGCCAGTTCGGCAAAGGGAAACTCCGACACGGGAGCAATGCTTGCGTCATCCAGGACAGAGGATCCGGCATCTCCGGTCCCCTGGAAACGGATATGGCGATACTCCAGCGTGAAGCCGGACTTGCGGTAGTTGTCCTGCTGGGCGGGAACTCCGTCCAGACCGACGATGCGTCCGCCCAAAAAACGGCAGGCTTCCTGCCAGATTTTCAGGCCGTATCCATATCCGCGTTGTTCCGGTTTCACGATGTAGAGACCGAGAAAGGCGAAATTTTTTCCGTAGCGGACGGCCGAGATCGTCGAGACGGGTTCGCCGTCGAGTTCCCCTACAAGGAAACCGTCCGGATCGGCTGCATAGAAACTGTCCGCGTCGTGTTTTCCGGGATTCCATCCCTCCGCCGCGGCAAGACCGATCGGGAAATCGAGTTCATCCCGGCGAAGACGCCGGATGGTATAATTTTTTTCTGTCATGGGCTCCTCCTTTTCAATCCCGGCCGAGATCCGGGAAAGCGTCAATAATTTTCGGGAAGTCCGCAGTGGCGGTTGGCCCGCGCAATGACCGGACGGAAAAACGTCCGTTCCCGACAATCCCGGAAAAATACATCGGAATTCCGGAAAATTCAACCGGATGTTTTATTGTATCGCAAGGAAACCGGCTATATTTCAGTCCCGCGCAAGCGTGGCGTTCCGCGGAAGATAATGGTTGGATGAATCGACATGTCCGTCGGCCCATAAACCGTTGGCGCTTTTGTTGTGGATATAACCGATTCGCAGGGTGGCAGGCGAAGCCGGATTCATGGTGCTTTCATTGTTCCCGGGAGAGGGTTTCGAGTGAAATCTTTTCCGCCGCCTCCCGCCACCGTTCTTTTTGACTTGTTAAGGAATATGTGCGCAAATACCAGATGAACAAGGCGGTGCGCCTGCTGAACGAAACCAATATGACGATCGGGGAAATCGCCTGGAATTGCGGATTTCAATCGTCGTCGTATTTCATCCGAACCTTCAAAGCGGCGAATAAAATCTCGATGGGTCTCCGGAGACGCTTGAAAGAATAACTTCCGCCGCATGTGAAGGAAGCCGGGAGGATGCAATTCTTCCCGCCGTGAGCTCGCATATCTCCAGCATCGGCAAAAAAAGATAAATTTTTTAATTCACCCGCTTGACATAAAGTTGAACAGGTGTAAACTAATTACTAGTTCAATCGGTTGAACAACAAAAAAACGAGGCTAACGATCATGAATGTGAGACTAAAAGACATAGCTGAGCTTGCGAATGTGGATAAATCAACAGTATCCCATACGCTGAAAGCAGACGCGCTGTCAAAGCGTCTGAAACCTGAAACACGCGAACGCATATTAAGAACAGCAAAAGAACTGGGGTATCAGCGCAATATAAATGCGGTGTCAATCCGCACGGGGCAGGTCAACACCATAGCAGTCATAGGTGAATTCAGCAGTAACAAATTTTATCAGTATTCGCCTAACCTGGGCGGAATAATACGGGAGTGTTCAAACCGGAATTACGGGGTAAAGGTTTTTGCAGATGACGACCTCAAACGAACATTCGACGAAATAAGCGGCAACCGCATCAAACAGATCGTCTCAATGAGTGTCAACTCTTCCAAACGCACTGAAACAGGCTATTACGCCAGACGTCTGGGGCTTGAACTTGTTTATACTTACGAACATCCCTGCAATGGTTTCGCGTGTATCAACACGGATAATTTCGCGGGCGCGGAGATGGTGGTTTCCCATTTGATTGAGCTCGGGCACTCCCGCATAGCTCTTGCATGTGCGCCCCATGAATATCACTATCAGGTCGAACGGCACGACGGATATCTAAGCGGTCTTAAAAAAGCCGGTCTCACGCCCGACCCAAAGTTGATTTTCTGTTCAGATGACATTGAAAAAAATATCGGACGCCTGCTGTCTTACCCCCAAAAACAACGTCCGACTGCCCTGTTTGCCATCGCTGATTCTCTCGCTTTGATTGCTCAGCGGGTCGCCATTAAAATGGGGTTTACCCTTCCGGAAGATTTTTCCACATTCGGCTTCGGAAACAAAGAGTTCTGCACCTATGCAATATCGCCGCTAGCATCCATTGAAGAATCCGTTTCCGAACGCTGCAAGCTGGCTGTCAAAATGCTGCTTGATAAAAAATCCGATATTATTCCGGTCAAGCCCGGTTATTTCCTTGTCCCGCCTGTCTTGATTTTACGCGATTCTGTAACAAAACCACACAATGGTACAAAAAATATAAAAAAAGGAATCTAGCCAGTTAAACAACCATTAACCTTAAACACGCTGAAGGAAAAGGCTTCGCGAGAAAGAGAAGGAAAAAATGAGTAACGAAAAAACGAAAAAGAGTTGCAGAAAAATAAGGAGTGGAAATAATTTTACACTCATAGAACTACTCGTTGTGATTTCGATCATCGCGATTCTTGCGGGAATGCTGCTTCCCGCCCTGAACCGGGCGAAACAAAAAGCCCAGGCGGTAAGTTGCATGAACAATTTGAAGCAGCAAGGAGTGGGTGCAAACTGTTATTTCGACGATTGGAACGGAACGATGCTTCAGGCCGGTGGCTGGCCGATAGCCTGGAGTACACATGTCGCGGAATACGTTTCGCCAAACATCATCAAAAATATCGAAAGTTGGAAAAGAAGCGTGTTTGCGTGTCCTACGGATGTGCATATGCCAAAATGTATATCGTTCCAGCGTGAGCGCATATCATACGGGATGAACTCGCTTATCGGTTCTCCTCCTCCGTCATGGGTTGGGATCCAATGGCCTGTGAAGATAGCGTCCATCCCGCATCCGAGCGGTCATCTGCTGGTGACGGAACTGAACGGCGAAGGCCGTGATACAGGCGGACACTGGACTGTCTTTTACACGACGGTCACGACTCCGTCAACCATCATCGCCAGGCACGGGAATCACAAGCCGAATGTTCTTATGGTAGCGGGAAACGTGGTCCCTGTCCCATACCGGCTGTTGACCGACGTGAATCTTGTCGGCTCCACACAGCCGTGGAATATCTCTTTCCGCCGCGATGCAGTCCAACTTCCTTAACAACTAACGGAAAGGCACAGGTAATGAAACTGGAATTCCGACATTTAATTATTCCAATGCTGTTTTTGTGTGTATCCGTGGCGGTCGGGCAGTCGCGTAATTTGTTATCAGGCGATGCCGACGTGGAATCGGAAACCGTGAGTATGACGGGCGGACCGTGGACAAACTCCACGCCCGAAGCTCCGAAATGGTGTGCAGACAAAACAACAGGCTGGAAAAGTCAAAGCAGTATCAAACTCTTGGAATTTTGTGGAATGGGTGTGAAAGATGTCAAGCTCAAAGCGGGCAAACACACGGTTTCTTTCTGGGCAAAGGGAGCAAAGCAAGGCACTCAGGCATTCCTGATGACTACACGCCTGAACAGCTCGTGGCCGGAGGTTCTCAGGATGCGCGCAAAATCGGCTATCTATCTTTCAACCGAGTGGAAGCGCTATTCTTATACGTTCACCGCGGACGACGGCTGCTATTATTCCCTCTATTACGGCGTGGAAAACGGTCCGGCGCAGTTCGATAAATTCATGCTCAATACAGGTGAAACCGCCTTGGAATGGGAACAACCGGCCAAATGTCTAACCCTTCAACTACCTGAACCGAAAGGAAATGTTTATCCGTTTGACGCACCGGTGAACTGCCGCGTCAAACTTGTACGCGTTGCACCAGAAAAACGGAAAAAACTGCTCGCGATAAAAATTACAAATTATCTCGGTTTGACTGTGGCGGAATATAAACATAAAATAGATTTTGATTCAGACGGGAATGGCTTTTTTGAATTTAAAATACAGCCGGGAAACAGCGGCTGGTTTGGAATTGCAGCAGAACTGCCGGGGCTCCCCGGCGAGCATGCTTCGCTAGTGCTGGCGCGTCCGCCCGAACCTGTTGTAAAAGGCATTGAACCTGTAATAGGTCTCAACAAAGCTGCATTTTACCTTGATGCGGCAAAACTCATAGGCGTAAAATGGCTTGACAAAGGGATTATCTGGCATCTGAGCGAACGAGAGAAAGGAAAGTTAAAGTTTGACCTTGACGATTGTCGCGATCTGAAAAAACAGGGTTTCAAGCTCAAAGCCGCGTTTTCAACCGCTGCTCCGGAATGGATGCAGCCGAAGGAAATCGTGAAAAAGGCTGCCGAGCACAATATGTGGATTCACAGGCTTGTCCCGCCGGATGACAAACTCGAGGTCGAATGGCGCAATTTCGTCAGAAACTTTTTGTCCGATTACAAGGACGTGTTTGACATTTACGAAATCGGACTCGAAATAGACGTTCTGCTTGGGATGAACATATACTACAAGAGTATTTACCCGGATGCAATAGAAGGCCCGTATGTGCTTGGAAAACCGGTTGAGACAGTAAGCCGTCAGATACAAATTGCAGCAGAAGAGATAAAAAGAGCCGTGCCGGACGCAAGTATTTCAGCCGTACGTCCAAGCGATGTGGACTCACATTACGCATATGCATATTCAAAAGCGGTATATCAACGTACGGGCAAACACCTGAACAGTTTCGGCCTGGACTGTTATCCGCAACCGCGTTGGATAGGGCCGGGGCGTCCGCCCACAGGTACGGAACGCGACCTCGAAAAGCGTCGGCGCGATGCGCTTGCTGCAATTCGCCCGGCATGTGCCGGAAATAAGATTTTCGTATCTGAATACGGATATTTCATAGACTTTGCCGAATTGCACAACCACAAATATCTGCTGGAACAAGTTAACCGGCTGACTCGTTCTTATCTCAAAGCAAAAGTGTTGAATATGGCGCCGTTTTTCTGGGACAATGCTGTTGGCGGCGAGCTTGAACACAGGTACCACACTGGCCTCTGGTTCAAAGAGCAGCCGCTACCGTCGGTTGCCGCGCTGAATATCGTCGGACGCATCATCGAAAACGTCACTGAATCAGTCGAATTACCGCTCCATGACAATCTCTGTGTGACAGTCTACCGCAAATACGATGGACGCGCCGCAGCTGCACTCTGGAGCCTTGAACCCGGTTTTTCATCTGAACTCATTTTTGACGACGACAAGTTTGAAATTACCGACGTCATGGGCAATCCTTTCAAAAAAAATTCCGCAAATGGAAAAATCAGACTCGCCATCACTGAAATGCCCGTATATATATGGCGTACAGAAAAAAATCAGGATAATTATGCAATCCTCATCTCGGCCTTGAAACAAATACACATAACCGACACGACTCCGGTGGAAATAACATTTCATCCAACGAGTCGGGATACTCTCAAGGCTTATATCAGAAACACCTCGCTCAAGACAGATATTTCAGGGGTAATTGAATACGAAATGACCGGAAGGAAAGATTCTACAAAGCATTTCGCGATTAAAAAAGGGACAACTGAACTTGTGCCGCTTCCGCTGCCTCCTGAAGGAGAAAAAATCGCCTTGTCAATTAAATTTGAACACGGTGTCAAGCCTTACACCGCGGAATACACCATGCCGAAACTGATTAAAATAGCCAGAATCGACAGTTGTGATGAAATAACAAAAAGAGTTAACCCCACGGCCATAACTGGATTCGACCGGATTACGCCCATTGATCATACCTCATATAACGGACCGGACGATTTGAGTGCAAAAATGTATCTTGCACATGACAACAGAAATCTTTACTTCGCATTGGAAGTCACCGATGATAAACATTTCAACAAATTCGACAATCAAGAATTGCAGCGCGGCGACTGCGTTCGTCTGGGAATTGACACGAACCTCAACTTTTTACGCCCGGCGGACAACGTGGACTCCGACGATTCATTCATGACGCTGGCCCTTCTCAAATCAGGGGCTGTGCTGTCTGTGCACCGTGGACTGGATAAAAACGCCCTGCAAAACTCTGCTAAATTCAAAATCACACGCTCGGAAAAGACAAGACTAACTTTTTATCAATTGAAAATACCGTTTTCCCAGCTGGACAATTCGCTGAAATCAGGCAGAATAATCGGGTTTAATTTCATTGTTCCGGATGACGACTCAGGCGGAGGCGCGGATTATTATCTTTCCCTGAAACACCAGTCCGCCGGCGGCAGACCTGATAAATTTGTACAATGTCTGCTGGAATGAGAAATAAAAACCAAAAATGATAACGCGTTGAAGAAAAAAGTAATAAAATGAAACAGGAACAAAAGTATGAGTTCAGATTTTTTCTTGGCGAGGTTCACAAATCAGGATGCAGGGATTATTCTCTGATACGATCCCCCGGCATTGAAAAAAAATGCATTTTTTCAGAAAAGGGCTCTTGAAATCTTTTGCGGACTGATTATATTCTTTCTTTAGGCATACGTATGCCCATTTTCACTTTGAATAGAAAAGAGGAAAAATGTCCGCCACGATCAAAGACATTGCGGAAGCCGCCGGCGTCAATGTCGGCGCCGTTTCGAGGACTTTGCGCAACCATCCGGATTCCATGCGGCTGCGCCGAGAGACGCGCGAACGCATTTTCGCCGTCGCCCGCCAACTCGGATATGAAAGGAATCTGGTCGCAACCGCCATGCGGACGGGAGTCGTGAAAACGATTGCCGTGATTCTTCCCCTTTCCGAGAACGGGGCGGAAATCCATTTCGCCAGAAGCCTTTCCGGGATTCTGAACCGGGCCACGCACTACGGCTACGGTGTTAAAATCTATCCGGAAACCGATCTGGAGAATACCTTTTCTGAAATCCTGGGCGGGAAAATGTCCTGCCTCGTCAGCATGGGGGTCGATCCGGAAATCCGGAGCCGGGTCATTGCTTTTTCAAAGCGGCATTCCCTCAAACTGGTGCTGTGCTACGGCATGCCGACTCCCCATTTCCCGACCGTGGATATGGACAACTTCACGTCGGCCGTGAAAGCGGTCGATTATCTTGTGTCGCTCGGACACCGCCGGATTGCTTTCCTCGGCTCGCGGCTGGAGACACAGGATGCGCGGATGCGGTATGAAGGGTATCTCCACGCTTTGAAAAAAGCCGGGATATCTCCGGCCCCCGAACTCATGGATTTTTCCGACGACTTCGAGAGCGTGCCGGAAAAAATGCTTCTTTATCCGAAGAAAAAACGTCCGACGGCGTTTCTGACCGCTGCCGACATCCGGGCTCTTTTCGCGGAAAATATCGCCGTCCGCCTCGGACGGAAGATACCGCAGGAGATTTCCTTCTTCGGGTTCGGCGATTTTGCCCTTGGGCGCGCTGCATTTGCGCCCCTTTCCACCGTCCGCGAATTTCATTACCGGATTGGAGAACTGGCGCTTGATATTCTCCTCGGCAAACCGGTCGAACTCAAGCCGGATGAGGATAATTCCTATCTGATCCAGTCGAAGCTGGTCATCCGGAAGTCGACCGCCTCCCCGGAAGACGCACAAAAAACGGAAAATAAGGACATCCATGAAAGGAGAAAAGCAAAATGAAAAGACAGGGAGTTTTCACATTGATCGAGCTCCTGATCGTTGTTGCGATCATCGCGATTCTGGCGGCCTTGCTGCTGCCCGCCTTGAACAAGGCCAGGGAACAGGCCTACGCCATCCGCTGCACCAACAACCAGAAGCAGGTCGGAATATATCTGACATTGTATGCGGACAGCTACCGGGATTGGAGCATTGCGACGTACAATGTCCGGTTTTCGGCGGACCAGGTGACCGGGATCAATTGGCCGAATTTCTTCAAGGCCGAGAGTCCTTATTGCAGTTCGGTGGTCGGCTGGAACGGTTCCAATCTTGCCAAACGCCTGTACTGTACTGCCGCCGCGCTGTTCAACAAATCCGATTCCACCACGAACGGAATGGGGCATTACAGCATCAACGACTGCCTTAAAAATGTCAATGACCGCGGCCGCTACAACTGGGCCAACGATGGCAATGGATTTTTCAAGCCGTCGACCGTTCCGCTTCCGGGACGTCTATTCTGGGTGAAGGACGGCACTTATTACGGGAGTACGGGGTATCAAGACTGGCACGGCGGAAGCATGATTTTCCTTTTCGTCGATCTTGCCGTGAAACGGCTCCGGTTCGGTCCTGAAATGCCGCGGCGCGAGGCTGGAAACGTGGTCGTTTGGAACCGCTATCCGGCCTCGGGAGGTCCGAAACCGATCGGTTACTGAATTCAACTCAAATACAGAAACACACGGAGGACGGCATGTTCACAAGACAACTTTCCACATTCATGGGCGCGGTTCTGATTCTCGGAACGGGCGCGGTCACTCTCCAGGCGGCGGAGTATCCCCTCGTCAAAGACGGGAAAGCGGTTTCCGCAATCGTCGTCAAACCCGATGTTCCGAAACCCGTTTCCTTCGGCGCGAAGGAGCTTTCGAAATTCCTGGCGAAAATCTCGCAGGGGGAAACCCTCCCCATCCGGGAGAAGCCGGAGGCGAAACTTTACAACATTTATCTGGGCACAGTCGGGGACAAAGCGCTTGTCAAGGCGTCCGGGATCGATGAACGGAAACTCCGCAAAAACGGTTTCGCAATCGCGGCGAAGAAGGACGGTCTCCATATCATCGGGTTCGACGGTCTGGGGACACTGTACGGAGCCTATGAAATCCTGAAAAAACAAGGCGGAATCCGGTGGGTGTATCCGGGCGAGGACGGCGAATATTTCAGCGTGAAAAAGACGATTTCCGTGCCGGAGGGAGTTTCGTATCACAATCCGCACATGGAAGTAAGACACATGCGCTTCAACGGATGCATCAACAGCCTGCCTTACTGGGACACCTGCGAATGGATGGTCCGGAACAACATGCGCGTGACGCGCGGGTCCAATGTGCTTGCCGATGAGCGTTACCAGGATCATTTCGAGGAGCTGGGAGCCGTTTCCTTCGAGGGCGGGCATATCCTGGACATGCTGATGACCGGCCGTGGAATCCGCCCGAAAAACGAGGTGAAGACGCTGGAGGAGATGTTCCGGGAGAATCCCGAATTCTTTCCGATGGTCAACGGCAGGCGGATTCCGCTCGAAGGACACAAATACCAGCCGTGCACCAGCAACCGGCAGCTTCTCGACATCATGGCGGAAAACCTGCTCCTCTGGACGAAGAAAAAGGGAGTGTCGGGATATATCGTTGTCGGCAATATGGACGGCACCGGCTGGTGCCAGTGTCCGGAATGCAGAAAGCTCGATCCGCCGGAAGAAGCCGCGAAAAACACCCTCCCGACCCGCTACTGGACCATGCTGAACTATCTCGGCGGGAAAGTCTGGGAGAAGAACCCGGACGCGAAACTCCTCGGCTGGGCGTATCAGAATTTCTGGATGCCGCCGAAAGGGGTTCAGATCGACAAACGGTTCGGAATCCGCCTCAGCTTCAACAACGAGTGTTACCGCCATGCGATCACCGACCCGAAATGCGCGATCAATGCGCAGTTCCTCAAACTCTACAAAGAATGGCAGAAGCTCGGGCTGCATGTCGAAAACCGCGATGAAATCGGCGGAGGGTGCGGTGCCTTTTACGCTCCGAGCGAACGCGTCCTGTACCAGAACTTCAAGGACTATCCGTCCATCGGCCTGGCCGGAAGCGATTTCTGCATCGTTCCGCCCGACGGAGTCATTCCGAAGTCTCTGGCCGCGCGAAGTCCTCTGATGGCCGGAAATCTGGTCTGGCCGGCCATGTGGCAGGTGAACTACCTTTCCGCCTGTTTCCTGTGGGACATCCATGGCGATTTCGACCGGCTGTATGACGAGGCGAACCGTCTTTACTACGGCAAGGCGTGGGCGGGCGGAATGCGCGACTTCCGCGCCCTCCTCACGAAAGCCTACACCGAAACGCCGGGGTGCATGGGCTGGGGGCAGGGGTCGCCGCTCGGACGCTGTCTCGACCAGCCGGGAGTCCATGCGAAACTCAAGACGTACCTGGCCGCCGCCGGGAAGGCCGCCGCGGACGATCCCCGCGCGCTCAAGCATGTGCTGCGCGACAAGGAAATTTTTGCCCTCACCTGGGAAGCCGCGCGCGAGCGGTATGTCAAGGGATACCGCGAATTCAAAGCCTACAAAAAGAGCGCTCCCATCGTGATCGACGGCCAATTCAACGAACCCGACTGGAAAAATGCGGACGTCATCAGCAATTTCGTGTCGATGGACGGAAAAGGCGCGCCCGCGGCGCAAACCTTTTTCCGGGTCGTCTATGAGCCCGAAAACATCTATTTCTCGATCGAAGCGATGGAACCGTCGCCCGACAAGCTCAAGCACTTCGCCTCCGGACGGGACGATGCGAAAATCTGGCAGGGCGACAACAAGATCGAGATTTTTATCAACCACCCCGATCTGGCCTCGAATTATTACCATTACGCGATTTCTTCCAAGGGGTCGATGTTCGATGCTTTCCACGGTCCCGGAAAACGGGACAATTCCTACAATTCGAAAGCCGAATACCAGGTGAAAACCGACAAGGACCGCTGGACGCTTGAAATCCGGATTCCGACCGCCGAACTCGGCATGAAATGCTTCGACGGACAGAGCTGGAAAATCAATGTCGCCCGTTCACGCTGTCTCACGGACGGCACGATCGAACAGAGTTCCTGGGCGAACGGGAATTTCCACAATGCGGAAAACTTCGGGACGATCAATTTCGTGCCGAAACGTTCCTTCGGGCGGCATGGCGAAAACACGGTCAGTTTCTGGAACAATGCCTCCTTCAATGCGCTGGTGAAAAACAAGCCCGGAAAAAACGCCGGCTGGACGCTGGAAAATGACATGCTGCCGAAAGACTGGGGACTTGTTTCCCAAAACGGGATTCTCAAAATGAAGCTGCATCCGGGTTCGGCGGAGAACTGTTATGCGGAGTTCGGCGGCGGATTTTTCCGTCAGTGGCATCTTGGAACGGGAAAGAGTTACCAGATTCATTTCCGTGCTTCCGGTCACGGCGAGATGGCCGTCAGTTTTGCGCGTCACCAGCCGCCGAAGCCCAATACGCCCGGACGCGGCCCGGTGATCCGGATTGTGGACGTCGCGACTGTCAACGTGGACTCGGATGAATGGAAGAACTTCAAGTTCCCGCTCGTGAAGGAGAAGGATGAGGAACAGATCGCCGTCGGATTCCGGCACATCAAGGGAACGGTCAACATCGACGATTGCACCGTCGGTCCCGCGGGAGAATGATTTTTCCGGGAAAGAGAGATCAGTTCAGGAGATCGGCACGTTCAACGGGGAGGATCCGGATATCGTCCAGATCCGCCTCGCCGGGAACGACGAATGCGATGCGGAGGGTTTCCGTTCCCCTTACCGGATAATTCACACTGAACGATTCCCATTCCGTCTTGTTCCGGAGTTCGAAGGATTGGACTGGGACGCTCTTTTTGAATTTTCCGGTTTTGCGGTCGTACAGATACATGTTCACGGCGATTTTCCCCGATCCTCTGGCAGAGAAGCGGATGGACAGATCTCTCGAGAAATCTTCCGGAAGAATGATTTTCTGGTGAATGCCCTCTTTCCGGAGCCGGAGGAACCGCTCTCCGGCAAAAGCGTCTCCCTTCATGACCCCGCATTCGCCGGGACGGTTTTCCCGCGACCAGAAAAGAGGCTGGTCTTTTGGGTTCTTGGGACCGTCTTCTCCTTCCGGTGAATTTCCGGAGGCGCCGGAGACTTCTTCAAAGGAACCGTTTTTGAGGATGATCAGCACCGGGTTGAAGGTTTCCGGATTGCCGTAAGAACCGTCGCTCCAGGAGGAAAGTTCCTGCGTTCCGTCCTTCAGGCGGCGGTTCCGGCACAGATTGATGCGCCACGGGGCGTCCATGTAGGGAGCCGTTGAAAAGACCTTGCGCGGGATCCTGACTTCCGTAACGATCCGGTCTTTGAGGACAACAGTTTTCGATTCGATGCCGAAGTTGAATCCCGGATCTTTCTTTCCGGAGGCGGCGTCATAGAATTCATCGTAGACGGCATCTTTCGAGTTGATGATCCAGTGGGCAAAGCGCCTGTATACCGAAGCGGGATCGGCGAGGAAGATTTCAATGGAATTGTCATTGAAAACGTTTCCGTCGCGTTTTGTTTCGGCGACGAGGATTTTTTCAGGGGCGTCCTCGAAGGCTTCGATGCCGAAATAAATGAAATCCGAATCGAAAAGGACCCGTGCATGCGTCTGTTTCGTCAAAGCGCCTTTCGTATGCGAGGCATTGCGGACAAAGTTGCCTGTGACCGTGGTGTTTTGCCATGACGGCTCGTTCAGATTTCCGTCGATGGCAATCTCACCGTTCCGCCACGCGGCACTCACCGTGCTGTTCAAGGCGGCCTGGTATTTTTCAGACGCGGCCAGCCAGAGAAGCCGGAAGTATTCCGCTTCACGGTCGATTCTCCGGGAGACCGCGGGATCTCCGGCCGCGGCCTTTCCGGCGTCGGCGAGATACTGGAGGAGCTGTTCCTTTGAACCCTTTTTCGAAAGACAGCGTCCGATATCCGTTCCGGGTTGAAGATAGACGATGTGTCCGGGCGCGGCAAGGTAAAGTTCCGTCAGGAGTTCCCTGTATTTTTTCATGACTTTCCATGCCGGGCCGTAGTAGCGGGAGGAAATCTCCTCCAGAACCGACCTGTAATCCTGGTCCGGGTTCCAGAGCAGGCGGGCGGTCACGTAAACACTCTGCCATTGGCAGCGCCATCTTTCGCGGAGCATGGGCAGATACGGCGAATCCTTCGGGAAATTGCCTTCCGGCGTTGTCACGAGATAGACAAGCCCCGAAACCGAATGCTTCTTGAAATATTGGATGTCCCGGGCCATGACCGACTCGATCGGAAGATAAAAATACGAGCCCGTGTCGAGCAGCGTTTCCTGATAGCCGCGCTCCACCAGCGGATTGCCGAATCGGGACCAGTCCGAATAGAGTTTCCGGAACCGCTCGTTCCGGGAACAGGAGGTGTCGCCCAGGTCGTGCCGGTAGCAGCGGTAATGGTCGCAGAGCCGTATTTCAAGGGACGGATCGGGTTTTACGCCGAGCGGGGCATCCTGATAACTTTGATAGGCCCACGCGAGAAGTTTGGCTTCCGGATGTTTTTTGTGGACCTCCGCGGCGACGCGGTTTATGAATTTGTAGAACCGGGTTGTGACGATTCCGCGCACCTTTTCATCCGGATTGTCATCCTTCCGGCAGTCGGGGCATTCACACCAGACGGGAACGTCGTTGTTGCCGATCAGATACTGGGTCGTCTTGGGGTCTGTCTCGAAGGATTTGCATATTCCGTCAACCACCATTTTCTGGACTTCCGGATGCGTGAGGCATGGCTGGGAGAGCCACTTCACAACACGCCTGTCTTTGATTTCCACCTGGCGGATGCGTTTTCCGTTTACGAGCGCGAAATATTCGGGATGCTTTTCGAAAAGCCGGTCCGACACCAGTTCCACAAGCGTATGCCCGCCGGCAGAGACGACCGCTCCGCGTTCCTCGAGCTCCTTCCGCCACAGGGAATAGGACCCCTTGTCCGTGACAAGCTGCATCCGGTTCCGGACGATCCAATTCCAGGTTTCCAGGTAGCGTCCCCGTGCGGAATGAGTATGCTGAATCGTCCGGGTCGTGAAGAAAGGCTTCTCCTGGAGGACCCCCTCTTGGATCGCGAGCGTTCCGGAAACGGGGCAGTATTCCTCGCCCGGATAAAACCAGCGGACGCCGAGCTGTTTTTCGATGAATGCGAACGTCCCGTACAGGACGCCGGTTCCGGTGTTTGCGCCGATCTCCACGCCCTTGCCGGTGACGGAGATCCGGTATCCCTCGTCGCCGATGGATTTTTCGTTCAGAAGACGAAGCCTGAGCGGGAGAAGTCCCCTGATTTCGCGATCCGAAACGGGACACGGGGGAAGCCCGGCTGTCTTGCCGATGTAGGCTGCCAGTTCGGAGGCGGCGAAACGGATCGGGGGCGGCGGATCGGGTTCCGTCAGGATGTAACACAGCAGTTTGGAATCTCTGACAAGCTCGAGGGCTTCCGCGGGAAACGGAAGGGCGGCCCATAAGGCGACGATGACCGGGATGAATTTCAGCATAAGAGGAATCCTTGGTTTTAGTTTGTGATAGTTTACGGGAGGCGGATCATTCGGTTTCTCCGCCGAACCGGCCGCCCGTCCAGCGGATCGAATTGCCGTAGGGGGATCCAACTCGTATATAGCATCCCAGGGAGGCGCCGCCGTACGGCTGAATTTTGTCGCACAGGACGGCTCCGGCGCGCATGTCTCCATAGAGGAGGTTCATGGAACCATTGTGTCTGAACGGGTCGGCGACTCCGCCGTCGGACGAGGTCGACGGAAAGGACCGGACGGCGTTGGAACCGTACTGTTCGAGCGGGTTCTTCGTATCCAGGACAACATAAAGGACTCCCGGACGCTTGATCTCGGTCAGTTTGGCGCTGGAGGTGCTCCATGTGCCCGTTTTGGCGTAATTCGATCCCAGATTCATATAATTGTAGCCGTATCCGGGATAAAGGGAGGTGGTCCCGTTGTTGTTTGTCTGCGCTTTTCCGGAAACCGTCGTCGTGAAGGCGGGATCGACAAACGTTTTCGCGGAAACATATTTCGCATAACTGACGAAAAGCTGGTTGTAGGTGTAGGAACCATAGTTGTAGGCAGAATGGGCGGGGTAATACTCCCGGTTGTCCGACAAATACATCCCGAATCCGAGGCCCGTCTGTTTGAGGTTGTTCAGGCAGGAAATATTTTTGGCCTTCTCCCGCGCCTTGTTGAGGGCCGGGAGAAGGAGGGAGGCGAGAATCGTCAGAATGGCGACGACGACCAGGAGTTCTATGATGGTGAAATTCAGACGGGAGCGCATGGGCCTTATCCTTTTTTTCATTGTTCCGATTCCCTTTCAGTTTGACTTATTCCGCCGGCTCCGGAGTCCGGCGCGTGCTGCGTCCGATTTTCAATGTCATTGGAATATATTTTCTTTCGACGGGCGCGGAAGGGTTTTTCAATCTCCGGAGAATCAACTCCAACCCCTGTTTCACCACGGCGGAAGTGTTTACGACCGCCGAAGAGAACCGCTTGTCGTATTCATCCGGGTATGAGATCGAAAAAACCGAAATATCGCGCGGCACCAGGCGGTTCCTTTTTTTGAGCGGAGCGGAAAGCGAGACGGCCAGTTTCTGCATGGTGATGATCGCCGTGGGCGGTTCCGGAAGGGAAAGAAAGCGGGACACCGCCATTTCCGCGTAGATGTTGAAGTAGTCCTCTCCTTTCTTTTCGATGAGGTCGTACACCCTTTCCCGGACGAAGAAGAGTTCCGGATCGAAGAGCGGGCCCAGCGTATCGGCGAAGGCCCGGCGTATGTTTTCGATATAAAAAGTCCACTCCGGAGAACGTTTGAACTCGATGAATGCGATTCTGCGGTGTCCCAGCAACCGCAGATATTCCAGGATATTCTGATAGGTCGCCCGATGATCGAGGTCGACGGCGTCGAGCCACTCTTCCGTTCCGGGGATTCCGCAGCTGACGGTCTCCACTCCGTTTTCCTTCAGCTTTTTCAGGGTGGCGGCTCCTGCGCAGGAGCCGTGGAAAATAATCCCGTCGATGGGGAACTGGAGGAAAAAATCGGCATTGTCGGTCTGTGCTTTGGAATGACAGCAGACGGTGATGAGCTGATACCCTGCCTTTTCAGCCTCTTTGTTCAGCGTGTCCATGATTTTCGTGTGATGCGGTCCGCCGGGGTACCCATTGACGCCGATGATGTGGTGAAGCGTCCGCCGGGGGGCCTCGTTGATGAACGTTCCGCGCAGTCCGTTGATCGAAAGGATTCCTTTGCCTTCCAGCATCCAGACGGCTTTGTTCATGGTCGTCTTGTTTACCCCGAATATCCGGCTCAAGCGTGCAATTCCGGGAAGACGCCCGGACAACTTGCGTTCCGCGATGTAGGTTTCCAGTTTCCCGCTCAAATTCTTGTATTTTTCAGTAAACATACGGCTCCGTCCATCAATGAAATTCAACCTTGGCCTGTAAGAATCTCACGGAAGATTATAAATGCTATCCCACATCTTTGTCAATAGGGAAGAATGGAAAAAAGTGTTTTTTTTACGGAATCGCCGTCGGATTCCGGCACATTCATTGGTTTTGTCCGGATCTTCCAGGAGGAGAGCCGTCCGCATTTCCAGCGCATATTCCGGGGATGGTTTCCCCGGGGTGCATAACGGACGAAAAGAGTGTTTTTTCCCTGCGAACGGGATTTTCAGCGGTTCCGGAATGACGGACGAATAAATTCTTTTTGATGTTTCATTCAGTTCGTATGTGGATGACGGAATAGGTTTTTATCCGTTCCGCGGGAACAACGATCCTGCCGGAAGAAAAAGAGAGGGGGAATTCCTCTGGAAAATCCGGCGAGAAAATTTTTGCTTCGATCCCGTTTTCCACTTCCAGGATCAACGGGTTGCGAACGGGTTCTCCGCAATTCACGAGGTGAACCAGCATCCCGTCCGCAGACCATACGGGCCGGATCAGCAGCGAGGAAGGCGCATCCTTCACATGCAGCGGCGCCGGTAAAGACAGAATTGCACTGACATCGAACTCATGGAGCGGCCGGCAATGCTTGAAAAGCGGGACGGAACGGCGTTTTCCGCAGGCGTCCCGTGTGCCTGATTCTCCGGTGGCGATGATTTTTCCTTTGTATCCGCTCAGGTCAATGTCCGGCAGACAGACCGACTGCGGGACAATCAGAACGGAATAGGGGGCCAGCGAGACCGGGGTGAGTTCATCTTCCGTAATCACGGCAAACGGGATGTGTGCTTCCGTGAGTGCCTTGTTCCAGCCATGATATTCCTTGACGAACCCGCCTTTTTCACAGTCATGCTGGTCCCGGGTCGAGGCGGAAAGGAGCAGCGCGGCGGAAGCCGCCGGCCGGGTCGAATTTTGAAGCCGTTTCCAGTACCGGTCCTCCCAGCGGAACAGCCGTTTCCATTCCTCCACGTCTCCCGGCACATCGCTCAGGTTGTCTTCCGGAGAAAGGGAACGTTTCATCAGGGCGCTTCCGCCCACCCACGGTCTTCCGCCGTGTGCCATGCGCAAGCCATAGGTGAATTCGATGTCCTCCGTATTGCTGATGCCGAAGATGGCAACCGGAACTTTCCAGTGGTTGCCCAGTCCCTGATATGCCATGCAATTTGACACGGCCCTCTGCCAATTTTCCTTGAGTTTTCGATCGCCGATTTCCGTAAAGAGAATGCTGGTGCCGCGCATGCGTTCGTCGTTGTTTTCTCCATACAATTGACTGTGGAAGGGATTCGGCTCGTCGTTTTTGCACCCCATCAGGGGAATTCCTCCGATGGCGGCCCGGAGCCCTTCATAAAAATCGCCGACCGACCGGAGACGGAAACGAATCCACGCAAGCCACTCCGGACGGTTGAAATCGACCTCCGGGATCGGGCCGCCGAATTTTGTCAGACAGTGCGGACAGACACAGTCGCGCCAGCCGCTCCGGAAGTATACTTCGTCCGTCATCATGCCGTCTACGCGGGTTTCCTCCACCAGTTGTTTCGCCAGCCGGTAATATGTGCGCTTGAAGTCGGGATTGTTGAGACACCAGAGATACCAGCCGTTCCAGCAATCGATATGGGCGTATTTGCCGGTTTCCCCGTCGATGGAGAGCATGGACAGTTCCGCCGGGGAAAGACCGTCCAGCGTCTGCCCGGCCAGCGAACAGGTCGAATGATGGAAAACCCGGAGTCCGGCTTCGTGTGCAATCCGGACCGCATGGGCAATCGTGGCCCGGACTTCGGCGCTTTTTCCTTCGTGTTCATACAGCATCAACCGCCGCAGACCTTCGATCATCAGCGTGTTGAATCCGGCGTCTTTGAGGATTTCCACTTCACGCCGGATGGATGCATCGTCCCGGATGCCGATGTAGACGGGGTCCATGCACGGGGCGGTCATCCCGCCCAGATTGTTTCCGCATTTTTTGAACGACCAGTTTACCGCGCGCATGTCATTCATGGCAGAACCCTTCTATTGAATTGTTGAACTGTTCACGTGCAAATATTCCATTTTTTCATGCGGGATTTCCTTTTCACTTTGCAATATATCCCGTTTCCCCTCTGGAATCTACACGTTTTTTGCTGAAGAATGGGCGGATTCTGCTTTTTGAGATTGAATTTGCATAAAAGGGTTATGGGGAACTGTGTTTTCAGCGTTTCCAGCGTTTCGTCCGTAAATACTCCGGAGGAAATTTTCCGCGGCGGGATGAGGGGAGGATTTCTCCCGGACGGCATAGATTTCCACGCTCGGAAAAATGGCCGGCAGGGGTTGAAAAACCATCCCGTTTCCCGCGTTTTTCGCGCAGGATTCCGGGATGAGCGCCGCGCCGAATCCGGCCCTCGCCAGCGCCAGCATCGACGCCTTGTTCCGGGCGTACGGGCGGACCTCCGGCCAGACTCCGTTTGCGTGAAGGATGTCCATGATCCGGTCGAAAAGAAACGGATTCACGCTCCGCGCAAAGAGAAGCAGTTCCTGTCCATCCAGCATTTTGACCGCAAGGCTCTTCTTTTTCGCCAGCGGATGGGCCGGGTTCATGGCGAGAACGTAATTTTCGGAAAAGATGAAACGGCTTTCAAATTCGCTCAGGTCGTAGCCGAACGGGCGCAGGATTCCGACGTCGATCTCTCCCGACCGCAGGGCGTTCAGCTGAGCTTCCGTTTCCATTTCATGAAGCTGGAGCTCCAGGCCGGGATACTCTTTTTTGAACCGGAAAAGCGCCTTGGGAAGAAAGGTGTTCAGCGCCGGTTCGTTGTAGCCGATGGCAAGACGTCCGCTGTCGCCGGACGCGAATTGCTCCATCTGTCCGACGGCATGGGCGGCCCGTTTCAGGACCGTTTCCGCTTCCGCCAGGAAAATGCGTCCGGCGTCCGTGAGTTTGACCACTCGGCTGGTGCGTTCGAACAATTTTACGCCGAGTTCGTCCTCCAGCCGGGCAATCTGCTGACTCAGCGGCGCCTGCGAGATGTTCAGGCGTCCGGCCGCTTTCCGGAAGTGAAGTTCGTGCGCGACGGCGACAAAATATTTGAGGTGGGTCAATTCCATTGATTTTCTCCCCGGATGATTGATATGATTTATGTCTCAATAAATATAGATCATGACTTTGAAAAAATCAATCCGGTTATTTATATTGATTCCGGGTAAAATGGAGAAAGGCAAATATGATTTCTGTCAAAACACTTGAAAACGCCATGTACGAAGCCATGGTGTTGGCCGCCACGAAAATGCCGCCGGACGTCCGCGCCGCGCTGGAACGCGCTTATGCCGAGGAGACCGAACCCATGGCGCGCAAGCATCTGGAAGTCAGCCTCCGGAACGCGGAACTCTCCGAAAAAGGGGCCGGACTGGTCTGTGCGGACACCGGATTCCCGATGTTTTTTGTGAAGGCGGGCGCCCGGACGCAACTCGAAGGCGGATTCGGGGCCGTCACTCTTTGCGCTCAAAGAGCTACTGTGCGTTCGACCGCGGACTGTTACTTGCGTCCGACGATGGTCGATCCGCTGACCCGCCGCAATCCGGGCAATAACCTGGGACCCGGCATGCCGAAGGTCGAATTGCTCTTTTCCGGCGACGGCGGCGGAATCGAATTCATTGCCGCGCCCAAGGGCGGTGGATCGGAGATTTTCGGCACATTTTACCGCATGTTCTTCCCCTCGGACGGTGTGGCCGGGATCAAGAAATTCGTCATCGAATGCGTGAAGGACGCCTGTTACGCGGGCAAGATTTGTCCGCCCGCGATCATCGGCGTGGGGATCGGCGGCACGGCGGATTTGTGCATGTCCATGGCGAAAAAAGCGGCGCTGCTGCGCCGGATCGGCAGACACAATCCGGAGCCGGACGTCGCCGCGCTGGAAACCGAACTGACCGGGGCCGCCCGTTCGCTCGGGATCGGGCCGATGGGGGCGCGCGGCATCAACGCCGTGCTGGCGATCAACATCGAAACCGCCGTTACGCACACCGCCGCACTTCCGGTCGCGTTCAACGCGCAATGTCTGGCGGGACGCCGCTGGAAAGGGGTTGTCTCCGCCGATGAAACAGTCACTTTTACGGGAGAAATCGAATGAAAAACCTTTCGCTTCCGCTGTCCCGCGAAGACGCCCGTTCCCTTGACCTCGGGGAAATGGTCACTGTCAGCGGGATGATTTTCACGGGACGCAGCCGCTTCCATATCCGCGCGGTTGAACAGAATCTTTTTCCGCCGCTCGACTACGGAAAAATCAACTGCTTTTTCCATGTCGGCCCGGTGATGAAGCCGGAAAACGGCGGGTGGTCGGTCGTGAGCTGCGAGCCGACCAGCAGCATCCGTTTCGAGCGCTACGGCGCGGACGTGATCCGCAAGTTCCGGCTCCGGACATTGATCGGCAAGACCACCATGGGACCGCGTACCGCCGAAGCGCTGGAGGAGGTCGGCGGCGTGTATCTTTCCAAGATCGGATTGAGCGGAAATTCGCTCCGGGACCAGATCCGGAAAGTGCACGGAGTCCATTTTCTCGACGAGCTCGGCAAGACCGAAGCCGCCTGGATTTACGAGGTGGAAAACTTCGGTCCGTTCTTTGTCGCGATCGACGCGCACGGACACAACTACTTCGGGGAGCTCAATGCCGAGGTGGAAAAAATCCTGCCGCAGGTTGAACAGAAATTGGGCATCCCGCCGGAATACGCTTACACGGAGGTGAACGGATGAAAGAAGAAATCCGCTATCTTTCCCTCTGCGGAATGCTGGGCTACGGCTATGCGGCGGAAAGTCTTGAAAACGCGCTCGAACTGCCGCTGGACTTCATCGGCGTGGACGCCGGTTCGACCGATCCCGGCCCGTATTATCTCGGCAGCGGAAAAGGATTCGTGAAACGCCTTCAGGTCAAACGCGATTTGAGCCTGGTGCTGAAAACCGCTGTCATGAAAAAGATTCCATTGATCATCGGAAGCGCGGGCGGTTCCGGGGCGCGTCCGCACGTCGAAAGCGTGCTCGAAATCCTGCGGGAGATCGCCCGGGAACAGGAGTTCTCCTTCCGGGCCGCGGTCCTTTATTCGGATGTTTCGAAAGAGTTCCTGAAAACGGCTGCGAACGGACATCTTTTCTCCTGCGGCGGTTCCCCGGAACCCAAGTTGTCCGAGCTCGAAAAATGGACTCATTGTGTGGCCCAGTTCGGCACGGAGCCGATCATTGCCGCGCTCGAAACCGGGGCGGACGTCATTGTCTCCGGACGCTGCTGCGATACGGCGATTTTTGCGGCGCTTCCGATTCATCGGGGCTTCCCGCCCGGGCCGGCGCTCCATGCGGCCAAGATCGCCGAGTGCGGGGCTTTGTGCGCGCGTCCGGCCGGCGCCAACGATTCGCTGGTCGTCACGCTGCGGAAGGATTCGTTCACGGTCGAGCCGCCGAATCCGGCCCGCAAATGCACACCCGATTCGATCGCCGCCCATTCCCTGTATGAACAGCCCGATCCGGAATGTTTCTACGAGCCGGAAGGAAAAATCGACATGCGCGAATGCGTGTTCACGCAGAGCGGCGAACGCGCCGTCACCGTGAGCGGGACGATGCTGATTCCGGTTTCTCCGAAAACTACCAAGCTCGAAGGCGCGGTCTGCCGCGGATTCCGCTCGATTACGGTGGCCGGTGTGCGCGATCCGGCGGCTGTGGGTTCGCTGGATGTAATGGAAAAAGGCGTGCGGGAGGCGGTCGCGTCCAATCTTGCGGGAATCCTGCGTCCCGAAGAATATTCGCTCCGCTTTCTCCGCTACGGCGTGGACGCCGTGACCGGGGCGAACGAACCGCCGGGGGAATTGCCCCGCGAAATCGGGCTGGTGATCGAAGCGATCGCTCCGACGCAGGAACTGGCGGACACGGTCCTCAGCCTCGCCCGTTCGAGCGCATTGCACCAGGCGTTTCCGAACCGGAAAGCCACGGCGGGCAACCTTGCGTTTCCGTTTTCGCCGTCGGACTTCCGGGGAGGGGAGGTGTATGAGTTTGCGCTCTACCACCTGACCGATCTGCCGCTTGCATTCAAACCCGAACTCATGGTGATCGAATGAAAGTGTACGACCTTGCCTTTGTCTGCCGCAGCAAGAACGCCGGGCCGTTCCAGTTGACCGTCGATCTGATGTTCCGCACGAAAACGGATTACGAACGTGTCCTGAACTCGGAGAACTTCACGTCCGGACGGATCGCCGCGCTGTATCATGTGAAGCCGGAGCAGGTCGCCGTCAAACCTTTTGAACGCATCTTGACGATCAAAACGGTGATTCCGAGAAACGTAGGTTCCGGCTCTCCGGCCGATACGGACGTCTACGGGAGCCAACAGCATTTTCCGCTTGGAGACATCGAAGTGTAGCGACTCCGGACCCATTCAACGGTGTTATTTCCGGTAGCCGCGCGGAGAACAGTTGTAATGTCTGCGGAACTGGCGTGAAAAATAATTGGAGTCGGAAAAGCCGCAGTCCGCCGCGATTTCCGAGACCCGCGCATCGGTTTTGAGAAGCCGTTCCGCCGCCTTGGCCAGACGCACCCGCAGGAGATAGTCGATCGGGGAATATCCCGTCACGTCCTTGAAAACAGGGAGCAGGGTGCTGGGCGCCATGGCCGCGACCTTCGAGATTTCCGGAATGGTCCACGCCCGGCGGTAGTCGCTTTCCAGGCGGCTGATGACTTCTCCCAGACGGCACAGCGAACGGGCCATCGGATTTTTCGTTTGGGAATATTCCCGCGAGAGGAACACGAAAATCTCCAGCACCTTCGCCAGCAGAAAAAGATCGTATCCGGGGAGCCCGTTTTTGATTTCGGAGGTCATCTGCCGCAGAAGGGTCGCGACCTGGAGCAGGGCGTCCGGCGCGATGTGAAGACGGCTCTGGAACTTGTGGCGCCGCCGGTAGGTCGGCTCGAAGAGGAAAAAGGCGTTGAAGCCGGGCATGGACCGCAGGCTCCGGAGATGATTTTTGAGGTAGAAATCGTCGAACATGATGTTGTACATGCTCAGGTCGTGCCGTTCCAGAAAATAATGCTCGGTGTTGCCCTGAATCAGAAAGACATCCCCCGCCGAGACCTTGTATTTTTCCCCGTTGATCCAGTGTCGGCCGCCTCCGTTCGTGATGATCACCAGCTCTGCGAAATCGTGCGTATGGCGGAGGTCGGTCAGGTCGCCTTCGTGCTGCATGGCGGTGTCGCCCTGAATGGTCCGCAGCGTGATCGGACAGCAGTTCGGCATGAAAAAATCGGTCCGGTTGGCAATGACGGTCTTCAATAAACATCCTTTTTCGTAAGATAGTGCTGGTTTTTCGTAAGATAGTCAAGGAATTATTTTTTTCAAGGGGTATATTGGAAAAAGTTGCAGAAATAAGGATTCAGACCCCCATCCACGAAAGAGGAGGAAAACAAAATGGCAGGAACATTCCGTTTCTCGTTCGGTCCCTGGAACATCCATGAGGGAGCCGATCCCTTCGGTCCGGAAGTCCGTAAAAGCATTCCCTTCAACCAGAAGCTCGCCGCCTACAAGAAGCTGGGTTTCGATGGCGTGCAATTCCATGATGACGATGCGGTTCCGGATATGAACGAACTTTCGCAAAAAGAAATCATCCGGGAGGCGGAAGCCCTGAAAAAGACACTGGACAATCACGGCCTGACCGCGGAATTCGTTGCGCCGCGCCTGTGGTTCGATCCACGCACGATCGACGGCGGCTATACCAGCAACTGCGCGAAGTGCCGCGAATATGCAATCGAGCGCAGCAAGCGTACCATCGACATTGCCCGTGCTCTCGGAACGCGTAATATCGTGCTATGGCTTGCCCGTGAAGGGACCTACATCCGCGAGGCGAAGGACCCCGTTCTTGCCGCGGAACGGATCGCCGAAGCGCTCCAGACCATGCTCGACTACGACAGGAACATCCGGATCATGATCGAGTCCAAGCCCAACGAACCGATGGACCATACCTATATCCCGACCATCGGCCATGCCATCGCGATGGGGCTGATGACGAACGCGCCCGAACGCGTGGGGTGTCTCATCGAGACCGCGCACGCGCTGCTCGCCAACCTTTCGCCTTCCGACGAAATGGGATTTGCGCTCGCGCACAAGAAGCTGTGGAGCGTGCACCTCAACGACCAGAACAGCCTCAAATTCGACCAGGACCTCACCTTCGGGGCCGTCGATCCGCGCCGCGCGTTGAACCAGGTGCGCGTCCTCGACAAGCACGATTACGGCAGCAGCGGCGAATGGGTCGGGCTGGATGTCAAGGTCATGCGCACGCAGAAGGACGGGACGTGCATGAAGCATCTCGAATACAGCCGGAAAATTTTTCTGAAACTGCTTGAAATCAGCCGTTCGCTGGACGATAGTAAGATCAATCAGCTCGTGGCCGAACGCGACTACGAGGAACTCAATTTCTACATTCTGAACGCCATGCTGAAGGGGTGAGTCATGAAAGATCTGAAAATCGGAATCCAGATGTACACGATCCGCGAGGCGCTGAAGCAGGACTTCAAAGGCGTCTGCCGCGAACTGGTCAAGCTGGGATGCGACGGTGCGGAATTCGCGTTCTATTTCGGCGACATGGAACCGGCGGAACTCGGCGCTTTCACGAAGGAAATCGGGCTGAAGGCTTGCGGAATGCATGTCTCCGCCGGCGACTTCGCCGATCCGCACACAAAGACGTTCGATTATGCCCGCGCGCTGGGCGTCAAATATGTGACGGTCAGCTGCTGTTTCGGCGCGGAAAAACTGGAGGAATCCATTGCGCTTTGCGCCGGGGCCGGAAAAACCGCTGCGGAAAACGGGTTTCAGTTCACGTATCACAACCACGCGCAGGAATTCGCCAAACTCAGCAACGGTGAATCCGCGCTGGATGTTTTTTATCAGCGGACCGATCCGAAGCAGGTGATGGCGGAACTGGACGTCTACTGGGTGACGAAGGGCGGCGAGGACCCCGTGAAATACATCCGCCGCTATGCGGACCGCCTGCCGCAACTCCACCTGAAGGACATGGACCCGGCCGACGGCTCCTTTACCGAGCTTGGGAACGGGAAAATCGATTTGGCGTCCTGTGTCCGCGAGGCGAAAGACACGATCTGCGAATGGGTGATCTACGAGCAGGATGTCTGCAAGCGGCCCGCGTTTGAAAGCGCGGGAATCAGCATCCGTCACATCAAAAAACTTCTGGGCAGGTGAAAAATGAAACGGAAAATCAGGATGGGCATGGTCGGCGGCGGGGAGGGCGCTTTCATCGGGGAAGTGCATCGGATCGCCGCCCGGATGGGGGGAGAAATCGAGCTGGCCGCGGGGGTGTTCGGAACCAACCGGGAGAGTTCCCTCCGGTGCGGAGAACGGCTGTATCTGAATCCGGCCCGTGTCTATCCTGACTTTTCCGCCATGGTCGGCGGGGAACGGGCTCTGCCCGAATCGGAGCGGATCGACTTCGTGACGGTCTGCACCCCGAACCGCTGGCATTTTACGATTGCCAAAGCGTTTCTGGAGGGCGGCTTCCACGTGATGTGCGAGAAACCGGTCGCAATGAGTTCCGAAGAAGCGTTCGAGCTCAAAAAGATCATCCGGCAGAGCGGAAAAATGTTTGCGCTCATGCACAATTACACCGGGTATCCGATGGTTAAACAGGCCCGGAAGATTGTTACGGACGGCGTGCTGGGCGAACTCCGCAAGATCAATGTGGAATATTCGCTCGGATGGCTTGCCGCGCCGAACGCCGGGAAACAGGCCGCGTGGCGCGTCGATCCGAAACAGGCCGGGATTTCCGGGTGCATGGCGGATATCGGCACGCATGCGGAGAACCTGATCCAGTATGTCACCGGCCTTACGATTACCGAAGTGAACGCCGATCTGGCGACGTTTGTCGAGGGGCGTTCCCTGGACGACGACGGCAGCGTGCTGCTCCGGTTCGGCAACGGCGCGCGCGGACTCATCTTCGCCAGCGAGGTTTCCACCGGCGAAGAGAACAACTTCATCCTCAAAATCTATGGCGACAAGGCCGCGCTGGAATGGCGTCAGCAAACCCCGGAGGAGCTGATCATCCGCTCGAACGACGCTCCCATCCAGATTCTGCGCCGCGGCTGGCCGGGCACCGGCGAAGCGGCGGCGAAGGCGTCGCGGCTCCCGGCCGGACATCCGGAAGGATTTCTGGAAGCGTTCGCCAACATTTACAACGCGTTCGCCGAATCCATCCGCACCGGTGTTCCGGGCGACTATCCCGGCATCGATGACGGCGTGGAGGAAATGCTGTTCCTCGAAGCGATCGTGCGGAATTCGGGAAGCGGCGAAAAGTGGACGAAGATGGGGTGCTGATTCTACCGGGTCCTTCTTTCTTTTGAGTTCGGGAACGGTCCTCCGGCTTGCATTTTGTTTTTCCGGGAGTAATTTATTTTCTTCAGGGAAAAGAAACTCCAAACCGGATGACGGAAAAACGATGAATGCTTTTACTCTTTCCAGAGTCGCGCAGGAAATCCGTCCTGAGTGTGTGGAAATATTCAAGGGAAGCACGGCATGCGGGCAGGAAGGCGGCTGGCTGGCGCGTCCGCATGCCGTGCTTGCATTTACCCGGCGCGGGGCGATGGAAACACACTTCGGATTGGGAATTTCCACCAAAGTCCTGCGGAAAAAGGGTACCGTTTTTTACTGTCCGCCGAATATTCCCCGGATCAACCGCATCCTTGAACCGGTGGAATTTACCGCCCTTCTGCTTTCCTTTGAAATTCCGTCCGGAGTCGGGCCGGAACACTTCTGGGAGATTCCGTTCCTGCTGGAAGACAACGGTCTGTCGGCTCTGGCAGAACGTCTTTACGAGCTTCGCGGAAGAACGGAGGCGGACTGCGTTCTTGAACGGAGGGAAATCCTTCTGCATTTGTTCCGGCTGCTTCTCGGACAGTCCATCCCGAGGAAGGAAAACAGTTCCGCCTGTTTTCTGCCCGGTCGACTGGCTCCCGCGCTTTCGGCCATTGCTTCATCCTACCGGGAAAAACTGGAAATCCGGAGTCTGTCCGCGCTCTGCGGGCTTTCCATGCAGCAGTTCCAGATTCTTTTCCGGAAGCAGCTGGGAACAACACCCTCGGCGTTTCTTCGGGCAAAACGTCTCCGGGAAGCCGAACGGCTGATCGTATTGTCGGACCTGACGCTGGGCGAGGTGGCGGATAAGACCGGATTCTACGATGCATTTGAACTTTCGCGCCGTTTCAAGGCCGCTTACGGAGTTTCGCCTTCGCGCTATAAAAGAAATGTTCCGTGACCCATTTTCCGGCGGATTTTCTCCCCTCTTCCAAATCCGGAATCCGGTCCTGACAGCCGGAAATATGCATCCATACATGTTTTTCATGTTTTCATCCATTTTCTTTCCCGGAAGACAGGCTATAATAAGATCGGAAACAAACCCACAGGGAGAATGGAAAAATGAAATTGATCTGGAATGCGGAGAAGACGCCGGAAGAACTGCATGAAATGCTTCGCACCTTCGGGGAAGAGTATCCGGTCGGGGAGGGAACCGCCGGGACAAATCTTTTTTTCGAGAAAGCGGATAATCCGGGGATTCTTCACACCCTCCGGGACGGAGAGAAACTGGTGGTCCGCTACGGCTGCATGCGGGCTGCGGCACGGGGACTCGCTTATGCGCTGGCCGGGGAAGAATGCAGGGAAACGATGTTTTTCAAGACGTTTGCCGTTCTCCGGATCTGCTTTCCGGGCGTCGTGACGGTCGCCCATTTCAAACACTGGCTCCTCCGGGTTGCCCTGCTCGGCTACAATATGGCGCTGCTTTATGCCAAGGACACCTATCAGGTGCCCGGAGAAACGTATTTCGGATATATGCGCGGAGCCTATTCCGCGGAGGAAATCCGCGAAATCGACGCCTTTGCCCAAAAACTCGGAATCGAGATCGTTGCCTGCATCCAGGTGCTCGGACATCTGGAACCGGTTCTCCGGTGGGCGGCTTACGGGAAGGTGCGGGACACCTCCGTCTGCATTCGGGTCGACGAACCGGACAGCTATTCGCTTCTGGAAAAAATGATCGGCTTCTGGAGCGATGCTCTTTCCTCGCGCCGGATCCATCTCGGCATGGACGAAACCCACGATCTGGGGCGGGGCAATTTCATGGACATTCACGGGTATGAGGAACCTTTCCGGATTTACAACCGTCATCTCGGAAAAATCTGCGGAATCTGCGAAAAATTGCATTTGAAACCGATGATCTGGGCCGATATGTATTTCCGGTATGCAAGCAAGAGCGGGGCTTATTACGATCTGTCCGCGGAGGTGCCGGAGAACGTCAAGGCGGCTATCCCGGAAATGGTCCAGCTCTGTTACTGGGACTACTACAATACCGAAAAAGATTTTTATGCAGCCATGCTGAAGCACACCACCGCTCTCACGAGCCGGAAAGCGCTCATGGCGACCGGGCTCTGGACATGGGAGCGCACCTGGTACGACCACGGGAAAAGCGAGCCGAGAGTGCGTCCCTGTATCGACGCCTGCCGGGAAACCGGAACCGATGAGATCATCTTCACGATGTGGGGACACGTTGCCACCTGTGAATTCGAGTCAGCCTTTGCCGGGATGGCGTGGGCTGCGGATTATGCCAACAACGGCGCGGCGGACCCGGAACGGATTTCCGCCGTCTACCGCGCCGTATGCGGAACCTCCTACGAATTGCAGCTCAAAACGTCCGAAATCGGGTTTCAATATACAAAAGCGGATGGAGGCGTTCTCGACGTGGTCGATGTGGCTGTCCTCTGGGATGATCCTCTCATGGGAATCGTCTGGCATGAATATCTTGCTCACGGCGCCGACATCTGGGAGGCGGCGCTGGAATCCTACCGCAAGACCCTGGCGGCCATTGCTCCGTACCGGGACGATAAAAAGGCCGGATACATCGATTACGGGTGGAACGTCTGTTCCGTTCTTGTGCGGAAAGTCGATTTCCGCATGCGGCTTCTGAAGGCGTATGAAGCCAATGACAGGGAGGGCCTCCGCACTCTGGCCGAAAAGGATGTGCCCGAAATCGTGGAAGCCATTGAAAGCCTGATGGCCTCCTATCGCGAACAATGGGTCCGGAGCTGCAAGCTCTGGGGGCTGGAGATCAACCAGATCCGGCTCGCGGGGCTTCGGGAACGCTACCGGGAAGCCGGGCGGCGGATCGAGTCTTATCTTGACGGCACGGCGAAGGCCATCGAGGAACTGGAAGTCAAACCGAAAACCCTGGGTTCGACCCATTCCCGCTACCACCAGATCGCGACCGGCGACTGGTTCATCTGAAAGGGAAGGGACGGCAAAGGGAACCCTTTCCCCAAAGCCGGCGGACAGCAGAAAGTTCCGCGTCATGAATTGGACAAGGGGCAGAAATGATACTGAACGGACCGGTGCCGCCGGAAAGACAGGAGCAGTCCAGAAAGAACTTCAACATCTTTCAAATGCTGAACGGGCTTTCCTACATGTGCCTGGGCGAAACGATGATCCTTCTTTTTGCCGTCCAGCTCGGATGTCCGGACACTCTGGTCGCCACTCTCGGAGCGATGGGGTATTTCGGGAATCTCCTGCTTCCTCTGGGCAAGCTGACGGCCGCCCGGGTGGGCGCCGCCCGCTGTCAAAGCATTTTCTGGAAGGCCCGCAACATCGCTGCCGTTTCCGTGGCGCTTGCCGCTCCCGCAATGCTTCTTTCCTGGAGGAATACCGCAACCGCCCTTCTCCTGTGCGGCGCATTCCTTTTTTACGGATTCCGCGCCGCGGGGGCGGTCATGCTTCAACCCCTGCTGGGGGAAATGACAAGCGTCCGGAACCGGAGTTCCTATATTGCGTTCACCTCCATGCTGGTGTTTGGTTCCGGTTCGATTTCCCTGATCGTGATCGCCCTGATCCTGTCTTTTGCGAACAACCTGCCGGTGCTGACGGGAATCATTGTCGCGGGAGCCTTCCTCGGGGTGACTTCGTCACGTTACATAAGCCGGATCGATGAATCGGACGTGCTTATCAAATCAGCCCGCAAACCGATCGCCGGCGAACTCAAAATTTTATTCGGGACGCATGAAATACGAAAACTGCTCGCCGGACAATTTGCGATCAACCTTGCGGTAATCATGCTGATTCCGGCAAGCGTGCTTGTGCTGAAGCGCGGATTCGGATATACAAACACGCAGGCACTGCTTTTTTCCCTGGTTCAATGGCTGTCGGCCTTCGGGATTTCTTTCGCGACAGGCCGGATTTCCAGGCGGATGGGACCCCGACGTTTTGCCATGCTTTGCTATCTGCTTCTGCTTTGCGTTCCTCTTCTCTGGTGTGCAATCATCGGGCTGGGGCTGAAAAATGCGCTGTTTCTCGCTTTGCCGTTCGTTCTTGCCGGGACAACCTATGTTTCCCTGGTGAACGCCATGACGCATTATTGTCTGCAAACGGTCAAACCTTCCATGAGAATTTCGGCTTCCATTCTGACGGCGCTTCTGTCCGGGGCGGGGGCAGGGCTGGCCGGAATGTTTTTCTGCGGAATCCTTCTGACTTTCTCCGCCCGGCTCTCTTCGTTGACCGTTTCATTCGGAAGGTACGGGCTGTATTTCGGAATGGCCTTTGCACTGCTCCTGCCTGGAATCTTCTTTCTCTACAGGATGAAGCCGTTGCCGATCGAAAAGCGTCTGAAAATATATCCGTGGCGGTTTCCGATGGATGGAATGAGTTCCATTTTTGGGAGATCCGCCTTGAGTCATAAAAAATTACTGGAGGGTCGAAAAGGATGACGAAACGAACCAAAACCGGCAGCCGTTCTGAAAAAAAATCGGATTTCCTTCCGGGAAACGGCTTGAAGCCATGCAGCGCCTACCATCAGGGAAAAGAGGTGAACGACTCGGACCGTTTTGTCCCGTTCGATGTCAAATGGCCTCGAAAATCCAAATCTCCCGCCGATGTGCGTTTCCTTCTGGAGGCGCCGGCCGGCAAGTCGGGATGGATTACGGTCAAAGATGGACACCTTGCCTACCCGGACGGAAAGCGTTTCCGGGTTTACGGCGTCAATATTACAAACCGGGGAGCGGTTCCGGGACATGATTCGTCCGTGCGCATCGCTGAAAACCTCGCCCGCTGCGGCATAAATTGTGTCCGGATGGGACCCGCCGAGGCATTGCTGGTTCCCGACAGCGATTGTCGCGCCATCGATCCGCAATCCATGGATAAATTCGACTTCCTGGCGGCGGAATTGAAGAAACGCGGGATTTATATTTACCTTCGGCTGGACTACGGGATTCGCGGGTTCAAATCCGGAGACGGAATTCCGGATTGCGGTTATCCCGCGCTTTACTTCGATTCCAGGTATCAACGCTGCCACAGGGAGTATGCGCGTCAATTGCTGGCGCATGAAAATCCTTACACGGGGTTGAAATATTCGGAAGACCCCGCGGTTCTGTTTGTGGAACTGACCAATGAGATGAGCATAGTCGAGTTCTGGGAAAGGGATGTGATTCAACAGCGCCTGAAGGAGCCTCCTGCCGAATGCGCCGTAAAGGAAGCCGAATGGACGACCAGACAAAACTGCATGCCTCTTGAATATGCACAGGAATTCCTTCGGCTTTACAACGATTGGCTGTCCGTGAATATTCCGCCGGATACGCGGAAGCGATGGAGAAAAGAGAATTCCATAAGCGCGGATTCGTTGATTCCATTGCTGGATATCCAGGAACGTGCGCAGGCGCCCAAAGAGCGTTTTCATGCGGAAATCGGTTTTGTCATGGACCTGGAACGAAAATTCTTTTTGTCAACCCGGGATTTTCTGCGGCGGGAACTGGGTATCCGGTCGCTGCTGATCGGGAACAGCAATTTCGGTCATGGAACTTGTTCTCTGGCGCTCATTTCCGGGACATCCCTGCTGGATGTGGTGGACACCCATTTCTACTGGGAGCATCCCTATCCGTCTCCGAACAGCACGATCGATGAATTTTACAATTACCGAGACCAGTGCATACGGGAAAATACCCCGATGGTGGACAATCCGGAACTGCCGTTTCCCGCCATTCCCTGCTCCGCCCTGGAGGGGAAACCTCTCCTGATGTCGGAGTACAACAGTCCTTTCCCGCAGGAGTTTGCGGCGGAAGCCATTCCCATGTATTCCGCATATGCGGCGTTTCAGGATATGGACGGCATTATTCTGCATACCTTGTGCAACCGGGACATCATCACGAAACCGGGTCCTGTGGGACGGCCGTTCGACATTGCGAAAGATCCGCAGAAAATGTCACAGCTGGCAGCCGGCGCTCTTATTTTTTTGCGGGCGGATGTCCGGAAAGCGCGTGAAACCCGAACGTGTTCCTTCTCGCCGGATCAAGTCAAAGAAGCGATCCGGAACCGGGACTGGTATCCGCTGGAGAAAAGACTTGTCTTCCGGCACCGGATCAGAATCGCATCGTTGAACGGTCCCGAAATTTCGTGCTGCGATACGGCGGCGGTTGAGAACCCGGCCATTTCCGACACAAATGAATTGACATTGTTTTTTGGCTCCCCTTTGTTTCACCGGAAGAATATGACCGGTTATTTTACCATCGACACCGGCCGTACTCAGGTTCTGGCCGGATTCATCAACAGGCATCGGCTCCCGTTGAAGAACATTTCTGTGGAAACGGAGGCTCTTTTCTGCGCGATAACGGTCAGTTCACTGGACGGAAAAGCGATTTCTGAATCGGAAAAGCTCTATGTTACCGCCAATGTCCGGGTGGCCAACACCCATATGCGCTGGTCGGCGGACCGCCGGATCACGGAAGTCTGGGGAACCGGCCCCGTCCGTATCGAACCCTGGTCCGGAACCCTGTTTTTGCGCGGGATAAAAAACGCCGGACGTGCCGTTCTCATTCCTTTGAATTCCGATGGTTCCGTGATGTCCGGGAAAAGAATCATACCGATCGAAGCCGGCAAGTGTTCTCTTCCGTTAAAGGCCGTCACCAATGCCTATATCGTTTATCTTGAACCTGGAAGGAGGGCCTGTTCCGAAGATTCAAAGCCTTCTCGCGGGTGATTTGAGATTGACCGTTACCTATGCCCTCCTTTCACGATTCCATTCCCGGCGGCGATTTCCGGATCATCTCCACATAATGATTCGAGTGAAATTCGTCAATAAAATTGTCGATGAAGCCGATTGTTTTTTTCATTCCAGGACTTCTTCCTTCTGTTGCTGAACCGGATCTCTGACGAGACGCGGGGTTGAAATATACGGATGGTCTCCGTTTGTATTTTCATTCGGATCGATCTCGATCGTGACAAGGACCGGTTGTCCGGCATACTTTCCGAGAGGGACCATCCATTTCCGAGGTCGAAGATCGAACATTTTCTTCCGTGCCTCGCGGTCTCCGGTCCACTTCAGGATTTCCCTGTGACAGGTGTCATATTTCTTCAGCTCAATACCGTTCACATACAGACGGAAAACCGTGCCGTCATGCGGATGAACAAAAATATTCGCACGATCCTGAAAGGTCACTTCCAGAGCGGAATTCCGGTCCGGTGCCACACAGGAAAAGACTACGCAGGAATGTTCGCCCGGCGCATAAAGAGTTTCTTTTCCTTCCGTTGCCTTTGGACAAGTAATTAAGGGGAAGGGGCCTCCGCATGGATATCCGGCCTCGGAAAGCCGGATGACCCAAGGGGTCTCCGGGGGCGCTTTTTGGGATGTTTCCGTAAAACAGGTCAGACGGAGAGGCAGATCCGCCGTGATTTTCCCGAATTCCACTTTTTTCCCATTGGCATAACAAGCCCCGAACTTCCGGCCGGATTCCATATCCAACGAAACCCGGGACGGTCCATTCTTCACAGTGTCGAGTTCAAGATATACGACTTCCGGGGTGTCGAAATAATTCCGGACAAATACTTTTTCCGGTAATGTTCCGGTACGGATTATGGAACTTTTCGCCTGAACCGGACGCGGAAAAAGCGGATAATGCGCCTCCGGATTCAATCCGGAAATTTCTTTCCCATTCTGGAACGGCCAGTTCTCAAGCCAGAGTTCCGTCTTCACGCGGAAGGTATTGTTGACACGCCCGTAAACGGCCCGTCCGTCCGGACCACGCATCTCCTGAAGGGAGCCGTCATCGAAGTAGGAATAGATTCCGTCATTGCCCCGGTACATGCATATGATGTTTTCCGGATAATCCCCTTCCGGAAACAGCGGAAACAGGTTTTTCCGTGCAAAGAGCACCGCCCTCCGGTGAAGATGTCCGGCGAAAGAGAAGTCCATTTCGATGTCGGGCGCTTTTTTGTTTTTGTAGTAATCGCCATGGACAAATCCCATGCCCCCGGCCGCGTCGGATGTCGCAGCCATGGCGTGAAGCGTCATATCGTTGAACCCGCGCAGGGAGGTGACCCATTGACGATATCCGAACAGATAATCGCTGAGGGGGAGCTGATGATGAATCCGGTAAAGCTTGAATGCGCGGTTCCCGTAAACGCTCGGATAATTCAATGGCCAGGTGACGCCGAACGCGTTCGCGGCCGGAGCGAATTCGGCGGCGTTCGCCACATTCGGCTGGGTTTCCAGCAGAAGACGCATTTGCGCCACATCTCCCTCGCCGGCGCTGAGCCCGTCGACGATTCCATTTCCGTGGTCGCCGGTCGTTCCCGCCGTATCCTCATAGTTGGAATCGGTTCCGGTGAGCGTGTTCCAGACTTTCATCATTTCCGCATGATATTTCCGCCACGCGGGTGACAGCAGATCGCCGTATAAAAGCTGTCCTTTCTTCATCCCTTCGAACGGGTCCGGGCCGGAAGCGAAGTCGACCGTTCCCAGAAACATTTCCGCATTGAATTTCGGATCGGATGCCGTATCCTTGTATTGGAAGATGGAATTTTTCCGGGTCAGGAAAAATTTGTCGATACGGTCCCGCAACCAGAAGGGTGACTGATAATTCACACAGCAGATGTTCACATAAGCCTGAACCTTGAAACCGGAATCATGCGCCCGGGCGACACCTTCCACATACCCTTTGCGGGGCGTCCAGTCGGGCAGGTCGCAGTCCCACTTCGGCGCCCGCGCGTTCCATACCTGAAACATCAGTGTCCCCGCGGGGAAAAAAGTTTTCATCAGCGCGAGTTGATCGTCCGGCGGAATCGCGGAAGACGTATCGGAGACAACGGCGATCCTGCGGGTCCATTCCGTGCCGTTTCGAACGGCGAGCTCTTTCCGGAAATGAGTCCGGTACCAGTCCCGGAAAGGAGCCGCTGCCGTTTTCCAGTCTCCGGGAAATACATTCAGGAATACAGAGGGGGCGGTCACGGACATTCTTTTCTCGAATGGCATCAGCGAATTGTTCTCGAAAATCAGGGAAAAGCTTTTTCCGCTCCGGTTGAAAAAGGCATAATGAGGCTGCATTTTCGGATTTTCCATCCAGAGAGCCATGGAATCGCGTCCCTGTTCCAGAATCATCAGCGGCGCTTCCAGATAGGGCGGACGTCCGAACGGCAGGAGGCCCGGTTCGCCGTCCTCATAAACCATTCCGCCGAACGAAGGCAGGATGAAACGGGATTTCCGGTCGAGATTCGTGACCGGAGCCAGGACACCGAAAACATTTCCCTGCGGAGAACTTCCTTCCGTCCGAATTTCCAGAGCTCCGTTTTCCGCCTCGTGAAAAACCATTTTCAGAACGGCGTCGGGAAGAAATGTTTTCCCGTTGGAAAGTCCTTTCCAGACCGCTTCCACTGTTTTGCCGGAATGTTGCAGCGAGTATGCGGAACGAGCTTCCGGAACAAAATAATTGATCCGCGAAAACGACGGCGGCAGGGACTGTTTCAAGGCGGGTTCTCCCCACGGCATGTGACCGCTCCGCAGCAGGGGAAGGTCGGTGACGATCCCGACTCCTGCCGGAATCCCTGTGTCTGAAACGGATCGGTTCGCCCAGAGCGTGCCGCTTTTTCTGTCAAGAAGTTCTATGATCATTCCGTCTTTCACGACTGCTGAAAGGGTGGCGGTTTCCAATCGGAATTCACGGTTTCCCGGGCGGCATTCCAGAGCGCAGAGAGGCACGGATGTTCCCAGAAGGAGCAGGGCAAGGGTTTTTTTCATTGGCAGAACACTTTCCATTTTATATTAAAACTTACAGCGCGGTCGATCCGGAATAGAAGAAGTCCTTCGGACGATATGGTGCCTTGTGATTTCCGGCATGTCCATCGAAATAAAGCGTATTGACAAAGGCGTTATGGCGGTGAATGACCTCCAGTACGCGGGACTTGTAGTCCCACAGCTGAACGGCATACGAGTTTTCATTGTCCTTGTGCTTGCCCTCGGTGACGTGCATGATGGAGCTCGGCTTTTTCAGTTCGGAAAGTTTGCTGAACACCATCGCCTCCACGCTGGAGGGAACATCGCTGAACACCTCGTTGACCGAATAGTGATAGGTCTTGCCGTCGTCAAGCCTTGTATAGCGTTCCGTTTCTTTTCCGGTCCTGACATAGGGGATGGTTTCTCCGGGACAGGACAGTATCCGCGGATAGTTTTCCGCTGAAGTCTGCGTCGGGTTGTAGGCATTCCCGAAACTTGGTTGGTTTTTCAGAAGTCCCGCATTGCGCAGAATCCCGCCCCAGTAGGAACCGCCCAGATAAACCGCCGGAAAAATGTATTCGTTGTACAGGTCACTGTAGGCGAAGGACAGTATGCCGATCTGCTTGAAATTGTTGAGACAGGAAACTGTCCGTGCGGTGTTTCTTGCTTTGTTCAATGCAGGCAGAAGCATTCCTGCCAGAATCGCGATGATCGCAATCACGATGAGAAGTTCGATCAGCGTAAAGACGTTTACTCTCGGTTTCATTGGATGATCCCTCCGTTGGTTTTTTCATTGATATTGGTTGATGCCCGAATTACGAGATATGGTTTCAAGGTTTCATTTTTTTCTTTTCCTCCAAAAATCATCCGGATGAGTTTCTGTACGGCCGTCATTCCCTCCTGACGCATCGGCTGATGAACCGTCGTCAGACCGGGTTTCAGCTGGGCGCAGAAACGCAGGTCATTGAATCCGGCCAGCAGGATGCGGTTTCCGGGAATCACCCCGCTTTTGAGCATTCTTTGAAAAAGATGCAGGGCAAACCCGTCGTGAATCGCGAAAATTCCAGTACGTTTTTTGTTTTCAAAGACTTTTTCCAGGACGGATTCGTCCAATTCTCTCACAGAGCATCCGGCTTTCAGGAGAGGCATGGAAAATCCGGCTGCGCGAGCCTTCAGATAACTGGATTCCGGATTGTACCAGTAGAACTCTTCGCACCCTTGGTCCAGAAAATGTTTGGCAACCAGCGAACAACCGTAGTAGTCGTCGATGTTGAGCTGCGGTGTTTTCTTGAATTCCTCGGGAAGCTCACCAAATCCGGGCGTATTGGAAGTGACATTCAGAAAAAGCATCTTTCCGCCGCGTGCGGTGTAGGCCTCCGCTTCACGACGGATTTCCTCCGGCATTTTCTGCGGAGGATAGCTCAGTATTCCGGAGTGCCCCGCATTTTCCGCCTCTTTCAGAAAACGCCCGAAATCCTCGGGTTTGCTCCCGAACAGAAAATTGACAGGGAAATTTTCATGGCACGCCGTCTCGGAAATTCCGAACATCAGGTCCGCGATCAGGTCATTCGGGACATCCGGCAGGAAGCAGAGAATTGTCGGAGACTTTCCTTTTTTCAGAAAAGAGGCCTGACGGTTCGGGCGATATCCCATTTCCTGAGCAGTCCGGCGGATCAAATCGCAGGTCTCCTTCCGGACTACTGCATTCTTGTCCGGATTCGGATTCAACGCGCGGGAGACTACGGATACATTCAGGTTCAGTTTTGCCGCAATTTCGCTCAGATTCGCCATTTTTTTCTTCCGTTTTCTAAAAAAACAAACCTTTGTTTTCTTAATTATATGCTGCTTTTCAGATTTGTCAATGGGAAAATGTAAAAAAAATAGAATTTAAAATTTTTTAAAAATGGCCCTTGACAAAATAAAAAGAATGGATTATACTTAATCAAGCGCTTGATTAAATGTGACCGAAGGGAATGAACTATATGGTTCGATTGAGGGATATTGCGAATAAACTCGGCATCTCGGAGTCGCTGGTGTCGAAAGTCCTCAGCGGAAAGCTGGGCAGCACGGCGGTTACGGAAGAGAAGGCGGAGCTGATCCGCCGGACCGCCGGGGAGATGGGGTATGCGCCCAATCTGAACGCCCGTTCGCTGGCGGGGAAACCGTCCAGGATCATTGGAATTCTCATCGATTCGACCGCTCCGCCGGTCTTTTTCCGGACGCTGGCGGCCATCGAGCGGATTGCGTCCGGTCACGGCTACCGATGCATGATCGGGGAGGCGCACGATTCCCTCGAAAACCTTCGCGGCAATGTCGATATTTTCATGCAGTACGGGGTGGACGGGATCATTTCTCTCGCACACGGGTATCCGGGCAGGAAAACGGAGTTCATCCGGCTTTTTGCCGATTATCTGGACCGGATGGTGTTTGTCGGAAAACCGCCCCACCCGGATGTGGCTTATGTGGAGATCGACCGGGCTTCCGCCGTGAAGGAAGCGGTCCGGCACCTTTACGACTGCGGAGCGCGCCGGATCGCGTTCATACGGGGAAGAAGAAACTGGGCTTCGCTCCGTCAGCGTCAGGAAGGATATATCGCCGGGATGAAGTCGCTTGGTTTTGAGGAAAAAGACTGGCGGATTTATCATTATTCCGAAGAGATCATGACGGCGGATGCGCCCCGGGAATCTTTCAAAAAGCAGATTGTCCGTTACATTCTTGAAACCCGTGCGGACGGAGTGGTCGGCCTGAATGACTTCATAGCACACCGACTGATTTTTGAACTGGCGGAAAGAGGTGTCCGGTGTCCGGAGGATGTCCGCATCGTCGGAAGCGACAATGAACCGTTCACCCGGTATACGATTCCCCCGCTGACGACGATCGACAGCAAAACCGAGTTACAGGCGGAGGCCGTTCTGGAGCTTCTGCTGGAACAGTTGTCGGCGCCCGGAAAAACGGTTCCGCGGAGAAAGATCATCACCCCGGAACTGATCCTGCGAAAATCAACGCAATCATTTCATAAAAAACAGGAGGTCTTCCCATGAAAAAATTCTTCGGAAACAAGGATACCGGAAATGTCATGTCCCTGAAAAAGAACCGGAGCGGCATGAACTGTTTCACACTGATCGAACTTCTCATTGTCGTTTCCATCATTGCCATTCTCGCAGGGCTCCTGCTCCCGGCGCTGCAAAAGGCCAAAAGCCGTGCGCTTCAGATCCGGTGCATGAGCAATTTTTCCCAGATCGGACGCGGTCTCTGCGGCTATTCCGACGACAACAACGGCTTCATCATGCCTTACTTCAACAGTGTAAAAAGCGACGGTACCATCGGGTATATCGATTCTTCCTCCCGCAGCTGGTTTGAAGGACAGCCGTCCAAGGGGCTTCTGGCCCCTTATGTCGGGCACAAATCGAATGCTCCTGTCGGTGGCTGGTTCCGCGCCAAGAACAACTTTTATCCGGCGGCCACCAGCCCGTATGCCTGCCCCGCGCGGGACGGACAGCGGAAGATCGCGGCCTATTCCCTTTCTTCCGATGTCTTTTTATACAGCATGGGACTCAACAGCCGTCTTTCCAGCAACGCCAATTTCGTTTGCCGGCTTGTCCAGATTCGGAAACCCTCGCGCAGCATGTATATGGGGGAAACCCGGTATCAACAACCGTTTCTGACCTATTCCGGCAGCGCGGCCTATTATCCTGTCTATCCGCACAGGAACGATGTGGACAGGGATGAAGAAGTTTTCCGTCCCACCGGTCCCGGCGAAGCCACATACGTCTTTTTTGACTTTCACGTCGCCTTCCTTCCGCGGACCAAAGTTCCGAACAACGTTACAGGCGGAAACACCGCGCAATTCCAGAGTTTCTGGCTTTTCTTCCCGTACGGTCCCTATGCAAGCGAATTCAGAGATACGTGGTAAACGATAAGGATTCCCCAATGAAAAGAACCATTTTTGTCCTTATTCTGTGTGCCGGATTCGCGGCGGAAGGCGCGAAAATCGAACCGCCGTTTCAGGGAGATGCGCGTCCGGCAAGAAACATCATGATCGGAAAGAAAACCGTTTTCACGCTGAAGCCGGGTACAAAGGAGCTTGAGATCGTTCTTGCTCCGGAAGCTTCCAGGACAACCCGTTTCGCCGCGGCGGAACTGAAAACCCTGCTGGAACAGCGCCTGAACACGACGATTCCCGTCCGGGCCGCTCCCTCCGGGAACGGAATTTCGTTCATACTCGGACTTCAGCCTCTTTCGAAGGAAGCGGGAATCGACAAGACTCTCTTCTGCCGGGATGCTTTTATCATCAAAAGCTCCGGAAAACGAATCTACATTGCCGGAATCGATGATCCCCGGACCGATCCCGCCGCCACCCTCCGGATGGATATTGCGGACCAGCACTATCCGCGTGCGACCCTTTTCGGAGTCTACGATTTTCTGGAACGTTTCGCGGGAATCCGTTTCTTCTTTCCGGGAAAATTCGGCACGGTCATTCCGAAGGGGACGGTCGAAATTCCGGAGATCAGTATTTTCGACCGCCCCGACTTCGAAGAACGGAGAGCCTCCATTTATGACGGAATCTTTTCCGATGATCCGAACGAACGCACCGTGCTGCTGACCGATCATGACGGCGCGAAATTCTTCCGGACCCAGCCCAAACAGCCGAACCGGAACATGGACTATCTCCGGTTCCGGATGTCCACCCGCTGGGTTCCGGCCTGTCATGGAATTACCACGCTCCGGTTCCCGCGCCGCTTCGGAAAAACCCACCCTGAATATTTCGCACTGGACGAACAGGGCCTCCGTTACGGAGACCCGAAGCGTCCCTATCCGAGCCAGCTCTGTTTCAACAGCGACAGCCCCGAAGTGATCTATCAGGATGTGAAAGCCTTTCTGAGCGGGCAAAGCGCCGCGTCGCGCGGCATTGAACAGCCTTTCAAACGGGACAATACTTTTTTCTATTGGCATCCCCAGACCCACAACGAAGGGGTAGCCGATCTCCAGCCCGATGACAGCTACAAGGAATGCCTCTGCGAAAAATGCCGGAAACGCATCGGCAAAACGCCCCGGGAAAAATCCGACTTCGTGTGGAACTATGCGATCAACATTGCGGAACGGCTGCAAAAGGAGAAAGTCGACGGCTGGCTCACGATGATGGCTTACTGGCCCTACGACCGGATTCCCTCCCGGAAAATTCCCGATAATATGTTTGTGATGCTTTCCCTTCGCGGACCGTGGAGTCTCGGTTCCCCGGACGAGGCAAAGCACCATGAAACCCTCCAGGCGTGGCACCGGGCCCTCGGACGCAAGGTCCGGCTCTGGAACTTCGCGCTCAAATGGGGAAATTCCGCACTCCCCGGAATCCCCCACTCCACTCCCCGCCATATCGGAAGATACTACAGGGAAACCGCGCCGTGGAGCTGCGGGGCGGTTCTGCTGACGGGAGGCGACTACTATATTTTCTCCTACCTGAACCATTATATCTTTTCCAAAGTCACATGGAACGCTTCGGCCGATGTGGATACTCTATTGAAGGATCACTGTAGCGCCATGTTCGGCGCGGGGGCTCCCGAAATGCTGAAGTTCTTTGATGCGCTGGAGGAACTCTGGATGAAAGTCGCCGGGAAAACCGTCCTTACCGCAGCCGGTCCGGTCAATGCCATTCCTTCCGAATATGAAATTTTCACCCGCATATACTCGGCCGAAGCGTTGAAACGGCTCGATGTTTGTTGCGAACGGGCCCGGGAGCTTGCGTCCGCCGATCCGGATTCGCTCGAACGCATACGCTATATTCAAGCGCATTTCATGAACCGGCTCCATGAAGCCGCCTCGGACTATGCCCGGCGCAGCGATGCCGTCGCCGCCTTCCGGGTCCGCATGCTTCCCCTGGAACCCGGAGAAAAAGTTCGTCTCGACGGCAAATTGGACGATGAAGTCTGGCGGAAACGGTCGCCGGTCTTCCTGCAGCGCATGAACCGGAAACCCGGAACTCCGCAGGAGGAGACCAGGGCCTTCCTTACATTCGACGAGGAAAACATATATGTCGCGTTCCTTTGCATGGAGCCGGAAATGAATCAAATTCAAACCCGGATTCGGAAGAATGACGACCCGGCCATCTGGTCCGACAATGGCGTGGAAATTTTCCTGAACCCGTCCGGCGACAGGGTGAATTACTATCACATCATGATGAACTCCGACGGATTCGTCTGTGACCAGAAGGTGCGGCGGGCCGGAAACCAATCCATTTTCGATCCGGCCTGGAATTCGGGAATCAAACCGGCTGTTTTCCGCGGAAAGGATTTCTGGTCTCTCGAAGCGGCCATTCCGAGGAGCGCGTTGCCCGGATTCGACGGCAAAACCGTGATTGCCAACTTCACGAGGAATCAGGCGAAGGATTCCCGCATTTTCCACTATTCCTGGACTCCGTTCCTCGAAAACGGCTACCATGACACGGAAAAATTCGGCACGGTGGTCTTCACGCCGGAACCCGACCGGTCCATCGTCCGCGAGGGAGACTTCAGCGGCGAAAAAACACACCGCAACGTATTCGGCGCATGGGTGACGCACTACTATTTTCCCGAAGGATGTTTTGCCGACTACGATGATTCCACATTCATTCAGGGCAGGCGGAGTCTCGTCCTCCGGACCGGCAATGTTCCCTTCTTCGGAGTGAGCCAGCCCCTGGCGTTCAAATCCGGAACCCGGTACCGCCTTTCCTATTATGTCAAACTCAACAACATCCGCCCCGCCCATCGCGACGGAGGAGTCTCCATGAATATCCGTGAAAGCGGAAAAAACCGCTGGTTTCCACAAAGCGGAAATTTCCTTTCCGGCGAAAGCGGCTGGATCCGCCAGAGCTTCGAATTTACCGCGGGTCCGGACGCCGGAACGCAACCCGGATCCATCCGCCCAACCCTGTTGAGCTGCGACGGGTCCGCAAACTTCGACGCAATTACGGTCGAGGAGCTGAAATAACCCGATCCTTTTCTCCCGGACGCGCCCCGGTTCATTCCAGATAGATTCCGGTCAGGCCGCGCACCTTGGTGGAGGACAGTTTCCGGGCAAAGGAGATCAGTTCCAGTTCCGAATACGTGGGAGTTTTTGAGATCGCTTCGTCAAGGGTGTCCACCGGATTGAACTGCTGGAGGTTCCAGTCTTTGACTCCGATCGAGTTCAGTTCGGAACGCATGGTTTGCAAGTCTTCGAACGAAAGAAGATTCTTATGAACGGTGGTCCGGACGTCCAGCCGGATATGATTCTCCAGCGCGAACGCGAGGGAACGTTTCACTCTGTCGGCGATATCGGAAATACCGGAATTCGCGATTTCGTTGTATTTTCCGGACGGGGCCTTGTAATCGATCCCGAGCGCGTGAAGGCATCCGGCCTCGTAGAGCGATTTCAGGATTTCCGGATGGCTCCCGTTGGTGTCCAGCTTGACGGCAAATCCCATATCGGTCATTTGTTTTGCGAAACCGGGAAGTTCCGGATCGAGCGTGGGTTCTCCCCCGCTGATGACGATTCCTTCCAGCTTGCCGACCCGCGACTGCATGAAATGGAGGATCTGAGGCATGCGCACCCGGGGCTGGCTGTCGGGGTCCAGCACCAGATGGGGATTGTGGCAGAACGGGCAGCGGAAATTGCAGCGGGCGCAAAAAACGACACAGGCGATTTTCCCCGGAAAATCAACCATGGAAAAACGGATCATTCCACGAATATTCATTTTCAGAAAACCTTAAAACTTCAATTTATTCAGGGCATCCCAGGTGTGATCGTCCTTTTCAGGTTTCTTCGTTTTCTTTTTCTTGCATGAGCAGCGTTCCGAGTTGAGATCGGCGCCGCATCCGGGACAGAGCCCTTTGCAATCATCGGAGCATTTGAAACGGGACGGGACGGAGAGAAGGATATCCTCCCGGACATCTTCGGTGAGATCGACGATCTCCTCGGGCACTTTCTCCTTGTGGATGCAGATTTTGCCGGAGCCGATCTGACGAACGACTTCCTTCAGGCAGAGGGAACATTTTGTCACGAGTTCGGCGAAGGCGGAACCCGTAACCAGCAGGTCTTCCCCGACCATGACCGCGCGGAGGTCATAGCGGACCGGGCCGCGGACGGAAACCGGAATTCCTTCCGTGGTGTCCAGCTCCAGAAAGCCGGGCTCCTCCGTTCCGGAGACTTCCATGCCGTCCGGACCGATGTTGGCGGTATTGACTTTGATCATTTCAACGGATCACTTTCCGGGGGATTTTCCGCATTTCCTTACGATGGCGGAGGCCACTGTCGGCGGGACGAAGGGAGAGATGTCTCCCCCGCACCGGGCGATCTCCTTGATCAGGCGCGAGCTGACGTAGGAATACTCGGGACTGGGCATCATGAAGAGGGTCTCGCATCTTTCGTTGAGCTCCCGGTTCATCAACGCCATCTGAAATTCGTATTCAAAGTCGGACACCGCGCGGATGCCGCGGATGACGGCGCTGACATCGAATTCATTGACGGCGTTGATCAGCAGGCCGCTGAAGGAGACGATTTCCGTATTGGGCATATCTTTACAGACTTCGCGCAGGAGTCTGATTCTTTCCTCGAAAGAGAAAAGCGGATTTTTCTCCGAATTGGCTGCGACCCCAATGATCAGACGGTCGAAAATGCGGGCGGCCCGGTGCGCCACGTCCAGATGTCCGTTGGTCACAGGATCGAAACTGCCGGGATAAAGAACTGTTTTCATAAAAATCTCCAGTTAAAAAACCACACTTCATTTAGAGTACCATTTCCCCGGGGATTTGTCAAGTTTTTTCGCTAAAAAAAATCGAAGGAGACTGTTTCGGAACCCGGCGGAAGGCTTTTCGCCCGGTGCGGAGGATGAAAAAAAGACCGCCTCCCGGCGGAAGCGGTCTTCGTCCGTTCGCAAGAAACGGAAATCAGTCGAAGGCGTGGCCAGCGGAGCCGAGCACGTTGATGACTTTGTGCTTGTAGAGTTCCTTGAGGGCGTCGCGGGCCGG
>MWCA01000030.1 GCA_002069785.1 Lentisphaerae bacterium ADurb.Bin242 | reverse complement strand
CGTCAGGATTCCGGAGTTGTTAATTCCCTCAACCGTTCCCTCAACCGTTCCTGTTGTGTTGATTACCAGCGTTCCGCTATTGTTTATTCCAATGCCAGTTGAAGTTGTATCTCCAAACGAACCGCCGTTGATTACCATGACGGAGTCGGCGCTATTGTAAATGGCGGCATTGGAGCCACTCACTCCACCAACATTGCTAATCGTGACCAGCCCGGATGAGTTATTTTGAATGCCATAAGTACCACCCTCAATATTTCCGGATGTATTGATTGTGGCCGTTGAAACATCATTCAAGCGCAGAGCAGCAATGCCTGTGGATGTCAAAGAAGAGGAACCGCTCATCGAAAAGTCGGCATAATCATTTGCATTGACATTGCCGGTAATTGACGAAAAACCGCTCATCGAAAAGTCGGCATAGTCGTTTACGCTGGCATTGCCGGTGATTGACGCAACACCGCTCATCGAAAGGGAAGCAGCGTCGTTTGCGCTGATATCTCCGATGATTGACGCAGCACCGCTCATCGAAAAAGCAGAATAATTATTCAGAGTCACATCGCCATTAATTGTGGCCCCGCTCATCGAAAACACAGCATAATCGTTTGCGCTGATATCTCCGATGATTGACGCAGCACCGCTCATCGAAAAAGTAGAATAATTATTCAGAGTCACATCGCCATCAATCGAGGAAGAGTCTCTCATCTGGACCAGCGCGGTGGAAGAAATGGTTATGTTGGAATCGATCCTAATTGTTCCACTCAAAACAAGGGTTCCGCTGTCCACGGTAAGAGATTGGAATGCCAGTGTATAAGAGGTTCCGCCTGTCTTAATTTCCAGATTGATCGACAAGGTATAATCCGTGCTGACCATGGAATTGTCATTCCCGGTCAGAGTAACCACATCGCCTGAAGCAAGGCTGCTGGAAATACTGGAAAAAGTGGTCGTGGTTCCGTTGACCGTCCAGTTCGCAAGACGGTGATCCCAGGTGGAATTCAGGGTGATGGAGGCGGTGTTGATCGCTCCGGTGGTGTATTCGAGCGTCCAGTTGCCGCCGACCGAGGCCGCGCCGGTCATGTCCGCCGAAGCGGCAATATCCGCGCCGGTCACGTCGGCAATGTCGTTGATGAGCTGCTGTCCGGCCTCGGAAGAAGCCAGATTGCACCCGTAGATCATGATGTCGCCGTCCTGGGTAAGGTGGCCGTTGAAGACCGCCATGTCGGAGGCATCCGTAACATTGGTGTTTCCCAGCAGGAATCCTTCGGAATTTCCGTGGGTCAGGATGTGGACGGAATCATAAGAAGTGTCGGAATGGGCGTCCAGATAAGCTTGAATCTGGTCCGCGGCACTTTCGCTGGAATTGACGTCGATGATGAGCACATCGCGGGAATCACCGAGCTGGTCGAGAACGTTGTCGAGATCGGCCATGTTCGAATTGACGATCACCAGTTCGCGGCGTTCGGAAGCCGCATCCTCGAGAAGGGACTCGGGTACGGTGGTGTCCGTCGTCGTATCGGAAACACCCGTTGTAAGTTCCGCGGTCGCGTCCACGGTGATTTGCGTCTGATGATCCGGGAAGACGACCATGTTGTCGGTGGAATGGGAGTCCGCGTCATGGGAAAGGTCATGGGGGGCGTTGGCGGGATCGGCGTTGAAGTCGGCCGCATCGACAAAGCCCAGCGAACCGTGATCGGTCAGATGGGACTGGATTTCCGTAATCGCATCGGCGGAAAGGTCGTCGGAAGTCAGGGCTTTTTCAGCCTTGTTGGAAACGATGCGGATGGCATCGTATTTGACGTCGCTGTGGGATTCCAGATAAGCGTCGATCTGGGCGGCGACATCGGCGTCCTTGTTCAGCACCAGGACTTCCTTGCCTTCCAGCGTGTGCGGATCGATATTGTCGGCCGCGTCGGCCTCGATGACGACAAGTTCCTTTGTTTCGGCCTGGGAAAGGGATTCGGCGGCGGCATGGCCGGCGTCGGCGGGAAGAGAAGAAGAGAAAGTTACGGAAGAAGCCGTATGAGAAGAAGAGAGATCGGAATGCATGAAGTTGGAAAGATCGGTCGAGAAGGATTCGCCGGGATCGGTCAGCTTGGAGAGATGGGCCGTACCGTTCACAAGGACCGCGGCCGGATCGGCGGCCGCATGGTCGGCGGAGGGCAGTCCCGCGCCATGATCCTGTACAGGAGCGTTCGGAGCGGATTTGGAGGAAGAGGCGGGAGAGGAATCGGAAACAGGCCCGGCGGCCTGAACGATGTTGTGCGCAGCGTCTTTCTGTTCGCTGTCCTTCGCATCCTGAGCGTGATCGGGCTTGTCCGGATGGGATGGACTCCCGGCATGGTCGACGGCGGCCGCGGCGTCGGCGGCTGCGGCGCCTTCAAACAGGACGCGATCTTCCAATTTGAAAATCTGGACTTTTTTTCTCTTCTTCATAGTGCTTTCTCCGATGTCTTTCTATATGGATTCTCTTCTTATCTTCACTTGGACTTCGCGGCGGGGGCGGGCTCGGATTCAGCCTTGATCCGGGCGTCGATTTCCGCATTGACTTTGGCCTTGAGGTCGGCCTGCCGTTTTTCTTCCGCGCTCCGCTGCTGGGTCTGGCGGTAGGCAAGAGCCTGGGTCATGGCGCGCGCCTGCTGTTCACCGAATTCGACCCGGGCGTCCGCAATGGATTCGGCGGCCCGTCCGGCGGCATTCTGGAGCTCCTCGACAAGTTCTTCCGTGGAACGGGCGTCGACCTTGCGCAGCCCCATCACATTGAGAAGGCGGTAATAGGCCACATAATACTCCCCGAGGGAAATCAGGCTGTCGATGCTGGTCTGGGTGGTGGCAAGGCGGATGTGATCGACTTCCAGCTGGGAAAGAGCGCCGCCGATGGCGCGGTTCTTGAGGACGGCCTGAAGATTTTCGTCATAGGCGGTGTAGACTTTGCGGTCCAGATCGTAGCGCTCCCTGGCCGAAATCAAGTTCCCGTAGGCGATCCGGACCTGGGCCATGACGGCCACCGCCTGGGCGTAGGAACGCATTTCCTCGGTTTCCACCTGGGTGGAGTAAGCCCGGTACAGCGCCACTTGCTGGGGCAGCTTGAGAAGGTTGTAAGCGGCGCGGAGGCCGAGCTCCCACCAGCTTTTGTTGTAAAGGAAGGAGTTGTTGGAGTTGGACCAGTCGGCGTACATCTTGACGTTGGGGAACATCAGAAGGATCGTCTTGCGGCATTCCAGGATGTTGATGTGTTTCTGGATGTCCGTTTCATACAGCTCGGGCCGCTGAAGGATCGCGACCTGCTCCATGACTCCGATGTCCGGGAAACGGAAATCGGGCACGCGGTCCAGCACGGATTCGTCTACGAAAATATTGGCGTTGGGGTAATATCCCATGAGGGTCCGGAGCTCGACGCAGGCGTTTTCATAGCTGCGGACATAGCCGGTCAGCCGTTTCTCCATGTTGATGAAGCGGCGGGATTCGTCGAAGGCGCGGATCGGGGTGATCTGGCGGTCTTTGCTCAATTCGTAGATCTGTTCGGAACGGGTGCGGCACTGTTCCAGAAGGGAGGTGGTCATTTTGATGGCGCGCTGGGCGGCGGCGACCTTGAAATAGGCGCGGACGACGTCAAACGTCAGGTTCTGTTCGGCGCGCACGGCGCGCTGTTTATGAAGCAGGACCCGGTCCGCGCTCTGGCGGGTGTTGAAAAACGCCAGACCGAAATCCAGCATGGAAAACATCAGATCGATGTTCAGATAGTTGATGACCTTGTCTTCGCTGGTGCTGGCGCCGTAGGTCTCGCCGGTGGCCTCGAGTTTCTCGCTGCTGGCGGCGGGGGAGTTGCTCCGGGCCGTGAAATTGTTGTTGATGTTCAACTGGGGAAGCATCCCGAGCGCTTCCGCCGTTTTGAACTCCTTCTGGACCTGGACCTCCAATTCGTTGACGCGGACCTGAAGGTTGTTTTTGATGGCCGTGTCGATGCAGGAGGAAAGACTGAGGGGGGTTCCCGTCTGGAGCTCGCGGAACCGGGCGGCTTCGAAATGCTTCACCGCATTTTCGGCCCGGTCTTCGGCATAATCCTCCGCGGATTTGCATCCGCCCGCCAGCAAAACGAAAACAACGCCGGTCAGCGTCATGAAGATCGAATAAATACTTCGCATTGTCGACTCCTTCACATCAAAAAAATTAGTATGATTTCCAAGCATCAAAGCACACTTTACCCCTTGTATGGAAATATACTCCGGGCACCCCTACGGTATACCGCCCGCGCGCGAAATGCAAGAAAACAACCCCGCAAACGAATCTTTTTTTAAAATTTTTTCGATTTTTTCCCGTTTTTTTTCCGGTTTTCCGGTTTTTCCCCGGTTTTTTCCCCAAAAAAAATTGCAAAAACAGATGCGGAAGAGTAAAATATGTTAACGTTGAGATATCAAACAAGGCAGGATATGGCAACTCTCAAGGAACTGTCGGAAATCACCGGCCTGTCCATGAACACGGTCAGCCGCGCCCTTCGCGGACACGGTTACATTTCCGAAAAGACGGCCCGGCTGGTGCGCGATGCGGCGCGACGCCTGGACTACCGGCCCAACCGCGCGGCCCAGGCCCTCCGCCGCCGGACCAGTTCCGAAATCGCCGTCCTCCTGGACACCTATGACGCCCCCCATCTGGACAAGCTGGCCGCCATCAAGGAGTGCGCGGTCCAGCGCGGCTTCACCATGGGGGTCTATTTTACCAGCGAGGATTATCCTTCCAGCGCCTTCCGGACGCTGCTGCCGGAAGTACTGGAAAGCGCACCCGCCGGCCTGATCCTCATCACTTCCAGCGATACGATCCTCCGCAAAGGAGTCGAACTGCGCAAAAGGCTCCCCTGTGTGACCATCGTCTCCGATCCCGTACCCGGCGGCGACTGCGTGTATGTCGACCGCTGCCAGGGAGCCTACGACGCCGTTCATTATTTATTTAACAAGGGACGCCGCCGGATCGCCTTCTGCGAAACCTTCCAGTCCGAAAACCGGAAAAAAGGGTATCTCAAGGCCATCCAGGACTTCGGACTGCCCTGCATCTTCATCCCCGGAAGTCTGAAAAACCCGGTGCTGATCCGCAACGCGGGATACCTCAACGGCAAACTGTTCGCCACCATGCCGACGCCTCCGGACGCCGTGCAGACCTCCGACTACATGGCTTCCGGACTGCTCGCCGGCTTTGCGGCCACCGGCATCAAGGTGCCGCAGGATATCGCCGTCCTGGGTTTCGACAACCGCGACTTCGCGGCCCTGCTCAACCCTCCCCTCACCACGCTGGCCCAGCCGAATTTCGACATCGGAAAAAACGCCGCCAATCTGCTTTTCAAACGGATCGACGGCGGCCTGAACGGCGAACCGGAAGCGGTCCGCATTTCGATGGCCCTCATGCTGCGGCAGTCCACGTGAGGCCTACAGGCGGGAAAAGAAACTTTTTTCAAAACGGTTTTTTCTTTTCCCGGATTCTCTGCCTCTTTGTCAGAAGCCTCTCTATATACTATAAGGTTTAAAGAACTCCCGGCGCACCTGTCGACTTGCATCCGGCCCGGCGGACGGCTCAGGAAATTCTTCCGTTTCCCTTCAGCCGCAGGATCGTGGACCGCACCGGGGAATCTCCTGTTCCCTTGCAAAGCGCCATTCCCCGGAAAAGTTCCATACAGGCTTCCTCATAAGGGAGTCCGCACTGTTCCGAGATCAGGCGGATTCCGCGGTCCACCAGTTTCTTGTTGGAGACGTTCAGACAGGTCATGCTGTTTCCGGTCACCCGGCCCATTTTCACCATGGTTCCGGTGGAAAGGACATTCATAACCAGCTTCACGGCAAGGTGTTCAAACAGTTTCAACGGAGTCTCCAGCCGGTTGAACGGAACCGAAAAATCACTCTCTTCCGACTGTTTTCCCAGCAGCACGGAGCGCGTGGCCGGATATGCGGAAACATCCATTTCCGGCAGGCGGTCCACCCCGATCCGGAACGCGACATCCTTTTTTCCGGAACAGCGTTCCGGGGCGGCTTCCCGGCCGATCGGGAATTTCAGGAGTTCCGCCGCGCCGGTTTCCGGGATTCCGTTCCGGAGGATCTCCTCCGCTCCCATTTCCCGGAAGTCGCGCTCTTTCCAGTCCAGGCAGCGCGGCTCGCGCCGGAGACACCGTTTCCAGGCTTCCGGAGTGGAACAGGACGGATTTTTCACGAACGCCCAGGACACGGGCGAAACCGTGTCGTCGTTTTTGCGGAACGCCGGGAGCATGAAAGTGGGCGTCCGCTCCGTGGTGTCGGTGAGAATGTCCAGCAGGAAATCCTCGGAAAAGTACGTGACGAACCCTTTTTCCGAATAGGTTCCGGTTTCCAGTTCGACCGCACGGGCGATGGAGGCCGGACACACGCCGCCGGAAAGAGTCCCGGCCAGCTCGGCAAAGGCGTCCGCGTACGAAACCGTTTTTCCGAAGGCGGCCTCTTCCAGGGCGGCGCACGTGACCACCATCTCCAGCGTGGTCGACTGCATCCGGGTGGACCCCGTGATCGCCATTCCCCCGCAGGGCATGTCCAGCACGGTCACGTTCGGATGGGCGTATGCGCTCCGGCAGCGTTCCAGCCGCTGCATCGGGATCTCCTTCTCCACACAGATCAGCAGAAACACCTTCGCCCCGCGTTCCGCCGCCTCCAGAACCGTTCCGAGAATGGAGGCGGTTTCCCCGGTGGCGGTGATCCCGACCAGGACGTCTCCCTTCCGCAGATTTTCCGCCGCCGCCTGCCGCCGCCCGAATTCCGCATGATCCTCATAAAATTCGACGGCCCGGATCAGGGCATAGTCGCCGCCGGTCATGATCGAACGGACCTGAGGTTCGCGTCCGGTCCCCTTCACGCGGTCGATCCAGAGCGCTTCCAGCAGAATGGCAAGCCGTCCGGTGGCGCCGCAGCCGGAAAAAACGATCTTCCCGCCGTTCCGGAGAGTCTCCGAAAAAGCCTCCCGCATCTCCGCGAACCGGCTGTCCGCGAGCGCTTTCCGGAGAACGCTCTCCAGTGCGGCGTCGCAGCGGAAAAGGGTTTTGACCCCGGTTTCCGTAGATTGTCCGAAATCCGAATCCAGATGCGCCGTGATCGGATTCGATGCCTCGCTGGACAGAAAACCCAGCCGGAACTGCGTTTCATTTTTCAAGAAATTTTCGGCTTGCACCTGATACTCTTCCATAAAAACCTTCTCCCGATCCCGAATGGGTTCTTTTCTTCTCCAAAAGGCCCGCTTCCGGGATTTTTTTTCTTCAATTTACTTGCATTCGGCCCGAAATGCCATATATATTACACTGTATTTTATATAAAAGGAACCGGATCATGAACGAACGGCTGAAAAGTTTTTCCGAGCTTCTGGAACTGTTCAGCGCCTATTCCGGGCTGATGTTCTCCTGGTGTTTCGCCGACGATTCCGATCTGGTGTATCTGCGGCCGGACCAATATTACCGGACCGATCCATTCTGCCTCGCCGTCAAAAACAGTTCTCCCGTTCATCTCAAAGCCTGCCGCGACTGCCATCACCGGGAGTTCATGAAAGAAGCCCGCCTCGTCCGCGAACCGTTTCTGGCCCATTGTCCCGCGGGAGTGGAGCTGCTGGCGGTCCCCCTGTTCGCAAAGGAAGAATTACAGGGACTTCTGCTCTGCGGCTGTTATCGTTCGCAGGAAAGAAAAGGATATCCGGAATGGGAAACGGAACGCGCCCGGCTCCCCGCCGCCAATGAAAAACAGCTGCTGGCCCTGGGACGTTATCTGGAGAGGGCCATGCGGGAACATCTCGGAGAATTTTCGCCGGAGGAACATCCGCCGGTCCTGCTGCACGATTCGACCACGAACGATTCCCGGATCTTCCGGGCGGTGCTGCACATCAAACGGAGCCGGACGGGAAAAATCACCGCCGCCGAAGCCGCCGGAACGGCCGGATTGAGCCTTTCGCGTTTTCTTTTCCTGTTCAGGAGGGAGACAGGGTTTTCCTTCAGCGATTACCTCCAGCGGCTGAAGGTTTCCAGGGCGCTGCGGCTGGTGGAAGGGAGCGACCTGCCTTTCGGGGAGATCGCCGGGCGTTGCGGCTTCATCGACCAGAGCCGGATGGCCGTACTGTTCAGGCGTTATTTCGGGAAGACCCCGGGGGAAATGCGGAAGAAAGCCGAGGGCCGGACTGTCCGAAAAGGATGATTTCACGGGACTTGCTCCGATAAAATCAGGAATCCGCCGGGAACACCGGCTTGCAATCGGGGCTGAAACGGTTATATTATCCATTCCCGAAAAACAGCAATTTTCAGAAAGAAACAGACAGGAAATGAAAACAAAAACCAGGAACGATCGTTATGTCGAAGTCCTCGATACCACGCTCCGCGATGGTGAACAGACCCCAGGTGTCGCCTTTACTCCGGCTGAAAAGCTCAGTATTGCACGCCTGCTCATTTCCCGCCTGCATGTAGACCGTCTCGAAATCGGTTCCGCGCGCGTTTCCGAAGGGGAGCACGAAGCCATCGCCAGCATCATCAAATGGGCGGAACACCGCGGATGCGCGGACCGGATGGAAATCCTGGGATTCGTCGACGGCGGAAAATCCGCCCAGTGGATTCACGAGGCGGGAGGCCGCGTCCTCAATCTTCTTGCGAAGGGGTCCGAGACCCACTGCCGCGTCCAGCTCCGCAAGGAACCGGCGCAGCACATTGCGGACGTCTGCGCGGAAATCGACCGCGCCATCCGGCTCGGCCTTTCGGTGAATGTTTATCTGGAGGACTGGTCCAACGGAATGGCGAATTCCTTCGATTATGTGTATTCGTTTCTCAAGGCTCTCGTCCATCAGCCGGTGGACCGGATCATGATCCCGGACACGCTCGGAGTCCTGACGCCGGACGTCCTCACCCGGTATCTGGACTGGGTTTATGCGGCCTTCCCCGACATCCGGCTCGATTATCACGCGCACAACGACTACGGCCTGGCGAATGCCAACAGCCTGGCCGCCGTCAAGGCCGGCGTGTCCGGCGTCCATGCCACCGTCAACGGACTGGGAGAACGCACGGGCAATCAGCCGCTGGCCCAGCTGGTGGTCACGGTCCACGACCAGACCTCCCGCCGCACCCGCGTCGTCGAAAAAGAGATACAGCATGCGTCGGACATAGTGCAGGCAATCTCCGGCAAGCGTTACGCCTGGAACACCCCGGTGGTCGGAACCGATGTGTTCACGCAGACTTGCGGCGTCCATGCCGATGGCGACAAGAAGGGCAATCTGTATGCCAACAAACTGCTTCCGGAACGGTTCGGACGCAATCGCAAATACGCGCTGGGAAAACTCTCCGGGAAAGCCTCCGTCGACCACAATCTCGAAGCCATGGGAATCGAGGATCTCACGCCCGAACTGAAGGCCAAGGTGCTTCAGGAGATCGTGCGCTTGGGCGACAAGAAAAAACAGGTCACGCCCGCGGACATCCCGTTTATCATCGCGAGCGTGCTGCGCACGCCCACTTCCGGACGCATCCAGGTGGTCGACTACCACATCGTCTCCCGCCAGAACATGCTGCCGAAAGCCACGGTCACCCTGCGGGTCGACGGCGTGGAAAGCACCGAAACCTCGTCCGGCGACGGCGGATACGATGCGTTTGTCAAATCCCTGCGCAAACAGCTCCGCAAGCACGACATCACCCTGCCGAAGCTGGCGGATTACGAGGTGCGCATCCCTCCGGGCGGCAAAACCGACGCCCTGGTCGAAACCACGATCTGCTGGGAGCTGCCGGACGGACGCCTCCTCACCACCACCGGGGTCGACTGCGACCAGATGGCCGCCGCGATTGTCGCCACGGAAAAAATGCTCAATCTGGTTGTCAAATAAAGGAGTCTCCCGGAAAATGAGATCCGTTAAAAGAATCGAACAGGACTACGCCGCCGCCAAAGCCCGTTACGCTGAAATGAAGCTCGATACGGACGCCGCGCTGGCCGCCCTCGAAAAAATTCCCGTCTCCATCCACTGCTGGCAGGGCGACGACGTCGGCGGCTTCGAAAAGGACGCGGGCGGAACCTCCGGCGGAATCCTCTCCACCGGCAACTATCCCGGACGCGCCCGCAATGCCGCCGAACTGCGGATGGACCTCGACAAGGCGTTCTCCCTGATCCCGGGAGCCAAGCGCCTCAACCTCCACGCCATCTATCTGGACACCGACAAGGCGGTCGACCGCAACAAGATCACGCCCGAACACTTCCGCAGCTGGATCGACTGGGCCAAAGCCCGAAAGACCGCGCTCGACTTCAATCCGTCCTATTTCGGACACCCGAAAGCCGCTTCCAACCTGACCCTTTCCAGCCCGGACGCCGGAATCCGCCGGTTCTGGATCGAACACGGGATCGCGTGCCGCAAGATCGCCGCCGCCCTGGGCGCCGCCCAAGGCTCCCCCTGCATCATGAACACCTGGATTCCCGACGGCTTCAAGGACGTCACCGTGGACCGCGGCGGCGCGCGCCGCCGCCTGATCAAGTCGCTGGACGCCGTTTTCGCGGAGAAACTGCCGGCAACGCACATGCGGGACGCGGTCGAATCCAAGCTCTTCGGGATCGGAGTCGAAACCTGTACGGTAGGTTCCAACGAGTTCTACCTGGGCTACGCCGTCAAAAACAGTCTGCTGCTCTGTCTGGACGCCGGACACTTCCATCCGACCGAGGTCATCAGCGACAAGATCAGCGCCGTCCTTCTTTTCCTGGATGAAATCCTGCTTCACGTGAGCCGTCCGGTCCGCTGGGACTCCGACCACGTAGTGCTTTTCGACGACGAGCTTCAGGCCATCGCCCGGGAGATCATCCGCAACGGCGTCAGGCGCGTCCATATCGGGCTGGACTACTTCGATGCGACAATCAACCGGATCGCCGCGTGGGCCATCGGTTCCCGCAACATGCAGAAGGCTCTCCTTGCCGCCCTGCTCGAACCTTCCGCCGAACTGGTCGAAATGGAAAAGAAATTCTCCAACTCCCGCAAGCTCGCCCTTACGGAAGAACTCAAGATGCTGCCCCTTGGCGCGGTGTATGATTATTTCTGTCTCCGGCAGGGCGTCCCCGTCTCCATGGACTACATGGATGAAATCGAACTCTACGAAAAGCAAATCCAATCGAAGCGTTCCTGAAAAAAAAAGGCGCCGGACATGGGAACCGTCATTGACATCACGAGAGACTTTCCGGAGAATTTTGATACAAACATTAAAATTACGGAAGTCGGATTGAAGTCGGCCTCCACCCGGTACACCGGAATGGTTTACGAGTGGATCATTCATTCCATGCACGGCTCCTACATCGATTTCCCGGGACATATCAAAGAAACCGACAACAGCGAACGCGCGGACAATTTTCCGCACGAACGTCTTTACCGGGTTCCCTGCTCCGTCATCCGGCTGAACCGCAAATCCGGCTCCGGCGCGGTCACCGGAAAAGACCTTGAAAAAGCCTTCGGCGGGATTCCGGACACTCCGGCTCTGCTGATCAACGCCCTCGGGAAAAAAGAACCGGACGAAGTGGAGGAACGCAGCGTTTACCTGGACGACAGCGCACTGGACTGGATCATCGCGTCCGGAGTCCGCATGACCGTTTCGGATATTTACGAAAGCCGGGCCCTCCACGGCGTTTTCCTGCGTCTGTTCCGGGCCGGGATCAGCACGGTCTGCGAACCCCGCGGGCTGCGCCGGATCAAGGACAGCCGAGTTTTTCTGACCGTGCTTTTCCAGAAGATTCCCGTTGTCACGCAGCTCCCGTGCCGCCTGATTGTGGAAACCATGAATGGATAAAAAATGCGACTCGTAACGAAAGGATGACGACCATGGATCGGAAAACCATTGCGGAAGGTTTGCGTTCGCTCGGACTGAAAAAGGGAAGCATTGTTCTGCTGCACAGCTCATTTTTGAGTCTGGGGCAGGTGAAAAAAGGCCCGCCCGAAGTCATCAAGGCTTTTCTGGACGTCCTCGGAGACAAGGGAACGCTGATGGTTCCGGCGTTCGGACAGCTCGGCGTACTGGTGGAGGAAGTCAAAAACCTGCCGGGCGCCGTCATCAGTTCCTGCCCCCTGGGAACCGTTGCCGCCTGCGGCCCCGACGCCGGGGAGCTCTGCGCCGATCACTGGAAAGCCGACACCGCACACGGAAAAGACACCCCCTATACGCGGCTGGCCGACAAAGGCGGGTCCATCTGTCTTCTCGGCGTGGATCAGGACCGCAACACCTCGCTTCATTCCGTGGAAGCCCTGCTGAAACTGCCTTATCTTTCCACCGTCTCCCGCACCTTCCAGACACCCGAAGGCAAAGAGGTCACGAAAGAATATCATTTCTTCCCCGGGCCGCACCGCGACTTCATCGGGCTGGACCGGCTGCTCACCGACGCGGGCGTCATGAAAACCGCCCGGATCGGCAACGCCCAGGTGCGCCTGATCGACAGCGCGGGAATGTTCGAAACCCTTCTCGCGGTCGGAGCCCAGCGTCCCGACTTCGTTCTCTGCGACAATCCGGAATGCGCCGACTGCGTGAAACAGCGCGCCGCCCTTCATGCCGACGCCTATGCCAAAGAATCTTTCCGGCTGGCCGCTTCCGCGCGCCTTGCCGGACGCTATGTCCCGGAAATCATCGAAAACCTCCAGCGGGAAAGCATCTCCGCCGTCGAACTGGACTTCCTTCAAGGCAAAGCCTGCTGGATGCTGCCCGCGGACAGGCTCGCCGCCGCCATACAGGAATTCGCCGGGGAAGGAATCACGGTTTCCGCCTTGCGCCTGCCGATGGTGCCGGATGACTCCCTGAAACTGCTCTCCCTTCTGAAAGAAATCAAGCTCAAACGGGTCGTTCTTCCAGTCCAGGGTGCAGCCTCCCTTGCCAAAACCCTTGACGGCGCCGGGATCGAAGTCTCGCTGGCCAACGACATCCAGACGGCCCGTTCGGCGGCCGCGGACCTCATGACCGTCCGGATGGAAGTTCCGGGCGTCTCCTTCACTTTCAACCCGGTGAATTTCACCCGCGCCGGTGAACACCCGTTCCTTTACTCCTACAAGACGGGACGCTTCATCAAGACAATCCGCCAACTGGACATCGCGGATTGCACCTGGGACGGACAGGAAACGCCGTTCGCCCGGGGAAATTCCGAGATCAAGGAATTGATTTCCATCCTCCGGTGCGGCAATTTCAGCGGCTGGTTTGTCCTCGGCGGCGGAGCCCCCTATCCGGGACCCCTGGCGGACGCCGCGGAAAATTTCCGGAATCTGCTGGCATCCATGTAAAGACGCAAATTGAGTTTGCACACCGGCGAAATACCCGTGTGCTTTTTCGCGCCCTTTTTCTTGACTTACAAACTCCCCAACTCCCCCACTTACAAACTCCCCAACTTACAAACTTACAAACTCCCATTCAGATGTTGCCCAGATGCACATGGACAAACCCGCGGGCTTGCGCATGCGCCCGGATCTTCCGGAGCAGTTCGGGCGGAGTGGGCGGACTGTCGTTATATTGGAAGTCCGGGTGATACGCCGAAAAATGAAGCGGGGTCTCAAGACCGAGCTTGTTTTCGACCCAGTCCAGATAAGCATCCAGCATTTCATCGGAATCGTTTTTCCCGGGAATGACCAGATTGGTGAGTTCAATGTGGACGCCCATTTTCCGGATCAGCTCGACCAGTTCCAGCACGGGTTGGAGCGAACCGCCGCACAGGGTCCGGTAAAATTCCTCGGAAAAGCCCTTGACATCGATATTCGCCGCATCGATCAGGGAATAGATCTCTTTCGCCGGTTCCAGACCGGTGAAGCCGTTGGAAACGAAAACCGTTTTCAGCCCCTTCGCATGGGCAAGCGCCGCAATCTCCATGGCGTACTCCGCAAAGATCGTGGGCTCGTTGTAGGTGAAAGCGATGGATTCGCAGCGGTGCTGTTCCGCCAGCGCCACGATCTCGGAAGGTTCAAAGAAACGATAGTCCTGACCGGAAAGATATTTGCCTCTGGAAAGCGAGTAATTCTGGCAGAAAACGCACCCCAGATTGCATCCGAAGGTGCCGATCGAAAAAATCTTCGTCCCGGGAAGGAAGTGATACAGCGGTTTTTTCTCGATGGGGTCCACCTGAATGGCGACCGGCCAGCCGTAGGAATACGTCCGCAGTTCACCCCCGGAATTCACCCGTGCGCCGCAATAACCGATTTTTCCTTCGGACAGAAGACAGTGTCTCGGACAGAGAAAACAGCGGATCGATTCCTTTTCCCGAACCCACCATTTCGCCGGATGCGTTTGCAGAGTCATGGAAGACCTCCCTTCCTTCAGTCCTGATTTTTTTTGAGGGAATTGTAATGGAGACTTTCATCGATGATCATTTTTTTATGGGCCGCGCGCCGACGGCGGATCTCTTTGAAATCCTCGTCGCTCATGTTCAGAAGCGCATAGATGGCGGGCTGCTTGCCGGTGATGATGGCCAATTCGACCCCGGAGCCGTATTTCAGGACATACCCCTCCGGATCGAGCTCGATCTCCGCGGGATAGCGGGTGATGGTGTCGGTCGGCCCCCCTGTAAGCGGCACGTCTCCGATCCATTTGACGACGCCGGAAAAGTTGCCGTACTGGTATTTGTTGTAAACATCGCTGGTCACCCGCACCTTCTGTCCGGGCTTGACCTTGCGCACCACCCTGGCATCGATCTTGGCGATCGCGCGCACCCGTTTCCCGGCCGCAATCACGGCCGCGACCTTGCCGCGGGCGACATACCAGGTGTCCTTGCACTGAAGATCCACAAGTCTTCCTGTGGCGGGCGCCGTGATCTTGCATTCACGGATGCGGCTCTGGAGAAACGCCAGTTCCGCTTTTTTCCCTTTGATCTTGGCGGCGACCAGGGCCAGATCGCGTTTTGCCTTTTCAATATATTTTGCGCCGAGACCGCTTTCAACTCTCCGCGCATTTTCTTCGGCGCGCGCCAGTTCGGCTTCGCGCTGAATCGCTTCCAGTTCGATTCTCTCATATTCCACCTTGGAAATGGCGCTGACCAGCTGGAGTTTCTTGGAACGGTCCATCCGCTCGCGGGCCAGCCTCACTTTGTCCTCGCATTCCTTCAAGTTGGTCCTGGAATACCAGAGGTCCTTCGGCAGCGGTTCTTTTTCCAGAATGGCCAGTTCCGCCTTTTTCACCTCCACCTCGGCTTCCAGTTCATGGATGGCGGACTCCAGGGCAATCGCGTCGGCCTCATACGTGCGGGAATCCAGTTCGGCGATGACATCCCCTTCCTTGACGTCGTCCCCCACGCGGTTGTTGAACTTGACAATATGGGCGTCGATATGCCCCACGATCTCGAAAGTCTTGTCCGGGACAATCACGCCGTCCGCATAAATGGTGTCTTCTATCTCAAAAAAGAACAGGGAAAACCCAAGGGAAAGGATGGCGACCGCCCCCAGCACAGACAGCAGGATGAACACTTTGATTTTTGCCCTCAGCCCGGCGGGCTTGTTCGGCGACTTGCTCATATTGAAAAAACTCCCGGTTGAATCATGTTTTTTTCTGCAGCGGAGAAGAAAGGACATCATCGACGGCGAAGAGCTGCTCGCTGCCTTTCGTGGACTCTTTCAACTGCATGGCATAGAGATTGCGATAGACACCGTCCTGAAGCAAAAGTTCGGAATGTTTTCCCGTCTGGACGATCGCGCCGTCCTGCAGCACCACGATCAGATCGGCATTGCGCACGGTGGAAAGACGGTGCGCGATGATGATCGTGGTCCGCTTGGCCATCAGGGTATCCAGCGCCTCCTGAACCGACGCCTCGGAAAGCGTGTCCAGCGCGGAAGTGGCTTCGTCCAGGATCAGAATCCGCGGATTTTTCAGGATGGCGCGCGCAATCGCAATCCGCTGCTTCTGCCCGCCGGACAGGCTTACTCCATTTTCCCCGACCTCGGAATTGTATCCCTTCGAGAGCTCCTGAATGAACTCGTCCGCGTTTGCCATTTTGGCGGCTTCCACCACCTGCGCATGCATCGCGTGTTCGTTGCCGTAACGGATGTTCTCCTCGATCGTGCCGCTGAACAGGAAGGAATCCTGGAGGACGATCCCCACGTTCTGGCGCAGCGAATCCATGCTCAGATCCCGCAAGTCCACGCCGTCCAGACGGATGCTTCCGCTCGTCACATCGAAGAAACGCAGCAGCAGACTGGCAATGGTCGACTTCCCGGACCCGGAAGGCCCGACCAGCGCCACTTTCAGCCCGGGACGCACATCCAGCGTAAAGTCGCGGAGAACCAGCCTGTTCGGATCATACCCGAAACTGACATTCGAGAATTCCAGGTGGCCGGACGCAAATTCCAGCTCCTGCGGATGTTTGGACTCCTTCACTTCCGGCACGGAATCCAGCAGCACCCCGATCCGGTCGATGCTGGTCATCCCATCCGAGATCGCGCCGGAAAGTCCGCCCAGTGCGCTCAGAGGGCCTGTCAGCATGGTCAGATAAGTGTAGTACGCCACCAGGTCGCCGATGCTGATCTCCCCGAGGATCACCATGTACCCGCCCCAGCCCAGCGCCAGGATGATGCAGACGCAGTTGATCGCTTCCGAGAAAATCCAGGTGTAGACGCCTTGCATATTGAGCAGCATGGAAGCGTCGAAGGTGGGCCGCAGCATCTCGGCGAATTCCCGGCTTTCCGTGCGTTCCTTTCCGAAAGACTTGACCACCTTGATCCCGTTGATCGTCTCCGCCAGGCTCGCGGAAACCTCCGACATCCTTTCCCGGAGATCCACGGCCACGCGCTTCATTATGATCCGGAAATACGTGAAATTGAAGACCTGGAGCGGCACAAGGATGAAGCAGATGGTCGAAAGTTTCGGGCTCATGATAATCAGCGCCGTCAGGATGCACACGATCGTGAACAGGTGAATGACCAGATTCACCAGCACGGTGCTGATCATTCCGTTCAGCATGGAGACGTCCGTCAGAATGTTGGAGATCAGCTTCCCGGTGCGGTATTCCTGATAGAAGCGGAGCGACAGGCTCTGCAAGTGCTTGAAGAGCTTGATGCGGACTCCGAACAGAATCCGGTTGCCTGTGTAGTAGAACAGATAATGGCTGATGTAAAAGAAGATTTCGCGCAGGATGTAGATCGTAAGAATACATCCGAGCAGCAGAATAAGAAGTCCGAGATCCGAACTTCCCAGCGCTTTATCGATGATCAGCTTCAAAAACCACGGCATCGGCATTCCCAACGCCGTAAAAATCAACAGGCTTATACCGGATATGAAACAGAGGCCCCAATAAGGTCTGATGAACCCGAGTAACCTTTTCAAACCTTTCATAAAGTCATGAGACTTTCGATTATTCCGTATTTCAGCGAATGAATCTACTGTACAACCCGGTTCGGCAAAAGCAACCCTCTTTTCAGAGAAATATCGCTTTTTCTTTCTCTCTTCCGGGATTTCCGCCGGTCCCGGCTTTTCCGCCTTCGGAGCGCTTTTTCGGAAAAGATATGCTTCGTTTCAGTTTTTTATAGACACGTCATTGAAAAACCGGCGGTTTCGGGATATAGTATTTTCGATCTATACTATGTTAATTTTCAGGGTCCTCTTCATGAGAGAAAAATGTTCTGCGGAAGAAAATACCGGGTTCACTTTCAGCGATGCGTTTCCGGTGACCGTGCCCGAATATTTCAATTACGGGTTCCATGTGATCGACAAACTTGCCCGGCGCTCGCGCAACCGCCTGGCCATGATCTGGGCAAACCAGCAGGGGACGGAAAAGCGCTTCACGTTTCACGACCTCTCCAACCTTTCCAACCAGGCGGCCAACCTTCTCATCAAATACGGAATTTCGCGCGAAGACCGGGTTTTCATCCTCCTTCCGCGCATCCCCGAATGGTGGATTTTTTCCCTCGCCCTCATCAAAATCGGCGCCATCCAGTGCCCGTCTCCCATCCTCCTGACCCCGCACGACATCCGCCAGCGGATCCAGTTCGGGCACTTCAAGATGGTCATCACCGACCGCTTCAACGCCGACAAAATCGACGAAATCCATAATGACTGCCCCTCGCTGGAAATCCGCATGATCGTCGACGGCGAACGCGACGGCTGGATCTCCTATTCCAGGGAGATTCAGTGCCCGACCATCCTTTCCCGCCACAAGGTCAAGAATGCTGCCCTCCCCAGGACCAGATCCTCCGATCCGATGCTGATGATCTTCACTTCCGGCACCAGCAAAATGCCGAAACTGGTCCTCCACAGCCACGGATATCCCCTCGGACACCGCGTCACCGCCCGGCTCTGGCACGGACTCGCCGAAAACGACGTCCATTTCACCGTTTCCGACACCGGATGGGCCAAGAATCTCTGGGGCAACTACTTCGGACAATGGATCACCGGCGCCTGCCTGTTCATCTACGACATCCGCGGCAAGTTCCATGCCGAAGAACTCCTCTCCGTCCTCGAAAAATACGAGATCACCTCTTTCTGCGCCCCGCCCACAGTCTACCGGATGATGGTCCTCCACGACCTGAAAATGTTCGATCTCCGTTCTCTGCGTCATTGCACCTCCGCCGGGGAACCGCTTCACAACAAAACCTCCCGCCTGTGGCAGGAAGGCACCGGGCTGACCATCCGCGAAGGGTTCGGCCAGACGGAGACCGTCTGTATGATCGGAAACTTCGTCGGGGAGAAAATCAAGGAGGGCGCCATGGGCAAAGCGTCGCCCGGGTGGAACATCAGCATCCATGACGACGGCGGCAATCCGCTGCCCGACGGCGAAACGGGCCGGATCGCCATCGACCTGAAATCCCGTCCCATCGGACTGCTGGAGTATTATGTCGGCAGCGACGAGGAGAACGCGGCCGGCTTCATCAACGGATTCTACTACACCGGCGATAAAGCCTGGCGCGACAAGGACGGATTTTTCTGGTTCGTCGGGCGCAGCGACGACGTCATCAAAAGCTCCGGATACCGGATCGGCCCCCAGGAGGTCGAGGAAGTCATCATGCACCACCCCGCCGTCCAGGAAGTGGCGGAGCCCGCATCAAAGCCTATATCCTGCTGAAGCCCGGAAACGAACCCGCGGAAAACCTCCGGCACGACATCCAGCGCTTCACCAAGGAACAGACCGCTCCCTACAAATATCCTCGTGAGATCGAATTTGTCCAATCGCTTCCCAAAAGTTTCAGCGGGAAGATCAAACGGAGTGTCCTGCGCACCCATGCGGAAAACGGCGGAGAACACTTCTGGCATCAATAAATTTTCAGAAAGGGGGAATCATATGCAGTTCACATTTGCTCACCAGAATTTGAATGTCTTCGACCTTTCCAGGAGCCTGAAATTCTACGCCGACGCACTCGGCCTCAAGGAAACCCGGCGCATCCGGGCGGAGGACGGTTCTTTTCTCATCGTTTATCTTTCCGACGGCCAATCTCCGTTCCTTCTGGAATTGACCTGGCTCCGCGACCGTAAAACCCCGTATGAGCTGGGCGACAACGAAATCCATCTTGCTTTCACCGCGGAAGACTTCGAAGGGGCGAAAGCCAGACACAAGGCGATGAACTGCATCTGCTTTGAAAATGCCGCCATGGGCATCTACTTCATCGAAGACCCCAACGGCTACTGGCTGGAAATCCTTCCGGCGAAGAGATAGGAACGGTTCGGAGCAGGAATCGACCGGCAAAAGATTGTGCGGGACAGATGAAACATAGCGGACAATTGCGTATGTTATCATAGTTATGTCTTTATATCTTTTTATATAAAAAGGGTTACAAATACCGTTAGGGGGTGAAGGGTTTTACGGAATATTTGGCCTCAAAAAGTAGGAGGATGCCCCCCCTTCACCCTACCAGGCCGGGATTGTCGCTGACACTTGAAAGCGTTCCGGCGTGGAGGAGAAATTTTCCCGGAAAATGAAAATCGGGGCTTGAAAGCATAACGGGGTGCGTTATAGTATGTCCGGGAGATAAAACGGTGATAAACAGTTTCAAAGATGAAGAAACGGAAAAAGTTTATAATGCCGTGCGCTCAAAGAGACTCCCCGCCGACATTCAACAAACGGCATTGCGAAAACTGAAATATCTCAACAACGCGCAGGATTTGAACGATTTGAGAATCCCTCCGGGGAACCGTCTCGAAGCCTTGCACGGCGATCGTCAGGAGCAACACAGCATCCGGATCAACGATCAATGGCGCATCTGTTTTACATGGAACCGAACCGGCGCGGATGATGTCGAAATTGTGGATTATCATTAATCGAGGAGACAAATATTATGGCGAAGGAAAAAACAGAATATCTTGCTCCGGTGCATCCCGGCGAAGTGTTGCGGTTTGACTTCATGGAGCCGATGGAAATTTCACAAAACAGGCTGGCGCGGGAAATACGGGTGCCTCCGCGCCGGATCAATGAAATCATTCATGGCAAACGCGGTATTACAGCGGATACGGCCATGCGGCTGGCCCTGTTCTTCGGCACCAGCGCACAGCTGTGGCTTGGTCTTCAAGCAGAATATGAACTGGACTGTATAAAACGCGCTGACGGTGGAACTCTCCGGAAGATCATCAAGAAGTTTACCCCGTCCGCGAAAGTTGGCGCAATGCTTTGAATCGCAGGAAGAGTCGTCTGGTAAGCGCCGGAAACAATAGACAGAACCTTTTCATGCCGGGAACTATCCCGGCTTTTCTTTTCCGGCGATTCGACGAATACAAAATCGTGCTCAGCCTCTCAGCCAAAGATGATTGATTCTGTTGATGATCGGAAAAAGAGAGTTCTGCGCGGCAATGTCAATGAAGGGAATCGGAGCCTGCCGGAATACAATTTCTCCGCCTTGATCCGTGAAGTTCAGACGAAGAAAACCTTGCAATCCCCATTCAGCATGGTATAGTATGTCCAGCGCGTAGGCACGCATCTGAATCAAAACCAGTCCAAGCCAGGGATCAAGCGCAAAAATTCTCTGAAAAAATGGAAGCAGTCTGCTGACTATGAATCATGAATTTCTGCAAAGACATAAATTCCAGCTCATATCCTTCATCCGCGTATGCCATTCTGAGAAATACAATACCGGTAAAATCCAGATCAATAACGACTCGCACATCCTGCATATAATCAAAGGCACGGCGGTAATTCATCTGGATGAACATCCGTATTCCATCAAGTCCGGCGATGTCGTTTCCATACCGCCGTTTACACCTTTTACGATGAATATCGCCGCCGATTTTGAAATGATGAATGTCCATTACAAAATATGGCTTGAAGATGATATTCCGCTGGATTCTTTCAGGAAGTTGCCGGTCGTTTTTGCCCCCTCGTATTTCGATGTCTGCCGGACTCTGCTCGCGAAAGTCATTGAGACGTTGAATCAAAACCTTCCCGCGGACCCGCTGCTTCATGAACTGGTGCTGATGCATTTCACGAGGACCCCTCTTCATGAAACCGCCGTGCCGACCGCCGATCCGCGTATGCTCCGGGTCAAATCGTTTCTTGACAAGCTGGATTTTGAACACTTCGATTCCGAAAAACTTGCCGCTGTCGCCTGCCTCAGTAAAAGCCAGATGAATCGCAGTTTCAGGAAAACCTTTGGTATTTCTCCCTTGGAATATCACGAAAAACAGCGTCTCAAATTTGTCTGCATGAAACTGAAAAATTCTGCCGATGCGGTTTATGAAATCGCCGATTCTGCCGGTTTCCATGAGCCGGGATATTTCTGTCGCTGGTTTAAAAAAATGACCGGGAACACCCCTTCAAAATACCGGAAAAAACTTCTGTCACTGGAAGAATCCCTCTAAGCCAATGCGCTTATAGTATCATTTTATGCGTTTATAATTCATTGATTTTCTGTGTAAAAAAATTATATTATGGAAAACAGGACACAATTAATCCAAAAATGAGGTGTTTCGATGTACCGACCTGATTATGATACGCTGAAAAAAGAAACAAAGTTCTCCTGGCATGTCTCGGCCACTTATCTGGCATTGCTTGAAACAACCGGCATTCCGATAAAAGAAATGTTTCTCAACCCCTCCGCTGGCATTGAACTTTATAAAAAAGGACGTCCGATCCTGAAGGAAATGTTCGGAACGGACGTTGCCATGCCTTCGCCGGCAACCCCTCCGATCAGTTACGGACATATAAATACGCTCGGCGCAGAACTGATTTTCCCGGACGGCGGAGAAGTGAATCATGGGAAATTATGCAATTCCCTGGAGGAGGGAATTGAAATCTTGAAGCGTCCGGTCAAATTTGAGGAAGCCGGCATGTTTTCTTATTATCTGGATTATCGTAAAAAAATGCAGGAGGCGTTTCCCGGGGAGTCCGTCGGGTTCGGTTACAAGGGCGAGGGGCCTCTCACAACGGCATATACGCTCCGGCGCGACGACTTTTTTTACGATCCCTATGACAATCCCGAACTGACCCGGGAATTCCTGAGGCTCATCACCGACAGCATCATAAGTTTCAACCGCTTCCTGAGAAGGAAAATATATGCGACGGCAGAAATCAGCGCCGAATCCGGCGGTCTCGCGGATGACTGCGCGGCCATGCTCAGTCCCGATTTATGGCCCGACTTCGTGATCCCGTTTCTGGAACAGTATTACAACGGCCTGACAACGGGCAAACGGCACGCACATATCGAGGATTTGCGTCCGGAACAGCTGCATTTCCTTGAAAAACTTCAACTGGTCCATTATGATCCCTCCGTCTCCCCGAAGATAACGCCGGCGATCATATCGGAAAAAATACGCGTTCCGTTCAGTTGGCGCCTCTGCAGTTTCCAGTATCCTTCCCTTACGGAAACGGAAGTCGCGGACTTTGTCTATCGGTCCGTGGCGGACGGAGCCTCCGACGTTTTCACGTATGTATGCCATGGAATGTGCAATGACGAAACGGTGAAAAAGGTTCACTCCTTCATCTCGGCATGTCGGAAAACAGAAAAATTGTTGAATGAGGAGCATGTTTCCCGTCAGGAGCTGGCAGCTCTCGTCAGCACTTCCGGCCAAAAGAAATTCGGAAGTAAATAACCTTTGTTTTCGAGGGTATCATTTGACTCGGAGTGATTTTGATTCAAGATTGGTATCAACATGTTTGCCATACTATATCCCTTTCGATTGAAGATTACAATTACTGAAGTAGACTTTTGTTTGAGTGGGGTTATACCTTGAAGGAAATCGGAGCCGCGAAGAAAGAGCGTGATGCGGCTCCCGCCGGTTCGCAAAAGAAGTTGGAGGCCGAAGCAAAGCTCTTTTCCTTGCAGAAGGAACGCCTTCAGTATTTGCAGGAAAGAAACAATGCCCTCCTTCAGGATATGGACAAGATGAAGGAAAGCATCACCCGATACCGGGAAACGGCAGTAACCGGGATCAACGCCCGAAGCACGGAAGCAATACGCCTTCAAAGCCGGGTCATGCTTACCGGATCAAACAACTACGCGAAGATGTCCGCCGAAAACGCAAAGAGATCGAGCGACACTCTTGATAAAATGGCGACTTTGCTTGATGATGTAAAACGGGTAGCTGACAGCATCAAAACCAGTGTTTCCAATATAACCACCAGCAGTTTTTAACCGGAGAATCGAAATGGCAATCAGGATCAAACAGGACGTAATCCACACGCGGGCGCAGACGGACAGCGACGGAAGAACAACCGTCACGCGGAAAATCGTATACGAAGGAGATGTAGACGATACAATTCTGAATGTTACGACAAGCCCCCTGTATCCGCAGCTGGATTCCGCGCTTTCCCAGAATGCAAACTTCTTTCTCGACACGATCGAACTGGAACACCAGGGCACGACGCCGAATCTGTTTGAAGCGAACGCAACCTATAAAACGAGCAATTCAAGCACGAAGCTCCGGAAAGACCAGAAGCCATGGGACCTTGGAATCATTGACTGGGACATTAATTTTCAGGATGTCCCCATTCCCTATACCCATGGATATGACGAAAAAGGAAACTGGGTCCAGAATCTCAATTCCGCGGGAAGTCCGATTGTCGCGGACACGACGGTTTCCATGCCGATCATTACATTTTCCTTTAACGTGAAAAGCGCGAAACCGGTTCTTTACAATACGGTTCCAGTTTTGAACAAAAATGAGGTTTTGCTCAACAAATACACGATTCCGAAGTATTGCGGGAAACTCATGCCCGTCGGCGTGAAAGAGATCAAGGTCTACAAGAATGACGGGACGCTGGACTATGAGTATTACCATTGCTCCGTGACCATCCTTGTCATGTTCAAAACATGGGAAGACATGTTCCTCGATGTGGGGACGTTAGCAATTTATATGGTTGATGGAAAGCCGGCGAAGGGAGCTATTTTTAAATATACTCCATGGGTAAAAAAAGAACCGGAAGAGCAAATAAAAACTGTTCCTAAATTTGGCTCAATCGATGAAGTTGTAAAGGCTAAAAATATTTATGAAAAGGTCGAAAAAGGTGGGTTTTCAAAGCTCCCCTGGGAAGAGGTCACGGAGCCAATGCCGCTGAACAAGGACGGAACAATCTTTACGGATGCCATAACGAAACCGGAAACCAACCCATATAACACGGTCAACCGATATCCTTGCAAGCCGGTTTCATGGACCGCATACGGATTCCCGGGAAGCTGAGGGGAAAAATGAAGAATATACCCGAACTCGATGAAAAGACCTGCCAGATTCTTGAAAACCTTGCCATTATGGGGCTTACGTATGAGGAGTTGGCGAAGGCAGTAGGAATGTCGGCAACCACCTTCCGGCGGAGAATTGTACAGAAGCCTGGCGTGACGGAGACCTTAAAAAACGCGCGCGAACTGGCAGACGGGAAAGTTTGCGCCAGCCTTTACAAGCGGGCAACGGGATTCATGCGGGGGAGGACCTATTTCCCGCCCGATACAACCGCCTGTATCTTCTGGCTGAAAACCCGCCAGCCTGAACGGTTCCGAGAACAGAAGTTCCAGGCGGATGTAAACGCAAATATGAAGTTCCCTGAGTTCGATGTGATAATCGAGAATCAATAGGGGCGATAGACGGGAAAGGCCTTTACTTGAGGATTCCTTTTATTGAATGGATATTCCGAGTTTTTGGGCGCTTTGGAAAGCCGAAACGGCTTCCGTAAACCCCTGAATCCACCGGATCGGGTATTCGGCCCACATATAAGCCGCCGGCGAAATATCAAGGTCGTTTTTGATTCTGTTGATCGCGGCCGCGGCCCCTCTTTCGTAGTCAAGATCAATTCCATTTTGAAAAACAAACCACATTTCATCATCGGTAAGTTTTTCATTATTGCGTATTTTTATAAGGATTTCCTGTTTCCGGGCTTCGATATTCATCTTGTCGCCTCATTTGTTTTGAGGCACGCCCGGCGTGAAACCGGACGTGTCTTGTTTTGGGTTAAGCGTTTGCAAGGATGTCCAGCAGAAACGCCGGGTCACGTTCGCCAATGACGCGCAGAACACCCCGCGAGGTGTCGCGGATCGTTTCGGAAATGTGTTTCCGTGTCTTGACCGGAATCTGTTCATCACCGTCGAAAGCCTCCGTCAGCCCATCACAAAGCCCAAGGAAGCAGGCCGAAGATTTGGAAACCGGATTCTTGGATTCGTAGGGCTTGATGTCCACCCCCTCAAAAACATCGTCCAAAGCATTCGCAATCTGGATTTTATGCTTGTCGGTCAGTTGCATCCTCAGGATTGCGCCCTGCGCTTTGCTCTTCAAAAACCCTACGACATGCCCGGAGTATGCTTTTTTGTTACGGTCGCCGACGCTTCTAAACATGAGTTCTAACGCGGCAATCCGTTCAGCTTCGGACCTTCCATCGTCTTCGGAGATGGCCCGGAGGTATTCTTCCGCCTGTTCCCGGCATTCGGCCTGTTCAATGGCCGTAAGCGCTTCAATCAGCGCAGCCTTGTCATAGGTCCCGGCAGTAAAGGAAACCGCATTTCCGGAGAGTTCCCAGCGCTTTTCCGGCGCCTGGATGCCTCCGGCAAGCGATTCCGTCAACGATAACGGGGTTTTCCTCTTTGGGGCAACATGGAGACGGGTTCCAATACTTTTTGCGCTGGCGGCCCCTTTCCCGGCGTTTTTCGGGGTGTTGCGGGTGCTGGCGGCGTTGCGGACGGCGGTTGTGTTGTTTGTCGTTGACATTTTGAAATGTCCTTTCTGCCTAGACGAAAAAGCCGCCTCCGGTCGGTGTTCTCACGCACCTTGCGCCAGGTAGTTAAGCCAGCGTTTCACGGAAACGGCAAATTTTCGCCTTGCGGCATAAAAAAATAAGTTTTCAGTTTAACGCCTGAATCGGGAACTACCCACGATTTGAAAACATAAAGGCGGTCGCGGGTGAGAATCCGCAACAAAGGGGAATATACGCAGGATGGAAAGGAAATCAAGTATGGAAAAGAAAAAAATCCGCAGAATATCTTTATAGAGATAAAAACAAGGCTTTTTATAGCTATAGAGATAGTCTGAAAATGAGGGAAAACATTTTCAAAATTGGGATGCGGCGGAATGGATCAGCTTTTCTTCTTTTCGTTGCATGCTTCTTTCCGCAACTGGATAAGCCGCCTGTTAAAATCACCGTCGAGTTCAAACATTCTCTGCCGGGGCCGTCCACGCCTCTTCGGAGATTCGGTGGCGGTGGCTCCCATGCTGGCGGCACGGGTATTTATATCCTGCTGCCGAATATAGCTAGTGGCCTCGTATTCCAGGAGGGACCGCCATACAGCGGGCTTTACTTTTGCTGATACGGTGCCGTATCTCTTGAATGTCGTTTCCGACATGCCCGTAATGCTGGATGCTTCTTTATAAGTCAAGTTCAGCCGGTCAAGTGTGCTTCGGATCAATTCATTGTCTGTCATAGTTTATACACTCCCCACCGAATCGGCGGATTGTTTTTTGGTCTATCATCTTTAAATTTCTTTAGTTAAATAAGTCTCGCTTCTGATACTATATCACCTCTTGAGCAAAATTTCAATAGAATCTAAATAAATTATTAAAGATACTAAAATAACAAAATACACTTCTATTTTGAACTAAATCCACTTAACATAATGAATATTATGCGACGCTATAAGCCGTAACAAACTTATATTATGATAGTTATGTATTTTTATCGTTTTTGGGGAAGCGCGGGCATGAATGCCGCAGGGGTGAAGGGTTCTTGTCGTATTCAGCCTCAAAAGAACGAGGGTGTACACCCTTCACCCTGCCGGGGAGAGAGCTTTCGGAGTGTTTTTTTTTCAGAATATGAATCAGCGGAAAAAATTCCTCCGGCGCTTGACTTATGGAACTTCATAGGTTACATTGTTGTCAAAGAAGGGATGAACGCATGATAGTCAGTTTCCGTCATAAGGGTTTGAAGTTGTTCTATGAAGCTGGTGACATGCGGGGCATTCAGGCCAAGCACGCGGCAAAACTGCAAGATATTCTTGACGCATTGGACGGCGCGACATGTGCGGATGATATGCGGCTGCCGGGGTTCAAGCTCCATTTGCTGAATCCGCATAGCGCCAGAGTCTTTTCCGTGTGGGTATCGGGGAACTGGCGGGTAACTTTCCGGCTGACGGATCGGGGCGCTGAAATTGTGGATTATCTGGATTACCATTAGGAGGTGTTTATCATGAGTGACAAGGAGATGAAAGAAGTTTATCCGGCTTGCCGTGTTGAAGAGCGGAAGGTCTGCCCTTCCCACCCTGGCGGCATTCTGAAACGGCAGTATCTGGATGAGTTGCATATCACGATCAGCGACTTTGCCGCCGGAATCGATGTTTCCCGGAAGGCGGTATCCTCCATCGTGAATGAAAGAAAGAGCGTTACGCCGGAAATGGCCTTGCGGTTTGCCGCCGCATTGAAGACCACGCCGCAATTCTGGATCAACCTTCAGTCCAACTATGATTTGTGGAAGGCGGCGCATAAAGACCCTACGTTTCTTGAAAAGATCAGCAAGATAGCCGCCGTCTGGTAAACGCCGGGAACGGTGTGGTGTACAGAACATTTAACGCCGGGAAGCATCCCGGCTTTTTCTTTTCCGGCGATTCAATGGACGCAAAATTGCGCTGGCCGGGTTCAATCCCCTCGAGAGGCAACGCCGGATCAATGGCGGCACAAAAATTGGACTTTCATATTTTTACGTCTCCTCAAAGTTGAGGGAACACCATTCATCAGGCACTTGCGGCAATCCATGACGGACGAATTTCCGACTGTCATAGTTCCAACGCCGCCGGAAGGTTCCCGCGAATTGTGCAATTCATCAAACGTATTTATTATAGGTGGTAGCCGGAGCATATTTCACGCGAAAAGCGTTTTCCCTACCACCTTTTTCGGCAGAAAAAATACTTTTACTTGACGATTACTTGATAACGTCACTATCCGGGCATCTTCTTTGAACTCAAATTTTACTTGACGATTACTTGATGATTTTCCATTTATACAGTTGCAAATGAGGCTAAAGGAAAATAAAGAAAACGAAAAAGGAATGAGAAGGGCTGAAAGCTGTAACTTGTTGATTTTGAGGGTATTTGAATGGAGCCAATGATCGGATTCGAACCGATGACCTGCTCATTACGAATGAGCTGCTCTACCAGCTGAGCTACATTGGCATGCCTTCATTGCAAGGGCTATACTATAATTCCTTTTTGAAAAAAGACAACCTTCCTTTTTGAAAATCCCCTCTAAAAAAGAAATTTTTCGTATCCTGTCAGCCCGTTTTCCGTCCGGAACATGGAGCCCGATGTCCGGCAGCTCCCGCCCCGCAAATACAAAAAGCAGGAGGGTTGCGTGTCCCCAAACTTCGCGGCAGGAAGAATCCCCCGGACCAAGAGAAAATATCCGCATATTTTCCATCGTTCTTGAAAGAAAGACCTTTACAGAAATCTGGAGATATGAGGGGAAGAAAAAAAGCTTTTCCGAAAGGTCTTTTCTTCTTCCCTGCACTTCTTTTTCCGGAGATTTGACGCTTTCCGCGTTGCACTTTGCCCCGTCCGGCTGTATATTAAGAGTTCTGCTGCAACATCAACAAGCAAGGCGGTTTTATGTTCAACAATCGAAATTATCAGACGGATGACCACGAAGCGGGGGCCAATAAAATGCTTTTCGGGATCATTTGCGTGACAGTCTTGTTTTTCCTGCTGACCATGTCCCTGAAGTCTCCGCTGGGCGCTCTTCTGATCCTTCATACGGATTCCCTGAAAGATTTCCAACTCTGGCGGCTGCTGTCGTCGCTTCTGGTCAATCCCAGCGGATGGAACCTCTTTTTCGAGATGTTCGCGCTGTATATTTTCGGAACGATCATCACCCCGCGCCTGGGCGGTTCCAAGATGCTCGGACTTTATCTTTTCAGCGGACTCTTCGGAAATCTCCTCTGGCTCGCCCTGAACTGGAACACGTCCTACGGAATTTACGGCTGCGGCGGGGCGGTCACGGGAGTCATCATGGCCAGCGCAATGGCGGCTCCGAACATGCAACTCTATCTGCTCTTCATCCCGTTCCCGATCAAGCTGCGGACCATGGCAATCGTATTCATACTGCTGGACCTCCTGCTGGCGGGGCTGACTCCATTCGCTCTGCTGGACGCGGGCGGATTCATCGGCGGATATCTTTTCATGCGGCTTTTCCTGCGCAAGACCGTGGAATGGGACATGCTGGACATGGCCGGCTTCAAAAAGAAGAAGTCATCCGATCCTTATATTTTCGTCCAGGATCCCGGCGCCCCGAAAAAGGAACGCAAGATGCCGACCCGCGAGGAAGTGGACCGGATCCTGGACAAGCTTTCCCGGACAGGCATCAACAGTCTTACCCCCGATGAAGTGAAGACATTGGAAGAAGTCCGTGAACAGATGAACAAAAAGTAAAAGGCGGATTGCGATGAAAATAGTCTGGGTGACGAGCGAGTCCACCCCTTATGCGAAAACGGGAGGCCTGGCGGATGTTTCCGCCGCGCTTCCGGAAGCCCTGGCGACGCGCGGACACCAGATCAGCGTCATCCTGCCGTATTACGCCCAGCAGACGGGCAAGCTCAACCTGACATTCGACGGATTCCATGCGATGCTCGGCGTTCCGTTCGGCCCGGAAACGCTCTGGGCGCAGATCCGGATCAAGAAGCTCCGCGAAAACCTCACCTGTTACTTCATCGAGTTCAACCGTTTCTTCGACCGCTCCACGCTGTACGACTGGAACGGAAGCGAATATCCCGACAACGCGAAGCGGTTCATCTTCTTCTCCCGCGCCGCAATGCAGGCCATTCTTGCGCTCGGACTGGAGCCCGACATCCTCCATCTCAACGACTGGCACAGCGCCCTTTGCTCCGTTTACCTCAAAAGCCCGCTTTATTCCGGCTTTCCCGCTTTCCGGAACACCCGCTCGGTCATGACCATCCACAACATCGGATATCAGGGCATCTATGACAAGGGCAACCTCTACTGGACCGGGCTCGGGTGGGAATACTTCAACTACATGTGTCTGGAATTCTACGACCGGATCAATCTTCTCAAAGGCGGCATCCTATGCGCGGACATCGTCAGCACGGTCAGCCGGACGTATGCCGAGGAAATCCTCTCCCCCGAATACGGATTCTCGCTGGACTCCGCCCTCCGCCACTGCGCCTACCGGGGCCGTCTCCGCGGCATCACCAACGGGATCAACACGAAGGAATGGAATCCGGCAACCGACTCCCGGCTCCCGGCCCGGTACTCCGCGAAAAACCTGAAGGGGAAGGCCGTATGCAAAGCCGCACTCCAGAAACGTTTCGAGCTGCCGGAACGTCCGGAGGTCCCCCTTTTCGGAATCCTCTCCCGCCTCGCCTACCAGAAGGGGCTGGATGTCTTTGCCTCCTGTCTGGAGGACATGCTTTACCACGACGATTTCCAATTCGTCCTGGTCGGCGCCGGTGACCCCGGCCTTCAGAAACATTTCCAGTATCTGGCCTCCAAATATCCCCAGCGGCTTGCTGTTTTCATCGGGTATACGAACGACATCGATTCCCATCTGCTGGAAGCCGGTTCGGATATCTTCATCATGCCGTCCCGCTATGAACCCTGCGGTCTCAACCAGATGTACAGCATGCGCTACGGCACCCTTCCGCTGGTCCGGCACACCGGCGGCCTGGCGGACACCGTGCGGAACTACTCCCCGGACGCCCCGGGCAAATCCACCGGATTCGTTTTCTGGGACCTGAACACTGAATCGCTGCGGAACACCATCCGCTGGGCGGCCGACATTTTCCGCGATTCTCCCTCTGACATTCTTGCCATGCGGAAAAACGCCATGCGGATGGATTTCTCCTGGGATCACACCGCTTCCCTCTACGAGGGGCTCTACCATGATGCGCACCAGTGATTTCGACTATGCGCTGCCGCCAGAACTAATCGCCCAGAACCCTCCCGAAAGACGGGGCGATTCGCGTATGCTAGTGCTGAATCCGGCGGACGGCTCCATGGTAATCCGTCCTTTTTCCGCCATCCCGGAATACTTTGAAGACGGCGATCTGCTGGCGCTCAACAACACGCGGGTCATCCGGGCGCGTCTTTACGCCCGCAAGGACTCCGGCGCGAAACTGGAGATCCTGCTGCTCCATCCCGTTTCCGGCTCCGTCTGGAACTGCCTGATGAAGAACGCGAAGCGGATCAAAACGGGCGCCGTGCTGTCCCTGCTGGACCGGACAATGAAGGATTCCGGCCGGAGCGTCGAGCTGGTTGCAAAGGACCCCGGCGGCAACTGCCGGGTCCGGTTCCTCCAGGACGACACGGACCGGACGTTGCGTCTTTGCGGACACGTTCCCCTGCCGCCGTACATCCGCCGGGGAGAAGACATCCCGCCCGACGCGGAGCGCTATCAGACCGTCTACGCCAAAGCCCCCGGCGCCGTCGCCGCCCCCACGGCCGGGCTTCATTTTACGCAGGAAATCCTGGAAAAACTCAAGCGAAAAGGCGTGACGGAAGCCGAGTTGACGCTTCATGTCGGGCAAGGCACTTTTCAGCCGGTCACGGTCGAAAACATCGCCGAACATCCCATGCACAGCGAGCATTTCTTCCTTTCCCGGGAATCGGCGGACCTTTTGAACGCCGCCCGCACAAAAGGGAAAAAAATCACCGCGGTCGGGACCACCTCCCTCCGCGTGCTCGAATCCGTCCTCCGCCCCGACGGCCTTTTCGAGGAACAGGAAACGGATACGTCCCTTTTCATTTATCCGCCTTGCAAAGTCAAGTCGGCGGACATGCTTCTCACCAATTTCCACCTGCCGAAAAGCACGCTGCTGATGCTGGTCTCCGCCTTCGCCGGCTTCGAGCTGGTGATGGAGGCCTACCGTTACGCGATCCGGGAACGGATGCGTTTTTTCAGCTACGGCGACTGCATGCTGATTCGGAACCGGATCCGCTGAAGCGTTTCAAGCCGGAGGAGAATTTGAGTGGTTCTCAATTCCTTCCGGCTCGATTCCCAAAAACAACACATCAAAAAAGATGTATTTTTTGTTTTTGACACTTGAAATACATCAAAAAAGATGTATTTTATTGAACCAATATCTGGAAGAATTGTCTTATGAAATATAGAGAAATTGCTGAAACCGCTTTGAAATACGGATGGTATATCCTGAGAGAAGGAAAAGGAAGTCATGTGATTTGGGCGCATAAAAAAAGCCGGACACCATTGGTTATACCGAATCATGGAAGCAAAGAGATCAATCCAAATTTAGCAAAAGCGATGGTAAGAAGAATCACAACAACAGGAAAATAAAAAAGGACCCCAAACAGGGAGGAGATAGGACGATGGAAAACAAAAAAACATATTTTCTGTTTATACACAGGAATGAGAAAGGGTTATGGGGTGAATTTCCTGACCTTGATACTTGTATGGCAGAGGGACATACCTTAGAGGAATTGATGAAAGAAGCCTCCGACAGTCTTGCCAGTTATGCCATGGGAGTGGCCGACCTTCACGGAAAAATGCCGAATCCTTCGACGATAAAAGAGTTGGAAGAAAAAGCAAAGCGCTGCCGTGACAAAGTCATTTTTATTGTTCCTGTCACAGTCTATATGCCTTCTCTCCCGGCAAGAATCAACGTAACCTCCACAGAAGCCAAAATACAGGAAATCACTGTATTTGCAAAGAAAGTAAAAAAGACACGTTCCGAGTTAATGGTTGATGCCACGCTGGAATATATCAGAAGCAACGCATAACCTCTATCCAATTTTTGATTTTTTCAATTCGGCAGGGTATGAATTCCCTGCCTTTTTTGTGTGTGGTCGGACGTACACAAAAAAGACACGCCCGGAGACGTGCCTTTTTTTCGGAAAAACTTCGGATTTTCTCAGATGCCGAGGTCGATCATGGAGTCGGCAACCTTCCGGAACCCGGCAATGTTCGCACCCAGCACGTAGTTGCTGGGTTCGCCGAATTCCTTCGCGACGGAATGCGCGGCCGTGTGGATGTTCTTCATGATCTCATTGAGACGCTTGTCCACTTCCGCGGTGCTCCACCCGAGACGCATGGCGTTCTGGCTCATCTCGAGGCCGCTGGTGGCGACGCCGCCGGCGTTGGCCGCCTTGCCCGGACCGAAGAGGACGTTGTTGGCCAGGAAGACGTTGGTCGCGCCGATGGTGGAGGGCATGTTGGCGCCCTCGGACACACAGATGCAGCCGTTCTTGACCAGAGTCAGGGCGTCTTTTTCATCCAGTTCGTTCTGGGTCGCGCACGGAAGAGCGATATCCGCCTTGATCAGCTGCCACGGACGCTGTCCTTCGTAATACGCGGAACCCTTGAAGACATTCGCATATTCGGCAATCCGGCCGCGGCGGACATTTTTCAGGGTCATGACGTAATCAAGTTTTTCAGCGTTGATACCGTCCTTGTCGATGATCGTGCCGCTGGAATCCGACATGGAAAGCACCTTCCCGCCCAGCTGAGTCGCCTTCTGGACCGCGTACTGGGCCACATTTCCCGATCCGGACACCAGGACCCGGCGTCCTTCAAAGGACGCGCCGCGCGTCGCCAGCATTTCCGTGGCGAAGTAGACGTTTCCGTAGCCGGTGGCCTCCGGACGGATCAGGCTTCCGCCCCAGTTCAGGCCTTTGCCGGTGAGAACGCTGTCATAGCTGTTGACGATCTTCTTGTAGGTGCCGAACAGGTAGCCGATCTCGCGTCCGCCCACGCCGATATCGCCGGCGGGGATGTCGGTGTTCGGTCCGATATGACGGTAAAGTTCGGTCATGAAAGCTCGGCAGAAAGCCATGACTTCCCGGTCGGATTTTCCCTTGGGATCGAAATTGCTGCCGCCCTTGCCGCCGCCCATCGGGAGCGTCGTGAGGCTGTTCTTGAAGATCTGCTCGAAGCCAAGGAACTTGAGGATGCCGAGATTCACGGACGGATGGAAGCGAAGTCCGCCCTTGTAGGGCCCGATGGCGCTGTTGAATTGAACCCGGTATCCGTAATTGATCCGGATCTCGCCCTTATCGTCAATCCAGGGGACCTGGAAGGTAATGACCCGTTCCGGGATGGTGACGCGTTCCAGAATCTTGTTCTTTTCGTATCGCGGATTCGCGTCCAGGATTTTGCCCAGGGATTCAAATACTTCCGTGACGCTTTGAAGAAATTCCGCCTCCCAGGGAGCGGCCGTCTTCAGGCTCTCAAACACACGCTGCGCATAGGCATTCATCGTGTTTTCTTCTCCTTACCCACTTGAATTGTTCATCGTTTGGATCAAAAAAGTGATTTAATATAATCCGCATGCGCATCATTTCAAGAATGAAAAGGAAAAAGAAAGATCAATAAAATAGTTTTTTTTTACAATAAATCCTCCGGCCGGCGTGAAAAGATTCCAAAGAAAAAACAAGGTCCGCGGGGAAAAATGAGCCTCCGCGCTTCCGCCGGCCCCGCTTTTTCCGGACGAAATCGGCGATTCCATTTGAAAAGAAAACAAAAGGCTGTATTGTTACGGATAAGACCCGGAACTGAAACGGACCGGAAAAAGACACGAACCCCCAGCCGGGCCATTCCGGCGGAAAGGACGATCATGGAAGCCAAAATACGCGCAAAACTCGAAGAACTCAGAGAATGCCTGCAGAACGACGGAGGGGATCTCGAGGTCGTTTCGATCCAGGGAAAAACGGTTCAACTCCGCCTCAAAGGAGCTTGCGGCTGCTGCCCCCACGCCACAATGACGATCAAAGACGGAATCGAGCGGATTCTCCGCGAAGAAATCGATCCGGAAATCGTGGTGGAGCGGGTCTGAGCATTCATTATGTACAAAGCCGGTTTGGATTATTCCTGGAAAGAGGCTTCTTTCGCCGTCGTCGATTCCTCCGGGCGTATTTTGCTGGATGAATCCCTCGAATTCCCCCCGCGGAACGCCTCCGGGCTTCCGGTCTGGCTTGAACAGCTCCTCGGCAAACACGGGCTGACATTGCGCAACATCTCCGAATGGAGCGTCGGTACCGGTCCGGGCTCTTTTACAGGGTTGCGTGTGGCGGCCTCTTTTGTGCTCGGCCTGACCTTCGGAAAAACGGTCCGCAGACGCGGCGTTTCCACAGCCTCCGCCATTGCGGACTCCCTGAATCTGGCGCCCTCCATCCGCCGCGTGCTGGTCCTCTTCGACGGACGGCGCGATGAGCTCCTCGCCTTCGGGCTGGAGCGGGACGGTGTGTTTTTCAAGCCCTCCGAGTTTCACGCGGTACTGAAGAAAGGCTCTCCGGGTCCCTTGCGGGAGTACGACGCCTTTGCCGCCCTGGAGAAGGACGCGGAGCGGATTCGGGAGATCGCGGGTCCGGAAACAGTAAGATGTTTATATACGGTTCCGCATGTTTCCGCCGCCCATTTGATCACCCATTCGCAGGAAGATTTCACAATGCCCCTGACGATGCCGGTCTACCTCCGGCCGGCGGTCTTCGTGGAGCCGCGCATTCCCCGGCAGATGTGACTCTCAAAGCTCCAGTTCCATCCCCATGGTGTTGAAGCTGCGGAAGGAATCCCGTGTGATAACCACCAGGTCCTCCAGCCGGATTCCTCCCCATTCGGGATAATACAGCCCGGGTTCGACGCTGACCACATTCCCGGCCCGCAGCGGGTTGGGATTCAGGGGCGACACCCGCGGCGCTTCGTGAATCTCGAGTCCCACGCCATGCCCCAGTCCGTGGAAAAAGCCGCAGGGCAGCCCCTCCTTCGTGCGTCCGGTCCGGAATCCGGCGTTCCGGAGCGCTTCGCAGGCCGCCTGGTGGACTTCGGACGCGATCGCGCCGGAACGCAGAAGGCTTTTCGCCGTTTCCGACGCCTTGAGGACGGCATGGAAGGCCCGCTTCACGACCGGGGCGGCCTTGCCCTTGACGAACGTACGGGTCATGTCGCCCCAGTATCCGGTCACATCGCTGCGGGGAAAGATATCCGCCACAATCGGTTCGCCTTTCCGGATGGGGCCGCTTCCGATGTTGTGCGGCTCCGACCCCTGGGGTCCGTGAGCGATGATGGTCCGGGACGCCGAGTATCCCATCTTCTTGAAGCTGCCCTCCAGCTCGGACCGGAGGAATTCGCTGGTCACGACGGTACCGGCCAGTTCCAGAAAACCTCTGGAATTCACTTTGGATTCCGTCAGGATGTATTGCAGCAGCCGCATCATTTCCTCGGCCGCCTGGACGGATTTCCGGATTGCGGCAATCTCTTCTCCGGTCTTGCACATCCGTTCCGGGAAGAACGGGACGGTCCGGGAACATTCCAGCCGGATGCCCGCCTTGAGGAGGTCCTGCGCATCGGCAAAGGGAAAACGGGCCGGGACCTGCCAGCAGTCCACGCCGAGACGACGGCTGAGGAACACCGGAAACGGGACTTCCGCACCGCACTCCTTCAGCAGCTGCGAACGGTCGAGAACCCGGATTTCCTTTCGGACTTCCGAGACCGCGCGCGAATATTCCAGCGGGGAAACGATGATTCCCTTTTCGTGCTCCGTTTCGTAGTAGTAAAACTCGTCCGGGGCGTGGAATCCGCTTGCGTAGAAAATATCGGCGGACTCCTCCGACGAGGCAATCAGGAGCTTTGCACGAAAAGTTTTTGCTTTTCCGCTTGAAAAATCATTGTTTTGAAGCATACTATGTCTCCATGAAATAAATATATTTGAGGAATGTAATATAACCCCTCCGGCGTCCGGGGGCAAACATGACGGAGAAAAAATGACTCAACTGGAAACGCTTCTGATTTTTGCCGCCACCCTGACCGGCAGTTATCTGATCGGCTCAATCCCTTTCGGCTACCTGATCGGAAAATTCAAGGGGATCGACATCCGCACGCAGGGAAGCGGAAACATCGGAGCGACCAACGTCACCCGGGTGGTCGGGAAAAACTGGGGCCGCCTCTGTTTCGCCTGCGACCTTCTCAAGGGAGCAATCCCCGTGCTGATCGCCTCCTGTCTTCTGAAACAGCTGCCCTGGGGGTCCCACACCACCGGCGGACTGCTGGTCGTGCTGACCGCCTTCCTCGTGGTGATCGGCCATATCTACCCGGTTTATCTCGGGTTCAAGGGAGGAAAAGGCGTATCCACCGCGGCCGGAGCGATCCTGGCGCTCAACCCGCTGGCGGTGGTCTGCGCCGCGGCAGTCTGGGGGATCGTCTTTTTTGCAAGCCGCTACGTTTCGCTGGCGAGCCTCTGCGCGGCCGTCGCGCTTCCCGCGTCGGCGTGGGCGCTGGCCCGCTTCGCCCATATCTCCGTCACCCGTCCGGAAATGATCCTGCTGCTGGTTTTCGCCCTGCTGACCATCGTCCGGCACATTTCCAACATCAAACGTCTGCTGAACGGGACGGAAAGCCGGTTCGTCAAGAAGCCGGAAATGAAAAACGAGGTTGATCCGGAATGAATACGCATCCGATTCGTGTCACGGTCCTCGGGGACGGCGCCTGGGGAACGGCTCTGGCGCTGGTCCTCACGGCCAACCGGCATGCCGTGACCCTCTGGGGTCCCTTTCCCGAAAATCTCCGCACCATCGTCCGCACGGGGATGAACCCGTTTCTCAAAGGCATGAGCCTTCCGCCGGAATTGAAGATCGAGGAGGACATCGGGAAAGCCGTCGGAGACGCGGAACTGGTCGTGCTGGCGGCGCCGTCCCAGTATATGAGGGGCACCCTGCAGAAGCTTCAGCCTCATTTCCGCAAGGAGCAGCATCCTCTGCTGAACATCGCCAAAGGCATCGAAACGGGTTCCCTTCTGCGGATGAGCGAAGTCTGCGAACAGGTTCTGGGCGACTGCCGCTACGCGGTGCTTTCGGGTCCCAGCCTGGCGGAAGAGGTGGCGCACAGGATTCCGACGGCGGTTGTAGTGGCTTCGCAGGACCTCGCGCTGGCGAAAAGCATTCAGGCGGTCTTCATGAATGAATTCTTCCGGGTCTACACCGGCACGGACTGGATCGGCGTCGAGCTGGGCGGTTCCCTGAAAAACGTCTACGCCATCGCCGCCGGGATCATCGACGGCATGGGGCTGGGCGACAACCCCAAGGCGGCCCTGATGACCCGCGCCATCGCGGAATTGAGCCGGCTGGGAATCGCGCTCGGCGGAAAGGCGCAGACCTTCGCCGGCCTCAGCGGCGTCGGCGACCTCATCGTCACGTGCATGAGCCGCCACAGCCGCAATCACTTCGTCGGGGAGGAACTCGGCAAGGGGCGGAACGCCGCGGAGATCACCGCGTCGATGGGAATGGTGGTGGCGGAAGGGGTCAAGACCTCGGAATCGGCGCTGGAGCTTTCCCGGAAACTGGGCGTGGAAACCCCGCTGGTGGAAACGATCCACGACATTATCTACAACGGGAAGCCGCCAAGGGAAGCCGTCACGGAACTGATGACGCGCAAAGCCAAAAACGAAGAGGAATGACCTCCTTTTCGCATTTCCCGGTCCCGGAAAAAACGTTTTCCGGCTTTATTTTCCGATCTGCTTGAGATAAGCGTCATGATACCGCTGGAGTTTCGCGCGTTTTTCCCCGGGCGCTTTCTCCAGATAGGTCCCGCCGAGACAGAAGCAGGCGAACCCGCCGGACGCGGCGGCCCAGGCGGCGGCATCGGCAAGATCGAGGGTGCCGGGCGCTTTCTCTTTCGCAAGCTGGCGGATCAGGGAGGAAACGAAGCCTCCGGCAAAGTTGTCGCCGCAGCCGGTGGTGTCGCCGCGAAGTTCGGGATGGGCGGCGAGATCGGCGTCCACGAGGGCGGAAACCGGCAGCACGGTCCGTTTCGCCTTGCGGAAGATCCGTCCGTCGGACCAGACATAGAAGTCCTTGGCGCCGTGAGTAATGGCGAAGGCGGAGACTCCGGATTTCCGGAAAAATCCGCAGATGGTTTCCAGCGTGTTCTTTCCGGAAAGACGGACGGCCTCATCCCAGTCCAGCACCAGGAAGTCGATCATGGGATAGGACGCGGCGCTGTCGCCCATCGGCCAGGGCTTGCCGGGATTCCGTTTCTCGTTGATGAAGTCGAAGACCGTGGTGACGACGGTCAGGGCGCCCGCATCCTTGGCTTTTTTGAGGAGGACGGAAAGTTTCTCATGAACGGCGGGCGTCAGGGCGGTGGCTCCGAACCAGACCACATCCGCGGAGAAAAAGCTCTCCGGCAGTTCTTCGGGGGTATAGGAATAGACGGCGCCGATCGTGTTGACGAACGTGCGTTCGCCTTTGCCGTTGTGGGCGCGCGGATCGGAAAGGACATCCGTAGAGGGGGACGGCCCTTTCAGGGTGATGTAATGATCGGTATTGACCGGAGTCCTGGCAATGACGGACCGGATGAACTTCGCGCTGGAATCATTGCCGGTGGCGCCGTAGAACTCGAACCGGACGGGAAGGTCGGAAAGGATCTGGGCCGCGTTGATGGCGCCGACAATGGCGGGGCCGCCGAGGTTTTTGCCGGTGGGTTCGCGTCCGCCGGTCAGGGCCTTCCGGATTTCGGCGTAAGGCTTTCCGACGAATTTCTCGAGGGCGTCGGCAAACACCAGTTTTCCGGGCTGGAGACCGCCGTCGCCGTCCTTGATGGAGGCACAGGAACGGAACGCGGAGGAGGAGAAATCGACATCGGCATAGAGGAAGTCGGCCAGGGAACAGCCCGTTACGGAGACATGGAGTTTTTTCATAGACAATCCCACCTGTTTCATTGAAAACCAAGGAACAAAACCCTTTCCGGAATGTCTCTTGGTCGTATTTTGACTGCATTTTGAAACGTAAAATACACCTTCGTCCGCATTTGTAAAGGGCGGCGAAGCATAAATTGAGGTTTTTTCCATGGAACACGACTGTTTTTCCATGGAAGAAAATCGTAAAAAATTGTGTCTTTTTATTTGCGAAAAGCACAAAGAAGGATTACAGTCCTGTGTCTTCACCGAACGAACCGGAATAAAGAAGGAGTCGGACCATGAGCAATGAAGAAGAAAAAAAACACCCCAATGAAAATATAACCATTTCGGCGGAAGGTTCCTCCGCGGAAGACGAAACCGCGAACGATCCGGGCGAACTCGTGGAAAGCACCGTGGCGCCGGCGATCTCGCAGCCCGGGATGATCCTGTTTCCGTTCGCCCTGACGCCGCTGGTGCTGGACAATCCCAAGGTGATCTCCCTGATCGAGAAGGCGGCCGCCGGCGACCGTCTGATCACGGTGTTTCCGGAGATGCCGGACAAGGACTCCCCGATGTCCGATGTTCAGGGAATCGAACTCAATGTTTCGGAATTCGATCTGGACGACAAGAAGGTTTCCGCCACCGGCGTGCTCTGCCGGCTGGTCAAGTCCCTGCGGTTCCCCGACGGCACCGTGCGCGTCCTGATGCGCGGGCTCTCGCGGGTCCGTTTCGTGGAATCCCTGGGAGAAAACGATTCCAGGGTGCGCGTGGAGCGCCTGGCACAGACGGCGGACAACAGCATCGAAACGGTCGCCATGGTCCGGAACGCGGTGAAACAGTTCCAGGAGATCATCTCGTTCTCCCCGAATTTCCCGGAAGAACTGAAAATCGCCATTCTGAACCTGACGGACAATACCCGCATCGTGGACCTGATCGCCGATACGATCAATATCAGCTATCTCGAAAAACTCGCGATCCTGACGCTGCCCGCGCTTCAGGAACGCCTCCATCTGCTGACGATCCTGCTGAACCGCGAGGTGGAGGTGCTCCGGCTCGGTTCGGAAATCCAGTCGCAGGTCCACAACGCCATGAGCAAATCGCAGCGCGAATTCTTCCTGCGGGAGCAGCTCCGCACCATCAAGGAGGAGCTCGGCGAGGGAACGCGCAATCCCGACGTCGTGAACATTCAGGAACGCATGGGCAAGCTGGATCTGCCGGAAAAAGTGGCCGAAATCCTCAAGAAAGAGATCGAACGGCTGGACATGATCCCCCAGGCCGCCGCCGAATACAACATCGCCTACACCTACATCGACTGGCTGCTCTCCGTCCCGTGGAACAACTTCACGGAGGACCGGCTGGACGTGCGCGAAGCCGCCCGCATTCTCGACCGCGACCACTACGGGCTGAAGGACATCAAGGAGCGCATCCTGGAGTTCCTCGCGGTGCTCCAGCTCAAGAAAGACCGCAAGTCTCCAATCATCTGCTTCGTCGGACCTCCGGGAGTGGGCAAAACCTCCCTCGGCAAATCCATCGCGGAAGCCATGGGACGCAAGTTCGTGCGCATGTCGCTGGGCGGCATCCGCGACGAAGCGGAAATCCGCGGCCACCGCCGGACCTACATCGGCGCCCTCCCCGGACGCATCATCCAGGGGCTGAAAAAAGCCGGAAGCTCCAATCCCGTTTTCATGCTGGACGAGATCGACAAGCTGGGCAACGATTTCCGCGGAGATCCCGCCGCCGCCCTGCTGGAAGTCCTCGACCCGCAGCAGAACCACGCCTTCAACGACCACTACCTCGAGGTGGACTACGACCTCAGTTCCGTCATGTTCATCGCGACCGCCAACATCACCGAGACCATCCCGGACCCGCTTCTGGACCGCATGGACATCGTCCGCCTGCCCGGCTATACCGCCACCGAAAAGCTCCACATCGCGGAACAGTTCCTCATCCCGCGCCAGCTCAAGGAGAACGGCTTTACCGGACGCGATGTGTCCATCACGGCGGATGCCACCAACGAGATCATCAGCTATTACACGCGCGAAGCCGGCGTCCGCCAGCTCGAACGCACCATCGGACAGGTTCTCCGCAAACTGGCGCGGGAGATCGTGGAAGGCAAGCGGACCGAATCCAAAACGGTGGTCGATGTGGCCGAGATCCATACCCTCCTCGGCGCCCGCAAGTTCCTCATGGATGAAGCCATGCAGAAACCCGAAGTCGGCGTGGCCACCGGCATGGCCTGGACCAGCGTCGGCGGGACTATCCTCCAGGTCGAGGCTGTTTCCATGCCCGGCAAGGGGGAACTCAAGCTGACCGGCTCCCTCGGGGACATCATGAAGGAAAGCGCCGTCGCCGCCTTCAGCTATGTCAAGGGACACAGCAAAGAATTGGGAATCGATCCCGCTCTCTTCACGAAGCGCGACTTCCATATCCATGTGCCGGACGGCGCCACGCCCAAGGACGGCCCGTCCGCCGGTGTCACCCTCGCCACCGCGCTGATTTCGCTCCTCACCGGAAAACCGGTCCGGACCGACTATGCCATGACCGGAGAAATCAACCTTCGCGGCAAAGTCACGGTCATCGGAGGCGTCAAGGAGAAAGCCATCGGCGCGCTGCGGGCCGGGATCAAAAACATCATCCTCCCGATGGAAAACAAGAAGGACCTCGAAGACATTCCCGAGGACGTTCTCAACCAGGTTCATTTTCATTTCGCCTCCACCCTCGGAGAAGTCCTTGAAATGATGCTGTTGAATCCACCCGGGACCCCTCCCGAAGCGGCGGAAAAAACGGCCTCCGCCCCCAAACGCGCAAAAATACCGAAGCCGGATACCAAATGATGAAGGCCTCCTCCGCAATGCTGGGCGCCCTGCTGCTCCTCCCGACGGTTTTTTTCGGACAGGACGCGGCCGGGGCGCTGTCCCCGGAAGACTTTCTTTCGAGGGTCCGGAATCCGCCCGGACGCGACTCCTGGGCCCGGATGAAAGGCAGCGCCCAGCACCTCCGCGAAGGGGCGCGCCCGATTCAGGCCCCGATCGAGATGGGCATCTTTTTCACGCCCGTGCGGACGCTCGCCCAGATCCGTTTTAACGGGAATGAAATCTACAACATCGGCCAATCCTACGGAAAGGACGCAGCCACCAGCGTGGAAAGCAAAGTTCCCGCGGGCGTCCCGCCGCAGATCGGAATCTATGGCATTACGCCGGAGGACCTGGCCATGAGCTTCCTTTACTGGAAGTTCAAAGAAGAGCACAAGAGGGAGACCATCCGCGGACAGGACTGCCGGGTTTTCACGCTGGAAAGCAAGAACGGCAAAGAGCAGGTCCGCGTGGCGATCAACTGCGAATATTTCTTCCCCATGCGGGCGGAGTGGTTCCGCGTGCCCGGCAACACGCCGGTCCGGACGCTGGAAGCCTCGGCCTTCAAAAAGGAGAATGACTACTGGTTTGTCAGCAAACTCCTTCTGAGCGGAAAAGACTGGTCCACCTCCATCCGTTTTTCCGAGGTCGACGCGGGCGCGTTCAAAGGAACACTGCCGCCGGAAGTCTTCCGGCAGTAGCATCGTACCTCCAATCCTTTCATCCTCTCCCCGACCGCATATCGGGAGGGCCGGGATTCTTGCACGAAAAATGAAAGAACCGTTTGATTTTCCGCAAAGATGAAGCATATTGCCGTTCTGGAATAAGGAAAATGGACAATATGTTTTTCAAATGGATTGCAGCCGTCCTTCTGCTGGGTGTGCTTTGCGCGTGCCGCGAGGACAAAACTCCGGAAAACGCTCGTGTCCTGCGGATCTCGCCGGGCAAACGGATCGCCACGCTGGACCCGGCGCTGGCGGCGGATACGTCCAGCCAGTATATGGTCGGCGCTTTTTACGATACGCCGCTGCAGTATTCCTATACGGCGCGTCCCTACCGCCTGGAGCCGGCCATGCTGGAAAATCTGCCGGAAATCTCGCCGGACATGCGCACGTTCCGCTGTCATTTGAAGAAAGGGCTCCTGTTCCAGAAGTCCGGATGCTTCCCCGATGACACGGCGCGAAAGGTGACGGCCCGCGATCTGGTCTTTTCGATCCTGCGCCTTGCCGACGCCCGGATTCAGTCCACCGGCTACTGGCTGGTCCGCGGAAAAATCCGGGGGATCGAGAAGTTCCGGGACGCGACCCGGACCGCGCCGCGCGGAAGCCTGGAGCCGTACGACCGGGGCTGCGAAGGACTCCGGGTCCTGGACGAGCATACCTTCGAGATCGAACTGGAGCAGCCGGACCCCCGGTTCGTCTTTGCGCTGGCCATGCCCTACTTCGGAGCGGTCTCCCGCCGGGCGGTGGAATTTTACGGTGAAAAGTTCGCCGATATCCCCGCCGGAAGCGGTCCCTTCGTCCTGACCCGCTGGGACAAGGATTACGTCATCCGGATGAAGCGTTACAGCGATTTCCGCGAGGAATACTTCCGGGAGGCGGAAAACCCTTCGGACCGCACCCGGAGACTGCCGCTTCTGGACGAGGCGGTCTGTTATCTGGTGAAACAGCCGCTGGCGGCCTGGCTCATGTTCCTTCAGGGGGAACTGGACTACTGCGCCCTGGACGGGGAGAACTTCGACGCGCTCGTCAATGAAAACGGGCAGCTTTCGTCTGCCCTGACCCGGCGGGGAATCCGTCTGTTTTCCTCGCCGCAGTTCGAGGTCAACTACATCGGGTTCAATTTTGCGGACCCGCGCCTCGGCTCCAACCTCCCGCTCCGCTGCGCCATCTCGCTGGCCTTCGACAAGGAACTCCGCACGAAAATCACCAACGGACGCCTCCTTCCGATCTACGGGCCGCTTCCCCCGGGAACGGACGGGCATCTTCCCGGATTCCGCGGACCGTACGGAACCCGGAACCTGGAACTCGCCCGAAAACTTCTGGCGGAGGCGGGCTTCCCGAACGGGATCGATCCGGAAACCGGGGAGAATCTCGAAATCTCTTTCGATCAGGCGGGAAGCGATACGTTTTACCGCCAGACCGCCGAACTGCTGGCGTCCGACCTCAAGCAGATCGGGATCAAGCTCCGGCCGGAATTCAACAACCGGTCCCGTTTCTTCCAGAAGCTGGCCAAGGGACAATCCCAGCTCTTCCGTCTTTCCTGGACCGGCGACTATCCCGACGCGGAAAACTTCTTCCAGCTTTTCTACTCCAAAAATGCGGAAAGCTGCAACCGCGCATTCTACAAGGATCCGGAATTCGACGCGATGTATGAAAAGATCCGCGTCATGGCCCCTTCTCCGGAACGGATCCGGCTTTATGGGGAAATGACGCGGCGCCTGGCGGAGCAATGCCCCTGGATCTTCGAGAGCCAGCCGGTCGTTTTCATGCTCACGCACCAATGGATGCAGAACTATGCCCCGCACGATTTCGGGTTCGCCCGCTGGAAATATTTTTCCGTCGATCCCGCCTTTCGCCGGCAGCTCCGGAGCGGCTTCACGCCGCTTTCCATGAGCGAACTGCGGAAAGAACCGCCGGAGCCTTCCGGATCTCAGTGAAGAAGCTTCCACACCCGGAGCATTTCCGAGACGCTCCAGGCCTGGGCGCCGCAGCCGCGCTGACGGTGGGGATAATCCCCGTCCAGGATTTCCGGGACCTGGCAGAGACACCCGGCATTCATCGGAATGGACATGGAGCTGAGCAGAGAGCGCGCCGCAGCCTTTCCGGTGCCGCCGTAGATCATGTAAAACGCCTCGCAGTAAGCGGGGAACTGCCAGGTCCAGGCGGTTCCGTTGTGATAAGCCGGTTTCCGGCGGAGGTCCTCATTCCCCTCGTATGATCCCCAGTAGGGATGAACGGGGTCGTTCAGAAGGCGTCCTCCCGCATCCACGACCGGGAGCGGATAATGGACGGGGCGGTCGGCCAGCGAACGGATGGCGCCGGGAATCAGCAACGTGCCGCAGGCGTCGAGAATGCCGGCGGCAATGGGGCTGTGCGGCGGAATGGCGCCCAGGGTAACGGCATACAGCTGGTTCGGACGGAGATGGTCGGACGGTACCGCTTTCCCCGGGGAGACGCCCGGATCGCAATGGAGACAGTCGGACAGGTAATTCTTCTCCTGGAGGAGGAAATACTTCTGAATGGACCTGGCGGTCCGGTCGGCCCGTTCCCGCCACACAGCGGCGCCCTCCTTCGGAAGCGCTTCGGAAAGGAAGCGGAGCGCGGCAAACCAGAGGGCCTGAATTTCGACGGGATAGCCCTGCCGCGGTGTGGCGGCCGGATAATTGGTGTCCATCCAGGTGAAATGCGGAGGACTGAACACCAGCATGGATTCGGGGTCGGCACAGATGCCGTTGGGCGTCCCGGCAAGAATGTCTTCCGCAAGGGCAGTCAGCGTTTCCAGAAGCGTTTTCCCTTTGGGGAGGGAGGTTTTCAGGAATTCCCGGGATTTTTCCGCATGACACAGGTCCCGGCAGGCTATGAAAAGCCACAGCGGGGCGTCCGACGTATCGCGGTTTTCAGCGTTCCCGCCGGAGATCATGTTGGGGATGGTGCCTTTTTCCGCGAAAGAGGCGAACTGGAGCAGAATCTTTTTCGCATCTTCCAGGAAAGAGGGCACCGAAACCAGTCCGCGCGCAACGATCAGCGTATCGCGGCCCCAGTCCAGGAACCACGGATACCCGGCAATGACCGTTTTGAAGTTTTCCCGCTTGACGATGAACTGGGCCAGAGACCTTTTGAGGACGGCTTCCACCGGTTCGCAGCTCAAATCGGAGAAGGTTTTCGGAGCCTCCGGGTTCGGAAGGGCATACCGGGGTTCGTCGGGGGCGGTGACAATCTGCCCGGCAAGGGTCACGGTCTCATTTCCGCCCAGGGAGATTTCAAAATATCCGGGGCTGTACAGGTCGCTGTTCGGGTCCAGTCCGCGCGCGGCTTCGTTTTCCTGCCAGATCATATACTGCCACTCGTTGGCGCGGATGAAGTTTCCGCGATTGGAGGCGACGGAAAGAATCCGGTTGGCCGCCGGGCGGAAATCAAACCCTTTCGGAGCGGGCTGAATCATATTCGGCCAGAGACGTTCGGGTCCCTCGGACGCCTTGGTTCCATGATGGAAATCGCGGTCCTCGATGTCGGGCCGGACAATCAGGCGGACCGGGGAATCGTCGCAGAGTCTCCGGTTTCTTCCGCCGCAGCCGTGCCGCTGGAGGGTGAGAAGGACAACATTCCTTCCGGGAATGATTTCCAGCTTCATGGATATCTCCACGAAAAGGCCGTTTCCGACCGGAATCTCAAAGAGCCAGACGCCCGCGCCCTCGTTGTCGATCTGGAATCTCTTCAGACAATCCTGACAGAACGCCTGCGTTTTGGCATGGTAGTGGCTCCAGATACGGAATCTCCGCAGCATGATATGGCGGTTCTCGGGATATTCCGGATTGAGATTCGCCAGCAGCACGGCGTCGTAACGGCTGTAAAGCGCCCCGGGCTCGACCGGATACCAGATCAGCGCGCCGCGTCCGTTTCCGTGCATGTAACGGAAAGACGACCGCTGGAATTCCGGGCGTTCGACGTGCGCCTGGAGGTGGGAAACATCCGGGGCAAGATACAGCAGAGGCACGTCGAAACGGTTCAGCTTGTCGCCGGAGAAGATTCCGACGCGGAGCCACGCCCGCTTGTGCTGTTCGGGAACCGCCTGCGGAGGAATCAGCACGAAATACGACCCGCTGTCATCCTGGAGACAATGGGAGAATGCAAGGAACTTGCCGCCCACGGTCAGAAGCACACGGATGCGGTGGGACGACTTCATCAGCAGGAAATAGCCGGGGGGGATCATCGTGCAGCGCTTGACGTCGGCCGGCCATTCCCAGAGAACGAACGGAGCCTCGCAGTTTTTCCCGTAAAGGGAACGCAGGAATTCTTCCGGCGACCGGAGAAGATTCCTGGCGGCGGCTGCCGGGTCGATCCCTTCGGCAAGGATGGAGTTGTTTTTGATGGAAAGAATCAGCAGCGCGGCCGCAGCCGCTTCCTGAATGACGATTTTTTCGGGCAGAAGGAAACGGTCCTGCCTGGAGAGTTTCTCGATCAGGTTGAGTTTGGAGCGGTCATGGGTGAAACAGAAGACGGCTCCGCCGGGGAGCATCAGGGAACGTCTTCCGCCGGGGCTGCGGGCCAGTTCAAAGAGCTTGCCGGTAATCAGGTCGTAGACGGTACTGGCGTCGAAAGGGGCGGAATAGACGTTCCAGGAGACGGAGGCGCTTCGCTCCGTATCCAGGTTGGCCGCGACCAGCACGGGATCGCCGCCTCCGGGGTCCGTTCTTCCGAGAAGGATGCAGTTTTCGGAATGGGAGTCGATGAAGGTGGTCACCGCGCCGTTGTGGAAGGAGGTCAGCGCGGAAAGGATGGTGTTGAGCCGTCCGATGCGCTCGACCTGGTTTTCCCGCGCGCCCCAGTTGAGGGCAGACGCCTCGTGCACGTCGATTTTTTCCGTGGCGAACCACTCGACGCCGTTGGTGAATCCGAACGCGCCGTTGGTGGAGGCGAGGGCGGCGAGGGCGGTCCGAAGCTTCGAATATTCGCGCGAGACGGCGGCCAGACGCAGATTGTCGTGCGTCTCGGCATAATGGATCATGACGCCGTCGCCGAGGCTTTTGAGCCATGCGAAACCCAGATATCCTTCGATCTGGACCCGGGAATAGTTCTGGAAAAGTTCGGAATAGGCCCAGTTCATATTGCAGTAATTGAGCAGCCTTGTGGTGAGGGAAGGGTCTCCGCCCAGTCCCTCCAGAAGGAAGATGATCTCCGGAAATTCCTCCCGGATCTTGGCGATGATGTATTCCCAGGCGGCTTCCGGAATCATGTATCCGGCGTCACAGCGGAACCCGTCGACGCCGCGCCGGCACCACACGCGGAAGACGCCGGCGAGATATTCCCAGAGTTCCGGCTTGGAATGGTCCAGCTCGGTGAGGTCGCCCCAGGTCACGCCCCACGCGCCGGGGGAATGGATGGAGCCGTCCGGATCGCGGAGAAACCATTCCGGGTGAGTCTCGTGAAGCTTGGCCGCCCAGCCGGTGTGATTGATGGCGATGTCGATGAAAATCTTGCCGTTTTTGCGGTGAACGGCGTCCGCCAGCTCCTGAAACTGGTCCAGCGGAGTCGCTTTACGGTCGAATTCCGCCAGTTCCGGGTTGACCGCGGTGAAATCCAGGGCGGCGTAGGGGCTCCCGAACCGGCCCATGCGGCCGTAGACCGAGGGGGTCGGGTTTACGGGAAGCAGATGAAGGATGCGGCATTTGAGCGTATCGAAAATATGATCCAGTTCCCGGATGAGGTCGCGGAAGGTTCCGGACGGCGGAATGACCGCATAACGGTTCTGGTCCAGGGAACTCACGCACTTCGCGGTCACCGTTTCCGGCAGGGAGGAAACCGGTTTGTCCTTGTTGACTCCGAACTGCCGCACAAAGGCACAGTAGACGCCGTTGGAACAGCAGTAGGTGGCCGGTTCGACATTGATGTGGACGTTGTCGCCGTTGATCCAGAACGGGTCGGCCGCTTCCTCCGTTTCGGCGATATAACATTTGGCCTCGAAATGCCCCTCTTCCGTAATCATGAGCTTGAGAGAAAATGTAAACTCGTCGACGCGCGTCATCGGAAGGTTGTGCCAGTCCTGGAGCCCCGGATTGATTCCAAGCTCGACCTTTTCCACGATCTCGCGCCGGCGGAAACCGGCGTTGCCCAGGTTGGTGCGCAGCCAGGCGCGGCCGCGGATGGCCGCACCGCTTTCCAGCCGGAATTCGATCAGGTCCCCGCAATACACAAGAATATGGGCGCCCGGAGAAGGAGTGAACATGAACTCGGCCATAGAAGTCGGAAACTCCTTACTTGATGTAAATATCGGCGGGAGGACTTTTCACCGACACGGATTTCAGATTCAATTCGGCATAGACCGCATACGGCTGCTTTTTCCCGTTGTCATTCCGGAGAGTCTTGAGAAAAGCAACCGGCACCATGACCAGCGCCTGGTTCGTTCCCGGATTGAGGGTCAGGGGCGACCGGAGATGAAGCCGCTTGGAATCGGGGTCATACGTGGGGGAAAGCTTCCACGCGGCGGACGACGGCGCTTCACTCGATCCCGGCCGGTAGTACAGGTTGATGTTGGCCGCTTCGATCATGTGCCACTCCTGAATGGTGACGGGCGTAAGTCCCGTGTTTTTCAGGGAAAAGGTGAACGTGGCGTTCTCTTCGCCCGCATAGAATTCCCGGCGGGAGGAAATCAGGGAAAGCGAAAGACTGTAGTCCTTCAGCTTCTGAAAAACTTCCCCGCTTTTTTTGAAGGCCGTCCGCCGCACCTTGGGTTCCGAGGAACAGCCTGCCAGCAGGACCGTCCCCGCCAAAAGAATGAGTAAAAACCGGTAACGCATTATTCGTCTCCTGAAATGGTTTCAACCGCTTTGTTCCCGGGGACAAGCCCCGAACGGACTTTCCGAAAAAATTGCCTGATCTGTTCCCCGCATTCCAGTTCGAGCACCCCGCCCAGGACCTCGACCCGGTGCAGCATCCCCGGGAAGGAGGTCACATTCAGCGCGGAACCGCAGGCGCCGCAGCGGGGGTCGCGAAGCCCGAAGACCACCCGCTCCACACGGGCGTTGACCATGGCGCCCGCGCACATGGCGCAGGGTTCCTTCGTGACGTAAATGGTCACGCCGTCCATGCGCCAGTCCCCGAGGGCGGACGAGGCCGCGGTCAGGACGAGGATCTCCGCATGCGCGGTGGCGTCCTTGAGCAGCTCCACCTGGTTCCAGGCCCGGGCGATCACCATGCCGTCTTTGACCGCGACCGCCCCGATCGGGACCTCGTTGTCCCTTTCCGCCTTCCCGGCTTCCCGGAGGGCGGCCCGCATGAAATATTCATCGTTGAAGATTTCAGGCATCTCATTTTTCGCCGGACAGTTCTTTTTCCCGGATTTCATCGATGGCCTCCTCTCCGTAGAGGGCGCGCAGCAGTTTCAGGTTCATGGCATAGAATGCCTGCGGATCAGGTTTCGTGATCATTTCCCCGCGGGAGAATTCCAGCAGACGCCGCCGCTTTTCCCGGTCGGCCAGATACAGTTCCAGATAGCGGGCAAGGGTGCGGGGGCTGAGTTCGTCGAACAGCTTCTGCCCGAAGGATTCCACATAGTCCGCGGCAATGACGGACAGCAATTCCGGCGACACGTGCTTCATTCCCCTGGCAAGGAAAAGGTCTTCGATCATCTCCTGACAGCGGATCTCGTCGAAAAACGGGAAGGTGAAGGAGCGCCCGCGGCTGGATATGTTCGGCGGGAACTTGTAGTTGGACGCGATCACCGTCATCACGTTCGACGGCGGCGAAAAGGACCCGCCGATGTGCGTGCAGAAAAAATACCAGTTGATGCTGCGGGTGTCGATGTCGTCGAAGAAGATCACAAATTTATGGGAAGGCGCATTCGCGAGTTTCTCGATCAGCTCCTCCAGCCTTTCCTGAAGCGCATCCGGACCGGGAAGAATCAGGATGACTTCCGGATGGGAAAGCGCATAGGCGATCGTCATCTGGGTTTTTCCGAGACCCGGCAGCCCGCTGATCAGGAGCGGCAGATTGTGACGGCCCGCCACAAAGGACGAAAAATGATCCTCCAGCACACGCTTGGCTTCATTGTAGCCGAAGAAGTCTTCCACCTTGCGGATGGACCGGAGCGTAACCGGAACGAACTCGCCATGCATGTAACGGAAAGTCCGCGCTCCCGCAAAAAGATCGCTCTTCTCGAACCGGGACGCCAGTTCCAGCGCCAGGCCCTTCAGGGTCAACCGCAGGAAAACCGAATATTTCAGGTTCAGGGCGCCCGCCGAAGGAGTCAGGCGGGAAAGTTCGCGTCCGGAGGATTTGGCGTAGGACTGAAGGGCCGGACAGTGTCCCAGCAGGAAATCCAGCGCCTTCGCAAAACGGACCGCGTGCCGGAGCGTGCTTCCGGAAAGAGTTTCCGGCTTTTCCACCGCCCGCAGCAGCTCCGGACGCAGCGGGGTCGTCGCATTCAAACGCAGCAGCGCCTCAAACAAGGCATCGTCCAGAACACTGCCGAAAGTCTTTGCTCCCGAAAGGAGCGCCAGCGAATTGAGAGCGTCCACGGAGTCCGGTTCGGAGGAACAGGTCGTTTCCAGAGAATCTTTCGCGCCGGACAGCAGAAGCTCTCCATACAGTTTTCCCAGAAACACCCGCAGCGTTTCCAGAAACGCATGATTCCGCAGGGAGACGATCTCCCGCGAGACGCCGTCGGGGCTCATCTTTTCAAAAAGGACGTTGAAGGAGGCCCGCGCCTGGTCCAGATTCCCGGCAATCTCCGCCGGACTGTTCTTTGCATTCATAGTTTTTCTCCGCAACGCATCGTTCAGGGGGCCACAAACAGGAGAACGCCCAGAAAAAACAGGACCATTTCCCCCGCATACCCCAGTACTTCATACGCCTGCCGGTTGACGCCCGAAACGGCGTCCAGACAGAGATTCTTCCCCAGCCATGCAATGATCCAGGACACCGCGAAAGCCAGAATCACGGACGGCAGATGAAAGATCCCGACCGGGATCATGATGCACAACGCCACATGCCAGTGACGCTTCTCCATTCCCCGCGGGACCGCGATCCATGCACGCTCGGAACTTCCCGGAACATTGAGAGTCCCCAGCTCCGCGCGCACCAGATACCCGCCCGTGAAGGCGATGATGAACCAGAATGGGGCATACACGGAAAGAAGGCCGAAAAAAATCATCCGCAGAATATAAATCGTCATCATCAGGATCATGGAAGCACCGGGACGCGGCTCGTTCATGGAGCCCGGCGTCGTCAGAAATGCTTCCTCCTGGCTGGCGCCCCGGCGGCGGAGATCGATGTAGGAGGAGAGCGCATTCAACCCGCCCCAGGAGGTCATCAGCTCCACCGCAAGGGTCGCGACAACCGCACCGGCAATCCCGGCGACAAGGGAACTTTTGAAGAAAACCAGGAGCAGCCAGAGCGGCAGCGCCAGAATTCCGCCCAGGAGCGCGCCCACCAGCGGAAGCATCGGACGCAGCAGGGCCGGATGTCCGTCAATCTCGTCCAGCTCGGAGATACGCTCTCCCCGGAAGAAAGCCGGCTTCATGACCAGATTCCAGGCCGCGGCAAGCTCCGATAGATATGTATTCAACATAGACACCTCCCGTTGCAGGGTTCTTTCTCATTCCGGACCGGCGGCCGGGCCGCGGTCCAGTTTATATTTCTCATGCGCTTTCGCAATGACTTCATGCGTGAGCGCAGCCAGGGTTTTGCGGTCACGTCCTTCCGCCCGGACCGGCGGCAGAATATGAACCTCCGCTTCGATCCATGGAATGCCGAGCAGACGCCAGACATGGGGCATCAGCGACTGGTCGCCATACCAGCAGGGAGAATCCGCCCCTTCCGGAACGCGGTATATGGTCAGGATCGGCTGGATGGCGAAATCTCCCTCCAGCACGACCTCGAACAGGGAAGACTTGAAGGGAAGAACCGTCGTGCCATCCGTGCTGGTGCCTTCCGGATAGACGATCAGAGGGACTCTGTGTTTCAGCGTTTCGCGGAATTCCTCGAGGCTCTTCTGGGTTTTCAAGCGGGATGAGCGGTCGATCCAGATGGGGTGCGTAAGGGAGGTGTACCAGCCGAGCACCGGCCAGGACCTCACTTCGACTTTCGGAGCAAAGCGCAGCCCGAATACCGCCGAGTGAACGAAAACATCCACATAGCCCATGTGGTTGGAAACAATCAGGCCGCCATAGCAGGACTCGGCATCGCCGAAAACCGTCAGACGGATGTTGAAGATGCGGAGGAGTCCCCGCCCCCAGAGCCGGATCATCCGGGTCATGCCGAAAATCACGGCCCAGGGATCGCGCCGGAGCCGGACCGGCGCGGAAAAAACCGCCATGAACACCAGCCATGGAAACAGAAGCAGAATCCGGAAGATTTTTCGGAAGACACCCATCATTCCACGCTTGCCACATTGAAATGTTTCGTATAACGGGACGGCAGCTGGGCGACGTCCAGCAGGATCAGGAAATCGATCGTGCCGAAATCCCGGTCAAACACCGGCTCCCCGCAGATATGGGCGCCCAGCCGGAGGTATCCCTTGAACAGCGGCGGAATCAGGGAGCGCATGATGAAGCGGTCCTCGAGAAACCGGTCGATTTCTTTCTGATCCGGACGCTCCATCCGGCATTTTTCCAGCGGGAACCCGACAACCTTCCTGGAAATCTTGTCATTCTGCTTGAAATATTCATACAGCGCCCAGCCGGCGGCGGGGTCCATATTTTCAAGACTTACGCAGCCGGTCAGATAGCGGAGACCGGACCGGAACATCGTTTCGGAAATGCCGCTCCAGAGAAGCGCCACGACCGTGCCGTTGCGGTATTCGGAAGAAACGCAGGACCGTCCCACCTCGATGGTGTAAGGCGCCAGCTGGTCCAGACCTTCGATCCGGAACTCGTGTTCGGAGTAGAATCCGAGCGCGCTTTCCATGGCGATCGGCCCCAGATGAACCCGGTAGGTTCCCACGATCTGCTTTGTATTCTTTTCTTCAACGACCAGTTGGAGGCAGTAATCGTCAAATTCATCGCAGTCAATGCCTTCCACGCCGGACGGCTTGATGTTCTTTCCCTGTTCCAGCTTGAAAACATTGTAACGGAGCTTGAACGCCGCTTCAATTTCCAGAGGATCCAGGGCAAACTTGATGCGATACTGGTCCTTCTCCGCAAGAACCGGCGGATTGCACAATTTATCACGTATGTCTGAAAAACTCACGGTTCCCCCTGTTTCCTTGTGTTTGTTGCTGCAAGCGAAAACGTCCTTGGGAAGGGACAACTCCATAAATTACCTTTCTGTAATTTAATTCATATTCCGGTTCATGCAAAGTACAAATTCCCAAAATTGCACTTTTTTTGCATGGCCCGCAAACAAGGGACCCCTTGATTTTCCGGTGCCGTTAACATAGTCTTTTTCGGAGGAAAATCAAGTTCCGCGGAATACAAATGCATGATTCTTCCAAGAACGGCGGGAGTTGCATTCCCGATGTTTTCCAATTACAACAGACTGATCTTTTATTGAATTGTATCGCCATGCCCGGCCGCGGAGGCATGCGGAGGCAATGCCGGACCGCTTCGGCTCCGGCCCCTCGCTTCCAACGGCGGAAACGGAAAAATACCGTCTTTTTTTCAGTCCCGGTTTTGTTATTTTCCATTTCCGTGATAAATTATCCCGTCCCTTATGAAAGAAACAACACAGGAGAAAAGCGGCATGGATGCTTCCAGCAATTGGCTTGAACGGTGCCACAAATATACATATATTGACGGAGAAAGCGGTTTCCAGGTGAACTTCGCCGGGATGAATTTCACGGACAAAAGTTTCGATTCCATGGCGGAACGTTTCGGAAACGTTCATGCGGAAATGCAGAAAATCGAACTCGGCAAGATCAAGAACCCGGACGAAAACCGGAAGGTGACCCATTTCACCGACCGTTCGGCCTATACAGGCACCTCCGTCTACAACGAAGTGGAGGAATTCGCCACCGGAATCCGTTCCGGAAAGATCACCGGCTCCACCGGCAAACGGTTCGAATCCGTGATCCTCAACGGCATCGGCGGCTCCGCGCTGGGGCCGCAGCTGCTCCAGATGGCGGTCAATGGTCCGTACTGGAACGAGCTCTCCCTGGAAAAACGTTCCGGAAACCTGAAAATTTATTTCCTGGACAACACCGATACCGCCGGCCTTGCCGATGCCCTGGCGGTCTGCGACCTTGAAACCACCCTTGTGGCAAATATTTCCAAATCCGGCGGAACACAGGAAACCAAAAACAACATGATCGCATGCATGCAGCAGTATGCGGCAAAAAAACTGGATTTTGCCAGACACGCGGTCGCGGTCACCATGAGCGAAAGCGAACTGGACAGCCTGGCCCGGTCCTCCAAATGGCTGCGGGTCTTCGAGATGGCCGAGTCCATCGGCGGCCGCACCA
>MWCA01000029.1 GCA_002069785.1 Lentisphaerae bacterium ADurb.Bin242 | reverse complement strand
GAAAGGGGAAGCCGTCGAACGCCTCCTTTATCAAAGCCCGATCGACGGGAAGCACTATCGCGGCGACCACGACATTCCGTTCTACAAGCGCCAGCACCGCATCGTTCTGGCCGATTGCACGATCGAGCCCGCCAGCATCAGCGAATACATCGCCCGCCGCGGCTACGAGGGAGCCAAGAAAGCCTGGACCGCCATGCAGCCGGAAGAAGTCTGCAAGGTCCTCGAAGATTCCGGCCTCCGCGGACGCGGAGGCGGCGGATTTCCCACCGGACACAAATGGAGGCTGACCCTGGCGTCCAAAAACGATGTCAAATACATCATCTGCAACGGCGACGAAGGCGACCCGGGCGCGTTCATGGACCGCTCGGTCATGGAAGGCAATCCCCATTCCGTTCTCGAAGGCATGATGGTCGCCGCCCGCGCCGTCGAAGCCTGCGAAGGATACGTCTACGTCCGCGCGGAATATCCTCTCGCGGTCGAACGCATCCGCGCCGCCATTCATGACGCCGAACGCGCCGGAATTCTCGGCGACAATATCTTCGGAACCGGCAAAGCCTTCAAGATTCACGTGATGGAAGGCGCGGGAGCATTCGTCTGCGGCGAGGAAACCGCCCTGATCGCCTCCATCGAAGGCAAACGCGGCATGCCGATGCCCAAGCCCCCGTTCCCCGCCCAGCACGGACTTTGGGGCAAACCGACCGTCATCAACAACGTGGAAACCCTTGCGACCGTCCCCTACATCCTGCGCGAAGGAGCCGCGAAGTTCCGCGAACTCGGCACGCCGAACTCCCCCGGGACCAAGACCTTCGCCCTCACCGGACACGTCGCCAATACGGGGCTGATCGAAGTCCCCTTCGGAACCACCCTCAACGAGATCGTCAATGAGATCGGCGGAGGCGTCACAGACACCGAAGGACACATCTCCCCAGACAATTTCAAGTCCGTCCAGATCGGCGGTCCCTCCGGCGGCTGCCTCACGAAAGACATGCTCGCCCTGCCGCTGGACTTCGACTCCCTCCGGAGCGTCGGCGCGATGGTCGGCTCCGGCGGTCTGGTGGTCATGAACAGGCAGACTTGCATGCCCGCCGTGGCCAAGTTCTTCATGGGATTCACCCAGAACGAATCCTGCGGAAAATGCGTTCCCTGCCGCGAAGGCACCAAGCAGATGCTCGCGCTCCTCAAAGACATCACGAACGGAGACGCCTCGGAAGAGACCCTCCCCCTGCTGGAGGAAACCGCGAAGGCGGTCCGCCTGGCCTCCCTCTGCGGACTCGGCAAGACCGCGCCGAACCCGGTGCTTTCCACCCTCCGGCACTTCCGCGAAGAGTATCTGGAACACGTCCTCCGGAAACGCTGTCCCGCCGGACAGTGCGCCGCGCTCGTCCTGCCGGAAATCCTTCCGGACAAGTGCAAAGGCTGTTCGCTCTGTGCGAAGAAATGTCCCGTGGGCGCCATTGCCGGCGAGCTCAAAAAGCCCTTCAGGATCGATGGTTCCAAGTGCATCAAGTGCGGCGCGTGCAAGGCCGCGTGCAAATTCGGCGCCATTACCGGAATCTGACGAAAGGAGACACCCCAATATGGATACTGCGAAAAAAATACTGACGATCAACGGACGCGAGGTTGAATTCAATACCGAAAAAAACCTCCTCGAAGTCATCCGCCGGCTCGGGATCGAACTGCCGACCTTCTGTTATCACTCGGAATTGAGCGCGTATGGCGCCTGCCGCCTCTGCCTCGTCGAGGTGGACGGACGCGGGATCATGGCCTCCTGCTCCACCGCGCCGGAGCCCGGCATGAAGATCGGCACCGATTCCGCCCAGCTCCGCGAGATGCGCCGGATCAACATCGAACTGCTCCTCGCCAACCACAAGCGGGAGTGCCCGTCCTGCGCCCGGAGCTCGAATTGCGCGCTCCAGACCCTGGCCCGGCGGCTCGGCGTCGACGAAATCCGCTTCAAACAGCTCGAAAAATATGAACCAGTCGACAACTCCTCGCCCTCGCTCACACGCGATCCGAACAAATGCGTCCTCTGCGGCGACTGCGTCCGCATGTGCCGGGAAGTCCAGGGCATCGGCGCCATCGACTTCGCCGGACGCGGTTCCAGGGCGCGGGTCGCGCCCGCTTTCGGGAAAGGCCTCGCCAGCGTGGAATGCGTCAACTGCGGCCAGTGCGCGATGGTCTGTCCGACCGGAGCCCTGACCCCCAAACAGGACCGCGAAACCGTCTGGAAAGCCATCCATGACCCGAACAAGGTCGTGGTCGCCGCCATCGCTCCGGCGGTCCGCGTCGGCATCGGCGAATACTTCGACATGCCTCCGGGCGAGAATCTGGCCGGGAAACTCGTCACCGCCCTGCGCCTCATGGGCTTCGACTATGTGTACGACACCTCCTTCGCCGCGGACATGACCATCTTCGAGGAAGGCGAGGAACTCCTCCGCCGCATCCGGAACGGCGGTCCGTTCCCGATGTTCACCAGCTGCTGTCCGGGATGGGTCAAGTTTTCCGAGACCAACTTCCCGTCCCTGAATCCCAACCTCTCCACCTGCCGCTCTCCGCAGCAGATGTTCGGAAGCATCGCCAGGGAAACCCTGCCGTCCATCCTGAAGATTCCGCGGGAAAACCTCGCGGTGGTCTCCATCATGCCCTGTACGGCGAAGAAGTACGAGGCCAAGCTGGACAAATTCAAGACCAACGGAATCCCGGACATCGACTATGTAGTCACGACCACGGAAATCGGGCGCATGATCAACTCCTTCGGAATCCACTTCGCCGAACTGGAATCCGACGCCTTCGACATGCCTCTCGGCTTCGGCACCGGCGCGGGCGTCATCTTCGGAACCAGCGGCGGCGTGATGGAAGCGGCCCTGCGCTATGCCGTCGAGAAGATTTCCGGAAAAACCCTCCACAACCTCGAATTCAAGTCGGTACGCGGACAGGAAAAGCTCAAGACCGCCGACCTCAAGGCGGGTGACCTTACGCTGAAAATCGCGGTAGTCAACACCCTGGCGGCTGCGCGGAAGATCACCGAGGAAGCGGCACAGGGCAAGTCGCCCTACCACTTCGTCGAGGTCATGGCCTGCCCCGGCGGCTGCGTCGCCGGCGGCGGACAGCCCATCCAGTCCAGCCTGTCGAAAAAAGTCAAGCGCATGGACGCCCTTTACCAGACGGACAAAAACATGCAGTTCCACAACTCGCAAGACAATCCGATGGTTCAGGAATGCTATGCGAAATTCCTCGAAGGCGGCCCGAATTCACACAAGGCGCATCATCTGCTCCACACTGAATACGAGAACCGCAACGGAATGTTCGACGCCCGTTACATGGTGGAAAAAGGAACCGCCGCGAAACGGGTACCGGTCGCGGTCTGCATCACTCCGGCGGGAGACGCCGCCCACAAGGCGGAAAAGGTTCTCGCCCGGCTCATGGACCAGGTCGAAAGCATGGACGTCGCCGACAAGGTAGACATCGAGGCGGCCTACTGCCCCGCTTCCATCACCGACCGCAAGGCGGGAGACGTCATCATCGGCGACGTCCACCTGGACGGTTCCGATTCGATGAAGGTCATGAAGGTTCTGGCAGAACAGCTTCAGGAAGAAAAATAAAATCATTGCATCCGCTCCCGCCAGCCCCTTTGTCCGGGTCTGGCGGGATTTTTTTTCGATTCGCGCTTGAGAAACCCAATGCCTTGGGTTATATTGAATCATGATAAAGAAATCAAGGGGATCCGGATGTCAACAATTTTACGGGTTGAAGGATACCGGTTTTACTGGTACAGCAATGAGAACAATGAGCCGATCCATATTCATGTGCGGCGGGAAAACATAAAAGCCAAATTCTGGCTGAACCCGGTCAGGCTTGCCGGGAATTGGGGCTTTGCCGAACATGAATTGAACAAAATCATCGAAATTCTTGAAAATCATCAGACGGAGATTGCAAATGAGTGGTCGAAACAAAAATGAATATGCCGAAGTGAAGTTCATCAGCGCCGACGGAATGCTTCTGGATGTGAACGGGACTTCCTATTTCGCCGCGTTCAAGAATTTTCCATACCTTTACGACCTGCCGGTTTCCGAGGCTTATCACGTCGAATATCTCGGACAGGGTGACATCCGCTGGGAAAACGCGGACATCGATTTGAATGTGGAAATCCTTGAAAATCCGTCCGCATACCCAAAAATCATGCAGTCGGTCAGCCGTGAAGCCGCCGCCTTGTTCGGCAAACGGGGCGGTGCGTCGCGCTCCGCCCGCAAAACCTCCGCGAGCCGGTTGAACGGCAGGAAGGGCGGCCGTCCGAAGAAGAAACCGGACACGACACTGGCGTAATTATGGAGGGAAATCCGCTCCGTTTTTATTTCGCCGGCGGCGGTTTCAGCATTTTCGTTTCGGGGACCTGCTGGGGAAGCAGTTTTTCCAGCTGCCTGGATTCAAACGGACGCAGTTCGACCGGCGTCTGCCGCTGGTGGTTTCTGGCGTTGCGGATGTTGATCGCAACAATGCTGGTAACGGTCAGGGAGATCAGCAGAAGGATGATCCCCCCGACGTAAAAGAAGATCATCCGGATTTTTTTGGCTTCATCCTTGCTGATCTGCACATCTTTTCCAAGGTCTTCCAGAAGTTTTTCCGGAACATCCTTGGACGGCTCGAGCTCCCGCAGATGCTCGTCGATCAGATCCATCGCCTTGCCGTCCAGGTTGTACAGCTTCACGAGAGTCCGCACATACGCCCGGATATAGACGGCCGAGGGCAGACCGGAAAGATTGTCGCTTTCCAGCGCATTGAGGTGATTGACCCGTATGCGGGTGGATTCCGAAACCTTCTCCACGGAAAGCCCCGCGCTGTTCCGGGCCTCGGCCAGCAGAGCGCCGAGGGAGGCGCCGGCCCCGGCACGCAGACTTCTCCGTTTCACGGGCGGCGGAGGCGGAGAAGTCACTTCCGGGATACTTTCGCTGACCGGTTCCGGGGCTGTTTTTTCCGGAAACGTCCGGAAAGAGGATTTTTCTTCCGCCGGAGCCGTCTCGGGAACGGTCGCGGACGCAGACTTTTCCGCCGCGGGAGCCGCCGTTTCCATTGTGCGAAGGGGAGAAACGGGCTCCTCCTTCGGTTCGGGCGGGGATTGCGGCTTGATATGCCCCAGGGAAAAGAGGTCGTTTTCCACGGGCTCTTTTTCTTCAGGATGATTTTTTTCGATGTCTTGATTCATGATTTGTTTCCGTCCTGTTTTCCTCTGCAAAAATAACACCGGATGATGAAAAATCAATCATCCGGGCGGTTCAGTTCGTCAAAAACAAGAATATTGCGCTTCTGTCCGCCGGGGAGAGGCGCGGAAACGATCCCGCGCTGTTCCAGTTTGTCGATGATCTCCGCGGCCTTGTTGTAACCGATGCCCATGCGGCGCTGGAGATAGGAGGTGCTCGCCTTGTTCTCGCGGAGAATGATCTCCAGGGCTTTCCGGGTGTTCTCGTCGTCGCCCGGCTCGAGATACTTGGCGACCGCGGTCTTGATGTAGTCCGAAGCGCCGTCCTCCTCGTCGTCAAAGGTCTCGTCCGGGAAGGAGTTCTGGCCGTCGTCTTCCTCTTCCTCCATCTCCGGATTCTCGAGGATCACGGTCGTATCGAAGTTCTGATCGGCCTGGTCGGACACGAAATCGACGACCTTCTGGATTTCCGGATCGGAGACCATGGAGCCCTGGATGCGGTCGGTTTCTCCGCTGGGTCCCTTGAAAAGCATGTCGCCTTTCCCGAGGAGCTTTTCCGCGCCCTGGGCGTCGAGGATCACGCGGCTGTCCATCCCGGTCGATACCTTGAACGCGATCTTGGTGGGGAGGTTCGCCTTGATGACGCCGGTGATGATGTCTTTCCGGGGCGTCTGGGTGGCGATCACGAGGTGGATTCCGGCGGCGCGGCCCTTCTGGGCGATCCGGCAGATGGACGTTTCCACATCCTTCCGGGCCTCGGTCATCATGATGTCGGCCAGCTCGTCGACGATGATCACCAGAAGCGGCAGTTTGGGCGGAATCACTTCGCCGTCCTCGTCAAGGACCGGCTCCGGATCGGGCGGGCGGGCGTTGAAGGCGCTGAGGTTTTTCGCTTTGACCCGCGCCAGAATCTGGTAGCGGTGCTCCATCTCGTTCACGCCCCAGCGCAACGCATACGGAACCTTGGTGGGGTCGTTCACCACCGGCGTGATCAGGTGCGGCAGCGGACGGTACATTTCCAGTTCGACATATTTCGGGTCCACCAGGATCAGCTTGAGCTCATACGGGGTGAAACGATACAGAAGGCTCATGATCAGGGTGTTCATGCAGACGCTCTTTCCGCTGCCGGTGGAACCGGCAATCAGAAGATGCGGCGCTTTCGCCAGGTCCGTGATCATCACCTTGCCGGAGACATCCTTGCCCAGCATGATCGGGATGTCCGCCCGGCTTTCCTTCCATGCCGAGGACTCCAGCAGTTCGCGGATGAACACCATATTCGAGACCTTGTTGGGAAGCTCGATGCCGACGGTGTCGCGTCCGGGGACCGGGGCGAGGATACGGATGCTTTCGGCCCGCATGTCCTTGGCGATATTGTTCTGAATGCCGGTCACCTTTTCGACCTTGACCCCGGGCTGGAGCGAAATCTCGAAACGAGTGATGCGCGGCCCCACGATGGTCTCGGAAACGGAACCGTTGATGTCGAAGCTGTCGAGGGTCGCCTGGAGGGTCGCCTTGGCCATGTCCAGATGCTCGTTGTCCTCGCTGCGGTCCTTCGGGGGACGATCCAGCAGGGAGTTAGGGGGAAGATCATACGGACGGTCGTTCGGAAGCATGGCGGTGCGCCGCCCGGAATAGGAAGGATGGCGTGCATACGGATCGTCGTCCGGACCCTTGCGCCCCGAACGTTGGGAATCCGGAGGAACCGTCCCCGGGACCGGTGCGGCCGAAGATTCCTGTCCGTCCCCCTTTTCCGCGACCGGTTTTTCTTCCGTTCCCCGGAGGCCCTCCTTGAATTCCTTCTCTTCCGGGACAGGCCCGGCGCCGGACGGCTCCGGCTCCCCGTCCGGCTTTGCCCTGCCCAGCGGCGGGAAGGATTTCTTCACGGGAGGAATTTCGGACGGCATTTCCTTCCCGGGAAGCGCAACGGGCTCGGCCGGACTCTCCTCCGGCGGCTTCTTTGCGGGAGAAACGAGAAAACACTTCCAGTCGGCCAGGAAAAGGAAGATCAGTCCGGTGCCGAGAAACACCGCAGCGCAGAGGCTTGTCCCGATCGTGCCGATGCAGCGCCGGATCAGCCCCGCCGGAAACACCTGGGTCTCCGGCGCCGCCAGCAACGCCCCCAGCGCGCCCCCGGACAAAGCCAGTTCCGGCTTGCCGGTATGCCCGATCCCGAGATAACTCGTCGTGGAGACGAATTCCCGCGGAAACATCGCGAAAAGAATGGTGATCCCCAGAATCGCCGCGGCCAGGCTGGAAAAATAGCCGCGCCGGTTCAGCGGATAGGGCATGAAGCTCCGGACTACGCACAAAATCAGCAGACATACGATCGGATACGTCGCTACTCCGAAGATGTAGAAAAACGCCTTCGAAATCTGCGCGCCGAAGGGTCCGACCCAGTTGCGGACCGGCTCCACCGCCCCGCCGTCCAGCACCGCCAGATCCGCGCTCGAATAGGAGAAAATCGACAAGATGAACAGCAGTAGCGCCAAGGCAGCCAGCATATATTTTATTTGGAAACCGCCTGTTTTTTCTTCCGCCATCATACAAATTCCAACCCTGTAAAGTTATAAATAGAAACAATAGCACATTTCCGGCAATTTGAAAGGGGGAAACCTTCCGATATATAAAAAAAACGACGGAAAACGGTATGCGGCCGCTGAAATCGATGAAGCAGCCCGGGGGCAGACGCGGAGGTACTTGCTGCGAAAGCCGGTCGTGCAAAGCACGAAATCTTTCCATTTCGCGTGGCGCCCCGGAAGGAATTTCAAGGGATTTTCAGAGCGGCGGCTCTCGGTTTTTTTCGTCGCCCGTCCCCGTGGCGGCGGAACCGCCGCCAAACGAAAGAGCCGGAATGTTTCCGCGATTCTCGGAAAAACGCCTTGTCAAATCCGTTTTCCGGGTGTATAATAGGGGATCGTTCGGGTGGATAAGGAAACGGGAGTCGTTTCAATGCAGGGACTGGAAATACGGCAGGGGACCGTTTATGAAGAGATCGGGACGGAAAAGCGCTTTCTGCTGATCCATCACAATCCGATGAACTTGTGTTCGCTGCTTCTGCGTGCCGACGGAGCCGGGGCGCCGTATGATCCGGCGCGTCCGGAACGGATTTCCGTGGATGAAATCATCGAGCTGAGGCGATCCGGGAAATACCGCGAACTGGGGGATGTCCCGGCGGCGGAATTCCGTGCGCTTCTGAAAGCCCTGCTCGACGCCGGGGCAGCCTGTGAAGAAGACCTTCCGTTTCTGGAAGCCCTGCTCCGGGAATAGTCTTCCGGGGGCGTCCGGAACCGCCTTTTCCGGCGGACTTGTGTTTTTTTCCGGATTCCCGATTGAAAAACAGGTTCCGGAAGAATACATTGCGGGAGGGGCTGAAGGGAGGAATCATGGCGGAAAAGAATTTATTGGATGAGATCACGGACTGTCTGAAGGACGAATTGCTCCGGGAGCCGAGAGCGGCGGTTCCCGATCCGGTCCTGCGGGATTTTTATACGGATTATCCGCGTCCTCCGAAGAAGGAGGCGGCGCAGCCGTCCGCGGCTGTGCGGGAACAAGTTCCGGAAAAGCCCCGCACCGTGCCGGGGACGGAGGAAAAAAAGGTTTCGCCGCCGCCCCCCGCGGAAAGGGTTCTTTTTTCGGATCCGGCGGCGTCGATGGGATGGGAAGAACTGGCGCAAACGGTGGCGGAATGCCGCAAATGCCGTCTTTGCGAAACACGGACGAATACGGTGTTCGGAGAAGGCGACACCCGTGCGCCCCTGCTGTTCTTCGGAGAAGGGCCGGGCGCGGACGAAGACATGCAGGGGCGTCCGTTCGTCGGCCGGGCCGGCGAGCTTCTGACCCGGATGATCAACGCGATGCAGTTCCAGCGTTCCGAGGTATATATTGCCAACACGGTCAAATGCCGTCCGCCGGGCAACCGGAACCCGGAGCCGGACGAGACGGAGGCCTGCCGTCCCTATGCGGAGCGCCAGATCGAATTGCTCTCGCCGGAGGTGATCGTGGTCCTGGGGGCGGTGCCGTTCCGGTTTCTGTTCCCGAACGTCTACGGAGGAATCCGGAGTCAGCGCGGCAGGTGGATGGAATACCGGGGAATCCGGGTGATGCCGACCTATCATCCCGCGTATCTGCTGCGGAATCCGGCGGCCAAGGCGGATGTCTGGAAGGATCTCCAGGAAGTCATGGCCGTGTTCGGGAAAAAGCGCGTTCCGGGGCGGAGGGCGTAACCGGAAGGATTTTCCTTCAGCGTTCCAGAAGATGCGGCAGGTCCTGAATCAGTTTGCGGACCGCCTCGTAGTAAAGGGAGATCTGGTCGCGGGTTCCGCAAATGCACACGGACCCGGCCCGGCGGCCGTTCAGGGTCGGGATCAGCGCGGACCCGAGGGACATGAAGCCGTCGATCTGGAAGTCCGTGAGCGGGCTGACGAACACTTCGGCGTCCGCGATGATGGAAATCCCCATGGTCCCGACGATTTCCTCCAGCGCCTTGGGCGCCAGCTTCTGCGTCAGGAGATAAAAGACCGGATGGAGCATGCTGCACAGTGCAAGGAATTCGCTGCTTTCCGCATAGCCGTTGCGCGTTTCCTCCAGTTTCCGGTTCATTTCCGTCTGGAAACGGCAGTAGGAGGCCAGCGGCGTCCGGCTCTGGTCGAACAGCGCCGGACGCATGATCAGCAGTCCGAGCTGCCGGTTTCCGTCCTGGTTGTGGAAGTCGACGGGAAGCAGCATTTTCCGTTTGGAAAAATAGGGATGCCGCGAGAGCCCCCACATGATCAGGGCAGCGAAGGAGGCTTTTCCGTTCATTTCGTTGAGACACATGCGGTTGAGGGAATTCCGCAGACGCATCAGCGGGGTGAAGTCGGCGAAGAACCGTGCCCGGAAGACGCCGTTGCCGCAGTCCATGATTTCCGGCGGGGAGATCAACCCGTTCAGCGGCGGGAAGACAATGTGGCCGACCGTCCCCCATTCCTGCTTGAGTTTGGTCAGGACGTCCTGCATGGGAGCTCCGTCCACCATCACGTGGTTGAACTGCCACCAGAGGTCCGCCTCCGCAAGGTCCGCGGAAAACCGGCAGATGATTCCGCACAGGCCCCATCCCGGATGATGATAGCGTTTCAGGTCGGGCGTGAGAAAACGGAGTTCCGTGGCGCGCAGGGGCTCCGGGGGCAGCACCCCGTCGAAAAAGAGAAAGGTTCCGGAAAGAATCCGTTCGGAAAGCCCCAGCAGGGCCGTCCGGCGGAGCGGACGGAACCGCGCCCTTTTCAGAAGCGTTTTCCGGAGAACAGACGTCATCCGCCGGGAACGGTTCAGGTCGGACCCCTCGCGGGTGGCGTTGTAGGCTTCGATGACGGCCCGCAAAGTCTGGGCGACATATTTTTCCGGGACGGGAAGGCGGGGATCGAAAAGCGGCGTGATGGACAGGAGATTGCCGTCCGGGTCCAGCTCCGCGGTCATGACGTCGCACAGCGGCTGGGCTTTGTAATAGGAAGCGAAGGTCCGGATTTCTTCCGTCAAATGCAGCTCCGGGCGGGAGATCAAAAACGCCTGAAGACGGCGGCGCAGGGACTCCCTGGCTTTTTCCGGACTTTCCGTTTCGGGATTCCGGAGGCGGAAAGCTCCGATGACGAACTTGGAGTATTCCCGCTGAAGGAAGACCCCGGTGACTTTCCGCCAGGACTGCCGTTCCACCTTGATCCCGAGCTTCCGGAAGAACTGGAGGATTTTCAGAACCAGGATCAGCAGAACGGTCCCGGCGTTCCAGTAATCGAAAAGACGGCTCATCCGGGGGACCCGCTTCTGCTTTTCCGCGACAGGGAAGACTTTTTCCGGCGGCTTGCCGGAATCGTCGGAAAATACGGCGTTCAGAATGGCGGCGGTTTCCCGGGGACATTCTTCCTGGGGGATGTGTCCGCAGCCGGAAAGGAAACTCAGCGAGGAGGCCGGATAATATTCGTGAAGGCGTTCCGCCAGGGAGATCGGCAGAATGGGGTCCTCGTCTCCGGAGAGAATGGCGATCGGCGTCGAAGGCAAAGCCGGCAGGCTCGCCGGGTGGGAGTACTGCCGGGCCGCGGCAATGATGGATTCCGCCCGTCCGGGCTCTTTCAGAAGCGCGGCATATTCCGAGATGATATTGGGGTCCTGCGGATGATGCGGGGCGTAAATATATTCCAGCATGGCGCGCGCCACGAATCCGGAGTGGATCAGGCGGACAATCGGCTTGGTCATGGAAGACTGTCCGATGTTGCGGATGAAATCCGGGGTCGAAGAAGCCAGGACGCCGCAGGAGATCAGCACCAGCTTCCGGACGTTCGCCCGGATTTCCGGCGAATTCATGAGGCAGAGAGCGATCTCTCCCCCCATCCCGTGGCCGACAAGAATCAGTTCCCGGAGCCCCAGCACGGCGATGAACTGTTCGACGGTTTCCGCCTGCTGCGGAAGCGTCAGCGGATTTTCACTGAGAGGCGATGAATGCCCGAATCCGGCGCAGTCCAGCCGGATCAGACGGTGCCCGGGAGTCAGAAAGGGAAGCATTTTCTCCCAGGTATGGGAGGCGCTGGCAAATTCATGGAGAAAAAGGACCGGTGTTCCTTCTCCGGTTTCCGTATAGGCAAGATGAATGTCTCCGCACTGTTCCATCGATACGGTGATTGTATTGTATTTTCCCGGTATCGGGAACGGGGCGGTTCCACTCATTTTCTATTCACGCCCCCTTTTCGGAAGTCTCCGGGCGGAAGCGTTGTCAGGAGGAAACTCAGATTCGAGGCGAACACGTTGCTGTTCATGATTCCCATGTGTCCGCCCTGGAAGAAGTAAACGCCGGACCAGGAAATGGGCGAATCGATGTACCACTTCCAGACCCGTTCGCCGCGGAGGTCGAAAGTGGCGCTTGTGGAAGTGACCTTCCCGTCGCCGGTGTCCTGTTTTTTCACTTTCAGCGCACCTGTTTTGGAATCCACGAGAAGCGTATGGTTGGTGAGGACGGCATCGCCCGCGATGAGGAAGAAGTCCAGGTGTTCCGGCTTGGGCGGAGATTTCCGGGGAAGCATGGCCCGTTTGAACTGACGGGCCCGCATGAGACATTTCCGGAGGTGGTCGATGGCGATGGCGCGCCGTTCCTGGGCGCCGGCGGCATTCGGGAGCAGCATTTTAAGCCATGCGTCCTGGGCGGGGTCGAGGATGCCCCAGTTGTATTTGATCCAGGTCTTTTCGGAGTAGTAGTCCACGGGTTCGTTCGTATCGTCGTATACGACGCGGTTGCCGGAGGCGTCCGGGAACATCTGGTAATACGAGACGAAGGTCCCGATCAAGGCTTTCGGATAGATGGGGGACGCCGCGACCAGCTGGAGTCCGCGGTTGAGCTCCAGCAGCGTATCCACATATCCGGCGTTCGGAGTCCCGACCATCACGACTTTCTCGATGTTCTCCGCCCCTTTCCAGGAAATGGGAATGGACCGGGTTTCGTCGTCCGGCAGGAGGGTTCCTCCATAGAGGAGGTAATAGCGGGCAAGCAGCCCCCCCATGCTGTGGGCGATGATGTCGAACTTCACCGGATAATTCATGGCACCGTACAGCGAAGCGTAGCGTTCCTGGAGATACATTTTTTTCTGCTGGATGAAGTTTTCCAGTTCCACCGCGTTCTCCGAGATGTCCCGGCGCCAGTCATAGTAAAAAATGAACAGGGAAAAGAAATTCTTCCCCTGCGGAAGCGGCGCGTGGTTCGGAACGTAGCCGGCTTGCTGAAGCATCAGGATCAGGCGGTCGTAATTGTCCACATCGAACCCCAGCCCCATGAACTCGATCGCGGATTTTTCCAGCAGGCTGACCGGCTTGACGTCGTTTTTCAGAAGCCGGAGCGGTTTTCCGATCTCCATCGGATGCGCCAGACGCGCAAACTTCCCGCCTTTGGACATTTCCGAATAGGAGAAATTCCCCCAGATGTTTTCATTCTTTTCCATGTCTTTGAGGCGCGCCCCGAGAAATCCATGGATCACGATCAGCGGATTGCGGTGCGGCCCCTCATATCCGAAAGTCCGTTTGGCTATTTCTCCGTAAATCGCTTCCGAATAGCTGTTCGGATCGTGATAGGACCCCGAAACCAAAGCCGGGCTGCACGCATATTGGAGCAGCGCAAATGGAAGAAGGACAAGCATATAAAAAACGGCATGCCTGAGGTTGAAGGAAATCTTTTTCATTGGACCCTCTCTGGTTGTTCAGGTCCCATACAATACCTTCTCAATGACGATATTGCAAGAAAAAAATGCTATATCCTCGTAAAAATGAGATGGTTTGAAGCCTGCGCGGCATCCAATCCGCGACCGGGCGCCCGCAATGACCTGAAAACGGCAAAGTCCGGCAATCGTAAAAAGGATCGACGATGCCGCCAGACCGTCATGACAACCGCAGCCGAAGATGTTTTTCGCACCGGGGTTGAGGATTATACTTTGCCATCATCAGGGATGCGTCTTTCCGGTTTTTGCCCGGAAATCCTTTTCGGACCGGACCGCCTCAACGCCCCGCAGTGTCAGAGAAAAATTCAACGTCTGACCGGGAAGAATGGAGAACGGTGAATTCGGAAGCGCATCATGGATCGTTGTTCCGTACCGGCTCCTCGGAAATTCCAATGTATAGATGCGATGTTTTCCCGCATGGTCTCCCTTCGAGTTGAACCAGACGTACCCGTGGGTGATGGATGCATCTCCAAGCACGGCCAGTCCGATTCCGGCCCCCGGATCGAATGTTCCCGCCCAATGATCCTTCAACGGAAGGTTCCGCTGTTCGTAATGAATGGGATTCGAGGCTGAAAAACGGGTCTCCGGCAGCCGCTGATCGTTGGCTGCGGGAACACAGAGAGTATCGTTTTCCTGTTGATCGGGGCCGATCGCCGGGACAAAGCGGCCGCGCCAGGCGAACTGATAATGGGAAGGATCATCCGACTGTATCCCTTTCGGCAGAAGATTGGTGATCTCATACCTCATTTTGAGTTCGGAAGATTCCGCCCGCAAAGACATGATCCGGGTAATCCGGAACGGACGGTCCGGAAAAGTCATGGAAACCGCAACGGATACGGCATTCGGGGTCAGCTCCAGGAAACGAACGTCCCAGTCCACCAGGGAAATCGCCCAATGCCCCATGGCGTCCTCATCGGAAAAGCCGCCGTAATCCACCTCGCGGCGGACCATTTCACGGGTGATGCTCCTTGACATCCGGTCGGCCGGCGGTAAAGCATTGGCATAACTTCCCGGGTCCAGACATTCCATGCCGCGGACCTTGAAGGAAAACAGCCGGCCGGCCGTTTCCGTGAAACCGGCCGAAAGAATCCCGTTGTCCATCATAAAACCGGGATGTCCCTGAAAGACGGTAGGACTGATTTTGACCTTGAATTTTTTCATGTCGCCCGCCTGGGCCGCCTCTTCCGACAATTTCAGATAGTATTCGGCCCGGTCGTAGCAGCCGTATTCTTCCGCGGTTTCGGCCCGCCTGAAAAGCTCTTTCTGGAGATCGTTCCTGAACACAACCGTCCGGGCAAGTTCCAGCTTCAACAGTTCCCTGCGGGTTTCTTCCAGCAGGCGGGCGGCTGTTTTCCGTTCCTTCTCCGTATAAAGTTTTCCCTGCGAAACGGATTGTAAAAAGCCCTCGATCGGCTTGGAGAGAGACGGTTCCCCCGCACATTGGTTCCGAAGTTTTTCCAATTCATCCAGCTGCGGATCACGGTTCAGGAAAAAGCGCCGGGTGAATTCTTTGTTCTTTCCATTCATGGATACCCCGACATGGATTTCATTGAGCCCGGGTTTTTCGAGGTGGAAGGGGACTTCCAGAAAGCCATTTTTTCCGACTTTTCCGACGGCTTTTCCGTTGATGGAAACCGCCGTTCCCCCGGAGGCATAGACCCGGAAGGAAATGTCCGTGAGGTCTGTCTGACTGTTATCCATCGGATGGGACACTACCAGCGAAACCGGAGGCTGCCCGAATGCGTCGATCTCATCGCCGAGTTTTTCCCGGAGCCGATAGAGAAGACGGGCGTCGTTCCGATAACCGAAAGGCATGTCCGGCAGCAGTTCGGACATGATTTCCTTGACCCGTCTCTTTCCATGTCCCGGAAAAGCCCGGTCAATCTGTTTTTCCAGTATTTTCATATAATCGAAGTCATCGATGCCCTCTTTGATTTGCGCCGCCCGAAGAGAAGGAACGATATGTCCGTCCGGTTCTCTCGGCGGATAAAAAATCGTGGCTCCCCCGCACTTCAACGTTTTTTCCATTTGCGTCCACGGGTTTATTCCGCGCGGAGACCAGATGGTATTCCACAGCAGTCCGCCGTCCCCGTCGGCGGCATAGATCTGCCAGGGATAAAGACGCGTCCGGATATAATCGTGGTCGTCGAGACAAACCGTCCAGTTGTAATACCAGATTTCCCCGCCCCCGGCATGGACTTTTTTTTGAAGTTCCGGACGCACAAATCCCGGAGCCAGCGGAACGCACCAGGCATAAATGGATCCCAGCGTATCGCACACCTCCTTGGTAATGAATATCTTCAGGTCCGGCGCCGCCCGATGGAGGGTGTCTGTAATTTTTGCCAGATCCGCATGGACCGCCGGCTGGGGCTCATCATAGAGATAGGCGTAAAAATGAGCCTCCGGAAATTTTGTCCGGACATGGTCCGTATATTGTTTGGCGAAGTCGCCGGCATATTTCAACCCTTCCGGGGAAAGCCAGGGCACATCCGCGAAAGGGGATTTTCCCGGATGGGTGCGGTCTTTCCCTCCATACCCCCAGCCGTAGTAATCCCCCAGGAAATTCAGCGGCGGCATGACAAAAGATCTTCGTCCGCCGGAATACCAGGAGGCGACGACGCGGTCGAATTCCGACCAGTCCGTGATCCTCAGCGAGCCGTTCTCGATCTTCCATTTCGGGACCGGCGGATGCTGCGCCTGATTCCCGGTCATGCGGTGCTCCTTGAACAGCCGCGTGAGGTCCGCGGTCACTTCGGGCAGCGGACGTTGATCCAGCATCCGGTATTCAGGCTGATTGGCCCATGCATAAAAAAAAGTCCGGAGCGCGGGCGTTTCGGGCAGTTCGAAGTTCCGGACTTTCACCTCCAATGGAATTTCCGCCAGCACGCGGTCCTTTTCCAGCACGGAGACACGGCCCCGGTAAACACCGGGATGCGACCCCCCGGGCAGGGCAACCGTCACATAGAAAGGAAGATTCTCTCCAGGCAGGACCTCGAATGAGCGTCCGGGCAGCAGGGGATCGGCATTCCAGCCTTTCAGCGTCGGATTGTAATCCGGAGACTTCAACTCGATGAATCCCACTCTCCTGTAGGAAAAAATCGAGGCGGAAAGAGAATTTGTCCCGCTGACCGATTCGGAAAAACGGAGAGAAACGGCCTTGAATTTTTTTTTGGATGCAAAGCAGACCAGAAAAGGTTCCGTTTCATTCGAGGCGCAGCTCAGGGATATGGGTGTCCCGGAAATCATTTTGGACGGAATGCCTGTCCGGGAAGGTTTCCGGCAGGCGGCCTCCTGCCAGAGGGTGAAGTCCTCCGCATCCAGAAGCAGAACCGACGCCGTTTTTTCTTTACCTCCCGTTTTTTCTTCCGCAGGACCGAAGAAGAAATCATCCAGAAAAACCTCCAGTTGGCCGGATACCCAGAACATCACGGTAATCCGGACCGTCCCTTCCGGCGGATAGAATTCGTCCTTCAATTCGTTCCATTGCCCCGGAACAATGTCCGAGGACGGGAACCGGTAAGAAATGATCTTCCCGTTGGCGTCCAGGAAACCGATGCTCGCGGAAATCCGCGCCTTTCCGCCGGAGGAAACAATATAACTCCAGGCGGAAAAACGGTAACGCCGGCTGCCCGCATACGGCAGCTGATTCATATTGACGAGGATCGATCCTTCTTCCAGGCGGCCGTTACAGTGGAGTGAATACTTTCCCGTTCTTGCCTTGACACGGCTCCGCTGATATGAAAAGTGATCCTTCCCCCTGTAAACATTTTTCCCGATTCGGGGCGTTATATAGTATTCGAACAGCTGGGGGCTTTCGAAAGACGCGTTCCGAATCAGATTTCCGTCCGCTCCGCCTGTCTTCGGCAAACTTTCACCCAGATGGAAAAAATCCAGTTCCGCCTCGAAAACGCCCCTGAAATATACAACGATTTCAGTCGAAGCCGCCCCTTTGTCCAGACGGAACGGATAAATGAACTCCTGCTCCCCGGTCCCGGAAAAATCCATGACCTGCGACCAGTCGCTTTTCGTGATCTTGTTTGCCTCGTCCTTTGCGTTGATCCGGACGATCAGCGAACTTCCGGGTTCGAAAGATTTCAGTGAATAACGAAACAGAAAATAATAATTGACGCCGGGAGACAACGGTTTCATTTTTTTGAAAATGACAGCCGTCACCCCTTTCTCTTTGTCGGAAGTCATCCGGACAACAGTCGAACCGTCCGGCTTCTTGCCGAAGGCGGTCTTCAAGGTAACGGCGGAAGTCTTGTCCGTCAAGAATTGATCGAAAACGGGGTCGCCGGCCCCTTCCCGGTTCAGGGCGCCGTTGAATAAAAGATTGTCTGCGAATGCCGGAAACAAGCCGGCGGCGAACAACACATGGAAAAACGCCTTCATCGGTTTCATTCCTTCGTCTGCGGATTGTAGGTATCAAACAGGGAGCCCCAGTAGGAGCTCATGCCGAGATTTCTCATTTTCACATAAAGCATCCAGCTCACATGCCCGTCGAAACAGTTGTAGTTGGAACCATTGGAATGGCGTCCTGTGAAATGGGCGCCGGCGAGAGGGTTGAAATACTGCGGATCGCCGTTTTTCTTGATCTCCAGAACAAATTGCTTTTTCGAGGGCTCTTTTATATTCTGGATCTTCGCATTGCGAAGGTTGACTCCCTCGGAATCCAAATTCTGGTTCGGTGAATTTTGCGCAATATAGGTATTGACGCTGTAGCTGATGTAATAACCGTTCAAGGATTCGGAGCCCGAAGAAGGGCAGTTGAACATGTTTTTGAGGACTTGGTGCTTATAGGCAAGCCGGTAATATTCCGAACCGGGCAGCAGCTCGTAGCCGATATAGGGAGCCAGGCGGCAATACCATGTCCAGGCTTTTCTCGAACCGTTCCCGTTCCAGACACCCGTCGTGCTGTCGTCCCGGCCGAACGGGATGTAGTCATTGTAGTCCAGTGTATATGCCATGGTGCTCATTCCATGCTGTTTCAACTGACTGGCGCAGCTGATCGAAGCGGCCTTCTGAAGCGCTTTATTCAAGGCCGGAAGCAGTATCCCGGCCAGAATGGCAATGATCGAAATCACGACGAGAAGTTCTACGAGTGTGAAGATCGCTTTTTCATCATGCCGTCTTCCTTCCATGGCGTCCCGTTTCCGGGTTGAATCGTTTTTCATTTTGCTCCCCTTTCTCAATGAAGAAATAGTCTGCTTTGAAAACCGCTCCGCATCCTTTGTCATGGAGTCGAGTTCATGTTTTCAAGCATGTTGTCCGAATGCCGAATGAGTTTCCGGGCTTCCGCTGAATTCCTCTTTGTGTAAAAATAGTCTTGCGGCAGGGGATTTCAAGATTTCAACGCCGGTTTGCTGCCGAAAAAATGCGCAAACCGGATGTCCGCCCTGTTGAATTTTCTGCATCGTTGAATTATATTTTGACCGGGAGGAACGACCGATGGCTAAAATAGTTCTCCGTGACGTCGCAACTTGCGCAGGATGTTCGGTAACACAGGCTTCCATGGCGCTGCGTGACATGCCGCGCGTGGCGCCGGAGACCCGGAACCGGGTTCGGGAAGCCGCGCGGAAACTCGGATATCGCCAGAGCACCGGAAGAATTGCCCTCACGGGCGGGCTGTACGGAATGGCCATGAAGAAACTTCGTGCCGCCGGATTCGAACCCGTATTCATGAATCCGTTCGATCCGTGCTGCGAAAGCCTTTTCGATGGAGTGCTCCATATCGGGTACAACGACCTCTGCGCCAGGGAATGGGCGGAAAAGTGCCGGCTTCCGCTCGTCACGGTCAATGACTACGGGAATCCGATGGAAAACATCAGCTCGTTCCTTCCGGACGCCTCTCTGGAAATGTCCCTGTGTGTCGGCCATCTTGCCGGATCGGGGCATCGCCGGATTGCCCGGCTTTGTTTTAAGGATCCGGGCGGGCCCCGTTACCAGCTTCGCGGAGAAGCGGAATTCTACAAAGCCGGCGCCGCCCGTGGATTTCCGCCTGAAAGTCTGCTCAACATTCATTACAGCGGAGGCGTCCCCGAACTGAAGCACGCCATCGGAAAAGCGCTGAAGTTCAAAGCAACAGGATTCATTGTTATTTACAACGATCCCTCGTATGATATCCGGTCTATTTTCCATGAATACGGAAAATGCATCCCGGAAGATGTTTCCCTGATTGTCCTGGAAGAAAGCTTGTATCCGGCAAAATTCGGGTTGACCGGTTATACGATCGACTGGGAAGCTCTGATTGACAAAGCCATCCGGAAACTGCTGACGGCAATCGGCAGAACTGTTGAACCGGAGCAGGTCCTTGTCCCCGGCGGACTGATTGTCCGCCGTTCAACGGGAAAGGCTCCCGCATGAAAACGAAGCTCTCCGACATTGCGGCTGAACTGGGGGTATCGGTGTCCCAGGTCTCCCGTGCGCTTTCGAACCGGAAACGGGTGTCCCCCGAGCTGGCGAAACGGGTCCGCGAAACAGCGGAACGGCTCCATTACCGGAATGTTTCGGCCGTTCACCGGAAAACCGTTGCGATCCTCTGCAAAGAATTTGACACAAAAACAGTATGCGAAGTCACGAAATGCGGCAGCCGGTTCGAAGCGGAAAAAACGAAATTCATGGTCCTGTATGAGGATCGCGCCGGGCTACTCGACAAATTCGTATTCGATTCCGTACTCCGTGTGGATGGATTATCCTCGGAAAAGTCCGGAAAGGACACTGGCGAAGCTCGGGAACATCCATCCGGAAACGGGAGTAAACGGCGTCTTTCCATCAAAAAATGAGGGTGAAACAGTGTGCCCGCCGATCCGGGAAAAATGCGGGCGTATTGTTTTGTCTATATTTGCCTCAGCGTCCCATCTTTTTGAGGACGAACTGGACCGCCGAAACCTTTTCATCGGAAGCGACATGGCTCGACTCCAATTCTTCGACCGCTTCGAACAATCGGATGCAGCTCTCCTTGTAGTCCAGTCCGCCGATTTCGGAAATCAGCCGGATTCCGCGGTCCATGAGCTTCTTGTTGGTGACGTCCACCCAGCTCATCCAGTTTCCGGTGACGCGTCCGAGAACAGCCATCACGCCGGTGGAAACCGTATTCAGCACCAGCTTGACCGCCATGTGCTCCATCAGGTGAAGCGGGGTGTCGGGCAGTTCGCACGGAATCCTGAAATCCGCCTTGCGGGAGCCGCCGACGGCCAGGTGTTTCCGGAACGCGAACGGCGCCTCCGCTCCGGCAAAAGCATCGAAAAGGCGCACATCGCCCGGACGGTCGCCGACCGTGACCAGGACGGCGGCGTCTTTTCCCGTAGCGGCGCGGTCGGACGGGGATTCCTTCCCTACCTCGAATTTCAGCAGTTCGGTATCATGAATTTTCGGCGGGTTCTTCCGGATCGCCTCGGGCGCTCCCATGACTTCATAATCGGGCACCGTCCAGCCAAGACAGCGCAGGGGACGGTGCATGCCGCGATCCCAGACTTCCGGAGTGGTGAACAGCGGGTTTTTCACGAACGCCCACGGGCGCGGCGACACCTTGTCGTCGTTCTTCCGGAACGGCGGAAGCATGAAGGTGGGGGAGCGTTCGGTGGTGTCGGTGAAAATGTCCAGCAGATAATCGTCGGCGAAATAGGTCACAAGTCCCTTGTTCCGGTAGATTCCCGCCTCGAAATCGATGTAGCCGGCGATGGCTTCGCGGGCGGCGGGGGCCTCCAGATTGTCCAGCAGCTTCTCGAAATCGGCGGCATAGTCGGGCGATGCTTTTCCAAGCAGGACATTCATCACGGATTCGAGGGCGCCGCCCGCAACCAGTTGTTCGGAGGTAGTCGCCTGCATCCGGGTGGACCCGGCCAGCGCCATCGGGCCGCAATGAAGGTCCAGCACGCAGACGCGCGGATCGCAGATCGCCTTGCGCGACCGTTCCAGGTGCTCGCTGAGAAGATCGGCGGGGTTGTTGAACATCAGGACAACTTTCGCGCCGCGGTCGAGCGCCTCGAACACGGTCCCGAGCACGGAGGAAGTTTCTCCGCCTTCGGTGATCGCCACAAGCATGTCGTTTCCGCCCATGCCCGTTTCCTGAACCTGGCGGCGTCCGAACTGCTGGTAATCCTCGAAAAATTCAACGGAACGGACCAGCGCGTAGTCGCCCCCCGTCATAATGCTGAACACCTGGTTCGCGTAACGGGAAACGGCAGGGGTCTTGAAACAGCAGTCGCGCCACATGCATTCCAGCAGGATGCTGAGGCGTCCGGTCGCGCCGCAGCCGGAAAAAACGATCTTTCCGCCGTTCCGGAGGGTTTCCACTCCGTCGGAGACCAGTTTTTTGAACTCTTTGCCGCGGAAGATGCGCTTTGCCATATCCGAAACATTGCGGTCGACGCGCTGGAGACATTTCACCCCGTTACCCGTGGCGGAGGCAAATTCCCTGTCCAGATTTTTCGTCAGGGGGTTGGATTGTTCCGTGGGGAGGAACCCGAGGTGGAACTGTTTCTCGTTTTCCATGAAATCCATGGCTTTTTTCAATGCTTTTTCGCTCATTTTTGAATCCTTTACTGAATCAGATGAAGAAACCGCCGGTCGCTACATATTTGTAACGGGAATCGATGTGGCCCGCCGGCCGGTGAATGACTTCGAGCTCGGGAATGCAATCGATCGAGCCGTCGAGAAACTCTCCGATGACCCGCGCCAGTTCGCGATAGCGCTCCGCCAGCCCCGCCAGCCGGATCTGCATCAGTTCGAGACCGTAGGATTTGAAATTGCGCCGCCACTGCTCGCGGAAGGAGTCGTTCAGCCCTTCGATGGCGTCGATGACGTCCGGGATGCAGCGTTCCGCGATCCCGTTCAGCGTGCTGAAATCGCGTTTTCCATAGGCATGCAGAAGACGTTTGCGCAATTCCAGCTTCCGCGTCAGCACATGGGCGAGATTCCAGGCGTGGTTGAGATGCCCGGCCGCCTTGTCGTCGCGGTGCGGTTCGATCGTTTCCATGATTTTTTTGAGTTCGGCAAGCATGTCGTCGGCCATTCCTTCCTTCCAAGCGGGAAGCTCGTTCCAGACCATTCCCATGAGGGGATCGTCCCAGAGAAGCGCGCCCGGCGGGATTTTGCCGATGTCGCCGTTTTTATTTTTGAACGTGTGACACAAATCTCCGCAGACGAGCTGAAGCCGGTAGGAAGTGCCGCAGACCGCCTCATACAGTCGGGCGGTGCGGTCTTCGTCTTCCGCCTTGTTATAAGCGTAGTCGGCGGCCCAGGCGAGCCCGGCGAACGCGGAATCGAATTCGCAGTAGCCGCCGTCGTCGCCCCAGAGGGTGTAGATGAGTTCCTTTGCGCCGACGTTGCGGCAGGCGTCGACACAGGGCCGGACGGTCCCCATCGTCATTTCGTAGTCACACCAGAGGCGCGCCCAGGTCCACACGCCGGAGGCCATGAAAGGGGCGCTCCCGTTGAGGTCTTTCGTGCGCAGGAGCATTTTTTCATAAAACGCGGCGTCGCGATGATAATAGTCCCAATAAGAGAGCTGGACCTGCTTCGGGATCGCCTTTTTGACTTCTTCGGGAACTTCGGAACCGATATCGTAGTAGTCCTGTTTCTTGTTGGCGTAGCGGAAATACATGTCGGACCAGATGATGGGCTCCAGCTTGAATTTTTCGCAGATGCCGCAGACCCGGTTCAGGTGACGGTTGTAGATATGGAAAGGGGATTCGTATCCGTGAAGGTCCATGAAGCGGCCGCGCCCGAGATCGTGGGTCTCGTCCATGCCGAGATGGATCCGGCGCGACTCGAAGGCCTCGCTCCAGAAAGCGATCATTTTTTCCAGGAGCTCATAGGACTTCGGCTCATCGGCCAGAATGACGCTGTCGGTGTCCTTTACCGGAATATAGGCGGGCCAGCGCAGAATCGGTTCCAGATGCCCGAGCGCCTGAATGGAGGCGATCATTTCGATTTTCAGCGACCGGGCGTATGCGTCCACTTCCTTCATTTCTTCGAGGGAGTAGGCGCCGCGCATGTAGCCGAAGTAAGGTTCGCCCGGAACCTGATAGGCGTCCTTCGTGTAAAGCATCGCCATGTTGTAACCCATCAGGGCCAGACGCCGCAGCCAGCGTTTGAAGGAATCGACCTTCATCACGGTCCCGCGGGTGCAATCGAACAGGATTCCGTACGTCTTGAAAACGATCCGCTCGTCGCACTCCTGCCCGGAGAGCGCATACGCCGCACCGCGCGCGGCGATCGAATCGCGTCCGTAGGAGACATGGAAATGTCCATCGCGCCGGGTGACCCGCAGGATTTCGGGATCGCTGTTTTTTTCAAATGTCAGATTCACCCCTTCGCTTCCTTCCCGGAGGGCGTATTCCGCACCCAGCGTCCGCAGCACGGAATGGAGTTCGACGGGAACGGCTTTCGGATTCCAGACCAGATTCATTTGCTCTCTTTCCTTTCGCTGAATTCAATAGGCTTTATTTTGCATGGATAATTTCCTCCGGATCGTTTCCGCCGTGGCCGCGGAACGCTCGAAGGCGTATTTTTCATTTTGTTTCGGGACCCCGAACCCGAAGGCCGCCGCCGGATATCCGGGCGCCTGAATCAAATGTCCCATGACCGAGAGCGCCCCTTCGGGGAAGACAGTGAAGCCGTCTGCGCGGATTTTGTCCAGTCCGGCTTTGGGATAGGGCCGGATTCCGATGGACGAGACGATCTTCCGCGCATCCCGGTCTTCGAGCGAAGCGATCAGCAGGCGTCCCGTGGCCGTCACCCAGTGGTCCGAAAAAATGAAATGGTCCCACGGCCGCGTCGCCGCAGGGTTGAGATGGTAGCAGAGCATCACGCGGCGTTCCCCGTGCAGTACCGCCAGATTCACCTGGCACCGCAGTTCCTCGGAAAGCTGACGGACCGGCTCCGCCGCGGCCTTCGCCAGACGTTCATACGGATGGCTGCGGGTGCCGATGGAAACCGTCATCGGTCCCGGCAGATACCCCTCCTTGCGCGAAACCTTGACCAGATAGCCGCGATCCACGAGCTCCCCCATGATGCGGGTGCACGTGGCCAGATTCACGCCGACCGCTTCCGCCGCATTGCTGGGAGTGACTTTGCGTCCGTTCTGCAAAATCACATATTCGAGAATATCAAAAGTTTTGTGCAGAGATTTCATAATATGAAATTATTATTTCTTTTTGTGATGATACAATAGCATATTATAAAATAAAAACAAGTCCCTGTTTTTGAAAAACGGCAAAAAAAATCCGGGATTCTCGCCGTTCCGGAAAAAAGGAAGGGCAGATTTCCCGGATGGAATCGCGGAAAAAACCGTCAGTCGACGGTCTCCACCACGATGTCCTTGAATTCGGTCTCGAATTTTCCTTTTGCGCCGTAGTTCGCGCCGATCAGAATCCGCGCGGCCTTGGTTCCGGGCCACCACTGGGCGGCCGTGTTTCCGCTCTTCGCATGTCCGGAAATAACCCCGGAAAAAGTCTGCCAGTCATCGCTCGTCTTGCGGCCCGCGGCGCCGTTGTAAATATACGTGCCTCCATGGGTCTGCTGGCGGACAGCGGTCCCCTTCTCATACGCTTTCTTGAGGGGCGCTTTCAGAGTGATTTCCCAGACGTCGCCCTTGTTTTCAATTTTCCCGGGAACGGCATCGGCAATGTCAGAGTTCGGGAGATCGGAGAAATCCGGCTTGACATTGAACGCAACCACCCCGTGGTTCGCCTTCATATTCCACTTGGAAGCATCCTTGACTTTCAGGACGGTCTCGCCGGCCTTGGCCGGTTCGGCCAGTTGGGTTTCCGTATTCGGAAACCAGTTGACTGACGCCGACGCAATGGCTGCGTTCTTCCCGTCATGCGGAACATAACCGAAGTAGAGAACGGCCGGCTCTGTCCCGGGTTTCGCACGGAATTTTCCGGAAATCCTGTATTTTTTAGACGGATCGACCGGAAATATTTCAGCCGACATCAGGATGGCATAGTTTCCCTTGCAGGAAAAAACACCGTCCGCGAAGGAAAGCCTTGAATCTTTCAGGAAGTCCTTCTGTTCCGCCGGTTTCAACACTTCCGCCGCAAAAACCGTGGCACAGCCGACGGTCAGCAGCGCGATCGCAAGTTTGGCTCCCATTCCCATTTTTCTCTCCTTGGTTGTTTTTATATACGTGAAAGGGTATCGGAAAAGTCATGCCGGAACTTCAAAATACTTGTAAAAGAGGGAATTTCAAGGAAAACTCCGTTTCCTCCGGCTGTTTTTCCGGACTTTTTTCAGAGATGGATGCACAAAACCGGAGAGGACACAAGGGAATACGCATTATCCGGTAAAAAAGAGAAGCCTGACCGGAATGTTTCCCGCCAGGCTTCCCGCAATCCATTTCGATCAAGAATTCTCAGTCGATGGTTTCCAGCACGATGTCTTTGAATTCAGTCGAGGGAGCGTCCTTTCCTCCGTAGTTCAGAAGAATCAGGATTCGGGCGGATTTGGTTCCCGGCCACCACTGTTTGGCCTGGTGACCGCTCTTGCCTTCGCCGGAGATGATTCCGGAGAAATTCTGCCAGGCGGCGGAATTTTTGCTCCCGCTGACGACGTTGTAAAGATAGGAGCCGCTGTACGTCTGCTGACGGATTTTGGTTCCCCCCGGATATGCTTTTCTGAGGGGAGTCTTCAAAGTGACTTCCCAGACGCCGTTCTTGTTTTCGATTTTCTCGGGAACGGTAGCGATAATCTCATTGTTCGGAAGGTCGGTAAAATCCGCTTTCGTGTTGAATGCAACTACGGCAGACTTCGCCGGTTTGTTCCATTTGGAAGCGTCCTTGACCTTCAGGACGGTGTCGCCGTTCTTGGCCGGTTCGGCCAGTTCCGTGTCCGTGTTCGGAAAATAGCAGACCGACGCCGAAATGATGGGGTTGTTTTTGGCATCATACGGAGCATATCCGAAATAGAACATGGTCGGCGCGCTTCCGTCTTTCGCACGGAACTTTCCGGAAAGTTTATACTTCTTGGACGGATCGACCGGAACGGCTTTGGCGGAAAGCACGGTCGTCTGTCCTTTGGCGACAAGAGTTCCATTTTCAGCGGTGAGCGCCGGGTTTTTCAAAAAATCTTTCACTTCGGACGGCTTCAGTAATTCCTCCGCGAAGATTGTGGAAGCGCAGCCCACGGCCACCAGCACGACGGCAAGTTTGGATCCCAGTTTCATTTTCTTTCTCCTCTGTTGTTCTATGTGGGTTATGGGGAATTCAGCGCGTTGCCTCTTCTGTCATAATACTCGTGTAAAAAGGAAAAATCAAGGACATTTTTATTCCGAAACATATTTTTTCCGGATTTTTTTCGGGCCTGGGCTGGAAAAATACATCCAAGGATACAACTTGAAGCAAAATTTATTCTTCCATAAAAAACATGAAAAAGTTGACAATTCCATTAATTCATGTTATTTTTATCAACTTTATATTTTCAGCTTCACAACGGAACGGGAGATCAATATGGACTATTTGAAAAAACTTTCATGGGCTCTTCTGATCGGATTTTCGACAATTTTTTCTTTGCACGCGTCATCAGACAATGGGCGAATTTTCGTTGCGCCCGATGCCCGGGTGGAATTGATGTCGCTGGTTTTCCGTTTCGCTGGAAACCGCGAATATTCTCAATGCGGCGATCCGGATTATCTGACTGCGCTGGAAAAGCATTTTGCGCCGTTCAAACAGCATGAGGCAATCCGGCTTGCCCGGGAACTTCACGACAAATACGGTATTTCCTACGATGCGGTGGCTTCCTTTGCCATCCGCCTCAATGATACGGAAAAACTGGAATTGCTGCTGCCGCCGGATTCGGAAATTCCACTGGACAAACGGTGGCCGCGGGAAAAAATCCCGGAATTTCTATCCGCGCTGAAAGATTTCGTGCGCCGGAGCAGCTTCAATGAATTCTTTTTCGCAAATCGGTTCCGCTATAATGAAGTATGCCGCCAATTCGATACGGTCTATTCTCAAATCGTTGTCATGCCATGGCTCCAGAAGTTTTTTGGGGATTCCCGGCGGGTCGAGATGAATCTGATTCCCTGTTTCCTTGTCACCGGAGGCTACGGTTGTTCGATTGACATCGGCGGAGTCTTTCATTATTGCACTGTCGCGGGAGCGAACGTGAAACTCAAGATGGACGCAAGTCCGGCAATTATGCAGAGAGTCGCAGCTTTCACCGCCCATGAGTTCACACACCCGAATTCCAATCCATGGGTTCTCGCTCATTTCCCGGAAATGGAAAAAGCGGCGAAACGTGCTTTGGAGCCGGTGCTTGAAATCCAGCGCAGGCAAGCCTATGGCACAGCGGAAACACTGATGATCGAGACTTTTGCCCGGGCGATTGTTGCCGTTTACATTCAGGACACCTTCGGAGAAAAGGCACGGAAACAACAACTCAAGGAAGACTTGGAAAACGGGTTCATTCTGGTTGAACCGCTGTATGACTGCCTGATTTCCGAGCGGCAGAAAGGCGGAAAGAACTGGCATTTTGTGCAAAGCGGAAACCGGTATGTCGAAGTGGTCAACGCTTCCCTGCCGATTGTGGAAGCCTATGAAAAAAAGCAACGCGAATTACAGGAGAACACACCGAAAATAGTAAAGATCACACCCGGAAACGGGGCGACCGACGTCGATCCCGGCGTGAATGCCATCCTTGTCACATTCGACCGCCCGATGCGGGATGGATGCTGGTCCGTGGTTCAGGTCAACCCGGTATTCTATCCAAAACTTTCAGGGAATATTCACTACGATTCGACGCGGACTCAACTAACCATTCCCGTGAAACTGGAACCGGATCATTCCTATCTGCTGTTTCTCAATCTCGGCAGCTATAACAGCTTCATGAGCGAGCAGAAATACCGTCTGATGGATTACAGATATACCTTCCGTACAGGCTCTCCGCGCTGAACCAAACTGAATTCCGTTAAAAAAAACTCCCGTTCCGCGGCAGAAAGTGTCGGAAAACGGGAACGGTTCGTCTTGCATTTATGAAAGGAGTTACAGAGCGAAACCGTTCTGCTTCAAATACCGGCAGCTCTTTTCGACGGCGGTGAACATATCGGTGGCGCAGCTGTCGAGTTCGACCACCAGCCAGCGGAGAACTTTCGGGTCCGCCGCGGGAATGATTTTATGGAAATCCATGATGCCGTCGCCGACCGCCACCTGCGGTTCATTATGCGGCCCGCCGCTGCCGTCCTTGATGTGAAGGAACGGCGTCCGGTCCTTGAACAGCGCAACCATTTCCGCCGGATCGTTGGCGCCGAAATTGGCGGCCCAGTAGGTATCGATTTCGAAGAGGAGTTCCGGACAGAGTTTCGCCAGGCGGCTGTAGGCGAGCTCCCCGTCGACTTTCATGAACTCCATCCAGTGATTGTGGAGGGCGAAGCGCAAGCCGTAGGGTTTGAGCTTCTCGATCGTGGCGTTGCAGAGGTCCGCGGTCTTCCGGATCGCCTCCACGGAATTGTACTGATCCGTCCAGAATCCGGTGATGAGCGTGTCATTGCCGAAAAGTTTGGCGTTTCCGACCCATTCGTCGAAGGCTTTCGGGTCTTGCGGCAGTCCGCCGTGCATGGAGCAGACTTTCATTCCGAGGTCGGAAACGATCTTCTGGAGTTCAACGGGCTTCAGCGAGTGGAACCCGGCGGTCTCGACCCCGTTGAACCCGATGGCTGCGACCCGTTCGAGGGTTTTCCGGAAATCGGCTTCCGCTTCTTCGCGCAGAGAATACAACTGGACGGCAACTGGTTTTTTCATACTGTTTTCCCGGTATTTTGACGTTTCGGTTTTGAGATGCGGAAGACTATAATTCCTCCTTGCGAAAAATCAACCGCGGCAAGGGGCTTTTTTCATGGTTTTTCAACTTTCCATCAGCCCATGCGGTTTGATTTTCAACGTTTTCCGGTTATATTCGGAACCATTCGGAATCTCCAACCCGGGAGGCGGAGAGTGAAACAATTTTTTCTCAAGGACTGCTGCTGTTCCCCTCTTCCCCTGGCGGTCTGGAACAGCAAATTCGATTATCCGTACCAATGTGTGCACACTCACGACTGCGTGGAAATGCAGTTCATCCTCGGCGGCGCCGGCTGGTGCTCCATCAACGGGAAACACTATCCCATGCTGGCGGGAGACCTTTACATCATTCCGCCGGGCGACACCCATGAATTCGAGTGCGATCCGGGCTTGAAATTCATGAACATCATGTTCAATGAAACGTTTTTCACTCCGGAAGAAATGGCGATCTTTCGCACGTTTCCGGTCTTTACCAATGCCCTGCCGACGCACAAATTCACGTTCCATCCGCCGGTCCGGGAAAAGATGTCGGCCCTGCTGGACAGTCTGGAAGAGGAACTGAAATTTCAGGACGGGAATTTCCGCTTCAACGCCAAGGCGCTTCTCATTCAATTTCTGGTTCTTGCGGAACGCCATATCCATGAATCCGCGGGAATCGTCTCCGTCGGCGATCCCCGGAAAATCAGCCGGATTTTCCATTACATCGAAAAGCATTCCACGGAGAAAATCACACTCGAAAAACTGGCCTCGCTCACGGGCAACAGTCCGGCATACCTCGGCAGGCAGTTCAAACGCCTGACCGGTATTTCCATTACCGACTACATCGGACGCCACCGGATCGAAAAAGCCCGCTGCGAACTGGAAAACACCGACGATACCGTTGCGGAGATAGCGGACCGTCTCGGATTCTACGATTCCTCCTATTTCATCAAATCCTTTCAGGCCTTCGTCGGCATGACGCCCGCACAATACCGGAAGATCGGCAGGAAGCAGCATTTTTATCAGAATACTACCATTTTTTGACTTCCGCATACATTGAATGCCCCCTTTTTCCCGCTATTGTATGGAGCAGAACAGGGAGAATCATCATGACTGCTTACAGGGATACGTTTCAATTTCTGCCGTCCGGCGCGGTGACACTGAAAGGGCCGCTGGGAACGGCGCTGGAAAAAAGCATCGAAAACCGTCTGAAAAAAGTCAATTACGCGAATCTCGTGCGTCCGTTCCGGCTCCGGGACGAGAACGACAACGGCTGGCGCTGCGAATTCTGGGGCAAGGTGGTCCGTTCCGCCATCCGCTCGTGGCGCTGCACCCGTGACCCGGAACTGCTGCGGATCATCCGCGAAACCGTGGACGATCTTTGTTCGACACAGACTCCGGACGGCTGCATCAGCACGTATCCGGAAGCGCTTCACACGACCCACTGGGACATCTGGGGGCGCAAGTATGCGATGCTCGGACTGGCACGCTATTATCACGAGATCGAACCGTCCGAAAAGATCAGGGAAGTCCTGCGCCGGTGTCTGGACCACCTCATCGGCGAGGTCGGCCCCGGCGCGCGGCGGATCGTGGACTGCGGAATGCACGGCGGCCTGGCGGCCTCCTCCATTCTCGGCGCTGTCATTCAGGCGGCCCGCATCACGGGGGAAAAACGCTTTCTCGATTACGCCCGCTGGATCGTGGAACAGGGAGGTTCCGCGGACGGCAATATTTTCACCGCCGCCGGAAACGGAACTCCCCCGGCACGCCTCGGCAATGGAAAAGCCTACGAAATGACCTCCTGTTTCGAAGGACTGCTCGAATATTACCGCGAAACTGGAAATCCCGCGTTTCTCGAGGAAGCCGCGGCCTACTACCGGGGCGTCCGCGACCGTGAAATCTTCATCACCGGCGGAGGCGGCCTCAAAGACCGGGTCGGCGAATTCTGGGACGAAGGAACGCTCCGGCAGACCCATGCCGACGCCGGGGGCTTCGGCGAAACCTGCATTACGGTGACCTGGCTGCGTTTCTGTTCCCTGATTCTGCGCATCACCGGCGACAGTTCCGCCGTTGACGAAATGGAGCGCTCCTTTTACAATGCCCTGCTGGGCGCGGCATTGCCGGACGCCTCTTGCTGGGCGCACGTCAACCCGACTCCGCTGGCCGGGGCGTCCTGCCGGAAACCGGCGGACGACCAGATCCTCCATTGCTTTCAGAAACCGTTCGACGGGCATGACTGCTGTCTCGCGCAGGGGCCGGAGGGACTGGCGACCGCACCTTGCACGGCCATTCTCCGGGATGAACGCGGCCCGGTCGTCAATCTCTATGAAGCCTGCGAAGCGGCCGTGCCGCTGACACCGGACTCCTATGTAAAACTGTCGATTACAGGGAACTACCCGGACGATCCGGAAGTTTCCATCACGCTCGCCATGGACAGTGAAAAAACATTCGCGCTCCGGCTGCGGATCCCCGCCTGGAGCCGGAACACAGCCGTCCGCGTGAACGGGAAACCCATTCAGGCCCGGCCCGGAACCTATCTCACGCTGGAACGCACCTGGAAAAACGGCGACCGGATCGACATCGCTTTCGATTTCTCCCTCCGCGTCCTTCCCGCGCCGGACGGCTGCGGACGGGTCGCCCTGATGCGCGGTCCCATCCTTCTGGCGCAGGATTCCCGGCTGGGCGAGGTGGACCGCGCCATCCGCCCGGGGGATTCCGTGATCGTGGAAACAACATCCGTGCCGGACATCCGGCGGATCTACCGTCTTGCCGACGGTTCGCTGCTCTGCGACTACGCCTCGGCCGGAAACCGCTTCTCGGAAGACAACACCCTCTGCGTGTGGATGAAGACCATTCCCCGCTGATTTATCGAATTCAGACGGATCGGGAGAAGAAATGAACCTTTCACGGAAGGGGTTCCTCTCCCGTATTTTTTTTCGTCCGATTTCAGACAAAATTATGCTTTTCAACGGGTTTGAAATTGAAAAAGTCTGAAACCGGATTATATTCATCCCCTTAAGACTTGTGAAAAATCAAACATGGCAGTATAAGGTGAAAAAGATGGCGATTGTCAACGCGGAAAATGACTTGATGGACAAAATTGTGACTCTGTGCAAGCGGCGCGGTTTTATTTTCCAGAGTTCGGAGATTTACGGCGGATACAACGGTTTCTGGGACTACGGCCCCTACGGCGTGGCCATGAAAAAGGCGGTCGAGGAACTCTGGTGGAACGAGATGGTCGAACTGCGCGACGATGTGGTCGGGCTGGATTCGACCGTGATCTGCCATCCGAAAGTCTGGAAAGCCTCCGGACACATCGACCGCTTCGGCGACATCATGACCGACTGCAAGGATTGCAAGACCCGTTTCCGCGTCGACCAGATGGAAGACCCCGCCACCTGTTCCAACTGCGGTTCCAAAAACCTGACGCCTCCGCGCGAATTCAACCTGATGATGAAAACCTACGTCGGACCCGTCTTCGACGAGGAGCACGTGGCCTATCTCCGCGCCGAGACCTGCCAGCCGATCTTCACCGATTTCCATCTGGTCCGCATCGCCACACGCAAACAGCTTCCTTTCGGCATCGCCCAGATCGGAAAGTCTTTCCGCAATGAGATCACCCCGAGAAACTTCACGTTCCGCTCCCGTGAATTCACGCAGATGGAAATGGAATTCTTCTGCAGCGACGAGGAGTCCATGGAATGGTATCGATACTGGCGCAATCAGCGCATGGAATATTACAAAAACCGGCTCGGCTTCCGCGAAGACGAACTCCAGTATCACGATCACGACAAGCTGGCGCACTATGCCAGGGCGGCCGTCGACATCGAATTCAAGTTCCCCTTCGGCTGGGGTGAGCTCGAGGGCATCCACCACCGCGGGACCTGGGACCTTTCCCGCCATCAGGAATTCTCCCAGCAGAACATGGAGTATCTCGACCAGCTTACCAACAAGAAATATCTGCCCACCTGCGTCGAAACGTCCGTCGGACTGGACCGCACGATCCTCGCGATCCTGTCCCACGCCTACGACGAGGACAAGGCCCCGACCAAGAAAGAAGGCATGGAAGACGACATCCGCATCGTTCTTCACATCACCCCTCGCGTGGCGCCGGTTCAGGTTGCCGTGATGCCGCTCTCCAAGAAACTCAACGAAAACGCGGAGGCTCTCCGGAAGGATGTCTGCCGCTTCTTCCGCACCGAGCTGGATGTGACCGGAAACATCGGCAAGCGCTACCGCCGCCAGGACGAAATCGGCACGCCGTTCTGTCTCACATACGATTTCGAGTCCGACACGGACAACGCCGTCACGGTGCGCGACCGCGATACCATGACGCAGGAACGGGTCGGCATCACCCAGCTCAAACAGTATCTGGACAAGAAAGTCTACGGGCTGTAAAAAGTTTTTTTGGAAACGAAAGGAGTCCCTCATGAATCGGAATTTTCTCCCGGTCGCGTTCGCTTTCTGCCTGATCCTCTCCGCGGGTGCGGAGGATTTTTCCACGACTTTTGCGGACGGCCAATGGGACCGTTCCCTGTGGCTGAACGTCAAGAGCCCGCGGTTTGATTATGTCGGAGAAATGGTTCAGCATGGGGATTACATCGTCAACAAGACCCCGAATCTTCCGGACGAGACGATTTTCAAGAAGCACGGATCGGATGTTTATGCCAGCCTTGTTTTCCATAAGAAATTCACGGGCAGCGCCGTGATCTCGTCCAGAATGAGTTTCGACCACCGCATGGCTCCGCTGATCGTGATCGCGCCCGAGCTTGGAAAAAGCAAGGACGGCATCCCCGAATTCCGGGAGCATTTCGAAATCGTTCTCTTCGACGAAGGGATCAATGTCTGGCGGCATTTGTATACAGACGGCAAGCCGTCGTGGTATAAAGCCGCCTTCCTGAAAACCTCCTATCTCCCCAAAACGGTGTATGACCTTCAGGTCGAACTGCGTTTCGTCAAGCAGGGATGCCAGATGATTCTCCGCTGCGAAGGCAAAGAGTTCGGCTATCTGGAACTGAACCTCCCCGACTCCTACTATGCCGGGATCATCGCGTGCGAAGGACGCAACCGTTTCTATGACTTCAAGGTCGTGCAGCCGAAACCGAAACCCGCCAGGAAATAATCTTGTTTCCGGCATAGGGTGTTTTTCTGTTTTCCGGAGCAACCTTTCACTTTTTTCGTGTTTCCGTCTTGCTTTTTCGAAGTCATGGGACTATAATTGTAGCAGAAACTAAATTCTACGAGGAGGCACTGCGATGAATCGAAGATATTTCTCTCTGGTCGAGCTGCTCACGGTGATCACCGTGATTGCGATCCTTGCCGGGATCGCCATTCCGGTGATTATGCACATGGCTTCCAAGGGCAAGGAAACCAAAGCCCGCGCTGAAATGAACGCGATCAAACTGGGCCTGACCCAGTTCAAGTCCGATTACGGGATCTTTCCCGTGACCGCCGCCGGGGATACTCTCTATTCGGCCGGCTATTCTTCTGTCGACCATGATGCGGACATTGACGCCATGCTTCAACATTTGACCTTGATACAAACGAAGCCGAAGCCTGTGACCGGAGATCCTCCGGATCCTTATACCAGCACCATCAATACAAAAAAGACCCGTTATCTGGATGTTCCGGCAAAGCCGGTTCCCGATTTAGTTAAATTGCACGAGAGCGACTATTTGAAGGGCTATTATATTCTGGATCCCTGGGGACGCCGGTATAATATTGCTCTTGATACGGATTACAACGGTCAGTTGGCTCTGACTGCGGCTTTTACAAAAGGAAGTGCGGAAACCATCGCCGAAAAAATCGCTATTTTTTCTTTTGGAAACGCGGAAGATACATCTGATCGGGAAGCGTTCCTTTACACTTGGAAAACCAGCGCCGAATAACGGAGAAGGAGAGGCAGTCATGAAACGGAATTATACTTTGATCGAACTCCTCACGGTGATCGGCATCATTGCCATTCTGGCGGGACTGATCATGCCCGTGATCGGATTGGGAATCGGGCGGGCCAAGCGCGCGAAATGCGCATCCAACCTGAAACAGGTCGGGTCCATGATCACACTGTTTTCCACAGACCGGGACGGAGCGCTCCCTCTGTATTACAAGGCAACCGCATACACTCTCCGGGACAAGACCATCGAGAATGCCACAAAGTCCGCAACCGGCACTTATGAAAACATTACCCATGCCGATGGAATGAATGCCGATAAAAGGAAACTCTGGACCGCCGGACTTCTCCGGCATGCGCAATACAATATGTCCCTTTTTTACTGTCCTTCGGATGAAGGCAGAGCGTTGGACCTCTTCACAAAAAATGCGAATTCCTCCTATTCCCTGAACTATGGGGACGCGGACCGTCCGGGGGGAACCGATGGGTCCGACACCGCCGTGAAGATCACTTCCGCGACGCGCTCCGCTTCCGGCATCATTCTGGTCGGGGAGGCTCCGCAGGGACGTCTTGGGATGGATACGACCGCCGAGACTTTCTTCACTTCCGTAAACTACGACCCCCATAAAAAATACTATAATTTCCAATATCTGGATGGTCACGGGGAACCGGTCCGGATCGGAGATTTGAAAGGTTTGTACACCGCAAACGCGTTCAAGATGAAAGAGTGACCTCCGGTTTTCCGATGGATGAATATACCTTTTCTCCGATCGGAGTGGCGCACTCCGCGAACCGCTATAAATTCGAGGCGGCGCGGCAGGGTGTGTATTCATGCAACACCGGGAGGATCGAGCTTTTCCCGGGCTCCGGCTACGAACCGGCGCTGGAGGACCTTTCCGGATTTGAGCGGATCTGGGTCCTTTTCGTGTTTCACCTGAACCGGAACTGGAAGCCGAAAGTCTCGCCCCCTCTGGTCGGGAACAAACGGCGCATCGGACTTTTTGCGACGCGTTCGCCGCACCGTCCGAATCCCATCGGCATGAGCTGCGTGGAACTGGAGAAAATCGAAGGGCTGGCGCTCCACATCCGGAATCACGATCTGCTGGACGGAACGCCCGTTCTGGACCTGAAACCCTATATTCCCTGCGCGGATTCGTTTCCGGATTCCAAAGCCGGATGGCGGGACCGGGTCCGGGATACGGAGATTCCGGTGGAATTCACTACCGAAACGGCCCGGAAAATGGCGTTTTTATACGAGATTTCCGGGCTGGACCTGATGAATTTCTGCCGGGTACAACTGGCACACGAGCCAGCCTCGAACCGGAGGAAACGGGTCGGGGAACTTCCCGGCGGAGAGTACGAGATCGGGTGCCGGACATGGAAAGCGCTGTACCGGATCGAAAAGAAGGGGGTCGTCGTCTTCGACCTGCGCTCGAATTACACCGCAGAGGAACTGAAGGAAGGCGCACCAGATCGTTACAACGACAAGGCGTTCCACCGCCGTTTCCGGGAGGTGTTCGGATGAGAAAAGTCCTGCTGGCTTCTCCGCGCGGCTTCTGCGCCGGCGTCGAACGCGCCCTGAAAACGGTGGACGACGCTCTGAAAACCGGGCCGTTTCCGGTGTATGTGCTTCATGAAATCGTGCATAACGAAAACGTGGTGGAATCCTTGCGCCGCCGGGGCGTGATCTTCATCGACGACCCGGAGGAGGCGGCGGGCGGCGGCACGCTGATTTTCAGCGCGCACGGGGTCAGCCGCGAGGTGGAGGAAAAGGCGGCCCGGCTGAAAGTCCGCGTGATTGACGCCGCCTGCCCCATCGTGAAGTCACTTCAACGCCGGATCGAGGCGTTCGAGGCCGACGGATGCGAAATCATTCTCTTCGGCAAGAAGGGACACCGCGAAGTGGAAGGACTGCTGGGCCGCGTTCATTCGACGGTGCATGTGGTGGATTCCGAAGAAGCGTTGGAAGCTTTCCTTGCCGCGGCGGACCCGGCGAAGCATTACGCCTGTTTGTCCCAGACCACGCTCAACGCGGACGATGTGGCGCGCATGGGACGGCGTCTGCAAGAAAAGCTGCCGCACCTGACCTTCGCCGCAGAGGTCTGCTTCGCCACGCGGGACCGTCAAAGAGCGGTGAAGGAGCTGGCCGGACAATGCGACGTGATTCTGGTGGTCGGCTCGGAAAAGAGTTCGAACACGCGGCGACTGTGTGAGACGGCCGCCGCGTGCGGAGTCCGCTCCTGCCGGCTGTCGGGCGCGGAGGATTTCGAGCCGTCGATGATCGCGGGGGCGAAGCGCGTGGGGATCACGTCGGGGGCGTCCGCGCCCGAGGAATTGGTCCGCAAGCTGCTGGAAACGGTGGAGCATTGTCCCTGCCCGGATTGAATTTCGGCGGATTGCCGTCCGGCAGACGCGTTCCCTTCCCCTATTCCTTTTTGCATCATCCCCCTTTTTTCCGGTTTTTTCGGGAAATATCCGATTTTCATCTTGACAATCCGAAAAAGGACGGTATACTTATGGCAGCAGACTACCCTATGGTAGACATTCAAACAAACGGAGTGACGACATGGAACTGCTGCTGAATAAATCGGAGAGAATCGCCAACTCCATCGAGAGAAAAATCTGCGATGGGGCTTATACCGACAAACTGCCGTCGGAACAGACGATCGCCGAAGAATACGCCGCGGCCAGGATGACGGCCGCCCGGGCGCTGAATCTTCTGGTGGAACGCGGGCTGGCCGTGCGGATTCCCTTCAAGGGAACGTACGTGAAAAAAGCCGCGCAGCGGAAAATCCGCGTGATGGGCAACGACTATTTTTTCCGGTGTCTGGCGGACTATGTCCCCCGGCGTTTTCCGGGGCTTTCCGTCGTTCAGGTAAAAAGCATCCACGAAGCGGAATTGATGATCCTGACGACGTTCACGCCGTTCGAATATGAAAGCCGCCTGCTTCCGCTTCCCCGTCCGATGGTCGAACGCATCGAAAAAGCCGGCCGGCATTATCCGCTGGCCTCCAGACTCCACTCCAGCGGGAAGAACTGTTACGGAATTCCCGCGCTGTTTTCTCCGTTTCTGCTGGCCTACGACCGGGAACCCATGCGCGAACTGGAGCCCGGATTCGAGCCTTACAGCCTGACTCTGGAACAGCTTCCGGCTCTCAAGAAAAAAGCGGAGGCGTTGAACATCGCCCTGATCGATCCGTCCCAGAACCCGGAAAGCCTCTTTTATTCCCTTCTGGACAATTTGTCGGAAATTCCGCCGAAAAAGAAGGATTTCCAGAAAGTATTCGAGCTGTTCGACCGTCTGACGGAAAGCGGGGACCGGCAGCGGTTCCTGTTCCGGATGATCACCCGGCACGGCGCGTCTTCTCTCCAGAAAAACGGAGGGGATTTCGATATTGCCCCGATTCCGCTGATCAACGGCACCCGTTATTGTTCGCTGGCTTCCGAAACGCTGTTCGTGAACCGCGATGCCGAGAATCCCGATCCGCTTTTCGAAATCTGCGAGGCGTCCGTGATGCCCGATTTCCAGCGGATTCTGACCGCCGGGCATTATGCGATCCCGATTCACCGCGACTGCGCCCTGGACAGCATCGGATGCCCGAAATACCGCGATGACTTCTTCTTTGCCGAAATCGGCAATCTTTTTTTCGGCCGCTACAATCTTCCATTTCCCCTCAAGCGCGAAATCCGTTTTGCTTTCGACGACGGAAAACTGACGGACAGAGACAAGGAGACTATTCTCCAAACCCTCGGATATATCGAAAATGAATCCAGGCGGAATCGTTTCCTTCTGGAAAAAATGCATTATTATACAGGAAGCACGATCGCATGAAAACGGTTCGCAAGGAATTCACCGATTGCAATGGAAGAAAAATCACGGTCACATACTGGACTTTGCGCGGCAGGCGGAGCGGTCCCACCCTGACGCTCATCGCCGGACAGCACGGAATGGAACACTCGGGTCCCTGTTTCCTGCCGGAACTGGCGGAGGAACTGGAACAGACGGACTTCGCCGGAACCATTCATATTTGTCCGTGCGCCAATCCCGCCGCGCTGGAACTCGACTATGAATTCTATCCGGAACAGGAAAACCTGGACATGATCAAGGACTACTATTACTCCTATTTCCGGCATTACTATTGTCCGTGGGGACTCGGCCGCATGGAAGCCATGACCCTGTACAACATGAACCGCACCTGGAATCAGCCGGGAAACGGGGTTGCCTTCGACATCACCCGCTGGCTCTGGAGGGAAATCGTCAAGCCGGCCTTCCTGACGCTGGACCTCCACTGCGCGCAGAACCGGAAGCCGTTCATTTTCAACGACTTTCCGAAAAACAACGAATGGGTCCGGTTCACCGGCATCGAAAGTTCGGTTCAGTGTTTCCACAAACCGGACGCCTATGCCGCCGGAAACCTGAATTATCAGGCGTCCAACCGGCCGGGACATTACTCCTTCTGCATCGAATTTTCGATCCAGCACGGCCTGAAGGAAGAAGAATATCCCATCGGAAAGACCGCGGTGAAAAATCTGATGGTCGCGCTCGGAATGACGAAGGGCACGGTCGTGCTCAAGCGTCCGGTCTGGGCCGTTCCGGAAGATCAGCCCGGAACCTGCTGGAAGGCGAAACACGCCGGACACGTCCGCTTCTTCTTCGACACCTGCGACGAAGCGAAGGCGGGAGACCGGATCTTCGAGGTGCGCGATTTTCAGACGCTCGAAGTGCTCGAAACCGGAATCGCGCCGCACGACGGCATCGTTTACGGACTCTCTCTGCATCCGACCGCAAAGCCGGACCTGCCGCTTTGCTCGGTGGTCAAGGCCGAAAAACTCGCGGAGGCGGGAATTCCCCTCGAGGTCCCCCGGAAAACGAACGGAAGGGGATTGACGCCCTCCGGAAGACGGGTCGGTGCGGCGGCCGGATTCAATGTTTTTCCGGCCGTCCGGAAAAACGCCGGAGGCATTCCAGATTGAGAAGTCTCGTTTCCACCCTGGCCCGGAACGGTTTTTCCGGCGGGCCGTCTTCGATCATCTGAATCAGCTTCTCGGCGGCGACTTGTCCAAGCCGTTCGAGCTGCTGGTCGACCGTGGCAAATTCCATGCGGGCGCTGAGGTAGGCAAGGCCGCCGAAGCCGGTGACCACGATCTGTTTCCGGAGCGCCGCGCCCCGAAGCTGGATTTCGGACAGCATGAAAAGAGCATCGTTGTCATTTTCCGTCACGATCGCGGTGATATTCGGGAATCTTTCCAGAATCTGCGGCAGCACGTGCTCCGCGCTCCGGGGTTCTCCGTTGCCCCCGTAGAAGAAACGTTCTTTCCAATGCGGGATTCCGGCTTCCCGGAGGATGGCGGTAAAAGCCCGGTTGCGTTCCCCGCTGTTCCAGCCGATCACATCGGTCAGGAAGAAAGCGATTTCGCGGTGTCCGGCCTCCAGAATCTTTTCCATCATCCGGTGCGCCCCGCCGTAGTTGTCGGAATTGACCGCGTGGTGGACGGCGTCGCTGTCCGGAAACTCCTGATTGATGTGGATCACCGGAATTCCCTCCGGAGTCCGGACCGGCCCGTATGCCATGGTCAGGATTCCCCGGAACGGCATGCTTTTGAACATGTCCAGATAGTGCTGGAGATACTGCGGAGGGGGATTCAAGAGGGTTATAACGTATTTTTTTAGCAGGGCGCAATCCGTCGCGCCCTTGAGAACTTCCGATGAATAGTTGGCCTTCACGGTTCCGAGAAATGCGATCTGCCCTTTCGGAAACGGCTCCTCCTGAAGCACGCGGGTTCCGCCGCCGCGGACGGAACGGGCCAGCAGTCCGGCGTTGACCAGCGCCGTCACCACTTTATTCGCCGTGGTCTTGTTGATGGAAAAACGTTCGGAAAGCTCATATTCGGAGGGGAACTTGGAACCCGCCGGATATTTCCCTTCCGCAAGTTCCTTCCGGAGCAGGGCAATCAATTCGGGCGCGATCAAATACTTCATGGAGGGGCTTCTCTCCTTCGGGCGGGTCTTTTCAGTGCCTTTTCATCTTGTTTCAAAATATACCATTTCAAGCGGATGAGTCAAGTTAAAAACAATATCTTTCCCGTCTCTTCCGTTAAAATCGACTTGACAGGCCATGCAATCCGGCATATATTTTCCGTAAAACGATCATGCGGAAGCACAAACAGAGGTCATGGGGATCGCTTCATCCGCTTCCGGCTGTTCGTAAAGATAACCTCAAGGGCTCTTCATGAAGATTATTCTCCTCGCGTCCGTGCACCGTTTGAATCATTACTACGCAGACCTGATGAGCTTCTTCCTGAAAGATCCCGAAAACACCGGACAGATCATCGATTTCTCGAAATTGAACCGGATCACCCTCCGTTCCCTCCTGACCGGAACGAACTCGGCCTCCAGGCGTCTCCTGGCGCTGAAGAACCTGGTAAAAAAAGAGGCCCCCGATCTTCTGGTCATCGCCTCCTCCAAAGAACAGTTCGACCTCCGGAAAGTCCGGGAGTTCTATCATAAAAAAATCCTTCTCTACGACACGGAAGGCCCTAATTTCCCCGGCTACTCGCATACGGATTGGATTCCGCTCGCAGACCGGGTCCTCACCGCGAGCCTGTTCATCGAGCAGAAATACCGCGGCGAATTTCCGCAGGTCCGTTATCTGCCGCATTCCGTCAATCCGGAGAGGTTTTCCCTGGAAACCGGAACGCCGAGAAATCTTTCCACACTCGCATTCGCCGGAAGACCGTCGCCGCACCGGGTTCGCATCTTTTCCGCCCTGTCGGCATACGACCTGAAACTCTACGGCCGGAAGTGGACCTGCAAAGACATTCCGGAAGAGGTGCGGAAACATGCACACGGGAATTTCGACGTTTACGACCGGGACCTGAAGCACCTTCTGAATCGGGCCGGGCTCTTCATCAACGTCCAGCAGGACCATTACCTTCCGATGCAGACCCTGATGAACATGTCCGTGACCATGGCCATGGCGTGCGGATGCTGTGTGATCGCGGAATACGTCCGGGAAATCGATTCCGCCTTCCGCATCGGAGAAGAGATCCTTGTATGGAGAACCCCCGAAGAGCTGAAAAAACAGATCGATTTCTGTCTGGCGAATCCCGGAAAGGCCAGGGAGATCGCGGAAGCGGGGCGGCAGCGCTGCATCAGAGACCACGGCATGGAGCGCAGAGCCCGGGAAATACTCCGTCTCGTCAAAGAAGATTGACTTTTTGCCCTCCGGAACTCCCCGGCGCCGGTTCCTCGCCGGCCCCTTTGAACGGGGTCCCCTGCCGAACTGCGGCAAGTCAGTTCGCGACGGAGTCACGAACCTGCCTCGGTTTGTGCTTGATCGAAGGATTGCCCTAAAGTCATGAACGTTTCCATAAGAAAAAGTACCCTTGAGATCAATAGCAATTGGACTGTTACTAACCTTAAGGCTATAAATCAGTTTTATTCCTCTCTTAAAGTAGATGATTTAATTTTTTTCTTAAAAAAGAATAAAGGATCATTGTTTTTTCATGTTTTTTGGATATAATAATAAAAAAGAAGAGAAAAACTATTTTTAAAAGTAGATGATTTACTACACAAAGAAAGGACTTAAATCATGAGGAAAAATGAGAATTTCACATTGATCGAACTCCTGGTCGTGGTTGCCATCATTGCCATTCTGGCCGGAATGCTGCTGCCCGCATTGAATACGGTCCGGAAAAAAGCCAGGGCCATCAGCTGCACCGCCAATGTCAGGCAACTGGGAGGCGCATTCCAGTCGTACGCATTGGATTCCTCGGATCTCTGTGCGCCTACCGCATTCAATCGGGGCGAAGCCCCCGCCAGCACGGATTACTACGATACGGTGAAAGGGCCGATTGCGTGGATGAAGCTTTTCTACCCGTATCTGGGGATTTCATGGACGGATCAGGCGAAAGCCTATCCAACCCCCTGCGTGCTTCTCTGTCCTCTGCTTAAGCCCGTCGGCATGTATCAGGATTACGGCTACAACAAGCTGCTGTTCGGAGGACGCGGATTGTACAACAATACTCCTCTGAAAAAAATCGGCCGGATCCGCCGCCCTTCCGAAAGCCTGGTCCTGCTCGACAATACGACTGGAACACAAAGAACCAGCGGCTGGTTCGAAGCGGAAGTTCCCGACAATATTTCTTACCGGCATTCCCGGCGTGCGAATACTCTCTATGTGGATGGCCACGTTCAGGCGGACACTCCGTCTTTTCTTCACGTGAACTATTATTGGATCGCGTATTTCCCGTGGAACAACAACAATGAAGCCACGGGCTATGCCGCCGGAGCGGCAAAGGGCGTCTTTACAAAGGGATATGCCCCGTATGATTGAGAGGGTCCGGCGTTTCCCCGTTTTTCCGCAATGAGTCGACGTATTTGCAACTGAACCATCATAACAAGGATTTCCAACAATGAAAAAAATGCTTTTTCCGGCCGCGCTGACCCTGGCTTTCTGGAGTGGAATATCGATGCTTCCGGCGTATGATGTCAAGACGGCGGCCCTGACTCCCGTTGAATTTCAATCCACGCCGGAGCATGCCCCGGTGTCCCTTGTGAAAAACGGAAAACCCGACTTTGTCATTGTCACCGACAAACAGGCGGAAACCCGGATGCAGGGGAAAAACAGAACCCAGAAAAGCATCGCTCCCGCCGTCGAAATTCTGCTGGAAGCCTTCGAGAAATGCACCGGGACACGCCCGGAAGTCGTCGATGTGAAAGAGGCCTCGAAATATCCGCGGATGATCGTGGTCGGAGACTGTTCCATCGCCCGCGAAAACGGCGTGGATGTGTCCAGGCTTCCCCCGCAGGGGCTTGCGGTGAAAACCTTTCCGAAAGGAATCATCCTGGCCGGAAACGACTCCTCGCTGATCGAAGGCTATAACAGCAAGCCGCTGGAAGGCCGCGGCTCCAGCACGGGCACCAAATATGCCGCCTATGACTTCGCGGAACGTTTCCTCGGCGTGCGTTATTTCTTCCCCGGCGAATACGGCACGCTCTGGCCGGAAATCAAAGAACTGACCCTGACGCCCGTTTCCTACACGGACGCCCCGTATTTCGACACCCGCGGAGGACAATGGTATCTCGGCCACCAGACCACTGGCACGCCCGCCGGCAAAAAGTTCTGGGAACCCTATCTGGGAAAACTCACGGCGAAGGACGACCAGTTCTTCGACCGCTGGCGCATGGGCGGCACGATTCCCGGCGGCGGCAGCCATTGTCCCCGGCCCGAACGGATTGCAAAGGCGTATCCGGACCGGCTCAAGACGATTTTCTACACCTCTCCGGTCGGTAATTTCTGGTACAATCCCAAAGCACACGTCGGCAACTATTTCGATGTCGTCAACCTGGAATTCGCCGATCTTCTGATCGATTCCCTCCAGAAATTCTACGCCTCCGACGGCAAAACCGACGAGGGCGGATACCGCGACCAGGGATGCAACAACACTTACATCTCTTTCGGCATGTGCGACACGCTGATGCCCGATACGGATGTCGTCAACAACCCGACGGTGAAACAGCTCGGACTGATGACTCCCAAAGACATTGCGCGCGGTCCGAACTCCGGCATGGCCAACATCTACGCCCGCTTCCATCAGTATCTGGCGCAGTGGATTCAGAAGGAATTCCCCGGCAAAAAGCTTTATATCATGGCGTATTACAACGTCCAGTTCGCCGGAGACGATCCGCGCTGGAAACTGCCGCCGAATACGGAAGTCAATCTCTGTCTCGGTTCCCTGCCGAACAAAACCCGCAGCAAAGAGGTCATGAAGGAAAGCGTGAATATCGCCCGCGAATGGTATGAATCGCTGGGGAACCGCCCGGTCCAGAAACTCTGGCTGTATCAGGGAGCGAATCCGTTCATTGTGGCGGTCTCCGGCGAATTCGTCGGCGACATTCCGGAAATCTTCGGAAAATATCTCGGCCGCACGAGTCTTTTCTTCGACCACTGCATGGACTCTCCCGGCAACGTGTGGTTCCATTATCCGGCCACGTATGCCGCCTACCGTTCCATGTGGAATCCGAAGTGGAACGTCGAGGCAGGCATCGACGAACACTGGGAACCCTTCTACGGCAGGGAGGCCGGCGATTTTCTGCGCCGGTTCCACAAACTTGTCAAGGACTGCTATCTGAAATACGGCGTGAACGCGGAAAAATCCCAGCCTCTGCTTTATCCGGTCACCGAACTCGCAAAGATGGAAGAACTTCTGGACAAGGCGCAGAAGGCGGTCAAGCCCGGCACGGTCGAGGAAAAACGCATGAAGCTCTTCTGCGCGCCCTGGCCGAAGGCGATCCAGTCCATGAAGAACCAGATCTCCTACGAGCGCCCGGTGCATTCGGTCTATCAGCTTCTCGGCAACGAGAAAGTGACGCTCGACGGCAAGGCGGACGAATCTTTCTGGAAGAAAGCCAAACCCATGAACCTGATCGATCCGAAGGGTTCCAGCGACAAGCCCAAATATCCCGCCTCGCTCAAGCTCGCGTGGGACAAGAGCGGTATTTACGGTCTCTTCGAGACCTCTTACGGCCCTGTCGCGGACAAGAAGAAGGATATTTGGGCCAACGACAATTACGAGGTCCTCCTCTCGCCCGGAATGAAACGCGAAGTGAAATACCAGTTCGTGTTCGACGCGCTGGGAAACCAGTTCCTCGGCACACAACGCCTGCTGCCGATTCCCCAGCCGTTCGACAGCTACTGGAAGGCGCCCGGCTTCAAGCACGTCTCCACGTCCGACAGTCAAAAATGGACCGTGGAATTCTTCATCCCGTTCAGTGTCTTCCAGGATGTGAAAGTTCCGAGTCCCTACGAAACCTGGTTCTGCAACGTCGTGCGCAACAAAGCCGATCCGCGCGAATACAGCGGCACGTCCATGACCCTCGGAAACAATCATAATCTGAATATGTTCGGCATCATCAAATTCGCCGGAAAAGGAGACTGACATGAACCGGAAACACATCGTTCTTTTAATTCTTGCCGCCTTGAGCGCGCCTCTGCCGGCGGCGGACTTCACCCCCGTCAAAACGGAAGTGAAGCAGGTCCACGTTTACCGCCCGGAACAGTATTCCCTCCGACAAGGCGCCCTTCTTTCCAATCAGCTGACCCGTTACGCCCTGACATTGACTCAAACCAAGTCCGACGGAACGAAGGCGCCGCAGACAGCCTGGACGCTGGATGCCGGGAAATTCGGGTTCAGCCCGCTCGTCGGATTCTTCAAACTGAAGGTCAACGGAATCGAAATGAACAAGCTCTCTCCGAAGGCGGAAGACCTGACCGTCTGGCGGGACGGACAACTCGCCGGATGCGAATTGAAGCTCAACTATGACGGCGCCAAGCTCATTCTCCGCTTCTATCTGCGCCCGGATTCCCCGGTCCTCTGGGGCGTCCTGTTGCCCGCCCAAGACAGCGTGGAGCCGACCCAGAAAGCGGAAGTCGAAATCTCGCTGATTCCTTCCAAACTGGCGATGGACGGCAAAAAAGTGATCTGGAACGGCGGCTATGAGCGAATGGCCGTCACACCGGCAAGAACGATCGAACAGAATCCGAAGAGAATTGCACTGACACCGGCCGATGCGTATCTTGTCATTCAGGATAAAAAATTCGACGGTTCCACCCCGGACAACGGACAGGGCCCCTGCCTGATCCTGCTGGATTACGACGCCGTTCAAAACGCCGCCCTGCGGGTCAATGACGACTGGACTTCCGGCGTGTCTCTGACCTTGAAGCCGGACTTCAAGGAATTCAAGTTCGGCCTCTGGCAGCAGGAGCCGCGCATCTCCAACGCCGATTTCGCAAAGAAACTGGAAACGGAAAAAACGGCCTTCACCCGTTGACGGAACCCGTTGAAGAACGCCGCAACTGAATCACTCTTCCAGCCAGGCGGCCAGATCGGACTCTTTCATGCGTTCCGGGACGGATTCGAATTCAACTTTAAGAACGGAGCAGAGTTCGTCGGGCGGCAGGGACGGCAAACCGGAAATCGTCAGTTTTCCGGTCTTCTCATTCCAATGGAACGGAAATTCCTTCCCCGATGAAAGCAGGGAAACTTTTTTGACCGGAGTGGCAATCCGGATCGCCGTCGCGACTTTTCCCGGCCAGCGGAAAATGCACCAGTATCCGGTATTTCCCTTGCGCGTCCACGGCCCCTGAAGATTCAGGTCGACCGTGCCCGGCTGGGAACTGCCGATCAGGGCGCAGCGTCCCGCGCCGTAAACCGCCTCCCCGTTCACGGAAAGCCAGCGTCCCAGCGCCTGAAGACGTTCGAGCTCCTCGGCGCGGACATGTCCGCGCGGATCGGGGCCGATGTTGAGAAGGTAGTTCCCGCCGCCCTGCGCCGCCTGGACCAGATATTGAAGAAGCTGTTCGGACGACTTCCAGTTCGGGTTGAAACGGGTGTAGCCCCAGGCGCAGGAGTCGCCGATGCACATGCAGCTCTCCGTCGCCCGCGTTTCTCCGGCGCGGACCACCTGTTCCGGGGTCTCGATGTCCTCGTCCGTCCCGGAACGGTCGTTGATGATGATTCCGGGCTGAAGACGGCGCACCATGGCGTTGAGTTCTTCGGCGCGCCAGAAACGGGCCCAGCCGTCGCGCTTCTCGGAAAGATCGGCGTCCCAGCCGCCGTCATATTCCAGAAGGTCGATCTTCCCGTACTCCGTCATGAGTTCGCGGACCTGGTCGTGGGCCTGTTTCACGAGCGCCTCCCGGGATTCCGGATGCTTTTCCGGATCGAAATAGCCGGGGAAGCGCCAGTCGAGAAGGGAGTAATACAGGCCGACGCACAGCCCCGCTTTCCGGGCGGCGTCCACATATTCGCGGACCAGATCGCGATGCGGGCCGCGCTTCACGCTGGTGAAGTCCGAATATCGACTGTCGTAGAGACAGAATCCCTCGTGGTGCCGCGTCGTGAGCACCATGTATTTCGCCCCGGCGGACACGGCGGCCTTGGCCCATTCCGCAGCACAGCCTTTTTCCGGCAGGAAACGGTCGGCCAGCAAGGCGTATTCCTCCGGCGGAATGCGCTCCGAATACATCGTCCATTCGCCGCGTCCTAGGATGGAATAAAGCCCGAAATGCACATAGATGCCAAACCGGGCCTCATGAAACCACTTCATGCGTTCTTCCTGCGTCATTTCTTCACTTTCCCCATGCGGTGTTTCCAAGAAGTCCGTCGTGGAAAAAGACCGGTTTGCATCCGCCGTCCGCCACCATGCAGCGGACCGCCTCCTCGATGCGTTTCATGTGGTCCGGGATATAGTTCGGATAATAGGGGAAGGAATACTGTTCGTGACTGCCGCCGCCGAAGGCTTCGGTTCCGAAACATTCCGCGTTTTTGAAGACGGCCGCATACCGTTTCGGGATTTCCGCGAGCGGGACCAGGTTGCAGCAGCAGCCGCTGCTTCCGAAGAAGAAGATCCCGAGCGCCGGATCGAAATAGATGCCGTGCTTTTTGAGGTAGTTCATCTCTTCGGCGAACCCGTAGTGCATCTCGAGGCCTTCCGTGCCGGCGGCGCGGTCTTCGCCGGAAAGCGAACGCTGTTCGATTGCATTCATGTTGCCGCCCTTCCGGCGGTCCGCAAGGCTGGGACCGCCCATGATGCGGGGACGGAACGCCGTGGAATAACAGCGCATGCCGCGCCGGATCGCTTCCCGCGCCACGGCGGGATGGACATTGGCCCAGTGGATCACGATCGGCGCAATGAACGTTTCTTCGCCGGCAAACCGGACAATCTCATTCCGGACGAGGTCGTAATCATGCCCGTACTCTTCGGCGGTGGACTCGATGTACGGCCGGTCGGGAAATTCGCCGTAGGAATGGAACGAAAGTTTCAGCCAGTCCGAATTGTCGATGAATTCCTGTTTCCAGATGTCCGGCATGTCTTTGAGCATGAATTCGTGATGGTCGTTGTGGTAGAAGCAATTCAGCGTAACCTTGAAGCCGTATTTGTCGTGGATTTTCTTGAGGCCGGCCAGATAGAAATGACTGAAAGCGCGTTTCGGGCGTTCCTTCGCCAAGTCGGTGAAGGTGAAAATATGGTCGTCGATGTAGAAGTTGCAGCGGCGGAAGGATTTCTTGTCCCAGACCAGCGTCAATTCCTGCGAGAAGACACCGTAGGGAGTCATGACGGAAGCCGTCACGGGATTGATTTTCGAGGTGAGTTCGACCGTTGCCGAAAAACGGCGTCCGTCCATTTCCGCGGGCGCGCCGTTGAGCTTGACCGGATGTCCCGAAGAAGAAATTCCTTCGACGCGCACCGCAAGGCTCTTCTTCGTTTCGGTTCCGTGATTGTGGTTCAGGACCGCCCCCTGACGATGGCTGGTGATTTCGATCATTTTCATTCTCCCGTCTGATTTGAGGAAAAGATAATTGCATTCCCCGGAAAATGCAATATATTGAAATAATACAATCGGGTAAATAAACAATAGAGAAGGATATGGCGGAATGAAGAGCGTCTGGGAAACTCCCACCGCACGGGAAACGTATCATGTCAACACATCCCCGTATTCTCCGGCGCTCGGCGGAATCCGCGTGCAGTCGTTCTGCCATTCGTTCCTGTATCCGGATTACAAGAATACAAATCAATCATATCCGTACCTCATGGCGGCCCTGATCCTTTCGGGCTGCGAGGAAGCCGTCACGCCGGACGGCGACGTGGTCCGGCGCAAACCGGGCTGGTTCAAGATATCCGATCTGAACACGTCGTCGGGGAACGTTTATTCCGGGAAAGAAATTCTGGAACGGTATTTCATCCTTTTCGAGGTCAATCCGCTGCTGCGGGAGCTTCTCTCCCAGATGTTTCCGGAAAGCCTGCCGATGTTCCTCTCCCCCGCGCCCGAACGTCTGCGCAAATGTTTCGAGGACGTGCGCGACGCCCTGTCGGAGGGCGCGAGGCCCGACGACACGCTGGTGGGCGGGATGGCGTTCCGGCTGTTCATGGAGGCGGCCCGCCAGTTCCCGCGCTCGCCGGTTCCGGTCCCGCTGACGATGGCGCTGCGCTACATCGACAACCATTTCTGCGAACCGGGCTTGAACCGGGAACGGGTGGCCATGGCGTCCGGCGTGAGCGTGTCGACGCTCGGAAAACTGTTCCGTGTCCATCTGAAAACGACGATTCAGGAACACATCGCAACGCTCCGGATGGCGAAGGTGAAACACATGCTCTCTTTTTCCGGCGAACCGGTTTCTGTCGTGGCGCAGAACTGCGGATTTTCGTATTCCTACTATCTGGCACGCGAGTTCAAAAAGCGTTTCGGGAAAACCCCGCTGCAACACCGGGAAAAAACCCGCTGCCGCGTCCCTCTCTCCTGACCTTCTCCAACCGAAGAAGCGATTGCCATATAAGACCGGCGGAAAAGAAAAACAGCCCTGTATTTTTATCCTGATTTGCAATCGTAAAGTCAGCAAATTGGTATAATTCTTTCCTTTGAAAATCGGAAAAAACCGGACTGTCTTTCCGACTTTCTGTTCCTGAATCTTCAGGTTTTTCAAAAAATTCAAAAAAATAATTGAAAGGCGGTTGACAAACTGAAAATATGGAATATAATAATTGGCATAGGCCAGCATGGGCCAGATCACGGCGAGGTTCAAAAATGATTTCAACAATCAATAAAAATGACAGAATTCCGCTCTGCATACAGCTCAAAAATATCCTGATCGGAGAAATCCGCGAAGGAAACCTGAAAGAAAATGAGCGTATTCCGGGGGAACGCGTCATTGCTGAAAAATACGGCGTCAGCCGGGGAACCGCGGTCGAAACCCTCAAACTGCTGGAGGAGGAAGGATATATCGAAAGAATCGCCACCAAAGGCACCTTCGTCTCCGAAAGCGCCGGAGCACAGATATCGACGCCGAAAATTCTTCTTCCCTTCCCTGAAAAATCGATTTCTCCGGAACATCTGAACTATGCCAACTGGTGCGCGGACTCCGAAACCCATCAGGGCATCATCGACGGGGCGCGCGAATATGGAATGCAGATCAACTTCCGGTATTTCGAGGATTTACAGGACCGTGCCCAGGTGAACCGTCAACTGAAAGGCGCAAAAGGGTTCGACGGGGCGGTTTTTCTCAGTTCCCAGCTTCCCATGATGAGGAAAATCTTCGATGATGAAGGGATTCCCTATACGGTGCTCACTTCCAGAGACAACGAGGGAATATCGTCGTATGTGGATTACAGTCGGGCGGAAGGCATCCGGAGGCTTGCCGAATATGTTGCTTCCCGAGGGTTCCGGAACGTGGGGCTGCTGAGGTACTGCGGTATTCAGAAAGACAACAAAGAGAAAATCGATCTCTTTGTGAACATTCTTGCACAGAAAAACGTGAAGGTTTCCACAGAATGGATTTTTTATCTGGAGGACGACAAGGCATTGGCTTGCGAAAAGCTCAAGAAGGAATTTCCGGCTCGTCCGGAGGGTATTCCGGAGCTCTTTTTCTGCGAATCCGTAACGCATCCGTTCGCCCTCTACAGGGTGATGGCGGACCGCGGGCTGCGGATCGGAACCGATGTCGCCGTCGTCAGCCACGGCAGCCGAACGGCCTTCGACGGGATGATCCCTTCCCTGACCTATCTGCGGATTCCTTATTTCGAGATGGGAAAAGAGGCCTGCCGTCTTCTCGACCGGAAAATCAAGGGCCTTCCTCTCGAAAAAAGCTATTCTTTTCTGGAAGCCGAAATCGTCGAAGGCGAATCCACATGGAACAAGGCGCAAGCCGGAAATAAAAGGAGGTAAAGGAATGAGGAGGTCATTTTTTACACTTATCGAGCTTCTTATCGTTATTTCGATCATCGCCATTCTTGCTGGACTGCTGCTTCCCGCCTTGAACAAGGCGCGTAAACTGGCCCAAACGATCAGTTGCGTTAATCATCAAAAGCAGCTGGGAACCCATTTCGGATTATATACAGTCGACTTCAACGATTTTGCTTCTCCCGCCATTTGGTATCCTCCGGCCTCACACAGCTCCAGAGCTGTTTTCTGGTATCACATACTGGTTGGCAACTATGACGCCTTGAGCGGTGTACAAAGCAAAAAATACAATCATAAAATTCTTTGCTGTCCGGGTGATTCCACGCCGAAAGTGTTGAAAGCCACCGGATGGGGCACTGAATTCCTGACAGCTCATGAGAATTGGCGGTTCAGTTATCAGTATAACTACTCTTGCGGCACCTGGAACAATACGCCTTCTGTCGGGGCGGATATATTCAAGATTACCCGCAGTTATTATCCTCCGACACGATCTATTCTCCTTACCGACAGCCCCCCATCATCAGATACGGATGTTACGCTTTCCATGCAGTTGAGCAACACCGTACCGCCTACCAGTTCCGGCAGTATGAAGGCATTTGCAATGCGCCATCAGTCAAAAGACAATATCCTGCTGCTGGACGGACATGTGACCGCGGAAAATAAATATCAGCTTCAGTCCAACGGATATTGCTCAGTACGAATGCGCTGAATTAGACGGCAACCTCAATAAAATAGCATAGAAAGGAACAGATAATGAGAATGATTGGATTTTTGTGTTTGCTGGCTTTGTGTTCAGGACTTTCAGGCTCTGAATTCCATATCGGGGTATACCTGTATGACTACGCCATGACGCGAACCGCACAAGGTTATGGCAAAGACCCCATGCAGTTCGCCGACGAACATTTCCGGATTCTGTCGCGAAATGGCGTCAATACCCTCCACTTGACCGTCAACAACAGAGAAAATTTCGAGAAAATTTTTCTGCCGTTGTTGAAAAAATATCAGATCAAAGCAATTCTCCAGCTCGACTTTTCCTATTTCAAACCGGAAACGGCTTGGACGGAAGCGCATGAGAACATCCGTGCGAAGGAGGCCGGACAGTTTATCGCCGCACATCAGCAGGAACCGGCGATTCTGGGTTTTTCCGTCCGCGAGGAAGTGGCCCATAAGGACGTTCACGCCCTGGCACGCTATTACCAGAAAATTCTCGAACATGCACCGGGCGCAAAATTGGCAATCGTTCACAGCAGCCTTGGAGCGGCGCGTGATATGCCGGTTCCCGATCCGGCCATCCTCGGAACCGACCGGTATGCTTTCTGGTGGGAATTTTCCGGCAACGGTTATATTGCATCGCCGGCCTTTTCGCTGAACTGGCTACGCGAACAAGCCGCAAATTTTCAGCAGGAAGCGGCGGCCCGCGGCAGCGATTTTATTTTTGTCGTTACACAGGGCGGATGGGTTTTTGTCACTGATGACTTGCCGGGAACTGTCAAGCGCATTCTTAAAAACGCACCCGATCAGGAAAAAGAAAGATTCGTACAGCGTTTGAGGGAATATGCCGCAAACAAACAAAACGGCTGGAACGAGTTTGAACATGAAGGGAAAAAAATCTACACTTGCTGGAAATATTACCGCTTGCCGGAGAATTGCCTGAAAGCAGCCGCATGGCTGGCGGTCATGGAAGGCGCCCGGTATTTTCTCTGCTGGAGCTATAACCCAATGCCCAAAGAGTTGGCCGGGACAAACCTTGAAACAGTCGCGCGGCAGGTCTGGGTGCAAAAACGAAAAACCAAACCTTATACTGATTTCGGTTATTATTCGCTGGCCGGCAGACCCGGCAAACCCAATCCGCAGCTGGCGGAATTTGCAGTCGTCGCAAAGGAAATCCGCAAGTTTGAATCGCTGATCATGCGGATGAATAAATTGCCGCAATCGCCGGTGACAACCGAAACAAAGAAAAAGGACTTCAACCGCGCCTTCGCCATTCCCGGATACAACGGCAAAGTCATCGTGCTTCACAATGCCGATGTCGGAATCTGGCCGTACGACAGCAAATATTTCTTTGATGCCAAAGAAACCATAAGCATTGACGAAGAAGGCCAGTTTTCCGGTTATATTCCTCATACCAAACCGCGTACAGTCAGGTTTAAAGTTCAGTTGCAGCCGGGGGAAAAGGTGTTCAGTTTCGTCGACAAGGCGGAACTGACCGCCGCGGCTGACAAGCTGTATGCCATTACTGTTCTGCCAGGTTCAGGAACTTTCATCTTTGTCGGCAAGGATGGAGAGTTTAATAAACTCAAAGAGCTGGTTTCCAATCAGGAATAAAAATTCAAGCGGAGGACCAGGAATATCGAAACAATCGGTTCAGGCTGATTGTGTTCAAATGAACGATGCGCGGCTACAATGAGACGGCGATGAACTTGGATGTGTCGGCCGATTCGCGGGCGCCGAGACATGTCAGGGTGCTCATGATGCCGTCGCCTTCGATCAGGTCGGTCCGGGCGCGTTTGCCGGTCTTCATGGTCTCCAGGAAATCCGCCACGAGTTCACGGTCGCCGCCGTAGTGGCTCAGCTTGCCCGGATCGACATCATAATGTTCCACGCTCCCGCTGCGATGGGAGTAGAGCGTCAGATGCGAACGGTGGAAGTCGATTTCCAGCGTTGCGTTGTCGCCGCAGAAACGGGCGCCCCGGCGGCAGGCGTGGAAGTTGGCAATGAAGTTCTGGGAGTGCGCCACATGCGTTCCGGTATCCATGCGCACGATGCACTCCCCGATGTCCTCGATGGCAATGTCTTTGGAACGCACGCAGTAATGCTTTCCGGAGGTTTTTTCATCGCCGCGGAAAATCCACGAGAGCCGTTCGGCCGCATCCGGAACCGATTCGGCAAGGCCCTTTTCCCGGAAAGTGCGCATCGGCCCCTCGGGACAGGTCCCGGCATCCGAACAATGCTCGCAGGTGAGGTCGTACGGCTTGTCGCCCCGGTAATAGACTTTCGCCCGCATACCGCAGACTTCGACCGGGCGTCCGCCCGCCAGGTAAAACATGTAATCGATGTCGTGGACCGCCTTCTGAAGGAACATGCCGCCGGTCTTTTCCGCATCCCGGAACCAGGTGGCGAAATACACATCGCCCTGCGTATCCTCGAACCCGACCACCTGACGAACAGGCCCGACAAGGCCGTCTGCCATCATTTTCCGGGCTCTTTGCGTCAACGGACACAACCGCATCGGGAGCGACACTTCCAGAGGCACCCTGGAATGGCGGAAAGCGGCATACAGACGGCGGACCTGTTCAAATGAGATCGCCACCGGCTTTTCGATATAGAGGGGGACACCCAGCACCTCGAGCTGGCACGCAACCTCCGTATGAAACGTGCAGAAAGTGCCGATGATGATCCCGTCGAGTTTCGGGACGGATTCGATGAATTTCCCGGCATCGTGAAAGAAACGGCAGGAATCCGCGATCCTGACTTTTTTCTGCGCCATGCGGGCTCTGGCATTCTCAAAATCGTAGTCCGCCACGGCGACCACCTCATATTCATCTCCGTAAATTCCCAGATATCCGGCAATGGTCGCCGCTTGCAAACCACATCCCACAATTCCGATTCTCAGCATGGAAAAACTCCTTTCCGATTGTTGAAACGGTTCAATATACTTGAATTTTTCCTGTAATACAATATAGTAAAATTACAGAATTGTTCCAAATTGTTGTCGAAAGGAATCAATATGGCCTCTTTCATGCGGAGAATCACAAGCGGACACCCTCCGAAGAACGGCTCGTTCCAGGAAGATTTCTGCCTCGATCTTTCCTGGAGGGCGGTCAACGGCTTTCTCGGCTGCTGGGGCGTCGGCTCCGCCTGCTGGCGGGACGGTTACTGTGCCCGCGGCGGAGGAACAGGATATTATTCTCTGGAATTCGTCACGAAAGGCTCTTTCCTGCTCCGAAGCGAATCGGAAACCAGAACTCTTTCCCCGGGAGACATTTATCTTCTCGGGATCAGAGACAAGACCGTGCTTCAGGCCAATCCGACCGGCTGGAAGAAATGTGTTTTCCTGCCGCACAATCCGGTCACGGAAGTCATTCTGCGCGAACTGTTCCGACAGGAGATCTGCTTTCATCCGGAGGAGAAAACGACCGAGGCCCGCATCGACGCCATTTATCACGCAGCCTCCCGGAACGCTCCCGAGGTGGACGAACTGGTGTTCGCGCTGCTGAACTCCCTGAAGATTTCCGGTCCGGCGGCCGACTATCCGCCCTCCCTGGTCAAAGCGCTTCATTTTCTGGAAACCGTCGCCGGATGCCGTGCCGGAAGGAGGACGCTCGCCCGCGCCGGGGGTGTGTCGATCAGCACGCTGAACCGTCTGTTCCGGCAGTATCTGCATTGCGCTCCCGGCGAATACCGGCAGAAAAAACGGATGGAGACGGCCTGCCGGATTCTATCGCTCCGCAGCATGAGCGTGAAAGAGGCGGCCGCCGAATGCGGATTTTCCTCTTCGGCGTTCTTCTGCCGCGAGTTCAGGAAATATACCGGAACCACGCCCGGACGCTTCAACCTCCGGAAAAATCATCGTGCGAAGCAGACCCTCCCGCAACCGGGGCATTCACTTTTTTGAAAGATCACTTCCCGGACGGATTGCTTTCCGGACGGAAAGGGTGTATGGTAAACCGCAAAATGTCTTGTCCTGAAAAAGTTTTTCCGGCACGGCATGCGTTGCGGAGGGCATGGGACTCCCTGCGCCGGGCTGTTGAAAATCCTCATGAACCCCAGGAGACCTGTGAATGTTCGAATACTGGAAACGACTGACCGTCCGGCAGGGATTTGCGATGGCATTGGCTTTTGCGGCCGTCATCACCCTGGCCGCCCTGAATGTCCGGGAACTTCAAAGCGGGGACGAGACCCGCGTCGCCGGGATCGCGGCCAAAATGGCTGTCGAAAAAAACTACCTGATCCCGTATCTGAACAAGGAACCGTTTCTGGAGTATCCGCCGCTGTATTACTGGGCGGCGGCAGGCGCTTACTCCCTTTTCGGAATCAACGATTTTACGGCCAAGCTCCCCGCCGCGCTGGCGGCGCTGGGCTGCGGACTTCTTCTGTTCGCCTTCGCCCGGAAACTGGGATTTCCGCCGTGGTGCGCCCTGCTCTCCTGCGTCATGCTGATGACCAGCGCACAATTCTTCGGGAACAGCCGGAAGTGCATGGTGGACATGGTACTGGCGTTTTTCGTCCTGCTGGCGGTATTCAGTTTTTTTGCGCTGAGCCTCTCGGAGAACAAGCGTGTCAAACTCGGCTATTTTGTTCTGTTTGCCGCCGGACTTGCCGGAGGCATCTATACCAAAGGCTTGCTCGGACTCGGCCTTCCGGGACTGGTGCTGGGAGTCTGGCTGGTCCTCGGGGATGTGCTCGAACGGAAAATCTCATGGACGCACTACCTTTTTCTCGGAGCCGGATGCGTGCTGTCCGTCGGGCTTGCGGGGATCTGGTATTACCTGATTTTCAAGACCGGAGACCGGAAGATGCTGGAAACCGTGCTGTTCGTCAACAATTTCGGGCGTTTTTCG